>NZ_JBIDAT010000004.1:0-924546 GCF_043202595.1 Streptomyces sp. NPDC048172
CGTTGACTTTTGGCACGCTGTTGAGTTCTCAAGGAACGGACGCTTCCTTCGGATTCCCTCTCGGGTTTCCTCCGGGCGCTTCCCTTCGGTGTGTCCACTACGTTAACGGATTTCCCCGGAAGCTCCTAATCGAGCTTCTGGAGTCTGTTTTCGGCGTGCCGAAAGCGACCCCAGGTTGGGGTATGTCGTAGGTAGTGAGTTTGCCGCTTGCAGGAGGTGTTCTCACTGGACTCTGAGGTCTCGGTGACTGGCCGTCCCGTTTCAAGCGGCTCGACCTACATTAGGCCCCGGCCCCACCTCCGTCAAGTCAGCTCCTGCGGCGCCTCGGCTGGTGTGGCCGGTATGGGCTCACTGTCGGGTCGTCAGCGATCCAGAAGCGCCAGGGGTGGTGGGCTCCCTCGCCGCCGACACCGGTGCGCGGGCCGCTCTTGATCGCGCTCTCGTCGGCAGGGTCACCAGCGAAGACGCTGAGCGGCGCGGTGTCGTCGGGGGTGCACAGGTCGGTGCCGTTGAGGGTGCGGTCGACGTCGAGGGCTGTCGCCAGGCGGGCCGGGCCCTTGGCCAGTTCTGTGTCCTTGCGGGCCTTCGGGCGGCGCCTGCGGGCCTGCTCCTGACCCCTGCGGATCTCGCCGCCGCGCAGCAGGACACCGCTCGCGTGCCCCTCGGGGCCGCAGACCAGGTTGAGGCTCCACCACATCCCGTAGATGAAGTACACGTAGGCGTGGCCGGGAGGGCCGAACATCGAGGCGTTCCGTTCCGTACGGCCCCGGTACGCGTGGGAGCCGGGGTCCGCCTCGCCCGCGTACGCCTCGACCTCGGTGATGCGCAGCTCCACCGGCCCCTCATCCGTCGTACGGACGAGCACCTGTCCGAGCAGCTCGGGTGCGACATCCAGGACGGGACGGTCGAAGAAGGCACGCGGGAGCGGTACGAGGGTGGCGCTGGTGTCCGGGGGGCTGTCTCCGCCTGCGATCATGCCGTCCGAGCGTACTGGAGCGCGCCGAGCGGACCGATCGGGTCCGGCCCCGGAGGAACCGGGGAGCCGTCCGGGGCGTACCTAGTCGTAACGAATCGGCCGGGGCGGTTCGCGTCCCGACGTGGGGAGGAATGAGATGGGCTTCAAGAAGCTGTTCGCGAGCGTGGGCATGGGTGGCGCCTCCGTGGACACGGTGCTGCACGAGCCGAACGCGGTGCCCGGTGGTGTCATCCAGGGCGAGGTGCGGATCGAGGGCGGCTCCGTCGCGCAGGAGATCCAGGGGCTGTCCGTGGGTCTCCAGGCGAAGGTCGAGGTGGAGACCAACGACGGCGAGATGAAGCAGAACATCGAGTTCGCGCGGCAGAAGCTCGGCGACGCGATCACCCTCCAGGCGGGGGCGCAGCACGCGGTGCCGTTCAGCTTCGAGGTGCCGTGGGAGACGCCGGTCACGGACGTGGACGGGCAGCACCTGGCCGGGATGAACCTGGGGCTGACGACCGAGCTGGCCATCGCGCGCGCCGTCGACTCGACCGACCTGGACCCGGTGAGCGTCCACCCGCTGCCCGCGCAGCAGGCGATCCTCGACGCGTTCATCCAGCTCGGCTTCCGCTTCAAGTCCGCGGACATGGAGAAGGGCCGCATCCGGGGCACCCGGCAGCAGCTCCCCTTCTACCAGGAGATCGAGTTCTTCGCGCCGCAGCAGTACCGGGGGCTGAAGCAGGTCGAGCTGTCCTTCGTCGCGGACTCGCGCGGGATGGACGTCGTGCTGGAGATGGACAAGAAGCCGGGCCTCTTCACCGAGGGCAGCGACTCGTACCGCGCGTTCAAGGTGGACTTCGCGAGCTACCAGCAGACGGACTGGAACGCCTACCTGAACCAGTGGCTGTCCGAGGTGGGCGGCAAGCGCAACTGGTTCTAGCCGAGCTAGCCGAGGAGGACGGTGAGCGGCGTCTCCCGGACGGCCCAGAAGCCGACGGCCGCGGTGAAGACCCCGGCCGCGGCGTCGGCCTCCTGGGGCGCCGCCTCCTCGAAGGCCGACCAGTTCGTCACGAGGACGAGATAGCCGCGCGTCTCACCCCACCAGGAGAGGTCGGTGAGGACGTCGGCGAGGGCGTCCCAGTTGCGGCCGAAGTAGTCGGGAAGCTCCAGGCCGCCGGCGCAGCGGTCCATGAAGTCGGCCTTGGTCGTGACGCCCGCCAGGTCGACCACGGCGTCGACCCATCCGGCGGCGTCGGCCTGCATCAGGGCGTCGGGGCCGACCGAGGGCAGCTTGTAGACGCCGGGTGGCACAGTGCCGTCGAAGAGGCCGGGCAGGTCGTCCTGGGGCAGTTCGGGCAGTTCCACGGGGCTGGTCATGGGTCGCACCACCGCTTCGGAGTCTCGTCGTGGTCAGTCTCGGGGCATGGGGCAGGGGTGGATGAGCGCGTGCCGACGCACTTGGACATGGTGGCAAAGACCGGCGTTCACGCTCGTTAGGCTGGCCGGTACAGCGATTTTCGCGCGATGAGGAGGATCCGACGTGACGGACCAGCAGCGGCGCCCACTCCCCCATGCTTACCACCCTCCGGTGCCGTCGTTCCGGGTGACGAGCGACGATCTTCAGGACGGTGGCCCCCTGGGTTCCGCGCAGGTGTACGCCGAGGGGAACACCTCGCCCCAGCTGCGCTGGGAGGGCTTCCCGCCGGAGACCAAGAGCTTCGCGGTCACCTGCTTCGACCCCGACGCGCCGACCGGGAGCGGCTTCTGGCACTGGTCGGTCATCGACATCCCCGCGCACGTGACCGAGCTGCCGGTGGGCGCGGGCACGGGCGACATGAAGGGCCTCCCCGAGGGCGCCGTCCATGTGCGGAACGACTACGGGACGCGTGATTTCGGCGGCGCCGCCCCGCCGCCCGGGGACGGGGACCACCGCTATGTCTTCACGGTCTACGCGGTCGAGAGCGAGAAGCTCGGCCCCGACGCGGACGCCTCGCCCGCCGTGGTGGGCTTCAATCTGCGGTTCAAGGCGATCGGCCGCGGCCAGCTGATCGGTGAGTACGGGATTCCCGCCGGGGACTGACCCACCGCTCCTTCCTTTCCGTACTCCTTTCCGTACGTCCATAAATCCGTTGCGCCGCGCGTCCCGCGCGGCGCACTGTTTCTTCTGGGCAGTCGGTACCGCGCGCACCACCGCGACGGGGGCGGCTGGCGCTCGTGTCTGCGCCTGTCGCCTGCCGGAGTTCGGCCGGGGGCTGGATGACCGCGCCGACTGCCTGCGTTCTTCCGTGTTCCCCATGATTCTCCGCGATTCCCCGTACCGTTCCCGCTTCCGCCATCTCCCGTACAGCGTAGGGAAATTGCGTTGTCGACCTGCGAGGACACCGGCACAGTGGAGCCACCCGCCGCCGGGGCGGGCCGGTGAGTGGGAGGTGGACGGGATGCGGGAGACTCTGGTCCTCAACGCGAGCTTCGAGCCGTTGTCGACGGTGACGCTGCGGCGCGCTGTCGTGCTGGTCATGCAGGACAAGGCCGTCGTCGAGCAGTCGCACCCCGGCCTCCGTGTGCGCGCAGCGCATCTGGAGCTTCCGGTGCCGCAGGTGATCAGGCTCTGCCGGTACGTCAGAGTGCCCTTCCGACAACGGGCGCCGTGGTCGCGGCGCGGGGTCCTGGTGCGGGACCAGCACCGGTGCGCGTACTGCGGGCGCCGGGCGACCACGGTGGACCACGTCGTTCCCCGGTCGCGCGGCGGCGGGGACACCTGGCTGAACACGGTCGCGGCCTGTGCGACGGACAATCACCGCAAGGCCGACCGGACGCCGGGGCAGGCGGGGATGGCGCTGCTGCGGAAGCCGTTCGAGCCGACGCCCGCCGACGCGCTGCTCCTGGCGCTGGGGCTCAAGGAGGGCGAGTCGCTGCCGGAGTGGCTGACGGTGCCGTCGGCGGTGCCCGCCTCCGCCTGAGCGACGGGAGCCTAGGGAGACCGGGCGTCAGCGGAGCACGAGCTGCATGATGGCGACGAGACCGACGGCTACGATGACGCCCCGCAGGACTCCGGGGGCCAGCTTGCGACCTATACGGGCGCCGAGCTGGCCCCCGAGTGCTGAGCCGACGGCGATGAGGACGACGACCTGCCAGTCGAACTCGGCGACGAAGAGGAAGAAGACCGCCGCGACGCCGTTCACGACCGCGCTCAGCACGTTCTTCACGGCGTTGAGGCGCTGCAGGTCGTCGTTGAGCAGGGGCCCCATGAAGCCGAGGTAGATGATGCCCTGGGCCGCGCCGAAGTAGCCGCCGTAGACGCTGGAGCAGAGGATGCCCGCCTGGAGGGGCAGGCCGCCGTGGGGGTGGCCCTCGGTGCCGTTGCGCTCGCGGCGGGCCTGGACGGCGCGGGCGAGGCGGGGCTGCAGGACGACGAGGACCAGGGCGATCGCGACGAGCACCGGGACGATCATGTCGAAGGCGCTGGACGGCAGGGTGGTGAGGAGGATCGCGCCGCCGAGCCCGCCGAGGAGCGCGACGGTACAGAGGCGCAGGACGCGCTGGCGCTGGCCGCGGAGCTCGGCGCGGTAGCCGATGGCTCCGCTGATCGAACCGGGCACCAGGCCCAGCGAGTTGGAGACGTTCGCGGTGACCGGGGAGAGGCCCGTGGCGAGGAGCACCGGGAAGGTGATCAGCGTGCCGGAGCCGACGACGGTGTTGATGGTGCCCGCGCCGATGCCTGCGGCGAAGACGGCCAGGGACTCCCAGATGGTCACGCGTAACCCCTCGGGTTGATCGATGTCAGTGACACCGATCATGCCCGAGGGGTCAAGGGGGCAAGGTCAGGAGTCGAGCGGGGGCTGCTCGCGGGGCGACTTGGTGATGCCGGGCGTCGCGGGCGTACCCGGCGCCTGGGGCTTGCCGCCGCTGTCGCCGCCGCCGGGGCGGAAGCCGTCGAGGGCGCCGCCGAGGCCCTTGAGCGCGTCGCCGATCTCGCTGGGGACGATCCAGAGCTTGTTGGCGTCGCCCTCGGCGATCTTCGGGAGCATCTGGAGGTACTGGTACGAGAGCAGCTTCTGGTCCGGGTCACCGGCGTGGATGGACTCGAAGACCGTACGAATCGCCTGGGCCTCACCCTCGGCGCGGAGCGCGGCGGAGCGCGACTCACCCTCGGCGCGGAGGATCGCGGACTGCTTCTCACCCTCTGCGGTGAGGATCTGCGACTGGCGGACACCCTCGGCCTGAAGGATCGCGGCGCGCTTGTCACGGTCGGCGCGCATCTGCTTCTCCATCGAGTCCTGGATGGAGGTCGGCGGCTCGATGGCCTTCAGCTCGACGCGGTTGACGCGGATGCCCCACTTGCCGGTGGCCTCGTCGAGGACGCCGCGCAGCGCCGCGTTGATCTCCTCGCGGGAGGTCAGGGTGCGCTCCAGGTCCATGCCGCCGATGATGTTGCGGAGCGTGGTGACGGTGAGCTGCTCGATCGCCTGGATGTAGCTCGCGACCTCGTACGTCGCGGCGCGGGCGTCGGTCACCTGGTAGTAGATGACGGTGTCGATGTTCACGACCAGGTTGTCCTGGGTGATCACCGGCTGCGGGGGGAACGGGACGACCTGCTCGCGGAGGTCCACACGGTTGCGGACGGTGTCGATGAACGGCACCACGATGTTCAGGCCGGCGTTCAGGGTGCGCGTATAGCGGCCGAACCGCTCCACGATGGCGGCGCTCGCCTGCGGGATGACCTGGATCGTCTTGATGAGTGCGATGAAGACAAGCACCACCAGGATGATCAGGACGATGATGATGGCGTCCATCGCCGTTGCCCCCTGCATTCCTCATATGACGCGGCGTCAAAAGTTGCTGATCGTACGGTTGCTGTGCGCTATCACATCACGACAGCGGTGGCCCCGTCGATCTCGACGACGTCCACCTGACTACCGGCTTCGTAGCTCTCGTCCGCGTCGAGCGAGCGGGCCGACCAGACCTCTCCCGCGAGCTTGATACGGCCGCCGTGACCATCGACCTTTTCCAGTACGAGTGCCTGCCGTCCCTTGAGCGCCTCGACGCCGCTGGTGAGCTCGGGCCGTTCGGCACGCATCCGGCGGGCTACGGGGCGCACGACGAGGATCAGCGCGGTGGAGACGATGGCGAAGACGACGACCTGCGCGACGGGCCCCCCGCCCAGCCCGGCCGTGACGGCGCCCGCGACGGCCCCGACGGCGAGCATGCCGAATTCCGGCATGGCGGTGAGCACGAGCGGGATTCCCAGCGCTGCGGCGGCGACCAGCCACCAGACCCAAGCGTCCACACCGCCATGGTAGGCGTGCGATCAGCGCAGCGGCAGGCCCTGTGCGGTCCAGCGGTCGCCGTTCATCTCCACGACCAGCGGGAGGCCGAAGCAGAGGGAGAGATTACGGGAGGTCAGCTCGGTCTCAAGGGGCCCCGCTGCCAGCACCTGTCCCTGGCGCAGCATGAGGACGTGGGTGAAGCCGGGCGCGATCTCCTCGACATGGTGCGTGACCATGAGCATCGAGGGGGCGTACGGGTCGCGCGCGAGCCGTCCGAGACGGCGCACGAGGTCCTCGCGCCCGCCGAGGTCGAGCCCGGCGGCGGGCTCGTCGAGGAGCAGCAGCTCGGGGTCGGTCATCATGGCGCGGGCGATCATGGTCCGCTTCCGCTCGCCCTCGGAGAGGGTGCCGAACTTCCGCTCCAGGAGGTCGTTCATGCCGAGGCGGTCGAGGAAGGCGAGGGCGCGCTCCTCGTCGATCTTCTCGTAGCTCTCCTGCCAGTGCGCGGTCATCCCGTACGCCGCGGTGAGCACGGTCTCCAGGACGGTCTGGCGCTTGGGCAGCTTGTCGGCCATCGCGATGCTGGCCATGCCGACGCGGGGGCGCAGGTCGAAGACGTCGACGGAACCGAGCCGTTCGCCGAGGATCGTGGCGGTGCCGGAGCTCGGGAAGAGGTACGTCGAGGCGATGTTGAGCAGAGTGGTCTTGCCCGCTCCGTTCGGGCCGAGGATGACCCAGCGCTCGCCCTCCTTCACGGACCAGGAGACGTCGTCCACCAGAGCACGTCCGTCGCGGACCACGGATACGTCCACCAGCTCCAGTACTTCGCTCATGAGCGCGTTGTCTCCTATTGCAGTCGCGATGTGGTGCCTGTGGGCACATTCCCCAGGGAAAACCTACGCCACCGTGTCCGACGTACGTTCCCTAGGCTTGGTTCATGCTCATGGAACCTCGATCCGGGCGGCTGGCCGCCTGGGGCAACGCGCTGATCGCCGGTCTTGTCTCCCCCGACGAGGCGGCCGAGCGGATCACAGGGGACGACGCCCGGCACCGCGTGGTGACGCCGGGCTCGCAGGAGGGCCCGGCGGGGCTGACGCTGGCGCTGGGGCAGCTGCGCGCGCGGGGCGCTTCGAGCCTGCTGGTGGCGCTGCCCGCGCCGGGGCACCCGCTGGGGCTGAGCGGCCCGCCGGAGTTCAACGCCCACGCGCTGGAGGCCGGTGAGGCGGTGGTCGTGCGGGGCGCCGGAGTGGGGCTCGTGCCGGTGGTGAGCGAGGCGGGCCCCGAGGGCGAGGGCGTGGCTCCGGAGGACACGCACGTGGAGGTCCTCTGGGAGTGCCTGCCCGTACGGGAGGCGCCGCCCGCCGACGTGCCGTCGCTGGGCGAGGCCGAGCGGGAGCTGGCCGAGGCGATGCGGGACGCGACGGAGCTGCTGACGCGGCTGGACGTGTCCGGTTCGGGGCCGGTGGCCGACGCGGCGCTGGAGGCGTACCGGGCGCGGATGGAGGCGGGGCGGCAGCTGCTGGCGCCGGGCTATCCGCCGCGCGCCGTACGGGTGCTCGAACTGGCGCAGCGGGTGGGTGCGCTGGTCTCGATCGCGTACGGGGACGGCGGTGACGGGCGGTCGCACGGCGGCGCGGTCAGCGCCTCGGAGATCGCGGCGCGCGCGGAGGCGCTGCGGCCGGTCGAGCGGACGGCTCGGCGGGCGCAGGTCGCGGCGTACAACGCGTACGCGGAGGAGACGGAGCGGCGGCGGGACGCCGAGCGGCCCTGAGGGCACGGGTGCGGTGGGACAGACGACAGGCCCCGTGGACCGTGCGGTCCGCGGGGCCTGTCGTTTCCCTGGAGGGGACGCAGATCAGACGTTCTGCGCGTGGTTCCCGAAGGCGGAATTGAGCACTCCAACGACGTTGACGGAGTTGCCCGAGAAGTTCACCGGGACGTGGACGGGGGCCTGGGCTGAGTTGCCCGAGCCCACACCCGGCGAGTGGTGCGCACCGCCGTTGGCGGCGGCTCCTCCGGTGGCGAACGCTGAGCCAGTGGCAGCACCGGTGGCGACGCCCGCGGCGGCGATCACGAGTGCGGCCTTCTTGGCAGTGTTCATGGGGTGGTCCTCCTGGAGTTCGCGGCCCCACGAGGGGGTCGCACGCTGAGAAACGGCTGGGCCGAGGCGGACGGCACGGTCCGGGCGCGTCATCCGCTCGTTCGGCCCAATCGGCGGATCAACGTCAGTGGTTGACGCTGCCGTTGGCGAAGGCGGGGTTGAGGATGCCGACGATCGAGGCGGTGTTGCCCGTCGCGTTCACCGGAACGTGGACGGGGAGCTGCGCCTGGTTCCCCGAACCGACGCCGGGCGACTTGGTGGCGACACCGTTGGCGGTCGCTCCCCCGTGCGCGGCGGCGGCGCCGGCACCCGCGGCGAGCACGCCACCGGCGGCCATCGTCACCGCCGCTGCCCTCTTCAGGTTCTTCACTGTCTTGACCCTCCTTGCGAGTGGCCGCGGCCAGCCGCCGCGGCACGCCATGGAGAACGGGTCACGGTCAGTGAGGATGCGCTGTCGAGAAGACGACCACACGACAGTATGAATCTCAGCCTGTCACTCCGTGACGCACCGCCCACAGGGCCGCCTGGGTGCGGTCCGAGAGATCGAGCTTCATCAGAATGTTCGACACATGGGTCTTCACGGTCTTCTCGGAGAGGACCAGGGCGCGGGCGATCTCGCGGTTGGAGCGGCCGTCGGCGATGAGGCCGAGGACCTCGCGCTCGCGTTCGGTGAGCGCCGGGCCGCGCCCGGCGCTGCCGTACGCGTCGTCCTCGGAGAGCAGGGCGCCCGCGACCTCCGGCTGCAGCAGCACGTGGCCCGCGTGGACGGAGCGGATGGCTCCGGCGAGCGCCTCGGGGTCGACGTCCTTGTAGACGTACCCGGCGGCACCCGCGCGCAGGGCCGGGACGACGGTGCGCTGCTCGGTGAAGCTGGTGACGACCAGGACGCGGGCCGGGTTGCCGCACTCGCGGAGCCTGCGCAGTGCCTCGATGCCGTCGGTGCCCGGCATCTTGACGTCCATGAGGACGACGTCGGGGCGCAGCTCCTCGGCGCGGGCCACTCCCTCCTCGCCGTCGGCCGCCTCGCCGACGACCTCGATGTCGTCCTGCACTTCCAGGAACGTGCGCAGTCCGCGCCGTACGACCTGGTGGTCGTCGACGAGCAGCACGCGGATCGGGTCAGCCACCGGGCACCTCCATTTCGACTGCGGTGCCCTTGCCGGGCTCCGACTGGACGGTCAGCGTGCCGCCGACGCCGTTGGCCCGGTCCCGCATGGAGACCAGGCCGAGGTGGCGGCCCGCGCTGCGGACGGCGCCGGGGTCGAAGCCGGTGCCGTCGTCGGTCACGGTGAGGACGGCCCCGGGTCCGCGGCGTACGAGTGCGACGTCGACGCGGGAGGCCCCGGCGTGCCGGAGCGCGTTGTGCAGGGCCTCCTGGGCGACGCGGAGCAGGGCCTCCTCCTGGGCCGCGGGCAGCGCGCGTACGCCCTCGCAGGTGAAGGTGACGGCGGCGGAGTGGGCGCGGTCGAGGACACCCGCCTGGGTGCGCAGGGTGGCGACGAGACCGTCCTCGTCCAGCCCCGTGGGGCGCATCTCGACGACGGCGGCGCGCAGCTCGTCGGCGGCCTCGGCGGAGAGGCGGGCGATCTCGTGCAGCTCGGCCTTGGCGCGGGCCGGGTCGCGGTCGACGAGGGCCGTGGCGGCCTGCGCGGTGAGGCGGAGCGAGAAGAGCTTCTGGGCGACGGCGTCGTGCAGCTCGTGGCCGATACGGGCGCGCTCACCGGCGATGGTCAGCTCGCGGCTGCGCTCGTAGAGCCGCGCGTTGGTCAGGGCGATGGCCGCGTGCTGGGCGAGGAGGCGCAGCAGCTCCTCGTCGTCCTCGGTGAAGGCGCAGGTGCCCTTGCGGTTGGTGGGGGTCTCGCCGGGGGCGCAGCGCTTGTTGGCGAGGAAGAGGGCGCCGAGGACCTCCTCGCCGTCGGCGATCGGCATGCCCAGGAAGTCCGACATGTCGGGGTGGGCCTTGGGCCAGCCGCCGAAACGGGGGTCCGTACGGACGTCGGCGAGGCGCTGGGGCGTGGCGTCCTGGAGCATCGCGGCGAGGATGCCGTGCTGGCGGGGCAGCGGGCCGATGGCCTTCCACTGCCGGTCGCTGACGCCCGCGACGACGAACTGGGCGAAGCCGCCGTGGTCGTCGGGCACGCCCAGGGCCGCGTACTCGGCGTCGAGCAGCTCGCGCGCCGAGGCGACGATCGTCTGGAGGACCTCGCGCACGTCGAGCTGCCTGTTCATGGCGAGCAGGGCTGCGCTGACGGCGGCGAGTCCGGAACGGGGGACCATGCCGATCACCGTACCGGCGGGGTCCCCCGGGGGTATCGGGCAGCGGCCGTGCGGGAGGCGGGGCCCTGGTCCTAGGGCCGGGGACCTAGGGGGCTTCTGATGGATCTCCGTGGAGCAAGGAGAGGCGTCCGGTGCGTGCGATCGCAAGGCGCCGGGATGGCCTCGTAGCGGAGCTACTAGGCCATTTCGGCAACGCCGCGAGCGTGCGTGCCGGACGCCTCGACGCCGCGGAGATCCATCAGAAGCCCCCTAGGGGCCTCTTAAGAGGGCCGTGTGTGAGCCCCGGCACAGGACGGACGTCACATACGGGGGTGCTTAGTGGACGCGGGGCGTGCTCGCGCGGGGTGGGCGACGGCTGAGGGTGCTGGGACGGCGTACGGCCACGAAGCGGGGTAGTAATCGGGACCTTTGCCCCTTTCTTCACCCGCCGCTAAGAATGGCCCGCGCTGCCGCGGGCCGGTCCGCGGCTTCCCCCGTCGAAAGAGGTTCCCCTCCGCATGTCCGCTCCCCAGGGCTCCGAGCCGTCCGAGCCGCAGCACCGCAGGCCCCGTCGCTTCACGCGGCTCCAGAAGATCTCCGCGGCGACGGGCGTCGCCGCCGTGGGCGCCACGGTGCTGGCCGCCGGGCTCGGCTCCGGCCAGGACAGCGGCAAGGTGCAGGTCGCCGGCGGGGACCTCGACGTGACGCCGGTGGCATGGCAGACCGTGCGGCACAGCCCGGAGGCGCAGCGCGCGAGCGTGACCCGGCAGTCGGAGCTGGCGGGCGCGCGCGAGCGGGCCGAGACCAGGAAGGCGGAGGCCCGGAAGAAGGCCGAGGCCGCGAAGAAGAAGGCGGAGGCGGACGCCCGTAAGGCCAGGGCCGCCGCGGAGAAGCGGAAGGCGGAGGCCGCGCGGGCCGCGAAGGCGAAGGCACAGGCAGCGGCCGAGCGGGCCCGGAAGAACGCCGCGAGCCGCTCGGCGCAGCGCCCGGCCGCGCCCTCCGGTTCGCCGCAGCAGATCGCGAAGCAGATCATCGGGGACGACGCGCAGTTCCAGTGCTTCTCGCAGATCGTCGAGCGCGAGAGCGGGTGGCGCGTGAACGCGCAGAACGCCGGCAGCGGGGCGTACGGGCTCGTCCAGGCGCTGCCGGGCACCAAGATGGCGTCGGCGGGCGCAGACTGGCGCACCAACCCGGCCACCCAGATCAAGTGGGGCCTGGGCTACATGAAGTCCACGTACGGCAGCCCGTGCGGCGCGTGGTCGTTCTGGCAGGCCAACAACTGGTACTGATCCCCTACGTGAAATGGGCGGCACCCCCGGTCCGGGGGTGCCGCCCATTTCACGTACGTACGCGCTACTTGCGCATGACCTCCGGCTCGTGGCGCCGCAGCAGGCGGGCCACGACGAAGCCGCAGGCGATGCCCATGGCGAGCAGGACGAACATGTCGAGCGCCCAGATGCCCGTGGAGTTCTCCCACAGCGGGTCGAGGTCCGTGGGGTTGTCGCGGTCCCACGGCGGCATCGTGTGCGAGAGGTCGAGCGTGGCGCCCGCCGCGCCGACGGCCCAGCGCGAGGGCATCAGCCAGGCGAGCTGCTCGACGCCGAGCTTGCCGTAGATCTGGAACAGCACGCCGGTGAACACGACCTGGACGATCGCGAACATCACCAGCAGCGGCATCGTCTTCTCGGCCGTCTTCACGAGCGAGGAGATGATCAGGCCGAACATCATCGAGGTGAAGCCCAGGGCGATGACCGACAGGCAGACCTCGACGGCGGGCGGCAGGACCAGGCCCTCGTCGGGCAGCTTGCGCGGCGTGAGGCCGATGGCGCAGATGATGCCGCCCTGCACGGCGGTGACGAGCCCGAGGACGATGACCTTCGACATCAGGTACGCGGACCGGGACAGGCCGGTCGCGCGTTCCCGTTCGTAGATCACCCGCTCCTTGATCAACTCACGGACGGAGTTGGCCGCTCCGGAGAAGCACATGCCGACCGCGAGGATCAGCATGATCGTGCCCGCCGCCGAGTTGGAGAGCTTCGGGTTCGGGTTCGGCGCGAGTCCGTGCTCCGCGGGGATCACGGTGCTCACGACGCCCAGCACCGCCGGGAGGATCAGCATCAGCGCCATGAAGCCCTTGTCGGACGCGATCACCGAGACGTATCTCCGGATGAGCGTCCAGAGCTGGGAGCCCCAGCTCTGCGGCTTCTGCATGTGCGCGGACGGGCCCTGCACCTGCTGGGCCTGCGGGGCGACGGAGTCGAGGTCCGCCGCGTACATCTGGTAGTGCTGCGAGCCCTGCCAGCGGCCCATCCAGTCGTAGTCGCGGTAGTTCTCGAAGGCGGAGAAGACGTCGGCCCAGGTGTCGTAGCCGAAGAAGTTCAGCGCTTCCTCGGGCGGGCCGAAGTAGGCCACGCCGCCGCCCGGCGCCATCACCAGGAGCTTGTCGCACAGCTGCAGCTCGGCCACGGAGTGGGTGACGACGAGGACCGTACGGCCGTCGTCGGCCAGGCCGCGCAGGAGCTGCATGACGTCGCGGTCCATGCCCGGGTCGAGGCCCGAGGTGGGCTCGTCCAGGAAGATCAGTGACGGCTTGGTCAGCAGCTCCAGGGCGACCGAGACGCGCTTGCGCTGTCCGCCGGAGAGCGAGGTGATCTTTTTGGTCGCGTGGATGTCGAGCTTGAGCTCGGCGAGGACCTCCTCGACGCGCGCGTTGCGCTCGGCGTCCGCGACGTCGCCGGGGAAGCGGAGCTTGGCGGCGAGCCGCAGCGCGGTCCTGACCTTCAGCTCCTTGTGCAGGATGTCGTCCTGCGGAACGAGACCGATGCGCTGCCGGAGCTCGGCGAAGTGCTGGTAGAGGTTCCTGTTGTCGTACAGGACCTCGCCGACGTCGGCCGGGCGGTAGCCGGTCAGGGCCCGCAGCAGCGTGGACTTGCCGGAACCGGAGGGGCCGATGACGCCGATCAGCGACTTCTCGGGGACACCGAAGGTGACGTTGTTGAGGATCACCTTGCCGCCGTCGACCTTCACGGTCAGATGGCGGGCCGAGAAGGAGACCTCACCGGTGTCGATGAACTCCTCAAGGCGGTCGCCGACCAGCCGGAACGTCGAGTGGCCGACGCCGACCGTGTCCTGCGGCGTGATGACGGCCGAGCCCGCCTTGGGCAGCGGCTGACCGTTGACGTACGTGCCGTTGTGGCTGCCGAGGTCGTGGATCTCGGCGCGGCCGTCGGGCGAGGCGCGGAACTCCGCGTGGTGCCGCGAGACCTGGAGGTCGGAGACGACCAGGTCGTTCTCCAGCGCACGGCCGATCTGCATGACGCGGCCGAGCGCGACCTGGTGGAACGTCGTCGGGCTGCGGTCGCCGCCGGGAGCGCCGGTGGCGCCCATCGGGCCCGGGCCCTGGCCCTGACCCTGGCCCTGGCCGGGCATGCCCTGCTGCGGCGGGCGCTGCTGCGGCGAGCCCTGCTGGGCGTACTGCGCCTGCGGGGCCTGCTGCGCCTGAGGCGCCTGCTGCTGCGCCTGCGGCGGTACGTGCGGTGCCTGCTGCTGCCAGCCGGGCTGCTGGTGCTGCGGCGGCTGCTGAGGCTGGCCCTGCTGCTGCCAGCCGGGACCCGGCTGGGCCGGGGGCGCCGGCTGCGGCGGTGCCGCCTGGGCCGCGCCCTGGCGGGCCTCCGGGGCCACCGTCTGAGCGCTGTACATGTTGTCCGCGGCGGTCGAGACGGGCGCCCCCGCGCCGCCCTCCCCGGAGAAGTTCAGCTGCGGACCGTCCGTGGCGTTGCCCAGGTGGACCGTCATGCCGGGGCCCACTTCCAGCTGCTGAAGCCGCCGCCCCTGCACATAGGTGCCGTTCGTGCTGCCGTGGTCCTCTATGACCCAGCTACGCCCTCCCCAGCGCACCGTGGCGTGCCGCCAGGAGACCCTGGCGTCTTCGATCGCCACGTCGCCCTGCGGATCGCGACCGAGCGTGTACGCCCTGGACGGGTCCAGCGTCCAGGTCTGTCCGTTCAATTCCAGTACGAGTTCCGGCACTCCATGCCCCACAAAGTTGTCCCCCGAGGTACCCCCTGCGGAAAGGGAGTCTAGGGATGGCGAACATCGTGGGGAACTATTTCAGGCTTGGCCGCTCAACAGGAAGCCGACCCGGAAGAAGAGCCCTGTCAAGCCCCGTTGACCGGGGCGATACCGGCTCGGACAGTAGAAGTACCCATGGATCCGCTCTGATCACGACTGATGCGGACAACTGGGCTACGCGCTGGAGCCGCCATGCCCACGGTCGCACGTACGAGCCGGACGGTCGCCCCCGCCCCCCGGAGCCTCCCGGTCACCGAGATCCTCCTCACGTCCCTCGCGGCCGTCGGCTGGTCGCTGCTCGGCATGGCCGGTGTCGCGGCGCTCGGGCTGCACCTGCTGGACGTCGACGCGACGGGTTCGCTGGGCGCGCTCACGGCCGCCGCGGTCGCGCTGGCGGTCGGCGGCTCCGTCGTCCCCGACGGTGACGTGCGCGTCTTCGGCCTCAAGGGCGCGGAGGCGAACGCCGCGCTCGACGTGATGCCGCTGGGCGTGACGCTGGCGGGGGCGCTCCTGCTGGCGCTCGTCTTCCTGCGGGGGTTGCGCGCGGCCCGCGTGCGCGGTCCGCTGCGCCGGGGCGAGCTGGTGGCCCGTACGGGCACGGCGCTGGCCCTGTTCACCGTCTCCCTCGGGGCGCTGGCCTGGGCCGGGCGCTCGACCGTGACCATCGACGGGTCCGCGCTGGGGGCCGAGGCGCTCAAGGGCAAGGTCAAGGACGAGCTGGGCGGCGGGGCGCTCGGGGACATCGGCGGCGGCTTCCTCGACCGCGTCGGCGACCTGGCCAAGGCGAAGGCGGACGTCGGCTTCCGCGTCGAGCTGGTGCCGACGGTGCTGACGGGCGCGTGCTGGGCGGCCGGGGTGCTGCTGATCGCGCTGGTCTCCTCGCGGTTCACGCCGCTGCCGCCGGGCCGGTTCTGGGACGCCGTGCACCGTACGGTCCGGCCGGCGGCCTCGGCGTTCACGCAGGTCGCGCTGGTCACGGTGGTCGCCGGGCTGGCCGCCGCCGCGTACGCGGCCGTGGGCGACGCGCACCCGAAGCGCGTGGTGGGCGCCGCGCTCGTGGGCGCGCCGAACGGGACGTGGACGGGCATGCCGCTCGGCCTCTTCGTCGCCTGGAGCGGCCACTCCTCGGGCGCCATGTCGCGGATGCTGCCCGATCCGCTCGACGACGTGATGCGGCGGGCCGACGGCGGCGGGGTGACCGTCCGCGACCTCGCCGAGCTGGACGGACGGGTGTGGCTGATGGCCGTCGCCACCGTGCTGGCGATGCTGACGGCGGGGGTGCTGACGGCCGCGCGCACGCCCCGCAGGGGCGCCCGTGCGCTGCCGTTCGCGGTGCGCTGCGGGCTGCGCCTCGGGATCGTGACGGGGCTGGCCTGGCCGCTGCTGGTGTGGCTGACCGGCCTCTCCGCGAACGCGGGGCTCTCGGTGCTCGGCGTCGACGCCTACGGCGCGGGGATCGAGATGCGGGGCAGCGTCCCGGAGGCGCTGCTGCTGGGCTGCGCCTGGGGCGCGCTCGCCGGGTTCACCGGCGCGCTGCTGGCCTGCGCGACGGGGGCGGCGGGACGGCACGCCTCGGCGTACGCGCTGGGGCCCGGGATCGCGGCGGGGCGCGAGGGGAGTACGTACGACGCGTCGCGCACGTATCCCTCGATCGCGTACGAACGCGGACCGTACCGGCCACCGGCGGGACCGCCCGGGACCGACGAGGGATGGGCGAACCCGTACAAGCACGGCGCCGGGGGGCGCGGGGAGGGCGGGCGCGGGGCGGGAGGCGCCGGTCCGTACTCCCAGCCGACCGTCGACGGGGAGACGCTGGGCCCCCGCGTGCGGCCCGAGCCCCCGCCGCCCGGGCCGCCGCCGCCCGGCTCGGACCGCGGACGGCGCGGGGGCGGTCCGGCGGGCGGAGGGCCGGGCGGCAGGGGCCCTGAGGGCGGGGGCAGGGGCCCGGAGGGCGGCGGCCGCCGCTGAGGTCCCTCGGACGGCGCCCCGCAGCTCACGTGCGGGTTGCGCGGGGGTGGAGCTGGGGTTGAGACGAGGTGCGGGGGGAGTGCGGGACAGCGCCCCCCGAGGAGCCGCACGCCCCGCAGCCGCTACTGTGAGAGAACCATGAGCGCACCTCTCGCCCCGCCACCTTCGTACGCCGAGACGCCGACGCTCCTCGTCAAGATCTTCGGCAAGGACCAGCCCGGCATCACGGCCGGACTCTTCGACACCCTCGCCGCCTTCGCGGTGGAGGTCGTCGACATCGAGCAGCTCGTCACCCGAGGAAGGATCACGCTCTGCGCGCTGGTCACCTCGCCGCACGACGGCACCGCGACGGAGGGTGAGCTCCGTGCGACCGTCCACAGCTGGGCCGAGTCCATGCGGCTGGAGGCCGAGATCATCTCCGGCACGGGCGACAACCGCCCGCGCGGCACCGGCCGTTCGCACGTGACCGTGCTGGGCCACCCCCTGACCGCGGAGTCGACGGCGGCCATAGCGGCCAGCATCACCTCGACCGGCGGGAACATCGACCGTATCTTCCGGCTCGCCAAGTACCCCGTGCTGGCCGTCGAGTTCGACGTCTCCGGCGCGGAGACGGCGCCGCTGCGCACCTCGCTGGCGCTGGAGGCGGTCAAGTACGGCGTGGACGTCGCCGTCGTCGCCTCCGGGCTGCAGCGCCGGGCGCAGCGCCTGGTCGTCATGGACGTGGACTCGACGCTGATCCAGGACGAGGTGATCGAGCTGTTCGCCGCCCACGCGGGCTGCGAGGCCGAGGTCGCCGAGGTGACCGCGCGGGCGATGCGCGGCGAGCTGGACTTCGAGCAGTCGCTGCACGCGCGCGTCGAACTCCTCGGCGGGCTCGACGCGTCGGTGGTGGACAAGGTGCGCAAGGAGGTGCGGCTCACTCCGGGGGCGCGCACGCTCGTACGTACGCTCAAGCGGCTCGGATTCCAGGTCGGCGTCGTCTCCGGCGGCTTCACCCAGGTCACCGACGCGCTCCAGGACGAGCTAGGCCTGGACTTCGCCTCCGCCAACACCCTGGAGATCGTGGACGGCAAGCTCACCGGCCGCGTCACGGGCGAGATCGTGGACCGCGCGGGCAAGGCGCGGCTGCTGCGCCGCTTCGCCACCGAGGCGGGGGTGCCGCTGGCGCAGACCGTCGCGATCGGCGACGGGGCCAACGACCTGGACATGCTCAACGCCGCGGGTCTCGGCGTGGCCTTCAACGCGAAGCCCGTGGTCCGCGAGGCCGCGCACACCGCCGTCAACGTGCCCTTCCTGGACACCGTGCTCTATCTGCTCGGCATCACGCGCGAGGAGGTCGAGGCGGCCGACGGCGAGGAGGAGATCCTCGGCGACGACCGCCTCGGAGGAGACAGCGGAGACGGCGGAGTCAGCTGACCGGAGCCGACGGGCTGGCAGAGCCGACGGGCTGGCAGAGCCGACGGGCTGGCGGGGCTAGCGGGGCGTCCAGAAGTCCGTCAGCTCGGCGGTGCCGGGCTCAAGGGATTTCCAGGGCCCGCTGAAGCGGAGCACAGCGATCGCCGCCGTGGGGAAACCGCGGGCGAGCCGCGTCAGCGCGTCCTCGTCGCCCCGGCCCGCGAGGACGTCGGCCACGCCCTGCATGCCGGGGTTGTGGCCGATCACCAGCAAGTCCCGCACCTCGTCCGGCGCTTCGTTGATCACCTCGATGATCTGGCCGGGCGGCGCCTCGTACAACCGGTCCTCGTAGACCGTCCGGGGGCGCTTGGGGAGCTGGTGGACGGCGAGCTTCCAGGTCTCGCGGGTCCGGGTCGCGGTCGAGCAGAGGGTCAGTTGCGGATTGATGCCGTGTTCGGCGAGCCATTCGCCTGCTGCCGGGGCGTCCTGACGGCCTCGCTCGGCGAGGGGCCGCTCATGGTCCGCCACCTGGGGCCAGTCAGCCTTGGCGTGCCGGAGAAGGACGATATTGCGGGGCACATCGACGCTCATGCTCCCCAGCTTCGCACGAAACGCGCCGCCGGGCGCGGGGTGTTGGGACGGCTCCCCGGCACGGGTGAGGAGCGATGACGCTCAGCGACGTCACCCCGGCAGCGCGTCCCTGAGCTGCTCCAGCACCGTGACGAAGAGGGAGCCGCCGGGCTGTTCCGCCGC
Source organism: Streptomyces sp. NPDC048172 (assembly GCF_043202595.1). Lineage (NCBI taxonomy): Bacteria > Bacillati > Actinomycetota > Actinomycetes > Kitasatosporales > Streptomycetaceae > Streptomyces > Streptomyces sp. NPDC048172. The sequence continues at coordinate 18,767 of NZ_JBIDAT010000004.1, forward strand.
GTTCGCCTCTCCCCCGCCGACGAGGAGCACCAGGAGCGCGACGAAGGCGGCGGCGGGCAGCAGCACGGCCCACCACGGCAGCCGCGTCTGCACACCGCCGGGCGCCGTGCTGCCGGGGCGGTGGGGGGTGGCTGCGGTGGTGTGCGCGGGGGCCGTCATGGGGCTCGCCTCCGTCTGTCTCCGTCGATCTTCATCGTCTGCTTCGACGGTACGGAAACGGGGCGGGCCTTCCCATCGGGTGACCCACCCACTTACCCCTGACCCCAACCCCCTAGGGGATGGTGGGGCTAGCACCACCCCGGGAACCCCGGGCAGGGATCACGGCACGGAGATCACGGCGCGGCGATGCTGGCGATCACGCCGATGACGACGGTGACGGCCATCATCGCGCCGAAGATCAGGAGGAGCTTCTTCTGCGGCTTGGGCGGATTCGGTTCGAGCACTGGCATGTCAGCCAGTGTCGCACTCAGCGCCCGTCCTCGATGACCCGGTCCCTGCCCGCGAGGACGCCCATCACCATCTGCCCCAGCATCAGGCCGGTCATCAGCAGCAGCGGCACCTTCCAGCCGCCGCTGGCGTCGTGCAGGGCGCCGACCAGGAGGGGGCCGGGGATCGAGATCAGATAGCCGGTGCTCTGCGCGAAGGCGGAGAGCTTGACGACGCCCGCGCTGGAGCGCGAGCGCATCCCGATCATCGTGAGCGCCAGCGGGAACGCGCAGTTGGAGATGCCCAGCACCAGCGCCCAGACCCAGGCGCCCGCCTGCGGCGCGAACCACAGGCCCGCGTAGCCGATCAGGCCGCACACGCCGAGCGCGAGGACGAGCGGGCCCTGGTGCCGCATCCGCGCCGCCATCTTCGGCAGTACGAAGGAGAGGGGCACGCCCATGCCCATGACCACGGCGAGCATCAGCCCGGCCATCGAGGCGGAGACGCCCGCGTCCCGGAAGATCTGCGGCAGCCAGCCCATGGTGATGTACGCGGCGGACGCCTGGAGGCCGAAGAAGACGCCGAGGGACCACGCGGTGGGCGACTTCACCATCCGTACGGGCGCTTCGTTACCTGCGCTCCCGTGGGTCGCCTCGGTGCGGGCCTCGCCCTCCTCGGTCTCCTCCGGCACCGCCTCCGCCGCGGCGTCCGGCTCCGGGGCGCGGGCCGCGCGGTCCTTGAAGATCAGGACCCACGGCACGATCGCGACGACGCCGAGCACGGCCCAGGCGCCGATCCCCACGCGCCAACTGCCGCCCAGCGCGTCGGTCATGGGCACCGTGAGCGCGGCGGCACCGGCGGTGCCGAGCGCGAGCGCCATCGAGTAGAGGCCCGTCATCGAGCCGACGCGGTCGGGGAACCAGTGCTTGACGATCACCGGCATCAGCACGTTGCTCACCGCGATGCCCGCGAGGGCGAGCGCGGTGGCGGCGAGGAAGGTGACCGTCCCGTTGGCGAACGGGCGCAGCGCGAGGCCGACGGTGATCGCCACCATTCCGGCGAGCACGACGGCGGCGGGGCCGCGGCGGCGGGCCAGCCGGGGGGCGAGGCCGCCGAAGACCGCGAAGCAGAGCGGGGGCACGGAGGTGAGCAGGCCCGCCACGGTCCCGTTCATCCCGAGGCCCTTGCGCACCTCCTCCAGCAGCGGGCCGAGGCCGGATATCGCGGGGCGGAGGTTGAGCGCGGCGACGACGAGTCCGACGACGACCACCCGGAGCAGCCAGGGCGAGAAGCCTCCGGGCCCGGTGGGACGGGCGGTGGGACGGGCGGTGGGGGCGGGGCCCGGCCCGGGGTCGGAGGAGCGGAGAACCTTCGTCTTCACGTCGTCGTCTGCGGTTGCCATGGCGCCATCATAGAATCATGGGACGAATTCAGCCCAACGGTTTCTCGTCCACCGGGAGAACAGAGAGCCATGTCACTGCCCCCGCCCCAGCGCGCGGCACTCGCCGACCAGGTCATCGCCACGCTCCGCACCCAGATCTCCTCGGGCGCGTGGCCCGTCGGCAGCCGGATCCCGACCGAGCCCGAGCTGGTCGAGCAGCTCGGCGTCGCCCGTAACACGGTGCGGGAGGCCGTCCGCGCCCTCGCGCACAACGGGCTGCTGGACATCCGGCAGGGCTCGGGGACGTACGTCGTCGCGACGAGCGAGCTGGCGGGGGTGATGCAGCGCCGCTTCGAGAACGCCGACATGAAGCACGTCGCCGAGCTGCGCGACGCGCTGGAGACCGCCGGGGCCCGGCTCGCGGCGCGGCGGCGCACCGCGCGCGACCTGGACCAGCTCGACCTGCTGCTGGCCCGCCGCGAGGCGGCCTGGGAGACGGGGGATCCGGAGCGGTTCGTGAAGGCGGACCACAGCCTGCACATGGGCGTGGTCGCGGCCTCGCACAACGAGGTGCTGACCGCGGTCTACGCGGACCTCGGCGAGGTCCTGCGCACCTTCCTGCGCAAGGACGTCGGCGAGGAGCTGACGCCGGACGAGCACATGGACCACGCGCGGCTGATCGAGGCGATCCGCGAGGGCGACGCGGAAACGGCCGTACGGGAGGCCGCCTCGTACACGGCGGAGTGGGGCCAGGAGGCGATCGGCCCGGGGATCAGCGCGGAAAGCTGACCCACGCCTTGCGCACCTCCGCCCAGCAGCGGTCCGCGAGGCGGACGCTCTTGCCGGGGGCGAGCGTCACCGGTTCGCCGTCGACGTCGATGTCCCACCAGCGACGGCACTCGATGTGGAGCTGGACGCGCGCCGTACGCCCCGTCTCGTTGCGGCAGGCGACGCGTCCCGTGCTGCCGTCGATCTCCGCGCGGCAGGCGGGACGGGCGGTGGTGGTCGTCGTCTCTGCTTCGGCGTCGGTGAACGGGCTCAGGAGCCCCGTCACCAGCAACGCGCCCAGAACTGCGCAGGCCATGAGGTACGTACGCACCCACAGCACCTCCTCCGGAGGGCTCAACCCCCGTGCGGCGACCGCCGGTTGCGGCGGTGCCTCCGCAGTCCATGGTGCGCGGCGAAACGCCCGGGCCGCCCGACGGCTTCCGCCGTTCGAGCGACCCGGGCGCGTAATCCGTACGGGCTGTGAATCTCAGCCCTCAACTTAAGGAGCCTCAGGCCCCCATCATGTGGACGCCGCCGTCGACGTGGACGATCTCCCCCGTCGTCTTCGGGAAGAAGTCCGAGAGCAGGCCCACGACGCCGCGGCCCGCCGGGTCCGGGTCGGTGAGGTCCCAGCCGATCGGGGCGCGGTGGTTCCAGACGTCGGCCAGCTCCTCGAAGCCCGGGATGGACTTGGCGGCCATCGACTTGATGGGACCGGCCGAGACGAGGTTGCAGCGGACGTTCTTCGCGCCGAGGTCGCGGGCGAGGTAGCGGCTGGTGGACTCCAGCGCGGCCTTGGCCACGCCCATCCAGTCGTACTTCGGCCAGGCGATCTGCGCGTCGAAGGTGAGGCCGACGACCGAGCCGCCGCGCGGCATCAGCGGCATGCACGCCATGGTCAGCGACTTCAGCGAGTACGCCGAGACGTGCACGGCCGTGCCGACGTCCTCCCAGCTCGCCTCCAGGAAGTTGAAGGCGCCCTGCGGGCCGAAGGCGATCGAGTGCACGATGCCGTCGAGCTGCGCGTCGTCGCCCCAGTGCTCGCGGATGCGCTCGGGGAGCGCGTCCAGGTGCTCCTGGTTGGTGGCGTCCAGCTCGATGACCGGCACGGGCTTGGGCAGTCGCTTGGCGATGCGCTCCACGAGGCTGAGGCGGCCGAAGCCGGTCAGCAGCACCTCGGCGCCCTCCTCCTGCGCGACCTTCGCCGCGTGGAAGGCGATCGAACCGTCGGTGAGGACGCCCGTGACGAGGATCCGCTTGCCGGCGAGGATTCCGCTCATGTTCAGTGACCCATGCCCAATCCGCCGTCGACCGGGATGACGGCTCCAGTGATGTACGCGGCCTCGTCGGAGGCCAGGAAGCGGACCGAGGAGGCGATCTCCTCGGGCTCCGCGTAGCGGCCCGCGGGGATCTGCTTGATGAACTCCGCGCGCTGCTCCTCGGGGAGGGCGCGCGTCATGTCCGTGTCGACGAAGCCCGGTGCGACGACGTTGCAGGTGATGTTGCGCGAGCCCAGTTCGCGGGAGAGCGAGCGGGCGAAGCCGACGAGGCCCGCCTTGGACGCCGCGTAGTTGGCCTGTCCGGCCTGGCCCATCAGGCCGACGACCGAGGAGATCAGCACGATCCGGCCCTTACGGGCGCGCAGCATGCCGCGCGAGGCGCGCTTGACCATCCGGAAGCTGCCGGTGAGGTTGGTGTCGAGGACGGCGGTGAAGTCCTCCTCGGACATCCGCAGCAGGAGCTGGTCCTTGGTGATCCCCGCGTTGGCGACGAGGACCTCGACCGGGCCCTGCTTCTCCTCGACCTCTTTGTAGGCCCGCTCCACCTGCTCCGTGTCGGTGATGTCGCACTTGACGCCGAGCAGACCCTCGGGCGGCTCCCCGGAACGGTAGGTGACGGCGACGTTGTCGCCTCCCTCGGCGAAGGCCCGGGCGATGGCGAGGCCGATGCCGCGGTTGCCTCCGGTGACGAGCACTGAGCGGCTCAAGGTGTGACCACCCTCTCTGCTTCTGCGTTCACGGTGTCTCCCCTGGAGAACCTATCGGGCACCCGTCCTCTCCGGGCACTCGGCCATGGACAGGGGGCCGCGCGGGGTCCTGTCGGGTCTCTACAGAAATCCCGGGACGGGGCCGGGACGGGGAGGCCGCCGGAACGGCATGCTTCCCTCCAAGGCACCGCCCAAGGCACCCTCCAGGACCACCGTCGCAGGAGGCACACGTGCGCGACTCCAACGGCCCTCGGGCCCCGCTCGACCCTTCGTTCCTCGCCCTCCCCCTCCGCCCGCTCGCGGACGCCGCGCTCTCCCGCGCGCTGGCGCTCGGTGCCGGGCACGCGGACTTCCGGCTGGAGCGCGTGCGTACGGCGCGGTGGCGGCTGCGGGACGCGCGTACCGCCGGGGCCGAGGACACCACCGACCAGGGGTACGCGGTGCGGGTGGTGCGCGACGGGGTATGGGGCTTCGCCTCGGGGGACGAGCTGACCCCGGAGGCGGCGGCCGGGACGGCCCAGCGGGCGGTGGCGATGGCCGAGCTGGCGGGGCAGGCCGCCCGCGCCGCGGGTGGCGGCGACCGGGTCGAGCTGGCCGAGGAGCCCTCGCACGGCGAACGGACGTGGGTGTCGGCGTACGAGACCGACCCCTTCGACGTCCCCGAGGGCGAGAAGACCGGGCTGCTCGCCGAGCGGAGCGCGCGGCTGCTCGCGGCCGACGGTGTCGCGCATGTGCGCGCGGGGCTGAGCGCCGTACGGGAGAACAAGTTCTACGCGGACACGGCGGGCACCGTCACCACGCAGCAGCGGGTCCGCGTGCGGCCGACGCTGGCGGTCATGGCGGTGGAGGACGCGCACGGCCCCGCCGAGACGCTCAGCTCGCTGGCGCCGCCCGTGGGGCGCGGCTGGGAGTACCTGACCGGCACCGGCTGGGACTGGGACTCCGAGCTGGCGGAACTGCCCGCGCTGCTCGCGGAGAAGCGGCGCGCGCCGGGCGTGGAACCCGGCGCGTACGACCTGGTGATCGACCCGACGAACCTCTGGCTCACCATCCACGAGTCCATCGGCCACGCCACCGAGCTGGACCGGGCGCTCGGCTACGAGGCGGCGTACGCGGGCACCTCGTTCGCCACCCCCGAGCTGCTCGGCACGCTGCGGTACGGCTCGCCGGTGATGCACGTGACGGGCGACCGTACGGCGCCGCACGGGCTCGCCACGGTCGGGTACGACGACGAGGGCGTGGCGGCGCGGTCCTGGGACCTGATCAGGGACGGGACGCTCGTCGGCTACCAGCTCGACCGGCGCGCGGCACGGATCGCGGGGAGCGCGCGGTCCAACGGCTGCGCCTTCGCGGACTCCCCCGCGCACGCGCCACTCCAGCGGATGGCCAACGTCTCGCTGCGGCCCGCGCCCGGCCCCGGCGGCCCCTCGACACAGGAGCTGATCGGCGGCGTGGAGGACGGGATCTACGTGGTGGGCGACCGCTCCTGGTCGATCGACATGCAGAGGTACAACTTCCAGTTCAGCGCCCAGCGCTTCCACCGGATCCGGGGCGGGCGGCTGGCCGGGCAGCTCCGCGACGTGGCGTACCAGGCGACGACCACCGACTTCTGGGGCTCGATGGAGGCGGTCGGCGGCCCGGGGACGTACCGGCTCGGCGGCTCGTTCATGTGCGGCAAGGGCCAGCCCGCGCAGGTCGCCGCCGTCTCGCACGGCTGCCCGTCGGCGCTCTTCCGCGGGGTCCGGGTCCTCAACACCACGAGGGAGGCGGGTCGATGAGCGCCCGTACGGCAGCGGCGAGGGCACAGGCGCCGCACGAGCTGGTCGAACGCGCGCTCGCGCTCTCCCGTACGGACGGCTGCGTGGTCGTCGTCGACGAGACGTCCTCGGTCCAGCTGCGCTGGGCGGGCAACGCGCTGACGACGAACGGGGTCTCCCGCGGCCGTAGGGTCACGGTCGTCGCGACGGCCGGGGGCGCGCGGGGCACGGCCGCCGGGGTCGTCCAGCGGACCGGCGTGGCCGGGGAAGAGCTGGAGCCGCTGGTGCGCGCGGCCGAGGCAGCGGCCCGCGCGGCGGGACCCGCCGAGGACGCGCGCCCGCTGGTCGAGGGCGTCCCGGTCTCGCCCGGCTTCGCGGAGCCGCCGGGCGAGACGCGTCCGTCGGTGTTCGCGCGCCTGGCGCCCGCGCTCGGCGAGACGTTCGCGCGGGCGCGCGCCGAGGGGCGCGAGCTGTACGGCTTCGCCGAGCACCGGACGGTGTCGAGCTTCCTGGGCACCTCGACCGGCCTGCGGCTCCGCCACGACCAGCCGACGGGCACGTTCACGCTCAACGCCAAGTCGCCCGCGCTGGGCGCCTCCGCCTGGGCGGGGCGTACGGCGCGGGACTTCACCGACCTCTCCGAGGCCGATCCGGCGGCGCTCGACGCGGAGCTGGCGCGGCGGCTGGAGTGGTCGCGGCGGACGGTGGAGCTGCCGCCCGGGAGGTACGAGACGCTGCTGCCGCCGACGGCCGTGGCCGATCTGCTGATCGCCCAGCTCTGGGCGTCCTCGGCGCGGGACGCGGCGGAGGGCCGCACCGTCTTCAGCGCGCCGGGCGGCGGCACCCGGGTCGGCGAGCGGCTCTCGGAGCTGCCGCTGACACTGCGCAGCGACCCCGGCGCGCCCGGGCTGGAGACCGCCCCTTTCCTGCTCGCGTACGCCTCGGGCGGGGAGCCGCCGGACGCGGGCGGTCCGGGCGGCTCGCCCGCGTCCGTGTTCGACAACGGGCTGCCCCTCTCCCCCACCCACTGGATGCGGGACGGCGTGCTGACCGGGCTGCTCGCCTCGCGGCACGGCGCGGAGCTCACGGGACTGCCGCTCGCGCCCGCGGCGGGCAACCTGCTGCTGGAGTGCGCCGGACCCTCGGCCTCCCGCTCGCTCGACGACCTGGTGGCGGGCACGAGGCGCGGCCTGCTGCTGACCTCGCTCTGGTACGTCCGCGAGGTCGACCCGGCGACCCTGCTGCTGACGGGGCTGACCCGGGACGGGGTGTTCCTGGTGGAGGACGGCGAGGTCACGGCGGCGGTGAACAACTTCCGGTTCAACGAGTCCCCCGTCTCCCTCCTCGGGCGGGCCACCGAGGCTGGCCGTACCGAGCGCACGCTGCCGCGCGAGTGGGCGGGGCGCGGCGCGCCGACCGCGATGCCGCCGCTGCGGGTGCCGGACTTCCACATGAGTTCGGTCAGCCGCGGCGTCTGAGAGAGCGGGGACGCGCATAGACTTTCGGTGACCCATCCATACCTCTTCATCAGGACAGTGACGTGACACGCCTCGGCGACTCCGTGCAGCGCGCCAGCGAACTGCTGGCCCAGGACCTCTCCTCCGACAAGACCGTCGAGCGCCTGCTCGCGGAGACCGGGTCGCGCCGCTATCTGGACCTGAGCGATCTTCCGGCGAAGGAGCAGGCCGCGCTGATCGGCTCGCGGGCCGTGGATCTGCTGCCGTCGGAGGAGCAGCTCGCCGAGCGCATCGAGGAGCGCCGTAACGAGGGGCGGGGCCTCAGCGTCAAGCTGGGCATCGACCCGACCGCGACGGACGTCCACCTGGGCCACGCGGTCCCGATGATCACCCTCAGCCGCTTCCAGCGGATGGGGCACGAGGTCACGCTGCTGATCGGCGACTTCACCGCGAAGATCGGCGACCCCTCGGGGCGTACGGCGGAGCGTCCGCCGCTGACCGACGAGGACATCGCCCGCAACCTCGCCACGTACCGCGAGCAGGTGCGGCCGTTCTTCGACTTCGAGAAGGTCAGGTTCCGGCAGAACAGCGAGTGGCTGGCGCCGTACACCTTCCCCGAGCTGCTCTCGCTCCTCACCCAGGTCCCGGCGTCCTCGCTGCTCCAGCGCGAGGACTTCCGCAACCGGCTGGCGGAGGGCTCGGGCCTGACGATGGCCGAGGTCATGTACCCGGTCGCGCAGGGCCTGGACTCGGTGGCGCTGGAGTGCGACGTGGAGCTGGGCGGCGTCGACCAGCTGCTGAACCTCCAGATGGGCCGCAGGCTGATGGAGGTCAAGGGCCAGCGCCCGCAGCTCGTCGCCACCAACCCGCTGATCGAGGGCACCGACGGCTCGGGCGCCAAGATGTCCAAGTCCAAGGGGAACTACATCGGCCTGACCACCACCGCCGAGGACGTCTTCGGCAAGGTCATGTCGATCCCCGACCGGCTGATGGTGCCGTACCTGCGGGCGTGGACCGAGTGGACCGACGCCGAGATCGACCAGGCGACGGCCCGTATCGAGGCGCGGACGCTGCACCCGATGGACCTGAAGAAGATCCTGGCGGGCGAGGTCGTCATGGCGCTGTACGGGGCCGAGGCGGCGATGACGGCGCGCGCCGGTTTCGTCGCGCAGTTCTCGAACAAGACCTTCGGCGACGTGGACACGCTGCCGTCGGTGGACGCGGGCGAGCACGGCCAGGAGGGCATCGCCGCGGTGCTCACCAAGGTCCTGGAGTTCACCCCGAGCGCCTCGGCCGCGCGCCGGATCGCCAAGCAGAACGGGCTGCGGCTCGTCGTCGAGAAGAGCGGCGAGGACCAGAAGGCCGTGGTGCTGCCGGAGGCGGACGCGCTGCGCCCGCTCGCCGAGGTGGTGCGCGAGAAGCTCGCCGCCGAGGCGGACGGCGCCGCCGACGCGGTCTACCTCAAGGCCGGCCGGAAGATCGCCCGGATCGACGGGGTCTGACGGGAGCCGACGGGATCTGACGGGAACTGACGGGACCCGACGGACAATCCGGCGAACCGGGACAGAACGCCGCGCGGCGTAGCGATGCTGCGCCGCGCGGCGGACCGCCCCCTCACGACGGCGGCGTAGGAGCTCTGGCACGCGGTGCCAGGCGCCCCGGTCTCGAAGGCGTCGGAGCCGGGGCGTACCGTGGAAGACGTCCGGAACCTCGCGTGCCGGCCCGCGGATCGGCACAGTGACCAGGTGGTGGAATGTGATGCGGAAGCAGCACAGCACGGAGGTTTTCCGGATCACCGGCGCCCGTCAGGGGCTCCAGGCGGATGTGCGCGGGCGGCAGCGGCGCTATGTGATCTCGATGCTGATCCGCACCGCTTCGGTGCTGGCCACAGTGTTGCTGTGGAATGTGGAACGCCCGTTGGCCGTGGTGACCCTGGTGCTGGGCGCGCTCCTGCCGTACGTCGCGGTGGTGATCGCCAACGCGGGCCGGGAGAACGTGCCTTCGCTGCCCTCCACCTACCTCGCGACCCCTCCCCGCCCGATGCTCAACGCGGCGGAACGCACACCGGAGTCCCAGGCCGGAGGGTCGAACGGGGCGACTGGCGACCCCAGTTGATCTGGACCTTCCCGGCAAGCTCAAGAAAACCTCAGATCAATCATGCTGTTCCGGTGCACGGCGCGAGGCATGGCATGCCATACTTCAGGTGCGCTCCGCATCCCCCGTCGGAGCGATGGACCGACGCCGGGCGGCTCCCCCCGTGGCTGCCCGGCGTCGCTTAATGTCCGGACCCTGGTGGATGATGGGGCCGTGATCCCCTCCGCCTCGCCCTCCGACGAGGGCCCCGAGTCCCCCATCTGCTCAGCCAAGGGCTGCCGCGCCGCCGCCGTGTGGGTGCTGGCCTGGAACAATCCGAAGGTGCACACGCCGGAGCGGCGCAAGACATGGCTCGCGTGCGACGACCACCGCGAGCACCTGTCGAACTTCCTCGGCATGCGGGGCTTCCTGAAGGAGACCGTGGAGCTCGCCGAGTGGGAAGAGCGGCCCCAGGGCTCCTAGCTAGCCCCCGATCGCCGACATCGGGCGCTGCGGCTGCACGAACGAGGGGTCGTCGATCCCCGCGCCCGCCTTCTTGCCCCACATCGCCTTGCGCCAGAGCGCGGCGATCTCCTCGTCCCCGGCGCCCGCGCGCAGCGCGCCGCGCAGATCGGACTCCTCGGTGGCGAAGAGGCAGGTGCGCACCTGCCCGTCGGCCGTCAGGCGCGTACGGTCGCAGGCGCGGCAGAAGGGGCGGGTGACGGAGGCGATGACGCCGACGCGCTGCGGGCCGCCGTCGACCAGCCAGCGCTCGGCGGGGGCCGAGCCGCGCTGCTCCTCGCCCTCCGGGGTGAGCGTGAAGCGGGTGCGCAGCGACTCCAGGATGTCCCCGGCGGTGATCATGCCGTCGCGCTGCCAGCCGTGCTGCGCGTCGAGGGGCATCTGCTCGATGAACCGCAGCTCGTAATCCTCCTCCAGGGCCCAGGCGAGGAGGTCGGGGGCCTCTGTCTCGTTGAGCCCCGGCATCAGGACCGCGTTGACCTTCACGGGGGTGAGGCCCGCCTCCTTGGCGGCCGCGAGGCCGCGCAGCACATCGGCGTGGCGCTTGCGGCGGGTCATCTTCTGGAAGGTCTCGGGGCTGAGGGTGTCCAGCGAGACGTTCACCCGGTCGAGACCGGCGTCGCGGAGGGCCTCGGCGGTGCGCTCCAGCCCGATCCCGTTGGTGGTCAGGGACATCCGGGGGCGGGGCTCCAGCTCCGCGCAGCGGGCGACGATGCCGGTGAGGCCGGGGCGCAGCAGCGGCTCGCCGCCGGTGAAGCGCACCTCCTTCACGCCCAGTTCCGTGACGGCGACGCGGACGAGGCGGACGATCTCGTCGTCCGTGAGCAGCTCGGGCTTGGCGAGCCACTGAAGGCCCTCTTCCGGCATGCAGTAGGTGCAGCGGAGATTGCAGCGGTCGGTCAGCGAGACGCGCAGATCGGTGGCGACCCGGCCATAGGTGTCGAGCAGCATGCTGACGGCCCCTCCCACAGGCGTATGAACTGCTTCGCAGCGTATGCCACGCCACTGACATGTGACAGTTCCGCCTGGTGAGGGGCCGTCTACGCGAGGTGACCCGCGCCTGGTGCGAGGGGTGCGGCGGCCGTCAGTGGGCGCCGTAACCGGTCATGGACCGCACCTCCAGCTCGGCGTACTTCTTCGCGTCGGGCTCCTCCTTGGAGAGGATCGAGCCGAGCCAGCCGAGCAGGAAGCCCAGCGGGATCGAGATCAGGCCCGGGTTCTCCAGCGGGAAGAAGTCGAAGTCCCAGTCCGTGAACATCGAGGTCTCCTTGCCGGAGACCACGGGCGAGAAGAAGACGAGCCCCACGGAGGAGATGAGGCCGCCGTAGATCGACCACAGCGCGCCCTGCGTGGTGAACCTCTTCCAGAACAGGCTGTAGAGGATCGTCGGCAGGTTGGCCGAGGCCGCGACGGCGAAGGCGAGCGCCACGAGTCCCGCGACGTTCAGCTTGCCCGCGAAGATGCCCAGCCCGATGGCGACGCCGCCGATGACGACGGCGGAGATACGGGCCGCGCCGACCTCCTCCTTCTCGGTGGCCTGACCCTTGCGGATGACGTTCGCGTACAGGTCGTGCGCGAACGACGAGGACGAGGCGAGCGTCAGCCCCGCGACCACGGCGAGGATCGTCGCGAAGGCGACGGCCGAGATCAGTGCGAGAAGGATCGCCCCTCCGGTCGAGTCGCTGCCGCCGCCGATGGCCTCGGCGAGCTGGGGAGCGGCCGTGTTGCCCGCGGGGTTCTTGTCGGTGATCTCCTTCGGGGTGAGCATCGCGGCGGCGCCGAAGCCGAGCGCGATGGTCATCAGGTAGAAGACGCCGATGATGCCGATCGCCCAGTTCACGGACTTCCGCGCGGCCTTGGCCGTCGGCACGGTGTAGAAGCGGATGAGGATGTGCGGCAGCCCGGCGGTGCCGAGGACGAGCGCGATGCCGAGCGAGATGAAGTCGATCTTCGAGGTGGTGCTGATCCCGTACTTCAGGCCGGGTTCGAGGAACGCCGCGCCCTTGCCGCTGTTCTCCGCGGCCTCGCTGAGGAGCGTGGAGAGGTTGTAGTTGTACTTGTGGAACACCAGCACGGTGATGATCAGGGTCCCGCCGATCAGCAGGCACGCCTTGATCATCTGCACCCAGGTGGTGCCCTTCATGCCGCCGATGGTCACGTAGAGGATCATCACGACGCCGACGAAGACGACGATCAGGTTCTTGCCCGTCTCCCCCGTGATGCCCAGCAGCAGGGCCACGAGCGCGCCCGCGCCGACCATCTGGGCCAGCAGGTAGAAGATCGACACGATGATCGTGGAGACCCCGGCGGCCGTACGGACGGGGCGCTGGCGCATCCGGTAGGCGAGGACGTCGCCCATCGTGTAGCGGCCCGAGTTCCGCAGCGGTTCAGCCACCAGGAGCAACGCGACGAGCCAGGCGACCAGGAAGCCGATGGAATAGAGGAAGCCGTCGTACCCGGAGAGGGCGATGGCGCCTGCGATGCCGAGGAAGGAGGCTGCCGACATGTAGTCGCCGGAGATGGCCAGCCCGTTCTGGAAGCCGGTGAAGGAGCGCCCGCCCGCGTAGAAGTCGGTGGCGTCCTTGGTCTTGCGGCCCGCCCACACGGTGATGGCGAGGGTGCCGACGACGAAGACGGAGAAGAGGGTGATGATCAGTGGCCGGTGCTCGCTGGCGTCCCCGGCGGCGAACTGGCTCACGGCGGGCGACGCCGCGAGCTGGTGCGTCAGGCTCATGCGTCCCTCTCCCCGTCCTCGGCGCTTGCGGCCTCCAGCCGGGCCTTGATGGCCTCGGCCTTCGGGTCGAACCTCTCGGCGGCGACCCGCGAGTACCACCACGCGATGAGGAACGTGGTCACGAACTGGGCGAGGCCGAAGACGAACGCGATGTTGATACTGCCGACCACCTTGGTGCCCATGAACCCGCCCGCGTAGTTCGACAGCAGGACGTAGAGCAGGTACCAGACGATGAACGCCACGGTGAGGGGAAAGACGAACGAACGGTACCCGCGCCGGAGTTCGCCGAACTCAGGACTCTGCTGTACCTCCGTGTAGTCCCGACTGCCCGGCGGGCCGGAACTCGCGTGCTCTGGGGCGGTGTCCACAGTGACTCCAGACGGAATACGGGGGCGGAGGGAGGGTTGGTGTGACGTATATCTCCCTGGGCGTACAGTGCGCGCATCGTAGATCGCGCACCAGCGTTACAACAGGGGGCCCGCCCGCGGAATCACATAAGGCACCTCGTCACACCACACTCCCTTCGGACTTTCTCTCGCAATCCATTGCAGTTCCGGGCCCACCAGGGATAACTTCCGTCGTCTGTGGACAACTTCAGACGACATGGAGACCCCATGGTTTCAAGACCTTCCAGACGGCGGCGTGTTCTCGCACTGCCGCTGGGACTCGTGCTGACCGCTTCGCTCGGCCTCGCAGGAGCCGCCGCGGCGAACGCTCAGGACGAGCCCTCCGCTCCGAAGGCGAAAGCCGGCGAGAAGCTGAGCTACGTCGTCAACACCGAAAAGGACCCGGGCACGATCGATCGGGTCAAGAAGGAAATACGGGCGGCCGACGGCAAGATCGTCACCTCCTACAAGAAGCTCGGCATCATCGTCGCCCATTCGGCCAACCCGGAGTTCGGCGACACGCTGCGCGCGGTCGACGGAGTGGACTCCGCCGGTGCCACCCGTACGGCGCCGCTGAAGGCCGCGGGCACCACCGAGGTCGGCAAGCCCGAGTTCGTCAAGCAGCCCAAGGCCTCGCTCGCCGCGAAGGCCAAGGCGAAGGGCGAGGAGCCGCTGGAGTCCCTGCAGTGGGACAAGCGGGCCATCAAGGCCGACAAGGCCAGCGAGGTCAGTGAGGGCAGCAAGAACGTCACCGTCGGTGTCATCGACACCGGTGTGGACGACACGCACCCCGACCTCAAGGGCAACTTCTCCGCCAAGCAGTCCGCGAACTGCGTCGGCGGCAAGCCCGACACCACGCCGGGCGCCTGGCGCCCGTACAGCGCCACCGACGACTACCACGGCACGCACGTGGCGGGCATCATCGGCGCTCCGCGCAACGGCGTCGGCATCGCGGGCGCGGCCCCGGGCGTCAAGCTCTCGGCCATCAAGGTGAGCGAGCCGGAGACCTCGCTCTTCTACACGGAGGCCGTGGTCTGCGCCATGGTCTTCGCGGCCGACCACGGCGTCGAGGTCACGAACAACAGCTACTACACCGACCCGTGGCTCTACAACTGCGGCGACCAGGCCGACCAGAAGGCCATCGCGGACGCCGTCGGCCGTGCGGTGAAGTACGCGCAGGGCAAGGGCGTCACCACCGTCAGCTCGGCGGGCAACTCCTCGCAGGACCACGCCGCGAAGGAGATCGTCGACGACACGAGCCCCAACGACTCCACTCCGGTGAAGCGCACGATCAACCCGGCCGAGTGCCCGGACGTGCCGACCATGCTGGACGGCGCCATCTCCGTCTCGGCCTCGGGTCCGCAGGACAACCGGAAGTCGTACTACTCCAACTACGGCCTCGACAAGATCGACGTCACGGCCCCGGGCGGCGACCGCCGCTACCAGGAGGTTCCCGAGCCGGCCAAGGACGGCGGCGTCGTCTCCACCATGCCGGGCGGTGACTACGCGTACCTCCAGGGCACCTCGATGGCGGGCCCGCAGGTCGCGGGTGTCGCGGCGCTCATCAAGAGCCAGCACCCCAAGGCCACCCCGCAGGAGATCGCCTGGCGGCTGAAGGCGCAGGCGACGAGCGTGGCCTGCCCCGAGAAGTACGACCCGGACGGCAAGGGCACGTACGCCGCCAAGTGCACCGGCGTGAAGGGCAACAACAGCTTCTACGGCCACGGCATCGTGGACGCGCTGGCCGCGGTCACGAAGTGACGGCGGAAGGGCTCTCCTGAGCCGGTACGCCTTCGGCTGCCGGTGAGGTGAGCGAGGGGTCGGACCGCTGCGGCGGTCCGGCCCCTTCTGCCTGTTCCGCCTGCTGTACGGCCTTCGGCTGCCAGCCCGGGCCGCGGAAGACCCGCCCGGCGCGCTCGCGCCAGTCGCGGGAGGCGCGCACGTCGCGGGCGATGGCGGCGTACTCGTGGGTGGCCACGCGCAGCGGGTTGTAGGTGTGGATGTTCTTCGTCAGGCCGTACACGGGCGCCGTCGTCTCCGGGACGAACGAGCGGAAGAGCCGGTCCCAGACGATGAGGATGCCGCCGAAGTTGCGGTCCAGATAGCCGCCCTGCGAGGCGTGGTGCACCCGGTGGTGCGAGGGCGTGTTGAAGACGAACTCGATCGGCCGCCAGCACTTTCCGACGCGTTCGGTGTGGATCCAGAACTGGTAGACGAGGTTCACGGAGGAGCAGAACGCGACCGCCGCGGGGTGCACGCCGAGGGCGATCATCGGCACGTAGAACGGCCAGACCGTCCAGGTCGTCCAGGGCTGCCGCAGCGCGGTGGTGAAGTTGAACTTCTCGCTGGAGTGGTGCACCACGTGGCAGGCCCACAGGATGCGGATCACGTGGTGGCCGCGGTGCGACCAGTAGTAGAAGAAGTCTTGCGCGAGCAGCATCAGCGGCAGCGTCCACCACAGGATCGGGACGCGGAGCGGCGTGAGCTCGTAGACGGCCGCGTAGACCGCGACGATCGGTATCTTCCAGAGCGCGTCGAAGACCAGGCTGCCGAGTCCCATGGTGATGCTGGTCGCGGCGTCCTTGGTCTCGTATCCGGCCGCGTCCTCGTCCGGGTGGAGATGGTGGCTCACCATCTCCACCACGGTGAGGAGCACGAAGGCGGGGATCGACCACAGCACGACATCGGGCAGGCTAGACGGCATGTCAGCAAGGTAAGGCCGCTGGTGAACTCCGCGCTAGGGGTTGTTACCCGCGCGTATTGCAACGCCCCCTTTCATGAGATCTCACCAGACCCGCACCTTTCCCCCGGGCGCGAAGGCCGGGCTGCTCGCGTCCTCGGGGACGGCGGTGAGCGGTTCGGCGATCTCCTCGGCCGTCGGGCCCACACGGGCCGCCACGGGGTCCAGGAGGGCCGTGTCGAAGCCGTAGACGCGCGCGGCGTTGCCGCCCACCATGGCGGCCACCTCGTCGCGCGGGAGACCCGCGTAGGCGATCCGCAGGCCCTCGCGGGAGTACGGCTGGGTACCCTCGTCGTGCGGGTAGTCGCTGCCCCACATGATCTTGTCGAGGCCGATCCGGTGGCGCAGCGGCACCTCGTGGGGGCGCATGAAGCTCGCACCCACGTAGCAGTTCTCCCGCCAGACCTCGCTGGGGCCCTTGCCCATGGCCTCGGCCAGCCCCGCGCCGAACTTGGCCTCGGCCGTGGCCGCCTTCGTCGCCGCCGCGACCAGCCTGCCGTGGTAGTAGTCCAGCATCTCCAGCACTCCGGGGATCCATCCCGAGCCCTGCTCCGTCAGGACCAGTGTCAACTCGGGATGACGCCGGAAGGCGCCGCCGAAGACGAGGTGCCACAGCGCCCTGTGCGAGAACCAGGTGGTCTCCACCATGAAGACCGCGCGGGCCGCCGGTTCCTCGCCCAGCGGGGGCGAGGCGGAGCCGCCGTGATGGTTGACGGGGACGCCCAGTTCGGCACAGACGGCCCACAGCGGGTCGTACGCCTCCGAGTACAGCTCGGGGACGCCCGAGCCCGGCGGGGCGCCGGGGAGCAGGATGCCTCCGGTGAGCCCGTTCTCCTTGGCCCAGCGGACCTCCTTGACGGCCTCCGCCACGTCGTTCAGGAGGATCTGGGCCACTCCCGCGCGCCGTCCGGGCGCCGCGGCGCAGAAGTCCGCGAGCCACCTGTTGTGCGCCCGCAGCCCGGCCCAGCGCTGCTCGTACTCCTCGCGCGTGGGGGCCGGGGCCATCAGGGACGCGGAGGGGAAGAAGGGCGGGATGGTGTTCGGGAACACCACTTCCGCCACGATGCCGTCCGCCTCCATCTCGGCCAGCCGCCGCCCGGAGTTCCAGTTCCGGTCCGCCGTGTCGGCGAGCAGGTCCTCGTACGGGTTGACGTAGTCGGCGGCCCAGGCGTCGAAGTCGTCGTGGTACGCCTTCTCCAGGTACGGCCTGTAGTCGAGAAGGTCGGCCCCCGCGTGGCAGTCCGCAGAGATGACCGTGTAGCGGTCCGTGCCGTGCTCCGTGCGGTCCGTGCCGTGCTCCGTGCCGCTCATGGCGTGTCCCTTCCCACGAACGGGAAGTCGTGGTCCGTCAGCCAGTGGCGCCCCGTCTCCCTGGAGCGCCGCCAGGACTCCTCCACGGGCCCCTGGTCCGCCGGCTGGCCCAGCTCCTCCGGCGTCGGCCCTATGCGGCGCGCGAGGGGCTCCAGGGCCGCCGTGTCGAAGCCGAAGACCTCGGCCGCCGCGCCGCCCAGCATCCGGCGGGTCTCGGACACGGGGATGTCGTGGAACGTCTTCCGCAGCCACTCCCGGGTCGCGGGCCAGGTGCCCTCGGGGTGCGGGAAATCGCTGCCCCACAGGATGTTGTCGACGCCGATCTCGTACCGCTGGGCGAGCTCGCGCCTCTTGGTGTTGGTCGCGCACACGAACACCTGGCGGTCCAGGTACTCGTGCGGAGGGCGCTTCAGTTCGGCGAAGGGCGAGAGTTTCTTGCCCCCGTGCGCGCCCAGGTAGAGCCGGTCCATGAACCAGAGCAGATTGGGCAGCCACCAGCAGCCCGACTCGGCAATCCCGAAGCGCAGCCCCGGGTGCCGCTCGAAGGCGCCGGACCACAGCAGGAACCACAGGGGGCGCGCGGGCCACCAGGTGACCTCGCTGACATAGATGCCCAGATGGTCGCCGTACTCGTGGCGCGGCGCGGCGCCCGAGTGCGTCACGACGGGCATACGGGTCTCCGCCGCCGCTGCCCACACCGGGTCGTAACGGCGGTCGTGGTAGGGCGCCTTGTCGACCCACATGGAGGGGATCATCAGCGCCCCGAGCCCCGACTCCCTGGCGCGGTGGATCTCGGCGACGACCTTTTCGACGTCCCCCGTGACGGGCAGGAGGGCCACTCCGCAGTGCCGTTCGGGGTGCTGGGAGCAGAGTTCGGCGAGCCACCTGTTGTGCGCCTGGGCGCCCGCCATGCCCAGCTCGGGGTCCTGGTCGCCGCTGAGCCCGAGGCCGACGCCGAAGGGCGCGGCCGTACCGCTGTCCACGGCGTCCGCGTCGGGGAAGACGACCTCGCCGGCGACGCCGTCGCCGTCCAGTTCCTTGACGCGCTGGGCCGCGTCCCAGCCGCCGCGCAGTCCCTCCTCGTTGTCCTCGAACCATTTGCGCGCGAAGGTCTCGTTCCGGATGCCGAGCCGGGTGGACTCCTCGATACGGGCGTCCCTCTGTGAGAGGAACTCGTCGAACTCCCGGTGGAAACGGGCCTCCAGATAGGGCCGGTACTCCTCGGTGGGCAGCCCGGCGTGGCAGTCGGAGGAGATGATCAGGTACGGGTCCCGCTGGGTGTCGGTCACGGGCTCACTCCTCGTCCTTGTCGAGAATGAAGCTCTCCAGGTACGCCGGGTTCGCACGCTCCAGCATCGAACGGGAACGGGCCCGGATCTGGCCGTCGCTGTGCTCGCTCGCGGGGAGCATCCAGAAGCGGTCCTCGCGCAGGCCCTCGGCCACGTGGCCGGCGACCTCGGCCGGATCGGTGAAGCGGATCTCGTGCCCGGCCTCCCGCATCGCCGCCTCCCACTGGTCGATCGAGCGGTACGGGGTCCTGCGCGGGCGGCTCTTGGCGTACCGCTCGGGCCTGTTGCGGTGCGACTCCCACAGCCCGGTGCGCAGCATGTGCGGCCCGGGGAAGAGCACGGAGGCGCCCACCTTCGCCTTCTCGGCCCGCAGATGGGCGTACAGGGACTCCGTCATGGTGACGACGGCCGCCTTGGTCACCGCGTACACCGAGGCGGTCGGCAGCGGGGCGATCCCGCCGTCCCCGGAGGACGTGTTCACGACGTGCCCGGGCTCGCCCGAGGCGACCATCCGGGGCACGAACGCCTGGATGCCGTGGAAGACGCCCCACACGTTGACGGCGAACGCCCACTCCCAGTCGCGCGGGTCGTGCTCCCACATGCGGCCCTCGGCCCCGGAGCCGACGCCCGCGTTGTTGCACAGCACATGGACCGCGCCGAACTCCTCGAACGCCGCGTCCGCGAGGGCCTCTACAGAGGCGCGTTCGCTGACGTCCGTGACGCGCGCGAGGACCGTCGCGCCCTCGTCGCGCAGCCCGGCCGCCGCCTTCTCCAGCGCGCCCTCCTCCACGTCGGCCAGGACCACCCGGAGCCCCTCGCGCGCGAAGCGGCGCGCCAGGGCCAGCCCGATGCCGCTCGCGGCCCCCGTCACGACCGCCGTCCGTCCCGCCGTCAGCTCCATCAGGCGCTCCCCTCGCGCGAGGGCTCCGGCGGTCCGTCCAGGACCTGTGCGGCGTCGTCGTAGCGCTGGTGCACGTACGGCAGCACGTCGGCCGCGCCGAGCCGTTCGGCGACGCGTCCCTTCTGGTCGCTGGTCTTCTCGCCCAGGGTGAGCTCCACCAGCCGCCGTACGGGCAGGTCGGCCACGGGGTCGTACGGGGACTCGCGCAGCACCACCTCACCGTCCACGGCCTCCAGCCGGCGCACCTTCTCGTGACGGAGGCAGTGCACGAGGACCGGGTCGACGTCGAATCCGCTCCCGTCCACGGCGGGCAGGAACTTCAGGTAGAAGTCGAGCTTCTCCGCGGGCTCCGGCAGCGGCAGTGCGCCGCCCACGGTGCCGCGTATCTCGACGAAGGCCACACCGTGCCGGGCGAGCGCCGCGCGCAGCGCGCCGTCGGGCCCGCGCTCGACGGTGACCTCGCCGAGCTTCTTGGGCTCGCCGAAGACCTCCCGGCCGCCGATGAGCGCCCTCTCGTGCGTCATGGGCATCACCAGCGGGTACCAGCCCTCGGCGCCCCCGTGCCGCGCGGCGACGGCCACGGAGCCCGCGCCGAGCGGATAGCCGGGCAGGTCGACCTTGCTGACGCTGACCCGGACGAGGGGCCGTTCGCCCGGCTTGAGGGGCGGGGGCAGCACCTCGGCCACCACCCCGGGGTCGGTCTCCCAGACGGCGGTCACGCCCGTCGACCAGATGTCGGGGAGCCGCGTGCTCGCCTCCCTCGCCCGCGCGGTCTCCTCCTCGGAACGCGGGCCGTACCGTACGCGCACCATGCCGTGCCACCCTTCGTCGCGCGTCCGCCTCTCTGATTCCGGCGGCCTGTAACCCTGTTACAGCGCGGCCCTCGAAGGGTAAAGACATGCGCACCGACCAGAATTGGGGGCCCCATGACGCGCACCGAGCCGCCCTCCCGCTCGCCCCTCACCCGGGAAGCGGTCCTCGGCGCCGCCGCCTCGCTCGTCATCCAGCACGGTCCGCAGGCCCTCACCATGCGCAAGCTCGCCGCCGAACTCGGCACGGCCGTCACGTCGATCTACTGGCACGTGGGCAACCGCGAGTCCCTCCTGGACGCGCTGGTCGAGCGCACGGTGCGCGAGCTGGGCGACATCAGACCGCGCGGCCGTACGCCCGCGGAGCGCGTCGTCTCGCTCGCCCGCGCGCTGCGCCGCGAACTGCGCGCGCACCCGCACCTGATCGCGATGGTCCACGAACGCGGCCTGACCGAGCGGATGTTCCTCCCCGCGCAGCGCGCGCTCGTCCACGAGACGCACGCGGCCGGACTGCGCGGCGCCCGCGCGGCCGAGGCCGTACGGGCCGTGCAGTTCGCCGTCATCGGCCATCTGCTGGTCGAGCGCAACCGCGAGCGCGCCCCCGTCCAGCGGCCCGGCGAGCCCGAGCTGTGGTCCGCCGCGAGCGCCGAGGACGACCCCGCGCTCGCCCGCGCGCTGTCCCGTCCGCCCGACGCGGAGCGGGTGTTCACCGCGTCGATACGGGCATTGGTGACCGGTTTGCTCGATTCGTGACGGCTGCCCGGAGTGCCGCACGGGGCCGCGGCGGAACGGACGTACGGGAGAGGCGTCGCGGCACGGCGCGGCGCGCGGAAGTCAACCGCGCGCCGGGCGCGCTTCGGGCACTGTCAGTGCCGACCCGTATTCTCTGGGACCATGCTCGAAGACCAGACGGCACTTCCGGACGGGGCGGCGGCCGCCATCCCCGCGCAGCCCGCCGCCGACCCCCATGACGCCCCCGTCTCCTGGCCGTCCGGATTTCCGGAGCGCTATGCGGTGGTGGACGTGGAGACCACCGGCCTCGCGCGCGACGACCGGATAGTGTCCGCCGCGGTCTACCGGCTGGACGCGCACGGGGACGTGGAGGACCACTGGTACACGCCGGTCAATCCGCGCCGCGACCCGGGCCCCACCTGGATCCACGGGCTGACGGCCGAGGCCCTGGCCGACGCCCCTCTCTTCGAGGACATCGCCGACGAGTTCGCGGAGCACCTCGCCGACCGCGTCC
Organism: Streptomyces sp. NPDC048172; assembly: GCF_043202595.1. Lineage (NCBI taxonomy): Bacteria > Bacillati > Actinomycetota > Actinomycetes > Kitasatosporales > Streptomycetaceae > Streptomyces > Streptomyces sp. NPDC048172. The sequence continues at coordinate 40,554 of NZ_JBIDAT010000004.1, forward strand.
TGGTCGCGCACAACGCCATCTTCGACTGGTCGATGATCGCCCGGGAGTTCGCCCGCGCCCGGCGCGCCGCCCCCGTGCGGCAGCGGCTGTGCACCATCGCGCTCTCCAAGGAGCTCTCCCTCCCGCTGCCCAACCACAAGCTGGAGTCCCTCGCCGCGCACTACGGCGTGGTGCAGCAGCGCGCGCACCACGCGCTGGACGACGCGCGCGTGCTCGCCGAGGCGTTCCGCCCCAGCCTCCACCTCGCGGCCCGGCAGGACGTCCGCCTCCCGCTGCTGGCCTGCCAGCCCCTCAGCGAGTGGTCGGACACGGTCGTGCCGCGCGGCGGCGGGAGCGGTGGGGGCGGCGGCACGGGCGGAGCAGGAGCAGGAGGCGGAGGCGGCTGGTCCGGCCGGTCGTACGCCAGCACGTGGCGCCCCTCCCGCAAGCGCCCCAAGTGCCCGTACCCGAACCCGGGGCGTTACGAGCCGGGCGGGCCGCTCGTCCAGGGCATGCGCGTGGCGATCTCCGGCGACACCTCCGTCGACCGTGAGCTGCTGGAGGACCGCGCCATCGAGGCCGGTCTGCACATCGCCTCCAGCGTCTCGCGCCTCACCAGCCTCCTGGTGACCAACGATCCGGACTCCCCCACGTCCAAGGTCGTCAAGGCCCGCTCGTTCGGCACCCCGGTGATCGACGAGGCGGCCTTCAGCCAGCTCCTCCCGGACGTGGCCCCCGCGCCCGAGGGCTGACCGGGCTGCGGGTACCGTCAGTAGGCGTGTACCGCTTCCTGTTGTCCCGGCAGTGGGTGATCCTCACCCTGCTCGCCCTCGTGCTCATCCCCGTGATGATCAAGCTGGGCTTCTGGCAGCTCCACCGGCACGAGGCGCGGGTCGCGCGCAACGACGAGGTCACCGCGAGCCTCTCCGCGCCGTCCGTCCCGGTCACGGAGCTGACGGGGACGGGCCGTGAGCCGTCCGACGACGACAAGTTCCGCACGGTCGAGGCCACCGGTACGTACGACGCGGAGCACGAGGTCGTCGTCCGGCACCGCACCGCGGCCGACGGCGACACCATCGGCTATTTCGTCGTCACCCCCCTCGTCACGAAGGACGGCAAGGCCGTCCTCGTCAACCGGGGCTGGATCAAGGCGGACCGCGACCTCACCGCGTTCCCCGAGGTCCCGAAGGCCCCCCGGGGCGAGGTGAAGATCGTCGGCAGGATGATGCCGGACGAGACGACCGAGGCCAGCGGCATCAAGGACACCAAGGGCCTGCCCGACCGCCAGGTCATGCTGATCAACAGCAAGGAGCAGGCCGGGAAGCTCGGCCGCCCCGTGCTCGGCGGCTTCGTCCAGCTCACCGAGACCACCCCCAAGCCCGCGGGCAAGCAGCCCGAGGTGCTCCCCGAGCCCGACCACAGCGGCATCGGCCCCCACATGGCGTACGCCGTCCAGTGGTGGCTCTTCGCCGCGGCCGTCCCGGTCGGCTGGGTGATCCTGGTGCGCCGCGAGCGCCAGGACCGGAAGAATCAGGCCGCGGAGGGCGAGTCCGCCCCGGACGCCCCGGATGCCCAGAACGCGACGCCGGACACGACCCCGGAAGAGCCCTCCGAAGAGCCCTCGGAAGCGCCCTCCGAGAAGGAGCAGGGGAAACAGGAGCCCGAGCCGGTGTCGGACTGACGGCCCCCAAAAGGCACACTGCTCCCATGGATCTCGGACTGAAAGACCGCGTCTACGTCATCACCGGCGCCACCCGGGGCCTCGGATTCGCCGCCGCGCGGCAGCTGGTCGCCGAGGGCGCCAAGGTCGTCGTCTCCGGCCGCACCGAGGAGTCCGCGACGGCCGCCGCCGAGCTGCTCGCCAAGGAGGGCGGCGAGGCCGTGGGCGTCGCCGCCGACAACGCCGCGCCCGACACCCCGGCCCGCCTCGTCGAGGCCGCCCGTACCCGCTTCGGCCGCTTCGACGGCGTCCTGGTCAGCGTCGGCGGCCCGCCCGCGGGGGTCCCCGCCCAGGACATCACGGACGAGCAGTGGGAATCGGCGTTCGAGAGCGTCTTCCTGGGCGCCGTCCGTCTCGCCCGTACGGCCGCGGCCGAACTGGAGAGCGGGGGCACGATCGCGTTCGTGCTCTCGGGCTCGGTGCACGAGCCGATCCCGGGCCTCACCATCTCCAACGGCCTGCGCCCCGGCCTCGCGGGCTTCGCGAAGACCCTGGCCAACGAGCTGGGCCCGCGCGGCATCCGCGTCCTCGGGCTGCTGCCGGGCCGGATCGGCACCGAGCGGATGCAGTACCTCGACTCGCTGTCGGGCGACGGCGAGGCCGCGCGCGAGCGGAACGAGGCGTCCATCCCGCTGCGCCGCTACGGCACCCCCGAGGAGTTCGGCCGTACCGCCGCCTTCGTGCTCTCGCCCGCCGCCTCATATCTGACCGGTGTCATGCTTCCCGTCGACGGTGGAGCCCGGCACGGCTTCTAGGCCGTATCCGGCGGATCATGGTTGCCCTCGTATCAGGGCTGGGCAGGGGCTGCCCCGTACCGAGCGTCGCAGGCTGCGGCTGCTTCGTGGCTTGTCGCGCAGTTCCCCGCGCCCCTGAGGCCTCAGGGGTGCGGGGAACTGCGCGAGCAACCACAGCACAGGGCACAGGCCAACCAAGTGCCCCGCACCCCTGGGACCCCTGGGGCCCCTCAGCTCACCCGTTCGGGACGGTGCTTCGCGCCGCGCAGCCTCACCTCGGCCGGGAGTTCCGCCAGCCCGGCCGAGGCCCGCGCGTGCTCGATCGCCTCGGCGCGGAGCCGGACCAGCTCGGGTCCCGGCTCCGCGTGCGCGGCCAGCGTCAGCCCGATCCGTGCCCCCGGCTCGGTCCGGCGGCCCACCAGCGTGACGCGGGCGCGGTCGACTCCGGGCAGCGACTCGGCCTCGGCGGCAAGCACGTCCTCCAGTGCCCGGCCGCGCAGCAGCGCGCCCTCGCCGTCGCCGCTCTCCACCAGCACCTCGCCCAGGCGCCTGCGGCGGAGCTGCGCGAGCAGCCACCACAGGGTCAGCACGACGAGGACGGCGAGCGCGGCGATGACGACCGGCCACCACCAGCCCTCGCCGCGCCACTTGGTGCGGTCGGCGTCCGTGAGCAGCACGTCGTCGGGCCCCGCCCAGGGCCAGCCCGAGGGCAGCGAGACGTTCCAGCGGTCCGGCAGGTCCAGCCCGCCCGCCAGCACGGCCAGGCCGAGCAGGAGCAGCACAAGACCGGTGAGCCCGGTCAGCGCCCGGTTCACGATCCGCAGCATCGCCCTCGCCTCACCGTTTCGCCGGTCGTCGTACGTGCACGGACAGGCCCGGCCGACGGGCGAGCCCGAGCTGCTGGATGCCGTCCTCCAGCGCCGCGTCCAGGTCGCCGCGCACCTCGTCGAGGTCGCGGAAGTGCGCCTGGGCCCGCGCCCTGACCTTGCGCCGCTTGACGTCGACCCGTACGGACCGGACGCCCGCGACCTCCATCGCCCGGTCGCGCAGCACCAGCGCCGCCGCCCTGCGCTCCAGTCCGGCGCGCACCTGCGGGACGTCGCGGCGCATGGGCAGCAGCCCGCGCAGGCCGGGGGTCAGTGCGAGCACGAGCAGCCAGAGCCCGAGCAGCGCGGCGACGGCGGCGCCCGCGAGCACGGGGGTGCTGTCGAGGCGGGTGGTCGCCAGCTCGTCCGCGAACGTGCGCCGCCAGGACATGCCCGGCCGGTCGGCCCGTACGGACGCGACGTCGTACAGCAGCACTCCGGCGCCCGCGAGCAGCACCAGCGCGACGAGCCCGGCGACGCGGCGGCGCGGCGACCAGAACCGGCCGGACCTGCCGCCTTCGGCGTCGGTGCCCTGGCCGGGGGTGTACGCGGCGGCGGACTCGGACTGTTCGAGAGTGTCGCCGGACGCCGGGCCCGTGCCCTGGCCGCTCTTCTTCAGTGTGATGTTCCCGGTGGTCTCGTGCGCGTCGCTCACGTCACCCTCCCGGGGGCTCCGCCCTTGAGGTGCGCCGAGTGCAGCCGTTCGACGTCGACCGCCACGTGCGGCACCTCCATGCCGACCAATTCCCTTACCCGTTCGGCGACTTGTCGACGCACGGCGCCGCACTGGGCGCCGATGTCGGAGGGGTAGGCCAGTTCGAGTGCGACCCGGACGCGCGCGGACTGCTCGCGGACATCGACCGTCGCGCGGGGGCGCGCGACGGCGCCGCCGGGGAGCGCGGTGCTCCCGCCGTCCTGGCGCAGCGCCTCGCGCGCCGCCTGCGCGGCCACCTTCGCGACCACGCGGTCGGCGATCCTGGTCTCTCCGCGTGCGGCCGCGGGCACCACGCCCCCGGTCGCCACGCCCTCGGGCACCACGCCCTCGGTCACCGCGTCACCTGCGCCGTTCGTCGTTGCGGGAGTCGTTGCGGGAGCGGAAGAAGTCGCCCGCCTCCCAGTCGCCCTCCAGGAACCTCCCGGCCACGAAGCCGACGGCGCCCAGCGCCGCCACCAGCAGGAAGGCCCCGAAGCCACCGAAGTACCCGGCGAAGCCCAGCGCCATACCGGCGATCATGCCGACCACGGCCATGCTCATCGTGCGCTCCTTCGATTGGATCCCGCAGATCCCGCACTACCGTGCCAGAGTCACTGGAGGCGCGGCTTGTCCTGCTGCTCGTCGTCCTCGTCCTCTTCGTCGGGCAGCTTGACGTCGCTCACCGCGATGTTGACCTCGACGACCTCGAGCCCGGTCATCCGCTCCACCGCCGAGATGACGTTCTCCCGTACGGCGCGGGCGACGTCGGCGATCGAGACGCCGTACTCGACGACGATCTCCAGATCGAGCGCCGTCTGGACCTCGCCGACCTCGGCCTTGACCCCGCGGCTGACGCTCTTGCCGCTGCCGGGGACGCGGTCGCGCACCGCGCCGAACGTCCGGGCGAGGCCGCTGCCCATGGCGTGGACGCCGACCACGTCGCGCGCGGCGAGCCCGGCGATCTTCTCGACGACGCCGTCGGCGATGGTGGTCCGGCCCCGGGTCGCCGCGGCACCGAGGCCCTGCTCGCCGGAGTTCCCGGAGTTCTTGGCCTTGGTCCTGTCCGTGCCGGACTTCTCCGTGCCGGAGGCGTCGGAACGGTCGCGGGTACTGGTCTCGGACATTTCCCTCGCCCCTTTCGGAGGTTCGGAACGGCCTGCCGCTCCTCTGCTCACACTAAGCGTGCCCAGGAGACCGCGGCTCGTGCACGCACCACCGAACGAGTGACGCGGGGAGACCGCCGCCCGCGCGGGGGCGGGCGGTACGGGAGGCTGTGCGGAGGGCGAAAGGAGTGAGTTCCATGGGCGCGGACAGGTTGACCCAGGCCGTACGGCACCAGCTCGGTCTGGGGCGGCTGCTGCCGTTGGGCGAGGCCGGGGACGGGGCGTGGCTGACCGAGGAGACGGCGCGCGGGGTGCTGCGTCGCGCCGCGGCACGCGCCATGCCGGGCGTACGGCTGGACACGCTCCGCCTCGCGGAGGCCGGTCCGGAGGATCCGGAGGAGGCGTCGGAGTCCGCGGTTCCGGCGCCGCCGAGCGCGCTGCCGCCGGGCCCGCTCCAGCTGGAGGCGACGCTCGCGGTGACGGTGGAGGAGCCGCTGCCCGTGGTGACCGGCCGCCTCCGCACGCTCCTGCTGGCCGCGGCGGACGAGGAGTTGGGGCTCGCGGTCGCCTCGGCCGACCTGCGGGTGACGGACCTGCTGCTGGAGGCCCCGGAGCCGGAACCGGAACCGGAGGACGAGGAGCAGGAGCAGGAGCTCGAAAGGCCCGAGGAGCAGGCGGAGAGCGAAGCTCAGGGTGAGGGCGAGGGTGAGGGTCTCGCCGCGGACGTCGCCCCGGCGGTCCTCGCGGTGCCCGGGGTCGCCCGGCCCGCCCCCGTGCTGGGCTCGCCCCTGACGCTCGCCGCGGGCGACGCGACCGCCCGCGCCGTACGCGTCCAGGAGAGTGACGGCGCCCCGCCGCACCTCCTGCTGCAGCTCGCCGTCGCCCCGGGGCACCGCGCGCTGGACGTCGCACGGGCCGCCCGGGCCGCCGCCACGAAGGCGGCGGACCGGGAGGTGACCGTCGCGGTGCTGATCACGGCCGTCGAACGGGCCTGACCGGCGAGGCGGCGGGACTACCCTGGAGGGCTCAGTCGCCGAGGCCCGCCAGGTCGCGGAGACGGCGGGCCTGCGCGGCACGCTCGGCGGCACGCTGCTCCTCGTACGGACGCGAGGTCGCGCCCGCGAGCAGGGCCTTGGTCTCGACGACGGCGTCGCGCGGGGCCGCGATCAGGGCGGCCGCCAGATCGGCGCAGGCCGCGTCCAGCTCGCCCGCGGGGACCACGAGGTTGGCCAGTCCGGTGCGCTCGGCCTCCTCGGCGCGCACGGCACGGCCGGTCGCGCAGATCTCCAGCGCACGCGCGTACCCGACCAGCTCCACCAGGCGGTGGGTGCCGGTCAGGTCGGGCACGAGGCCCAGGCTGGTCTCGCGCATCGCGAACTGCGCGTCATCGGCGCAGACGCGCAGGTCGCAGGAGAGCGCGAGCTGGAAGCCCGCGCCGATGGCATGGCCCTGTACGGCCGCCACCGTGATGAGGTCCGGGCGGCGCCACCAGGTGAACGCCTCCTGGTACGTGGCGATCGCCTCGTCCAGCTTCTCGTCCGAGGCGCGGGCGAGATCGGTGAACGAGTGCTCGCCCTCGATGCCTTCGGGCTCGAACATGCGCCGGTCGAGCCCGGCGGAGAACGAGGTGCCCTCGCCGCGCAGCACGACGACCCGTATGTCCCCCGGCAGCACACGCCCCGCTTCTTCGAGGGCGCGCCACATGGCGGGGGTCTGAGCGTTCAGCTTGGCCGGATTGGCGAGCGTGACCGTGGCCACGGCACCTTCCGCCGTCAGGCGAACGCCGTCCTTGTCGAGCAGGGTCATCGAGCATCCTCCGGTGGTTACTCCACGGTTAAGTTAACTGAAGAGTAACCACCGGCAAGGATGCTCGGAAGCCTCGTCAGGACGAGGCGGCCTTCTTTCCCCGCGTCGCTCCGCCGCGACCGCGCAGGGTCACGCCGGACTCACTCAGCATCCGATGCACGAATCCGTAGGAACGGCCCGTCTCTTCGGCGAGCGCCCGGATGGACGCACCGGAGTCGTACTTCTTCTTGAGGTCTGCCGCGAGCTTTTCGCGCGCGGCGCCGGTCACCCGGCTGCCCTTCTTCAGAGTCTCGGCCACCCGTGCCTCCTCGTGGGAAGTGCGCTCTGTGACTCTCATGATCACCCCTCCCCCGTCTTCTGGCCACCCATTCGGCAAGGTCCGTACGACGAGCTTCGACCCGGGGACGGGCGGTGACGGCGCCGGAGAGACCGATTTCGCGGCGCCGCGCGCGCCGCCGTCAGCGGCCCTTCGCGGGAAGGGGCAGGTCAGGGGCGCGTACGGGACGCGGCGTGGTGGCGAGGGAGGCGCGTGCCACAGAAGCGCACGCCCGGCGCGGGGCCGCGCCGGGGTACGAGCCGCCCTCACTCAGATGAAGGATCACCGGTCGGCCGAATGATCCAGTAGAGATGGATCAAGGGCGGAGCAGGGGGCTCAGGCCAGTGCGACGAGGTCCGCGTACTCGTCGCCCCACAGGTCCTCGACGCCGTCCGGGAGCAGGATGATGCGTTCCGGCTGGAGCGCCTGGACGGCGCCCTCGTCGTGCGTGACGAGGACGACGGCGCCCGTGAACGTGTGCAGCGCGCCGAGAATCTCCTCGCGGCTGGCGGGGTCCAGGTTGTTCGTGGGCTCGTCGAGCAGCAGCACGTTCGCCGACGAGACGACGAGCGTGGCCAGCGCCAGCCGCGTCTTCTCGCCGCCGGAGAGCACACCGGCGGGCTTGTCCACGTCGTCGCCCGAGAAGAGGAACGAGCCGAGCGTCTTGCGCAGCGCCACCAGATCCGTGTCCGGGGCCGCCGAGCGCATGTTCTCCAGCACCGTGCGGTCCGGGTCGAGGGTCTCGTGCTCCTGCGCGTAATAGCCGAGCTTGAGGCCGTGGCCCGGGACGACCTTGCCGGTGTCCGGCTCCTCGACGCCGGCGAGCAGCCGCAGCAGCGTCGTCTTGCCCGCGCCGTTGAGCCCCAGGATGACGACGCGCGAGCCCTTGTCGATGGCGAGGTCGACGCCGGTGAAGATCTCCAGCGAGCCGTACGACTTCGAGAGGTCCTCGGCCATCAGGGGCGTACGCCCGCAGGGCGCCGGGTCGGGGAAGCGGAGCTTGGCGACCTTGTCGGACTGCCGCTCGCTCTCCAGCCCGGACATCAGCTTCTCGGCACGGCGGGCCATGTTCTTGGCGGCGACCGCCTTGGTGGCCTTGGCCCCCATCTTGGCGGCCTGCGTGGCGAGGGCCGTGGCCTTCTTCTCGGCGTTGGCGCGCTCGCGCTTACGCCGCTTCTCGTCGTCCTGACGCTGGATCTGGTACTGCTTCCACCCCATGTTGTAGATGTCGATGGTCGAGCGGTTGGCGTCCAGGGCGAACACCTTGTTGACGACCGTCTCGACCAGGTCGACGTCGTGGGAGATCACGATGAGGCCGCCGCGGTAGGTCTTGAGGAAGTCGCGCAGCCAGACGATCGAGTCGGCGTCGAGGTGGTTGGTGGGCTCGTCGAGGAGCAGGATGTCGGCGTCCGAGAAGAGGATCCGGGCCAGCTCGACGCGGCGGCGCTGACCGCCGGAGAGCGTGTGCAGCGGCTGGCCGAGCACCCGGTCGGGCAGGCCGAGGCTGGCCGCGATGGTGGCGGCCTCGGCCTCGGCCGCGTATCCGCCCTTGGTGAGGAACTCGGTCTCCAGGCGCTCGTACTTCTTCATCGCCTTCTCGCGGGTGGCGCCCTGGCCGTTCGCGATCCGCTGCTCGTTCTCCTTCATCTTGCGGAGCACGGTGTCCAGCTCGCGCGCGGAGAGGATGCGGTCACGGGCGAGCACGTCGAGGTCGCCGGTGCGCGGGTCCTGCGGGAGATAGCCGACCTCGCCGCTGCGCGTGATGGTGCCCGCCGCCGGGGTGCCCTCGCCCGCGAGGCACTTGGTGAGGGTGGTCTTGCCCGCCCCGTTGCGGCCGACGAGGCCGATGCGGTCGCCCTTGGCGACACGGAAGGTGGCGGACTCGATCAGCAGGCGGGCTCCGGCGCGCAGCTCAAGACCGGTGGCGGTGATCACGGGAGGACTCCAAGGCAGAAAAGACGGACGTACGCACAGGCGGGTTCAGCGAACGGGCAGGGCACGCCGGGACCGCCGCGCCGAGGGCAGCGGCGTCAGCACGGGCGTGCCGGGTGTACGCACACCTAATGCACGAGGAGATGAGGCATGAAGCCAGTCTACCGGCGGGGGGCAAACACTTTTCCGGCCCCGGGGCGTGACCTCTCACTCACCGCCGGTGTGGACCTGGAAGGCCGCACGGCGCACGGCCTTGGCGAACGCCGGGTCCGGATGCGCCGCCGCGAGCGCGACCAGCACCTGCACGGTGCGGGGATGGCCGGTGGCTCGGACCTCTTTGAGAAGGGCCGGAACCGAGCCCTGGACGGCCGTCTCCAGATGGTCGACGAGAAGCCGTTCCTCCCCGTGGTCGGTGACCGCCGCCGCGGTGTCCACCCACAGCCAGGTGGCCTCTTCCCGGGTGAGCACGCCGGGCGCTCCGCCCGCCAGGTCCTCCGGGTCGGTACCGGCCAGTTCCGCGAGCCACAGCAGCGCGTACGGCCGCAGGCTCGGCTCCCCCGCCGCCTCCCGTACGGCCGCCTCGGCCGGGGCGCCGACGACGCGCAGCGCCTCGAAGGCCAGTCCGCGGATGAGCGCGTCCTCGCCCCGTGCCGCCTCCAGCAGCTCGGTGACGGCGGGCCCGGTGGGCCGCGCGGCCAGCCAGGCCCGGTACTCGGCGCGGGCGGGTCCCGGGGTCATACGGGCGCAGCCGCGCAGCATGTCCTCGGCGGGCTGCTCGATGTTGCCCGCGGGGCTCTGCGCCGCGACGCAGATCTGTTCGAGCTTGGTCCACACCGCCCAGTTGCCGAGCGGGGTGAGGACGGCGGAGCCCTGCCGTACGCCCGTCTCCTCGTCCGGGCAGCGGGTGAGCGCGCCCACGGCGGCGAGTCCGTCGAGCGCCCAGTCCAGCAGCCCCGGAAGGGTGACTCCCAGCGCGGTCCCGGTGGTTGGCGCCTCGGGGTCGCGCTCGGCGCGGATCTCGGCGATGCGCTGGGCGAGCAGGTCGTGCAGGAGCGGGAAGGTGACGGGCCCGCCGGACAGGTGCATCACGGAGAGGAACTGCGGCACCGCCTCGACGATCTCGGAGACGAGCCCCTGCTCGTGCGGGGCGGGCGCCGGGTAGGCCAGCGACCAGGCGTCGAAGAGGGCGACCCAGCCGCGCAGCACGGCGCTGTCGTCGCGGTCCCAGGCGCGCAGCCGCCAGCCCGCGCGGGCCGTGTCGCCGTGCAGCTCGATGAGCCCGGCGAGACGGGCACGGTCCCAGTGCGTACGGACGAGCCGGGCGGGGATGCCCAGGCCCGTGGCGGCCCGCTCGACCTCGGCGAAGGTCTGGAGCGAGGTGCCGTCGTGCGCGGCCCAGCGCGCCAGCCGGACGGCCTCCTTGAGCGACGCGCGTGCCATGCGCGCCAGTTGGTCACGGGAGGGCACGCCCTCCGGTGGCCTGGGCGTGCTCGTGGCACGCCTGGTGGTCACCGTGCGCCGGGCGGCGGCGACGGGCTGTCGGGGAACAAGGCGGAGCCGGGTGTCGCGCGGTGTACGGGACGACGTCACAGGGAGCAGTCTTCCTGGCGTGCCGGGGAAACCCAAACCTGGGGTGCCCTTTCCGGAAACACGGCACGTGAACCGCGTGAAACGGATGAAGCGGAACCCCGTTCTCACTCCCGCTCTCACATCAACGGCGTCAGAAAGCGCCGCAGCGCCTCCTCGTACCCCTCCGGGTCGGCGTTCCACATGGCGGCGTGCGGGGCGTGCTCCACGGTGTGCAGCGTGACCAGGTCGGGGCGGCTCTCCGCGAGCGCCCGCGAGGCGGCCCAGGGCGCGACGGTGTCGTCCGGGCCGTGCACCAGCAGCGTCGGCAGGTTGAGGCTCGCCGGGTGCGCGACGGCGGCCAGGCGCTCCTCCGACAGGCCCGTACGCCCCTGGACCGCGCGGACCGTGAGGGGCAGCAGGACGCGCGGAGTGCCCTGAGCGGCGGCCAGCGCGCGCAGGGTGCGCTTCCAGTCCAGTACGGGCGAGTCGAGCACGAGTCCGCTGATCCGGTCGCGCAGCGCGGAGTTGGCGGCCGCGTGGAGCGCCATCGTGGCCCCGCTGGACCAGCCGTACAGGATGACGCGCTCGGCGCCGTACCGGACGGCGTAGCGGATGGCGGCGTCCAGGTCGCGCCATTCGGAGTCGCCGAGGTGGCTGATGCCGTCCAGGGGGCGCGGCGCGCCCGGGTCGCCCCTGTAGGCGATGTCCAGGACGGGCAGGCGCTGTTGGCGGAGGAACGGGAGCACGGTCATCGGGTGCTCCCTGGTGGCGCCCAGGCCGTGCACGGCGATGACCCAGTGCGCGCGGTCGCCGGGGACGAACCACGCGGGCAGCGTGCCGAGTTCGCCGGGGATGTCGACCTCGGTGAACTCCAGCCCGAGCGCGGACCCCGGGTCCCCGGTGTGCACGACGGGAGTGAGCCGTACGGTCGAACCGGTGCTCAACTGCCCCTGTGTGACGCGGTCGAGCCGCCGTACGACGGTGGAGGGCGCCCCTTCGTCCGTACGTGCGTCGAGGACGGGTCCGACGACCGCGTGGGTGCCCCGTCCCGTCAGCCCGTAGACGCCGGGGAGACCCGCCGTCAGCGTGCGGGTGAGGGCGACCGTTCCGGGCGCCGTGGAGTGCACGGTGAGCGGTGGACCCTCGAACCCGGCGGGGAGCGGTCCGCGACCGTCCCGCCGGGCCTTCATGGGGCGCAGGGCGCGCCCGGCGGCGTACCGTCCGGCCGCCACGGCGGCCGCTCCGGCACTCAGTACGGAGGAGGCGGCGACGGCCGCCGTTCGCAGACGCATCTCGCCCAGTGTCAGCGGGGACGGCGTGCACGGCCAGTGGGCTGCGTCGCCCGGGTGACGCACGGGGCGTGCGACGGGGGCCGCGCGCCCGCGCACCGGGGCCTTCCCGTGTCCGGGCGGGACCGGCGGCGTTCTGCATATGACCTGCCCAGACCCCCCGTCCCCTCCCCTGGATGCCCTGTATGTCCGCCACGCATGTCGCCCCGGCCGGCCGGCGCTCGTACGCGCTGACCGTGACCGCCGCCGCTCTCGCCCTCGCGGGAACCGCCTTCCTGGAGACCCCGGCACCGGCGGTGTCCGCCGGAACGGTCTCCGCCGGGAAGCCGAGGGGGCACGATGTCTCCTCGCACCAGGGGAAGGTCGACTGGAGACGGGCCCGCGCGAAGGGAGCCTCGTTCGTGTACGTCAAGGCGACCGAGGGCACCAGCTACAAGAACCCGCACTTCGTCCAGCAGTACGACGGTTCGCGCGCGGCGGGGCTGCTGCGCGGCGCCTACCATTTCGCGCGGGCCGACACGTCCTCCGGCCGGGCGCAGGCCGCCTATTTCGTCCGCAACGGCGGCCAGTGGCGACGGGACGGGGTCACGCTCCCTCCCGCGGTGGACCTGGAGTCGGTCCACGGCAAGCCCTGTCACGGGCTGAGCCGGGCCCGGATGCGTGGCTGGATCCGGTCGTTCAGCGCGGAGGTGCTGCGCCGTACGGACCGCTACCCCACGATCTACACCTCGGCCCGGTGGTGGCAGCGCTGCACGGGCGGCAGCCGTCAGTTCGGGGCGAACCATCCGCTGTGGCTGGCCGACTGGGGCGCCGAGGCGGGCCCGCTCCCGGCGGGATGGCGATACCGCACCATCTGGCAGTACGCGAACAAAGGGCGTCTTCCGGGTGACCAGAACGTCTTCGACGGGTCCATGAAACAGCTCAGAAGATACGCTCGCGGCTGACTCGCACCCCGCTGACGAACGCGTGACGTCGCAGGTCAGCGCGGGGTTTTCGATCGCTTGACCAACCATAGAGCAAAGCGTGACGGAGGGATTACAACAGGTGTCGGGTGGTGACACCTCGATGCCCGTCCCAGTTCACCTTCCGTTCACCCGCCGTCTTTACGTTCACGACGTCATTGACCTTCGAACTGATTGTGCCTGGTGACTGGATGGAACACATCACGCTTCTCATCGGGATCGTGATCGTCACGGCCTTGGTGTTCGACTTCACGAACGGCTTCCACGACACGGCCAACGCCATGGCCACCACCATCTCCACCGGGGCCCTCACGCCCCGGGTCGCGGTCGCGATGTCCGCGGTGCTCAACCTCGTTGGCGCCTTCCTCTCCATCGAGGTCGCCAAGACCATCTCCTCGGGAATCATCGACGAAGGGTCCGGCATCAAGCCCGAAGTGATCTTCGCCGGGCTGGTCGGCGCGATCATCTGGAACCTGCTGACATGGCTGGCCGGACTTCCCTCCAGTTCCTCGCACGCACTGATGGGCGGCCTCATCGGCGCCACCCTCGCCTCCGTCGGCACGAACGCCGTGAACGGCGACGTCGTCGTGATGAAGGTCCTCATCCCCGCTCTCGCGGCCCCGCTGGTCGCGGGCATCGCCTCGGTCCTCGCGACCCGGCTGACGTACCGCGTCGCCCGTGACGCGGACCCGGAGCACACCTCCAAGGGCTACCGCACCGGGCAGATCACCTCCGCGGCCCTCGTCTCCCTGGCGCACGGCACCAATGACGCACAGAAGACCATGGGTGTCATCACCCTCGCCCTGGTCACCGGCGGCGCCCTGGCGCCGGGCTCGGACCCGCCGGTCTGGGTCATCGCCTCGGCGGGCCTCGCCATCGCGCTGGGCACGTACCTCGGCGGCTGGCGGATCATCCGCACCATGGGCAAGGGCATCACCGACATCCAGCCCCCGCAGGGCTTCGCGGCCCAGACCAGCGCGGCGGCCACCATCCTGGCCTCCTCGCACATCGGCTTCTCCCTCTCCACCACGCACGTCTGCTCCGGCGCCGTCATGGGCTCCGGGATCGGCCGCAAGGGCGGCGTCGTGCGGTGGTCGACGGCGGGCCGCATGGTCGTCGGCTGGGCGCTGACCCTGCCCGCCGCCGGTCTCGTCGCCGCCGGTTCGGCCCTGCTGGCCGACCAGGGCGACTGGGGCGTGACCACGGTGGCGGTGCTGCTGGTCGCCATCTGCGCCGCGATCTGGCTCCGCTCCCGACAGGAGCCGGTCGACCACACGAACGTCAACGACATGGGCCCGGAGGCCGCGCCCGCCGCCTCGGCGACGGAGACCGAGCCCCCCGGGGTCGTCACAACCGCGATGCAGGCGGTCGCGCCGCCTCCGCCGCCGTCAGCCGCAGCACCCGCCGACGACGAGCCGACGACGGCGCACGCACCCGCCCAGCGGGCCGCGTCCGCGACGAGCCTCTCCTAGGCCCAGGCCGGAAGGAAGACCGCAATGGACATCGACTGGGCCGCACTCGGCCAGGTCTTCGGAGTCAGCCTCGTGGCGACGGTCGCCCTCGTGGGCGTCTTCACCCTCGGCATCGTCGGCGGCTCCGCCCGCCGCGCGGACGGCGGCACTCCCGCACTCGCCCGCGCGGGCGCGTACACGTGCTACGCGGTGTGCGCCGCGGCGGTGGTGTTCGGGATCTATCTGATCGCGGCGTAGCCAGGCGCCAGGTGTCAGGCGCCAGACATCCGGCGCCGGACACCCGGGCACCACGTGCCCCACTCCATGAAGAACGCCCCCGGGATCACTCCCGGGGGCGTTCTTCATGCCTTCTCGGCGTATGGCGAACTGACGCACTGCTATGTTCTGCGTCACATCGGCCAGCGGCGAAGTGCCATGTGTCATATTGGAGACGTCGGCTGGGTAGGACCCAACTCGACTGGCCCATAAGGATGTTGTCGGCCAGACAGTGGCTCGCTTCCAGCTGACGGCACGCCACCATGCGAAGAGAGAGAAGGCAGCATGACCAGAGAAGCTGATCCGAGCCTGAACCGTCGCAGGCTCCGGATCGAGCTGCGCAAGGCACGGGAGCAGTCGGAGAAGACGCAGAAGGACGTGGCCGACGCCCTTGAGTGGTCACTCTCGAAGCTCATCCGCATCGAGGCCGGGACCGTCGGGATCTCCATCACCGACCTGCGCGCCCTGCTCCAGCTGTACGGGATCACCGACCCGGACGCCGTGCACGACCTGGAGGAGGCGGCACGGGCCTCCAAGGGCCAGTCGTGGTGGACGCAGTACACCGACATGCTCAACCCGAAGGTGGCGCAGCTCCTCAGCTACGAGGGAGCGGCCGAGGAGTACCGCTGCTACGAGTGCGTCCTCATGCCCGCCGTACTGCAGACGTCCGAGTACACGAGCGCGCTGCTGGCCCCGTTCGACTCCCCTGACACCCCGCGCGCCGTCGAGCTGCGGGCCACGCGTCAGGAACGGCTCTTCGACGACGGGGTCGGGCCGACGGCGGAGTTCGTGCTCGCGGAGTCGCTGCTGCATCTGCAGATCGGCGGGCCGACCGTGCTGCGCAAACAGCTGGACCACCTGCTCGCGCGCGCCGGGCAGCCGGGCGTCTCCGTGCGCGTCCTCCCCTTCTCGGCGGGCGCCCACCGCAGCACCTCCAGGTCGTTCATCCTGCTCGGGCTCAAGGACGACGACGACCTGCTCTTCATGGAGGGCGCCGGAGGGACGGTCCTGACGCGCAGCGACATGGAGATGACCGTCTGGTACCAGGAGTGCTTCGCGGACATCAGCGAGCGCGCCCTGTCGATCGAAGAGTCCCGGACGCGGATCGAGCACGTCAGGGACGCCTTGAGCAGCAGTTAGTCCCTGACGGGGCGAGGGCAGGAAGGACGCGGCAGTGTCCGGTTGGCAGGAATGGCGGGAGCGGTTAGGCGGAGCGTTACGCGCCCTCAGGGGCGCGCCCGACGCGGCCGCCCGTCCTCCGGACGCCGAGGAGGGCGAGCTGTCGGCCGGGCTCACCGAGCGCGGCACGAACCTCCTCATCACCCTTGAGGCGGCCAGGACGGACAACCAGATCCGGCTGACCTACGCGCGCGCCCTCGCCACCTCGCTCCGGCTGCTCATCGGGGGCGGTGCGGTGGCATGCGCCACCTACGCGGGCGGAGGCTGGGCGCTCGTGCTGAGCGTGTGCGGCGCCTCGCTCCTCGCCGCCTGCTGCGTGGTCGTGGGACGCCGAATACGCCGCGCCGTCAACGGTGGCGCGGACCGCGGGGACGGCCGTGGGAGAGACGGCCGGGGAAGAGACGACCGCGCGTAGGCGCGAGCCCGTACCAGAGCCCCGCTCCGCCGGCGACGAGCGCGGCCACCAGCCCCCACACCACCGCCCGTGCCGCCCCTTCCGGCGCCAGCAGCGAGGCGGCGGCTCCGAGTCCGGTGGCGAGAAGTCCCACGGCGAGGCTGTATCTCGCGGTGAGGGAGAGAGGAGAGCGCGGGTCCCGCCCGGCACGGCTCTCCCCCGGGCGCCGCACCGCGTCTTCCGTCCGGTCGGGCATCGCCCCCACCGCCATCCCCTCCGCCTGAGGGAGTCCAGGCGCCGTCGTCAGTCCTCCGCGACCCAAGTCGCCGTGGTGGCCAGGAAACTACTCCATTGCGCGGTCGTAAAGGCGAGTACGTCGCCATCGGGACACTTGGAGTCCCGCACCAGGATCCGGCCCGCGGCGTCGCTGACCTCGACGCACGCACCGGGTCCGTCATTGCTGTAGCTACTCTTGATCCATATACCCGCGGACGAGTCTTCCTCGAACACTGCGACCTCCTCCGGCCCGAAAGCCAGCGCCCCGACGTGGCCGCGCGTCTGTGGCATGCGCCCCCCTTGCCGGCCCCGCGCTGCCGCCGAAGCCGGACACATTCGGTCGCATACCGTCCGCCGCAGGCAAGAAATCGCCTCCTGCCGTCGTTTGGCGCTCTCCCGTTTGTCATGTGCAGTCTTCCCAGCGGTCCGGGGCGCAAAGGTGCATTACTGGTCGCACGACTGCGGAAGTGCGGCGCGTGTGGGGCTCACCACTCCGCCCCCATTGCAGGTCAACAGCAAGTTGACGCCTCTCGGCCAACGTGGTGGACTTCCGGTGCCAAACGGCGGCATGGAGAGGAAGCCGGTGCGAATCCGGCGCGGTCCCGCCACTGTCACCGGGGAGCGCTCCCTCACCCAGAGCCACGGTCGCGTCGCGCGGCTGGAAGGCCGGGGCGGGCGTCGATCCGGGAGCCAGGAGACTCTCGCCGTCGGTCACGTCGAGCCAGGGCGAGGACCCTGAGTGAGGACACATGTCATGCGCGGCCCCGCCCTGAGCGATTCCGGTCCCCTGCCACCGACGCCACCTCTGCCGCCGCTGTTCCGCCGAGGCGCCGCGGCGCGCTGAATGATGCGGATGCGGGCTTCTTACGCGTACGCCTGCGGCGCCGCCCTCGGATACGCCGTCGATCTTCTGCTGGGTGACCCCCGGCGCGGCCACCCCGTCGCCGCCTTCGGGCGGGCCGCCGGGGCGCTGGAGCGGCATGTGTGGCGGGACCGGCGGGACGCGGGCGCCGGGTACGCCGTGCTGGCCGCGGGCGCCGTGGTCACGGGTGCGGCCGTGCTGGAACGGGCCGTGCGGGACCGGCCCGGCGCGCGGACCGTGCTGACGGCCGCCGCCGTGTGGAGCGTGCTGGGCGGGACGAGCCTGGCGCGGGAGGCGCGGGCCGTCGGCTCGGCGCTGGCCGCCGGGGACGTCGAGGTGGCCCGGGAGCGGCTGCCGCACCTGTGCGGGCGGGACCCGCAGGCGCTGGACGCGGAGGCACTGGCGCGCGCTGTCGTGGAGTCGGTCGCGGAGAACACCTCGGACGCCGTCGTGGGCGCCCTCGTGTGGGGCGCGGTCGCGGGAGTGCCGGGCATGGCCGGGTTCCGGGCGCTCAACACGCTGGACGCGATGGTGGGGCACAAGTCGCCGCGGCACCTCCGGTTCGGCTGGGCGGCGGCGCGGCTGGACGACGTCGTGGGGTGTCCGGGAGCGCGGCTGACGGCGGTGCTCGCGGCCGTTGCCGGTGACGACGCGCGCGGAGCCGTACGGGCGTGGCGCGAGGACGCGCACCGGCATCCGAGCCCGAACGCGGGGCCCGTGGAGGCCGCGTTCGCGGGCGCGCTCGGCGTACGGCTGGGCGGCACCCTCGCGTACGGCGGCCGTACGGAGCACCGTCCGGTCCTCAACACCTCCGGGCGGCCCGTACGGACGGAGGACATCGCGCGTGCCGTACGGCTGTCGCGACGGGTGAGCGCGCTGGCGTTCGCCACCACCGTGGCGGCGGGCGCCGTGCGGATGAGGGTGCGGGAGGGAGTGCGCCGTGGGCGCGAAGGGAAGCGCTAGGGACGGCGGGACGGGCGGCGGGACCGGCGGCGGGCTGCTCGTCGCGGGGACGACCTCGGACGCGGGCAAGAGCGTCGTGACGGCGGGAATCTGCCGCTGGCTGGCGCGCAAGGGGATCAGCGTGGCGCCGTTCAAGGCGCAGAACATGTCACTGAACTCGTTCGTGACGCGGGACGGCGCCGAGATAGGCCGCGCCCAGGCCATGCAGGCCGCCGCGGCCCGGGTGGAGCCCAGCGCGCTGATGAACCCCGTACTGCTCAAGCCCGGCAGCGACCGCACCAGCCAAGTGGTGCTCATGGGGCGTGCCGTGGGCGAGATGTCGGCCAAGGGCTACTTCGGGAACCACCGCAGCGGCGTGTACGGGCGGCGTGAGGACCTTCTGGAGCCCGTCGTCGCCTGTCTGGAGGAGCTGCGGCGTACGCACGACGCGGTCGTCTGCGAGGGCGCGGGCAGCCCCGCGGAGATCAACCTGCGGCGCAACGACATCGTCAACATGGGCCTGGCGCGCGCCGCGCGGCTGCCCGTGCTGGTGGTCGGGGACATCGACAGGGGAGGCGTCTTCGCCTCGCTGTTCGGGACGACCGCACTGCTGGCCGAGGAGGACCAGGCGCTGCTGGCGGGCTATCTGGTCAACAAGTTCCGCGGGGACGTCTCGCTGCTGGAGCCCGGCCTGGAGATGCTGCGGAAGCTGACGGGGCGGTCGACGTACGGGGTGCTGCCCTTCCAGCACGGGCTGGGCATCGACGAGGAGGACGGGCTGCGTGTCTCCCTGCGCGGCACGGTGCGCGAATCCGAGGTGACGGCGCCGTACGGCGCGGACGTGCTGCGGGTGGCGGTGCTCCCCGTGCCGCTGATGTCGAACTTCACGGACGTCGACGCGCTGGCCGCCGAGCCCGGCGTGGTCGTGCGGTTCTGCGACCGTCCCGAGGAGCTGTCCGACGCCGATCTGGTGGTGGTGCCGGGGACGCGCGGCACCGTCAGGGCACTGGAGTGGCTGCGGGCGCGCGGACTGGCCGACGCGCTCGCCCGGCGGGCGGCCGAAGGACGCCCCGTACTGGGCATCTGCGGCGGCTACCAGGTGCTCGGCGAGCGCATCGAGGACGACGTCGAGTCCCGTGCCGGAACGGTCGAAGCGCTCGGACTGCTGCCCCTGCGGGTGCGGTTCGCGCGGGAGAAGACCCTCGCGCGCCCGGAGGGCACGGCCCTCGGCGAGCCCGTCGAGGGGTACGAGATCCACCACGGCGTCGCGGACGTACGCGGCGGCGAGCCGTTCCTCGGCGACGGCTGCCGGGTCGGCTCCGTATGGGGCACGCACTGGCACGGCTCGCTGGAGTCCGACGCGTTCCGGCGGGCCTTTCTGCGCCGGGTGGCGGCCGACGCGGGCCGCGCCTTCGTGCCCGCCCCTGAGACGAGTTTCGCCGCGCTGCGCGAGGAACAGCTCGACCGTCTCGGCGATCTGGTCGAGGAGCACGCGGACACCGCCGCGCTGCTGCGGCTCATCGAGGAGGGCGCGCCGGAAGGGCTGCCGTTCGTGGGGCCGGGAGCGCCCCTGTGACACACCCGCTCCCCCACTCCCTGGCCCCCATTTCTGGAAAGGACTGACTGACGCGTGAGCACCCCCTATCCGTTCACCGCCATCGTCGGGATGCAGGACCTCCAACTAGGCCTGCTGCTCAACGCGGTCAACCCGGCCATCGGCGGCGTCCTCGTAAGAGGCGAGAAGGGCACGGCGAAGAGCACGGCCGTACGAGCCCTCGCGGCGCTCATGCCTCGGGTCGACGTCGTTCCGGGCTGCCGTTTCTCCTGTGCGCCCGCCTCGCCCGATCCGGCGTGCCCGGACGGGCCGCACGACAGCGGTGTCACCGGGGAGGCACGGGCCGCCCGGATGGTCGAGCTGCCCGTGGGCGCGTCCGAGGACCGTCTCGTGGGGGCGCTCGACATCGAACGGGCGCTGTCGGACGGCGTGAAGGCGTTCGAGCCCGGCCTCCTCGCGGACGCGCACCGGGGCGTGCTCTACGTGGACGAGGTCAACCTGCTCCACGACCATCTGGTCGACCTCCTGCTCGACGCCGCCGCCATGGGCGCGTCGTACGTCGAGCGCGAGGGCGTGTCCGTACGGCACGCCTCCCGCTTCCTGCTCGTCGGGACGATGAACCCCGAGGAGGGTGAGCTGCGCCCGCAGCTGCTCGACCGTTTCGGTCTGACCGTGGAGGTCGCGGCCTCGCGCGAGACGGACGAGCGCGTGGAGGTCGTACGGCGGCGGCTGGCGTACGACGACGACCCGGACGGGTTCACGGGGCGCTGGGCCGGGGAGGAGCGCGCCATGCGCGAGCGGATCGCCGCCGCGCGGGCGCTGCTGCCGCGGGTGCGGCTGGGCGACGCGGCGCTGCGGCAGATCGCGGCCACCTGTGCGGCGTTCGAGGTGGACGGCATGCGGGCCGACCTCGTGATGGCCCGTACGGCGACGGCGCTCGCCGCGTGGGCGGGACGCGAGGACGTGCTCGCCGAGGACGTGCGGCAGGCCGCGCTCCTCGCGCTGCCGCACCGCCGCCGCAGGAACCCCTTCGACGCGCCCGGCCTCGACGAGGACAAGCTCGACGAGACCCTGGAGCAGAACAGCGGCGCGGACGACGACCCGGACCCCCAGGGCCCGGACGGGGCCGGGCCGGACGACGACGACGGCGGTGGCGGGCCCGACGGGGGCGGCGGCCTGCCGCCCGAGGCGCCTGAGGGCGGCGAGCAGTCCGAGCAGCCCTCCGTGCCCGAGCAGGGGCAGCCCCAGGAGGCCCCCTCGGAGTCCTCCGGGCCGTCCGCCGAGCAGACCGAGCAGACCCCCGCCGAGGGCGCGCGGGCCCCGGAGAAGGCCGCTGCGCCCGCCGCTGAGCCGTTCAAGGCCCGTACGCTCACCGTCCCCGGGCTCGGTGAGGGCGCCGCCGGACGGCGCTCCCGTGCCCGTACGGCGCACGGTCGTACGACCGGGGCGCGGCGCCCGCAGGGCGCGCTCGGCAAGCTCCACCTGGCGGCGACCGTGCAGGCCGCGGCGCCGCACCAGCACGCGCGGGGGCGCGCGGGCAACGGGCTGCTGCTGCGCAGGGACGACCTGCGCGAGGCCGTACGGGAGGGCCGCGAGGGCAATCTCGTGCTGTTCGTGGTCGACGCCTCCGGTTCGATGGCGGCGCGGCGGCGTATGAGCGCCGTCAAGGGCGCCGTGCTGTCGCTGCTGCTCGACGCCTACCAGCGGCGCGACAAGGTCGGCCTGGTGACGTTCCGCAGGAGCGAGGCGGAGGTCGCGCTGCCGCCGACCTCGTCCGTGGACACCGCCGCCGCGCGCCTGGAGTCGCTGCCGACCGGCGGCCGTACGCCGCTGGCGGCCGGGCTGCTGAAGGCCCGCGAGGTGCTGCGCGTGGAGCGGATGCGCGATCCCGCGCGGCGCCCCCTGCTCGTCACCGTCACGGACGGCAAGGCCACCGGCGGCCCCGAACCGCTCGTACGGACACGCCGCGCGGCCTCCCTGCTCGCCGCCGAGGGCACCGCCTCGGTGGTCGTCGACTGCGAGACGGGGCCCGTACGGCTCGGGCTCGCGGCCGAACTGGCGCGGGACCTCGGGGGCCCCGCCGTCACGCTGGACGAGCTGCGCGCCGACGCCGTCACCGACCTCGTACGCCATGCCACCGCCACGCACTCACGGAGGGCCGCCTGATGCCAAAGGGACAGCCGGACGTCGTACCGGACGACGGACTCACCACGCGCCAGCGGCGCAACAGGCCGCTGGTCGCCGTCCATACGGGCACCGGCAAGGGCAAGTCGACCGCCGCGTTCGGGATGGCGCTGCGCGCCTGGAACCAGGGCTGGCCCATCGGGGTGTTCCAGTTCGTGAAGTCGGCCAAATGGAAGGTCGGCGAGGAGCGGGCACTGCGCGTGCTGGGCGACACCGGCGAGGGCGGCACCGTCGCCTGGCACAAGATGGGCGAGGGCTGGTCCTGGATCCAGCGCAGCACCCAGGACGAGCTGAGCAGCGAGGAGGCGGCCCGCGAGGGCTGGGAGCAGGTCAAGCGCGACCTGGCGGCCGAGACGTACAAGCTCTACGTGCTGGACGAGTTCGCCTACCCGATGCACTGGGGCTGGATCGACACGGACGAGGTGGTCTCCGTGCTGAACGAGCGTCCGGGCAGCCAGTACGTGGTGATCACCGGGCGGAACGCGCCGGAGAAGCTGCTGGAGGCCGCCGACCTGGTGACCGAGATGACCAAGGTCAAGCACCCCATGGACGCGGGCCAGAAGGGCCAGCGGGGCATCGAATGGTGACGTGCGGAACGGTGGCCCCATGCTGAACGCCCCGCGGAACGCCGTGCCGCGCCTGGTCGTCGCCGCGCCCGCCTCGGGCTGCGGCAAGACGACGGTGGCCACCGGACTGATGGCCGCCTTCGCCGGGCGGGGGCTCGCCGTGTCGGGCCACAAGGTCGGCCCCGACTACATCGATCCGGGCTACCACGCGCTGGCGACGGGCCGCCCGGGGCGGAACCTGGACGCGTACCTGTGCGGCCCGGGACGGATCGCGCCGCTGTTCGCGCACGGCTCGGCGGGTGCCGATCTCGCCGTCGTGGAGGGCGTGATGGGCCTCTACGACGGCGCGAGCGGCGAAGGCGAACTGGCCTCCACCGCGCATGTGGCGAAGCTGCTCAAGGCGCCCGTGGTGCTCGTCGTGGACGCGTCCTCGCAGTCCCGGTCGGTGGCGGCCCTGGTGCACGGTTTCGCCTCCTGGGACCCGGAGGTGCGGGTCGCGGGCGTGGTGCTCAACAAGGTGGGGTCCGCGCGGCACGAGGAGCTGCTGCGGGAGGCCCTGGGCGGCTCCGGCGTGCCCGTCCTGGGCGCGCTCCGGCGTGCCCCTGTCGTACGGGCGCCCGCGCGCCATCTGGGCCTCGTCCCGGTGGCCGAACGGCGGGCCGACGCCGTCGAGTCGGTCGCCGCGCTGGCGGAGCAGGTGCGCGAGGGGTGCGACCTGGACGCGCTGCTGGCACTGGCCCGGAGCGCGCCGCCGCTGGACGGCGCGGCGTGGGACGCGGCGGCGGAGGTGACGGCCGAGGAGGTGGCCAGGCCCTCTGAGGGGGCGCGCCCTGTCGTCGCCGTGGCGGGCGGCCCCGCGTTCACCTTCTCGTACGCGGAGCATACGGAGCTGCTGCGGGCCGCGGGCGCCGAGGTCGTCCCCTTCGACCCGTTGCACGACGAGACGCTGCCCGAGGGGGCCGGCGGGCTCGTCATCGGCGGGGGCTTCCCCGAGGTGTACGCGCCGGAGCTGTCGGAGAACGAGCCGCTGCGCAAGGAGATAGCGACGTTCCAGGGGCCCGTCGCCGCCGAGTGCGCCGGACTGCTGTACCTGGCCAGGGAGCTGGACGGCAAGCCGATGTGCGGCGTGCTGGACGCGACCGCGCGGATGACGAAGAACCTGACCCTGGGCTACCGGGAGGCCGTCGCCGTCGCGGACAACGTGCTCGCCGTGGCCGGTACGCGCGTACGGGGGCACGAGTTCCACCGCACGACCCTGGAGCCGGGGGCGGGCAGCGAGCCCGCGTGGGGCATGGTCCGCCCCGAGCGCAGGGTCGAGGGCTACGCCCGGGGGAACGTGCACGCCTCGTACCTGCACGTCCACTGGGCCGCCGTTCCCGAGACGGCCCGCAGGTTCGTGGCGGGAGCGGCGCGACGGCAAGGGACGGCACGATGACGACGGAGGCGGCGACGGCGTCCCTCTTCGTCGGGGTCGGCGCCCGCGAAGGCGTGACGGGGAACGAGGTGCTCCAGGCCGTTGAGCGAGTGCTCAACGAGACCGGTACGGACGCGCGTTCCGTCGCGGCGCTCGTCACGGCCGACACCAAGGGGAGCGAGCCCGGGCTGGCCGAGGCCGCCGCGCGACTGGGCGTGCCCTTGCGTACGTACGCGGCGGAAGAGCTGGCCGGAGTGACCGTTCCCAGCCCCTCGGACACCGTACGGGAGACCACCGGAACCCCCTCCGTCGCGGAGGCGGCGGCCCTGCTCGCGGCCGGGGACGGGGACCGGGACCGGGAGGGCGAACTGCTCGTCCCCAAGCGGAAGTCGGAACGGGTGACGGTCGCGGTCGCCGCGCGCGCGACACCTCACGCTCCCGACCTGCGCCACCACGGCGACGCCGAGGTGCGCGGCACCGGCGCCGGTCTGACGGACCTCGCGGTGAACGTCCGTACCGGCACTCCCCCGGAGTGGCTGCGCGCCCGGCTGGTGGCCTCGCTGGACGGTCTCGCCGCCTATCCGGACGGCCGTCCGGCACGTGAGGCCGTGGCCGAACGGCATGGCCTCGCGCCGGACCAGGTGCTGCTGACGGCGGGCGCCGCCGAGGCGTTCGTGCTGCTCGCGCGCGCCCTTCCGGCGGCCCGTCCGGTCGTCGTGCACCCCCAGTTCACGGAGCCGGAGGCGGCGCTGCGGGACGCCGGGCACGAGGTGGACCGCGTCCTGCTGGACCCGGAGGACGGTTTCCGGCTGGACCCCGCGCGCGTTCCCGCCGACGCCGATCTGGTCGTCGTGGGCAATCCGACGAACCCCACGTCCGTCCTGCACCCCGCCGGCGCCCTGGCGGCGCTAGCCCGGGAGGGACGGACGCTCGTGGTGGACGAGGCGTTCATCGACGCCGTCCCGGGCGAACGGGAGTCCCTGGTGCCCCTGCTCGGCCGGCTGCCCGGACGGGTGGCCGTCCTGCGCAGCCTCACCAAGACGTGGGGGCTCGCGGGGCTCCGGGTCGGCTATGTGCTGACGGATCCGGCGACCGTACGGGCGCTGGAGCGCCCTCAGCCGCTGTGGCCCGTCTCGACGCCCGCCCTGGCCGCCGCCGAGGCGTGCGGCACCCCGGACGCGCTCGCCGAGGCGGAGACGGCGGCGAAGGAGTTCGGCGCCGACCGCGCGTATCTGATGGACCGGCTCGCGGCCTTCCGGGACGCCGGTCTGCGGACGGCGACGGACGAGCCGGAGGGCCCCTTCCTGCTGGTGCGCCATCCGGACGCCGCCGCGCTCCGCGAGAGACTGCGGGAGCTGGGCTTCGCGGTGCGCAGGGGCGACACGTTCCCCGGTCTCGGCCAGGAGTGGTTCCGGATGGCCGTCAGGGACCGTGGGACGACCGACCGGCTGATGGGCGCACTGGCGACGGCCCTCGGGCGCGGATAAGGTCCGCGCGCGCCCGCTCCACGTACGACCACGTACGACCACGACCTGAGGAGGCCCCTGTGCCCGTCACCCACCGGCACCCCGGCACCGTCCTGACCGATCATGCGTTCTCCGTCCCCCTGGACCACGCGGCCCCGGACGGCGAGCAGATCGAGGTGTACGCGCGGGAGCTGGTCGCGGCGGGGAGGGAGCGCGAGGACCTGCCGTGGCTGGTCTTCCTCCAGGGCGGTCCCGGCGGCCGTTCGCCGCGTCCCGTGGGGCCCGACTGGTGGGCGCCCGCGCTGCGCCACTACCGGGTGCTGCTGCTCGACCAGCGGGGCACCGGACGGTCGACGCCCGCGAACCGTCAGTCCCTCCCGCTGCGGGGCACACCGCGCGAACAGGCCGACTACCTGGCGCTCTTCCGCGCCGACTCCATCGTCCGGGACGCCGAGATCATCAGGAAGCGGCTGCTGGGCGAGGGCGTCCCCTGGTCGGTCATCGGGCAGAGCTTCGGCGGGTTCTGCACGACCACGTATCTGTCGTTCGCGCCGGAGGGGCTCCGCGAGGCGTTCATCACCGGCGGGCTGCCGGGCCTGCGCAGCGGGCCCGAGGACATCTACCGGATGTCGTATCCCCGCGTCGCCTCCAAGAACGCCGACTTCTACGAGCGTTACCCCGGGGACGCCGAAACGGTGCGGCAGATCACCGAGCACCTCGCGGAGCACGAAGTCGCGCTGCCGGACGGCAGCCCGTTCACGGTGGAGCGCTTCCAGTCCCTCGGCCTGATGCTGGGCATGGGCAGCGGCCCGCACGCGCTGCACTACCTGCTGGAGGACGCCTGGACCTCCGGCCGTACGGGACGCGAGCTGTCGGACACCTTCTTGGAGGGCGCGCGCACGCATGTCTCCCTCTCCACCAACCCGCTGTTCGCGCTGGTGCACGAGGCGTCCTACGGGCAGCGCTCGGTCAGCAAGGAGGGCACCCGGTGGGCGGCGCAGCGGGTACGGGACGAGTTCCCCGCGTTCGACGCCCGGCGGGCACTGGACGAGGGACGGCCGGTGCACTTCACCGGGGAGATGATCTACCCCTGGCAGTTCGAGACCGACCCCGCGCTGATGCCGCTGCGCGAGACGGCGCACCTGCTGGCGGAACGGGGCGACTGGCCGGACCTGTACGACCCCACGCGGCTGGCGGCCAACGAGGTGCCCGTCCACGCGGCGGTCTACTACGACGACATGTACGTCGACCGTGAGGACTCGATGGCCACCGCACGGGCGGTGCGCGGCACCCGGACCTGGGTGACCAGCGAGTGGGAGCACGACGGGCTGCGCGTCAGCCAGGGGCGGGTGCTGGAGCGGCTGATCGGGATGGCGCGCGGAGAGATCTGAGGAACCGCGCGTGGGCCGTGCGTTGGCCGCGCGAGGGCCGTGCGAGGCCCTGCGTTGGCCGCACGGAACGCCGCAGGGGCCGCGCACGCGGGCTTTGCTCAGGACCCGCCCAGGTGACCGTCAGCCCTTCTCGCGGGACGCGCGCCACTCGTCGAGGGCACGCTCCATGTCGAACGGGGCGAGGCGGTGGGGCGGGCCCTCGGGCGGGTACTTGATGGCCGCGCGGATCTTCTCGTTGATCCCCTCGACGATCTCGCGGACCTCGGCCTCCGAACGGGCCCGCGCCAGGGCGGCGCGGGCCTCGTCGGCCTCCTTGCGGAGCACGAGGGAGGGCGGCAGATGGCTGAGGTTCTCGTCGCGCATCTTGCGCTCGACCCACCACTGCTCGTTGTAGGGCCGCTTCTCGTCCTTCAGCGGCTTGCCCGCACCCGGCAGATTCGCGAACTCGCCGCGCTCCTCGGCCTCGCGGATCTGCCTGTCGGCCCAGGATTCGAAGCTGATGCCGGGCGGCTTGCGCTCAGTCACGGTGCGTCCCCTTCTCCGGTTCCGCCGGTGGCCGGGCCCCTGCCGCGCGGCGCGCGGGGTCAGGGCCTGGGGTCGGGTACCTCGCAGGCCCCATCCTCGCAGACGGGCGCGTCGGTGCCCGCGGCGGCGGTGGCCACGGTGACCAGGCCGCCACCCGCCGCGTACGCCTGGTCGAGCGCCTGGGTGAAGACCTCGGGGGGCTGGGCGCCGGAGACGCCGAAGCGGCGGTCGATCACGAAGAACGGCACACCGGTGGCGCCGAGTTGGGCGGCCTCGCGCTCGTCCGTCCGTACGGCCTCCGCGTACGCCTCCTTGTCGGCGAGGACGGCGCGCGCCTCCGTCTCGTCGATGCCCGCCTCCGTGACGACGCGCAGCAGCGTCTCCTCGTCGTTCAAGTTCAGCAGGTCGGCGAAGTGGGCGCGGTAGAACGCGTCGAGGAGGGCGTCGTGCTCCTTCTCGCCGAGCGCCCTGGCGGCGTGCAGCAGCCGGTGGAGGTCGAAGGTCGAGCCGCTGATCAGGCGCCCCTCCCCGTACTCCAGGCCCTCCCCGGCCGCGGACGCGGCGACGTCCCGCTCGGCGGCCTCGGCCTGCTCCGGCGACAGCCCGTACTTCTCCACGAGCATCTGGGTCACGGGGCCGCCCGGCGGGTCCCCCGCGTTCGGATTCAGCTCGAACGAGCGGTGGTGGACCTCCACCTCGCCGCGGTGCGCGAACGCCGCGAGCCCCTTCTCGAAGCGTGCCTTGCCGATGTAACAGAAGGGGCAGGCGATGTCGGACCAGATCTCTACTCGCATACCGGGGGCAACCCCCGCGCCGCGGGTGCTATTCCCCGGGCCACGCCCAGCCGGACGGCGTCCTGGGGACGCAGTCGCAGCTCCTCGGCGGTCTCCGGGACGCGCTCGGGGCCTCTTTTGAGGATCGCGGCGGCCAGTTCCGGTGCGATCACCGAGAAGTAGCTGTCCGGCGTCACCCACAGCGCGCCGGGCGCCGCGAGCGCGAGGGCGCCGCCCGAGCCGCCCTCGCCGATCAGCAGCGAGGTGACGGGGACGGTGGCCTCGGCGACGGCGGCGAAGGCGTCGGCGATGGCCGGTCCGGCGCCCGCGCGCTCGGCCTCGGCACCGTTGGCCGCGCCGGGGGTGTCGATCAGCGTGAGCACGGGGATGCCGAGCCGGTCCGCGAGCCGGATCAGCCGCGCGGCGGTGCGGTATCCGGCGGGCAGGGTCGCGGTGCCGCACTGCGCGGCGAAGGCGACGGTACGGCCCTCGTGGCGTCCGAAGCCGCACCGCATGCCCGGGTCGACGCCTCCGCAGCGGTCGCCGCTGATCTCCTCGCGCTCGTCGAAGCAGGCGTCCAGATACGCCGCGGCACGGGGCCTGTCCCGCGAGCGGGCCCGGGAGACGGCCTCCGTGCCGCTCTCCGGGAGCGGGACGGGGGCGAGCGCGTGCGGGACGGGCACGGGCTCGGGGCCGGTCTCAGAGCCGGTCCCGGGTGCCGTTCCGCCCGTCAGGAGGCCGAGCCAGCGGGCGACGGCGGCACCGGCCCCGTCCTCCGGCACGATCTGGTCGAGGTGCCCCGTCGCGAGCTGTCCCTCGACGGTGTAAGCGCCCGGGTCGGCGCCCGGCGGGCGTACGCGCGACCCCGCGAACCCGGCCTGCGCGCCCGGCAGCCCGAGCACCACGTCGGCGCCCGCGGCGAGGGTGGCCCAGCCGCCGCCCGTCGCGGGGTCGCGGACGAGCGCGAGCTGCGGCAGTCCCGCGCGCCGGGTGAGCGCGGTCTGCCGGGCGACGCGCTGGAGCTGGGTGAGCGCCCGCATGCCCTCCTGCATCCTGCTGCCGCCCGTCGCGACGAGCGTGACCACGGGCAGTCCCTGCTCGCGCGCCCGCGTGTGCGCCGCCTCGATACGGTCGCCCGTACGCTCGCCCAGCGAGCCGCCGAGATAGCCGAACTCGAAGGAGATCAGCACCGTTTCGACGCTGCCCGCCTTGCCGGTGCCGCAGACGACGGACTCGCTCTCGCCCGTACGGTCGCGGGCCCGCGCGCGTGCGGCGTCGTATCCGCTCCAGTCGAGCGGGCCGTCGGGGGGCTGTGGACGTTCCGGATCCGTGAACGCGCTGAAGTCCCGTGCCACCAGGCCGAGCGCGTCCCGCGCGGAGAGGGCCGAGGGTCCCGTCGTGGTCATTGCTCCAGGCTGCGGTACGCGCCCCCGCCGTGTCATCCGGGGTCATCCGGGGTCATTCGCGCCCGAGGCGTGCGGCCCTCTCCAGGAGGTAGCGCCGTTCGGGCAGGCTGAGGGTGCGTTCGGCGGCCGTGAGGTACGCGGCGACGGCCGCCTCCGGTTCTCCGGCCATTTCGAGAAGGTGCGCCCGTACGGCCGCGAGCCGGTGGTGCCGTGCCATCGACGGGTCGCCGTCCAGCGCGGCCAGCCTGTCGAGCCCGGCGCGCGGGCCGTGCACCATGGCGGCGGCGACCGCGTGGTTGAGCGCGACGACGGGCCCGGGGGCGAACCGTTCGAGAAGGCCGTAGAGCGCGAGGATCTGCGGCCAGTCGGTCTCGTCCGCCGAGGGCGCCTCGTCGTGCACGGCGGCGATGGCGGCCTGGAGCTGGTACGGGCCGAGGCGCCGGTGGGTGAGCGCCTCGGTGACGAGCGCGACGCCCTCGTCGACGGCCTCCTTGTGCCACAGCTCCCGGTCCTGCTCGGCGAGCGGGACGAGCGAGCCGTCCGGCTTCGTACGGGCGTCGCGCCGCGCGTCGGTGAGCAGCATGAGGGCGAGCAGCCCCGCCACCTCGCCGTCCTCCGGGAGGAGTCGGCGCAGGTCGCGGGTGAGGCGGACGGCCTCTCCCGCCAGTTCGCGGCGCTGGAGGGAGCTGCCCGCCGTGGCCGTGTAGCCCTCGTTGAAGATGAGGTACAGGACCTGGAGGACGGCGCCGAGACGGTCGGCGAGTTCGGCCTTCCCGGGGCGCGCGAACCGTCCGCCCGCCTTACGGATGCGCTGTTTGGCGCGGCTGACGCGCTGCGCCATGGTCGCCTCGGGGACCAGATAGGCGCGGGCGATCTCGGCCGTGGTGAGACCGCCGACGGCGCGCAGGGTGAGCGCGGACTGCGACTCCGGGGTGAGCACCGGATGGCAGCACAGGAAGAGCAGCGCGAGGGTGTCGTCCTCGGACGGGGCGCGGCTCTCGCCGGGCGGGGGCGCGTGGAGCGCGTCGCTCGGGGCGCTGGCGGCGATGCGTTCCTCGCGCCGTCTGCGCGCCTCTTCCGCGCGCAGGGTGTCGGCCAGCCGCCGGGAGGCGACGCGGATGAGCCAGCCGCGCGGATTCCGCGGCCTGCCGGACTCGGGCCACTGCCGTACGGCCGCGAGCAGCGCCTCCTGCACAGCGTCCTCGGCCGCGTCGAAATGACCGTACCGGCGTACGAGCGCGCCCAGGACCTGCGGCGCCAGTTGGCGCAGCAGGTCCTCGTCCGGTGTACGCGCGGTCATGGAACCGATCGGTTCCGTTACGTCCGCCGTCACATCTCCGGGGCGCCGGCGTCCTGGATGGGCTGGACGACGAGCGGAAGGGCGGGCGCGCCCTCGGGGATGGGACAGGAGTAGGCGCGGGCGGCGATCTCGATGGCCCGCTCCTCGCTGGCGACGTCCACGATCCAGTAGCCCGCCAGGACCTCCTTGGCCTCGACGAACGGGCCGTCGGAGACCACGGTCCTGCCGTCCTTCACGGAGACGGCCTTGCCCTGCGCGGGGGCGGTCAGCCCCTGGGCGTCGACGAGTTCACCGGACTCGGCGAGGTCGTTGTTGAGCGCGCCCATGTGCTCGAACATCGCCTTCATCGCGTCCTCGGTCCATACGACCGACCCGTCCCCCTTGCCCTCCATGGCGTCGTACTCGGCCTGGTTGCCCATGACCATCAGCATGTACTTCATGGTGTACGCCTCCTTGGCACGGCACCCGGTGCGGGCGCCTCTCAAGAGGGACGTCGGAGCCGTCGCGGGGTTCTCGACATCCCGGGAGAGAGAAATTCTGCCGCCCCGGTGCGGCGGACGCACGGCTTCCGCGGACCACCGCAAGAAGCGTCCGCTGCCGCACGACACACCGGTTACTGCACGACGCGCCCGCGCAGCACGACGTGCCGGGGTGCCGCCAGGACTCCCACGTCCGCCCTGGGGTCGGTCGGGTAGACGACGAGATCGGCCGGTGCGCCCTCCTCCAGCCCGTGCCTGCCCAGCCAGGAGCGGGCGCCCCAGGTGGCGGCGGAGAGCGCGTCCAGCGCGGGGACACCGGCCTTGACCAGCTCGGCGACCTCCTGGCCCACCAGCCCGTGCGGCAGGGAGCCGCCCGCGTCGGTGCCCGCGAAGACGGGGACGCCCGCGTCCCAGGCGGCACGCACGGTCTCGTACCGGCTCTCGTGGAGGCGCCGCATATGGGCGGCCCAGCGGGGGAACTTGCCCTCGCCCCCGTCGGCGAGCGCGGGGAAGGTGGCGATGTTGACGAGCGTGGGCACGATGGCGACGCCCCGCTCGGCGAAGAGCGGGATGGTCTCCTGGGTGAGCCCCGTGGCGTGCTCGACGCAGTCGATCCCGGCGTCCACCAGGTCGTACAGGGAGTCCTCGGCGAAGCAGTGCGCGGTGACGCGCGCGCCCTCCTCGTGGGCTGCGGCGATGGCCTCCTCGATGGCCCAGCGCGGCCAGCAGGCCGTCAGGTCGCCCTCCTCGCGGTCGATCCAGTCGCCGACGAGCTTGACCCAGCCGTCGCCGCGCCGCGCCTCCTGGCGCACGTAGGCGGCGAGGTCGCCGGGCTCGATCTCGTGCGCGTAGTTGCGGATGTAGCGGCGCGTACGGGCGATGTGACGGCCCGCGCGGATGATGCGGGGCAGGTCCTCGCGGTCGTCGATCCAGCGGGTGTCGGAGGGTGAGCCCGCGTCGCGCAGCAGGAGCGCGCCCGCCTCGCGGTCGGTGAGGGCCTGCTTCTCGCTGGTGGAGTCGTCCACGGGGCCGTGCGCGTCGAGCCCGACGTGGCAGTGCGCGTCGACGAGGCCGGGCAGCGTCCAGCCCTCCAGAGTGGTCACGGGGAGCGCGGCCGGCGGGCGTTCGTAGGTGATCCTCCCGTCCACCGCCCACAGCTCGTCACGGACGTCCTCGGGCCCCGCCAGCACCCGCCCCTTGACATGCAGCACCCGCTGCGTCGCACGCTCACTCATGGGGGCACTGTACGACCGGCGGGACGAGTTACGGGGACGAGTTACGGGAAAGCCCTGACACCCGCGGCCACACGGAATTAGGCTGCATTTCACGCAGGCTTTCGAGTACAGGTGCCCGTATTCTTCTGCCCGCTTTCCGTCGGCTCAAACGCCAAGATTTCGCTAGCTTCAATCGCCGTAATTCGGACGCGTCTCGCCTCCGTTACGTCACTGTGACGGACCCCACAGGATGATTCTTCTGCCCGGATAAAACCCCATATGACCGGGGAGAATGGCGAGGTCTTACGCGCCTGCGCGCTCCCGCGCGATAACACAACGCGCCCCCCTCACGTAACCCCTGCCCCCCGTGCGCTTTCAGATTCTGCTGGGTAAATTGAATCCGCATGACCGCCGCACAAGCAGACCTTGCACGTGCCCATAGCGATTTCCTGGAAATGCCGGAGGGACTGAAGCTCGACACTCCCCGGGTGGAGGACGGAGCCGCGATCTGGCGCATCGCCCGCGACTCCAGGACGCTCGACCTGAACTCCTCCTACAGCTACCTGCTGTGGTGCCGTGACTTCGCGGCCACCTCGGTCGTCGCCCGCGACGCGGACGGCGCTCCGGTCGGGTTCATCACCGGCTACGTACGCGCCGACAGCCCCCGCACCCTCCTGGTGTGGCAGGTAGCCGTCGACGAGGCGGCGCGCGGCCGCGGGCTCGCGGCGGCGATGCTCGACGGACTGACCCTGCGGGCCGCCCAGGAGACCGGCATCGACACCGTCGAGACCACGGTCACCCCCGACAACGCCCCCTCGAACCGCCTGTTCACCTCCTACGCGCGTCGCCACGCGGCGCCGGTCGAGAAGGAGGTGCTGTTCGATGCCGAGGTCTTCCCCGAGTCGGGCCATGACCCCGAGGTGCTGTACCGGATAGGTCCGGTCGTGTTTCCCGGCGCAGCGCAGCGCTGACGTACACGGCCCTCGCCCCCGCGCGTCCGGTACCGACCGGTTCCGTCCGCACCCCTCATCAGACTTCCTCTCCTCTCACATGACTCACTCCCAGGAGCAAGCCGTGACCATCACCCAGCCGGACCTCAGCGTCTTCGAGACCGTGGAGTCGGAGGTGCGCAGTTACTGCCGTGGCTGGCCCACCATCTTCGACCGCGCCCAGGGCGCCCACATGTACGACGAGGACGGCCACACCTACCTCGACTTCTTCGCCGGAGCGGGCTCGCTCAACTACGGCCACAACAACCCGGTCCTCAAGCGCGCCCTCCTCGACTACCTGGAGCGGGACGGCGTCGTGCACGGTCTGGACATGTCGACCGGCGCCAAACGGGCGTTCCTGGAGGCGTTCCAGGAGACGATCCTCAAACCGCGCGGCATGGACCACAAGGTCATGTTCCCGGGCCCGACCGGCACGAACGCCGTCGAGGCCGCGCTGAAGCTGGCCCGTAAGGTCAAGGGCCGCGAGTCGATCGTCTCGTTCACCAACGCGTTCCACGGCATGTCCCTGGGCTCGCTGGCCGTCACCGGCAACGCGTTCAAGCGCGCCGGCGCCGGTATCCCGCTGGTGCACGGCACCCCGATGCCGTTCGACGACTACCTGGACGGCGCCACCCCGGACTTCATCTGGTTCGAGCGGCTGCTGGAGGACCAGGGCTCCGGCCTGAACAAGCCCGCGGCCGTCATCGTGGAGACCGTGCAGGGCGAGGGCGGCATCAACGTCGCGCGTGCCTCCTGGCTGAAGGCGCTCTCCGACCTGTGCCACCGCCACGACATGCTGCTCATCGTCGACGACATCCAGATGGGCTGCGGACGCACCGGCGCCTTCTTCTCCTTCGAGGAGGCGGGAATCCAGCCGGACATCATCACGCTGTCCAAGTCGATCGGCGGCTACGGCATGCCGCTCGCGCTCACCCTGTTCAAGCCGGAGCTGGACATCTGGGAGCCGGGCGAGCACAACGGCACCTTCCGCGGCAACAACCCGGCCTTCGTGACGGCCACCGCCGCGCTGGAGACGTACTGGACCGACGGCCAGATGGAGAAGCAGACCCTCCAGCGCGGCGAGCAGGTCGAGACCGCGCTGCGGGCCATCGCCGAGGAGCACGCCGGAGAGGTCGCCGACTTCCGCGGCCGCGGCCTGGTGTGGGGCCTGGAGTTCCACGACAAGAACCGCGCGAACGCCGTGGCCAAGCGCTGCTTCGAGCTGGGGCTGCTGATCGAGACCTCGGGCCCGCAGAGCGAGGTCGTCAAGCTGCTCCCCTCGCTGACCATCACCCCCGAGGAACTGGACGAGGGGCTGCGCGTCCTCGCCAGGGCGGTCCGCGAAACCGCCTGACGCCCCGCCGACTCGGCCCGCCCCGGCAGTCGCCGGGGCGGGCCGCCCCCGTAATGGACCCCCGTCATGGGCACCCGGCCCGTGCCGGACAGACAGAAAGGCACCATCTCACCGTGATCGTTCGTTCCTTCAAGGACATCGAGGGCACCGACCGCCACATCAAGGCGGCCTCGGGCACCTGGGAGAGCAAGCGGATCGTGCTGGCGAAGGAGCGCGTCGGCTTCTCGCTGCACGAGACGATCCTCTACGCGGGCACCGAGACCGACATGTGGTACGCGAACCACATCGAGGCCGTCGTCTGCGTGGAGGGCGAGGCCGAACTCACCGACCGCGAGACCGGGAAGAAGTACACCATCACCCCCGGAACCATGTACTTGCTGGACGGGAACGAGAGGCACACCATGAGGATCAAGGAGGACTTCAGGTGCCTCTGCGTCTTCAATCCTCCGGTCACCGGCCGCGAGGACCACGACGAGAACGGTGTGTACCCGTTGCTCACCGAGCCCGAGCCCGCCGAGGGCTGACCGGCAAGCCGTAGGCCAGAGAAAGGGCCATCGAACAGACAGGAACCTTCAACAGAACAGGAGAGGAAGGCACTTCCATGACCACCGCACCCGAGCGCACTGCCGACCTGTACCCGACCCGTGGCACCACCGAGGTGCTGATCGAACGGCAGGACCCCGTCCTGTGGTCCGACCCGGGGAGGAAGGGCCCGATGGGCGAGACCCATCTTTCGGCGTTCGAGCGGGACGGATTCCTGATCCTCGACGAGCTCCTCGCGCCCGATGAGATCCCGGCGCTCCAGTCCGAGCTGGAGCGGCTCACGACCGATCCGGAGATCAAGGCGGACCCGCGGTCCATCGTCGAGCCCAAGTCACAGGAAATCCGTACCGTGTTCGAGGTGCACAAGATCAGCGAGATCTTCGCGCGGATCGCTTCGGACCCGCGTGTGGTGGGCCGTGCCCGGCAGATCCTGGGTTCGGACGTCTACATCCACCAGTCCCGGATCAACGTGAAGCCCGGCTACGGCGCCAGTGGCTTCTACTGGCACTCCGACTTCGAGACGTGGCACGCGGAGGACGGCCTCGCCCGGATGCGGACCGTGTCCCTGTCGATCGCTCTCACCGAGAACTTCGCGTTCAACGGCAGCCTCATGCTCATGCCGGGTTCGCACAAGACGTATCTCGGCTGCGAGGGCGCGACGCCGAAGGACAACTACAAGCGCTCGCTCCAGATGCAGGATGCGGGTATCCCGTCCGACGAGGCCCTGGAGCGGCTCTCGTCGGAGTTCGGGATCGCGCAGTGGACCGGCGATCCCGGTTCGGCCGTCTGGTTCGACTGCAACACGATGCACGGCAGCGGGGACAACATCACCCCGTATCCGCGGAGCAACGTCTTCTTCGTGTTCAACTCCGTGGAGAACACCGCCGTGGAGCCCTTCGCGGCTCCCGTCCGGCGCCCCGAGTACATCGGCGCGCGGGACTTCACGCCGGTCCGGTGAGCAGCCAGCTTCCCTGAGCTGACCCGCACCGCGTGAGGGGCGGGGCAGTCGCGCTGCTGCCCCGCCCCTTTGAGAAACCCGTCGCTACGAGCGCCCGTCCGCGAGGACGTTCAACAGCCGGTCCACGTCCGCCTCCGTGTTGTAGAGGTGGAACGCGACGCGCAGGTTGCCGTCCCGTGCCGAGGCCACCACGCCCGCCTCCGCCAGCAGCCCAGCCGCTCCGCCCAGTCC
Organism: Streptomyces sp. NPDC048172; assembly: GCF_043202595.1. Lineage (NCBI taxonomy): Bacteria > Bacillati > Actinomycetota > Actinomycetes > Kitasatosporales > Streptomycetaceae > Streptomyces > Streptomyces sp. NPDC048172. The sequence goes on from NZ_JBIDAT010000004.1 coordinate 77,252, forward strand.
CGGCACCGCGGCGATGGCCGAGTCGCCCGGCACCGCCTCGTACCCCGCACCGGCCCGCGCACCGAGCCCCGCGACACCGGCGCGGAACCGCCGCGCCAGCGCGCGGTCGTGCGCCCCGATCGCGTCGCGCCCCACGCGCTCCACCAGCGCGAGCGAACGCGCGGCCCCCAGGTACGGCAGGAACGCCGGGCTCTCGTCGTAGCGCCGCGCGTCGGGCGCGTACCGGGCGACCGGGCCGTACGCGTTCTCCCACGGCCGCTCCCCCGCCACCCAGCCCGCGTGCTGCGGCAGCAGCACCCGCGCGTCCTGGGCCTCCTCCGAGACGACGAGGAAGGACGTACCGCGCGGACAGAGCAGCCACTTGTACGCGGCGCTCACGACGTAGTCGTGGTCGTCGGCGCGCAGCGGGAACCAGCCCACCGCCTGCGTGCTGTCCACCAGTGTCCGCGCCCCCGCCGCGCGCGCCGCCTCCCGGATCGCGCCGAGGTCGGCGACCCGTCCGTCGGCGGACTGCACGGCGCTGACCGCGACCAGCGCGGTCGTGGCGTCGACGGCCTCGGCGAGCCGTTCGAGCGGGGCGGTACGGAGCTTGAGGTCGTCCCGCACGGTGAACGGGTTCACGACGGAGCTGAAGTCGCCGTCCGCGACGAGGACCTCCGCGCCGACGGGCAGTGAAGCGGCGATCAGCCCGACGTGCGTCGAGACGGCGCTGCCGAGCGCCACCCGGTCCGGCGTCGTCCCGGCGAGCCGCGCGAAGGAGGCACGCGCCTCGTCGGCGACGGCGAAGTAGCGCGGCATGTCGATCCGCCCGGCCGCCATGTCCGTGACGCTCTCCCGTACGGCGTCGGCCGTACGGGAGGGGAGCAGGCCGTGGGAGGCGGTGTTGAGGTAGGTGCGGCCGGTGGATTCGCGGGACCCGGTGCTGAACTCGTCGGCCAGGAGAGAGGCCGTGGCGCTGTCGAAGCTGGCTTCCATGGCGCCAGTCTCCCCACGAGGGGGGCTCGTGCGGCTACCCCTCGCGCTGTCCGTCCACCCTGCGCGGCAGGCCGAGCGGGTTGTCGTCCCGCAGTTCGGGCGGCAGCAGCGGCTCGGGGGTGGACTGGTAGGCGACCGGACGGAGCCACCGTTCCATCGCGGTCGCGCCGACGGAGGTGGACGTGGAGGTGGTCGCCGGGTACGGGCCGCCGTGGTGCTGCGCCGCCGCGACGGCGACGCCGGTGGGCCAGCCGTTGACGAGGACGCGGCCCGCGAGGGGCGTCAGCGCGGCGAGCAGCCCGGCGCCCGTGCCGTCCTTCCCGGCCGCCTCGTCCTCGCTGAGCTGCACGGTCGCCGTGAGGTTGCCGGGCAGCCGGGCGAGCACGGCGCCGACCTCGGCCTCGTCGGCGTAGCGGGCGACGACCGTGACGGGGCCGAAGCACTCCTCCAACAGTTGTTCGTGCGGCCCGTCGCCGGTCAGACGGCGCGCGGGCACGGTGAGGACGCCCGCGCCGACCGTCCGGTCCTCGGGCCCTTCCGCACCCGGGCCCGCCTCCACGGGCACGTCGACGCCGTCGAGGCGCGCGCGCTCGGCGACGCCGCTCAGGAACGCCTCCCGCATCCGCGTGTCGAGCAGCGTCCCCGGCTCCGTCGCGCGCACGCGCTCCGCGAGGACGCCGAGCAGCCGGTCGCCCGCCTCGCCCTGCGGCGCGAGGACGAGTCCCGGCTTCACGCAGAACTGGCCGGTCCCCAGCGTCATCGAGGCGGCGAGGCCCTCGCCGATCTCCTCGGCGCGCTCCTCGGCGGCCGAGGCGGTGACGACGACGGGGTTGAGCGAGCCCAGCTCGCCGTGGAACGGGATGGGGCGCGGCCGGGCCGCCGCGGCGTCGTAGAGGGCACGTCCGCCCCGTACGGAGCCGGTGAAGCCCGCGGCGGCGACCAGCGGGTGCTGGACGAGTTCGACGCCCGCGTCGAAGCCGTGGACGACGGAGAGCACGTCCTCGGGCATGCCCGTCGCGACGGCGGCGGCACGCAGGGCCGCCGCGCAGAGCTCCGAGGTGGCGGGGTGGTCGGGGTGGGCCTTGACGACGACGGGGCACCCGGCGGCGAGCGCGCTGGCGGTGTCGCCGCCGGGGACGGAGAAGGCGAGCGGGAAGTTGGACGCGGCGTAGACGGCGACGACGCCCAACGGGATGCGGTAGCGCCGCAGATCGGGCCGGGGCGGGGCGAGCGAGGGGTCGGCGTGATCGATGATCACGCCGAGGAACGCGCCGTCCTCGACCTCGTCGGCGAAGGCCAGCAGCTGGCCCGTCGTCCTGGTCAGCTCGCCGCCGAGCCGTGCGGTGCCGAGCGCGCTCTCCGCGTCGGCCGTCGCGACGATCTCCTCGCGCCGGGCCTCCAGTTGTGCGGCGCAGGCGCGCAGCAGCGCGGCGCGCGCGGTACGGTCCGCGAGCGCGGGAAGCGCCTCGTGCGCCCCGCGCGCGGCGCGGTCGACGTCCTCCGCCGTGGCCTCGGTGGTGACCTGCTCGCGCTGCTTCCCGGTCCGGGGGTCAACGCTCCACACTGGTACTCCAGCCACCGTGTCCTCCTGCCCGGTTCCTGACCGGTTGCCTGCACCGACCCCGACGGTGTTCGGTATGCTGAACAGCGTCTCTGTCAGTGAATTCCGCGATACGGCAGGGACTCTAGGGCTGCGCGAACAGAGGGGTCAAGGTCGATGTCAGCTGCCGAGACGGGTGGATCGCAGGTCAAATCGGCCGTGCGGACGGTGGAGTTGCTGGAGTTCTTCGCGGGACGGCCCGGCATGCACGCGCTGGCCACCGTCCAGGAGGCCGTCGGATACCCCAAGTCGAGCCTGTACATGCTGCTGCGCACCCTGGTCGACCTCGGCTGGGTGGAGACGGACGCGACGGGCACGCGGTACGGCATCGGCGTACGGGCGCTGCTCGTCGGCACCTCGTACATCGACGGGGACGAGGTCGTGGCCGCCGCCAAGCCGACCCTGGACCGGCTCTCCGACGACACGACAGAGACCATCCACCTCGCCCGGCTCGACGGCACCAACGTCGTCTATCTCGCGACCCGTCAGTCGCAGCACTATCTGCGCCCGTTCACCCGCGTCGGACGGCGGCTGCCCGCGCACTCGACGTCGCTGGGCAAGGCCCTGCTCGCGACGTACAGCGACGAGCAGGTGCGCAAGATGCTGCCCGAGACCCTCGCGCAGCTCACCGAGCACACCCTCACCGACCGCGAGAAGCTCATCGAGGAGCTGCACCTCGTCCGCGAACAGGGCTACGCGGTCGACCGCGAGGAGAACACCCTCGGGCTGCGCTGCTTCGGCGTCGCCGTCCCGTACCGCACCCCGGCGCGCGACGCGATCAGCTGCTCGGTGCCCGTGGCCCGGCTGACACCCGCACACGAACAGATGATCAAAGACGCCCTCTTCGACGCGCGGGACCGCCTGATCCACGCCACCCGGAGGCTGTGACCGCACAATCACAGGGTGAGAAGAAAAGCCAGAAAAAGGACAACTCTCTGCGCGGCCGTCCTCGCGGCCGGAGCCCTGTGCGGCGCCGCGTTCCCCTCCCCCGCGGCCCCGCGTGCCGCCTCAGCGCCGCCTCCCGAACGGATCCGCGTGCTGTCCTGGAACATCTTCCACGGCGGCCGGGACCCGGGCCTGGGCGGCGAGAAGAACCTCCCGCTGCTCCTGGACCAGCTCGTGGCCCTCGCGCCCGACGTGTTCTTCTCCATCGAGACCTACGGCGCGGCCCACGAGATCCGCCAGGCCCTCACCGAGCGCGCGGGCAAGGGCACGTACCACGCCGTGCAGGTCACCCGGGGGCCGCAGGGACAGACCAGGGACAACCTCTGGATCTTCACCCGGCACCGCGTGGACCGTACGTTCCCCGTACCGAGCGGTCACACCGTCAGCGACTTCAACACGGGCGGCGCGCGCGTCGTCCTGCCGGACGGGCGCCGTCTCAACCTGGTCGACACCTGGCTGAACTTCTCCCGCCCCTGGGTCGGCAACATGGTCAGCGCGAACGCCGCCGCCGCGCACGAAGGGAAACGGCCGCCCTACCCCCGCTCCCGGGTGGCCTGGGCGGAACGCCGTAAGCAGGCCCGGCAGTTGCGCGACATCCTGCGCGTCCAGCTCCCCCGCATGCTCGGCGGCAGCCGCGCCCCCGTCCTCCTCGCGGGCGACCTCAACACCGTCGCCACGACCGACTGGACGCCACGCTGGTCGCGCTGCCCGGGACACCACGGGCTCTCCTACGACCTGAAGGCGACGGACCTCCTCACCCGGGCGGGCTTCCGCGACACCTACAGGGAGACCCGTCCGGACGTCTGCGAGGACCCGGGCGGCTCCTGGAACACGCTGCGGCGGGCCGAGAGCGACGAGGGCGGTCCCTTCGACCGTATCGACTACATCTTCGCCAGGGGAGAACGGCTCAGGACGGACCGTTCGTTCACCGTCGACACGCGGCTGCGGTCGCACCCTCCGGGCCCGTTCTACTCCGACCACGCGGCGGTGGTCACGGACCTGACGCTGGAGTGAGCACCGTCTCCGCCGCGCGGCGGAGACGGTTCACCACCGGGCAGGACGTGCGGCGGGAGCCGTCCCGGGAGCGTGGAGGCATGACCGAATCACGGAACGTGCTGCGGAACGTACTGCTGGCCCTGGTGCCCGTCGCCTGCCTGCCGTACCTGCTCCTGAAGATCTCCTGGCTCTGCGGCGGGACCGCGGGCATCCCCGAGGGCAGCACGCTCCGGGACGGCGGGAGCACCCTCTGGGCGATCAACCTGCTGACCGTCGCCATGGACGCCACGGTCATCCTGCTGGCCGTGGCCCTGGCACGCCCCTGGGGCCGACGGCTCCCCGCCGGGCTGATCGCCGTGCCCCTGTGGGGCGCGAGCGGCCTGCTGGGGCCGATCCTGGTGGCGTTCCCCGTCCAGACGGCATTCGGGATGCTGACGGGCGGGACAGGCGATACGGGCGGCTCCGGCGGCTCCGGCGGCGGTACGGACGACAAGGGCGCCGAGACGCTGCTCGACGGCTGGGTGTGGGCGACCGTCTACACGGGCTTCACCGTGCAGGGGATCGTCCTGGGCACGCTGTTCGTGCTCTACGTGCGCGAGCGCTGGGGCACGCTGCTGCGCACGCGCCTGAGCGCGCTCCCCGTACCGGCGCGCCCCTCCGCCCGCACGAGGGCCGGACTGCTGGTCGCGGCACTGGGCGCCCTGCCCGTCGCCGCGCTGAACGTGATGTGGGCGGCGGGCGCGGAGACGGGGCTCAACCCGGAACGGATCGCGCAGCGGGACGCCTCGACCCACATCGTCGAGTTGACGTACCTGCTCTTCATCGCGCTCGCCGTCGCGGGAACGGCGTGGCTCGCGCTGGGCCGCGGCAACCCCCGGCTGTGGCTGCCGCTCGCCGCGTCCTGGACCGGTTCGGGCGTGATGGCGTGCTGGGGCGGCTGGCTGCTGATGGGTGCGCTCTCCGGCGGCGGACGGACCCTGGGCGACAGCGCGACGGGGCTGATGCAGTGCACCTACGCCCTGCAGATGGCGACCGGCCTGCTGCTAGCGGCGCTCGGGGCACGGGCGCTGACACGGCTCGCGGGTGCGGGGACGGACGCCGGTGCGGGGACGGATGCGGGTGCAGGGACGGATGCGGGTGCACGTGCGGGCGTAGGTGCCGCCCGGGTGGGGGCAGGGACGGCGGCAGGGCAGACTGGGGCGACGGGGAAGGGGAGTGTGTGAGGGTGCGTGAGCGGGCGCGATGGCTCGGGCTGCGCTGGGTGCACCTGTTGCAGGGCGGCGCGCTGATGACGCCGTACTTCCTGCTGGTCATGGTCGCCGTCGGCACCGCGCGCCCCCAGGTGCAGCCGTTCGCCTCCACGCCGGGCTGGCAGTTCCTCGGGCTGGGGCTGGCGTTGCCGCTGGTCGCCGCGACAGCCATGCTCTTCCCGTTCCTCCGCACGCTGGAGGCGACGACTGCACGCACTCTGGCCTGCGTCCCCGGCGCCACGCTGGACGCCTCTCCGGCACGCTCCTGGGCGGCACGGTGGCGTACGGCCGTGTGGTTCACGCTGCACGCCGGGCTGGGCGCGGTGCTGAGCGGGGCGACGCTGGCCGTTCCGCCCATGGCGGCGGTGCTGTTCGCCTATCCGTTCTCCTCCTCGCTCCGGGTGCGCTACTGGGGCTGGCCGTGGAATCTCGACGGCGGCATGGTCTGGACGGCGCCCCCGGCGGGGCTCGCGCTTCTGCTGGCGCTCACGGCGTGCGCGTACGGCGCGGGAGCGCTGCTCGCGCGCTGTGCCCCGCCGCTGCTCGGCCCCACCCCCGAGGACCGGCTGGCCGCCGCCGAGCGCCGGGCCGCCGACCTGGCGCAGCGCAACCGGCTCGCCCGCGAGCTGCACGACTCGGTCGGGCACGCGCTGAGCGCGGTGAGCCTCCAGGCGGGCGCAGCGCGGCGGCTCCTCGACTCCGACCGGGACTTCGTGCGTGAGGCGCTGGTGGCGATCGAGGAGACGAGCAGGGACGCGGTGGCGGAACTGGACGGGGTCCTCGGGGTGTTGCGGGGTGGCGCGGAGTCCTCGGAGCGTGCGGAGAGCGAGGTGGCACGGCCGCCGACGCTCGCCGCCGGGCTCGACGGCCTGCTCGCCCGCAGCCGCACCACGGGCGCCACCATCGACCTCGCCCTGGGCCCCGGCATGGAGCCGCTGGACGGGCTGCCGGACGAGGCGTCGCGCGCCGCGTTCCGCATCGTGCAGGAGGGACTGAGCAACGCCCTCCGGCACGCGGAGGGCGCCCCCGTACGGATCCGGCTGACGCGCGGGCAGGCGCGTACGCGTCACCGCGGAAGGAAGGGCGAAGAGTTGGAGATCGACGTGGAGAACCCCCTCCCCGAGGAGGCGGCGGGCGGCGCCCGGACCACCGGAGGGCGGGGGCTGCCCGGCCTCGCGGAACGGGCCGAGCTGCTCGGCGGGTCCGCCCGCGCGGGCGCCCGGGACGGCGTCTGGCGACTCACGGCCCACCTGCCCCTCGCAGACGACACGCACGGGAACGCGCACCAAGACGCGCACCAGGAACGACGGAACCGCCGGAACCAGCGCCAGAACCACCAGGAGGACACCCCGTGACCACGCCGCCCCTCCGCGTCGTCCTCGCCGACGACGAACGCATGGTCCGCAACGCGCTGCGGGCCATCCTCGGCGCCGAGACCGACATCGAGGTGGTCGGCGAGGCGGAGACCGGCAGCGAGGCCGTCTCGCTCGTCCGCGAACTCCGCCCCGACGTCGTGCTGATGGACGTCCGGATGCCCGAGGTGGACGGCATCCGCGCGACCGAGCTGATCCTCGCCACCCCTGGCCACCCCGCTCCCGACGGCTCCGCCCGCGACCGCCCGACGCCCCGCATCCTCGTCGTCACCACCTTCGAGAACGACTCCTACGTCTACGACGCGCTCCGCGCGGGCGCCCACGGCTTCCTGCTCAAGCGCGCCACGGCCGAGGAACTGGTCGCCGGCGTCCGGCTGATCGCGCGGGGCGACTCCCTGCTCTTCCCCGCCGCCGTACGCTCCCTCGCCGCCCACCACGCGCGCGCCGACCGCGCGGGCGCCCTGCGCGAGCGGCTCACGGCGCGCGAGGCGGACGTGCTGCGACTGATGGCCCAGGGCCTGACGAACAGCGAGATCGCCGACCGTATGGCGGTCGGCAGTGCGACGGCGAAGACCCATGTGGCGGCCGTACTCGCCAAGCTCGGCGCGCGCGACCGCACCCAGGCAGTGATCGCGGCCTACGAGCACGGCTTCGTCACCCCGGGGTGAGCCTCCGCAGCAGCCGTACGTACGGGCTCCAGCGCGCGGGCCGGGCGACCGTGCCCGCGCAGGCGCGCTCGGCCCGGTCGAGGCTGTCCTCGATCAGCGCGTCGTGGAACCAGCGGAAGGCGAACGGCCAGGTCAGCCGCGCGGCCCCGCGGGCGCGCATGACGAGCGTGTGCCGCAGCACGGCACTGGACGGGTCCTCCGTGGCGTGCACCGTGTACTCGTGGAAGCCGTGGAAGCCCTTCGGGCCGCTGAACCGGAAGCGGACCCAGCGGCCCGGCACGTAGCCGACGACCGTGTAGCGGACCGGTCCGTGCCCTCCCCTGGCGCCCACGCCCAGCGGACGGTCGAACTCCATCCGGGGCCACTGGCCGCGCCCGGACGGCCACACCGGGTCGTCCTCCGACGAGAGCGCGTCGAGCAGCGGCGCCAGCCGGGACTCCGGGACCGGCAGCCGACGTTCGTGCACGTTCAGTACAGCCATGCGCGCGTCACCTCTCCAGCTTGCGGGACTCCCGTTTTAGAGAGTCTCCTCTAATAAGGAAGAGGCTACCCTCCACTGCCATGGCCCGCCCACCCCGTTATGACGTCTCCACGCTTCTCGACACCGCACTCGGCCTGGCGGCCTCCGGGGGGCCGGCCGCCGTGACCATGACAGCCGTCGCCAAGGCGGCGGGCGCCCCGAGCGGCTCCGTCTACCACCGCTTCGCCGACCGCCCGGCGCTGCTCTCCGCGCTCTGGCTGCGCACCCTGGAGGCGTTCCACACGGGCCTGCTCGCCGCGCTGACGGATCCGGAGGCGCGCGGCGCGGCGCTCGCCGCCGCGCGGCACACCGTGGAGTGGAGCCGCGCGCACCCCGCCGAGGCGCGGGTCCTGCGTTACGGCCCCGACGACTTCGGCCGCGCCTCCTGGCCACCCCATGCCACCCGGCTCCTCAGGGAGGCGAACGCGCGCGCGTTCGGCGCCGTCGACTCCCTCGCCCACCGGCTGGGCGCGGACGACCCGACTGCCGTCGAGCGCGTACGGATCGCGGTCGTCGACCTTCCGTACGCGCTCGTCCAGCGCCATCTGCGCGAGGGAACCACCGTTCCGGAGCACGCCCTCGACGCGGTCGAGGAGTGCGCTTCGGCCCTGCTGTCCGTGAAACCGCTGCCCGCGAAACGCCCGGATCGCACCGAATGAAAATGGTCTGAGAAAACCAGGACGGCGGAACCCCGCTCTCCGTGAGCCGCGTTCTCGTACAGGATGAACAGGACAATCAGGCGAGCGGGTGCCGTCACGCTGCTCCTGGTACTCGCGCTCCTCGCACGGGTCACCTGGATGCAGACCATGCACGGCGAGGCGCTCGCGGACGACAGCGACAACCGGCGGAACGCCATAGAGGAGTACGGGCAGCCCTTCGGCAACATCGTCGTGGCCGGAAAGCCCGTCACCGGATCGGCGAGAGCGCACGAGGGCGACCTCGCGTACAAGCGCACGTACACCCAGGGGCCCGTCTACGCGCCGGTGACCGGCTTCGCCTCGCAGGTGCGCGGATGGACGCAGCTCGAAGGCATCTACCAGGACGTGCTGACCGGGACGGACCCCCGGCTCAAGGACCCGCTCGACGCGCTCACCGGCAAGCAGGCCAAGCCCGACAACGTACTGACGACCCTCGACCCCGGCGTCCAGAAGGCCGGGTACGAGGCGCTCGGCGACAAGAAGGGCGCCGCCGTCGCGATCGACCCCTCGAACGGCGAGATCCTCGGCATGGTCAGCACCCCCTCCTTCGACCCGTCCAAGGTCAGCGGCAGCGGCTCGTCCGACGCGGACGCCTGGAAGAAGCTGTCCGACGACGAGGACCAGCCCACGCTCAACCGCGCGATGCGCCAGCCCGTGCCGCCCGGCTCGACGTTCAAGCTGGTGGTCGCGGCGGCGGCGCTGGAGGACGGCCTGTACTCGTCCGTGGACGAGCGGACCGACAGCCCCGACCCGTACAAGCTCAAGGGCACCTCGACGGTCATGAAGAACGAGAACCCGTCGGCGCCCTGCGAGGACGCCTCCCTGCGGGACGCGCTGCGCTACTCCTGCAACAACGTCTTCGCCAAGCTCGCGACCGACCTGGGCAAGGAGAAGGTGCGCGCCCAGGCCGAGAAGTTCGGCTTCAACGACAGCGAACAGGACGTGCCCGTACGCGCCTCGGAGAGCTCGTACCCGAAGAAGATGGACGAGGCACAGACCGGCCTCTCCGGCATCGGGCAGTACGAGGTGACGGCGACGCCGCTCCAGATGGCGATGGTGACCCAGGCGATCGCGCACGGCGGCGAAATGGTCGACCCGCACATGGTGTCCCAGGTGCAGGACTCCGGCGGGTCCACCCTTCAGGACTACTCGGACCCCTCGTCGCACCGCGTGATGAGCGAGGGCAGCGCGCGGCAGCTGAGGTCGGCCATGAAGACCGTGGTCGACGAGGGCACCGGCACCAACGCGAAGATCCCCGGCGTCGAGGTCGGCGGCAAGACGGGCACGGCCCAGCACGGCGTCGACAACAGCGGCACGCCGTACGCCTGGTTCACCTCCTACGCCGAGGACTCCTCCGGCAAGCAGGTGGCCGTGGCGGTGGTGGTCGAGGACTCGGACGCGGCACGGGCCGAGGTCAGCGGCAACGGCCTGGCCGCGCCCATCGCCCAGCGGATGATGGAGAAGGCGCTCGACTGAGGGGCCCGAGGCCCCGAGGCCCGAGGCCCGAGGCCCCCGGGGCTCAGCCGGGCGGGAGCCCGGTGAGTGCCTTCGCGACGGCGTCCAGGTCCTGGTCGGAGGCGAGCCCCGCGTGGTAGAGCCGGAGTTCGGTGGCGCCCAGCTCGCGGGCGTGCGCGGCGTCCTCGGCGAGGGTGTGCGGGGAGCCGCCCATGCCGGTGACGACGGAGAAGTTGGCGGCGAGCGTGGCCCCTTTCGCTCTGTTCGCCTCATTCACCTCGTTCGGATCGGCCGGATCGGTCGGGTGGCGTCGGGTGGCGAACGGGCCCAGCGCGTCGGCGCGTTCGGCCGCGCCGCCGGGGCCCGGGGCGCAGGGCACGACGACGCCGTCGGCGTGCGCGAGGACGTCGTCGGGGTCGGTGCCCGCGTTGGCCCCGGTGCGGTGGGCCGCCGGGTCGGCGTGCAGCAGCACCTGGAACTCTGTGTCGGGCCGCGCGTGGCTCGCCTCCGCGCGTACGGCGGCGACGGCCTCGCGCTGCAGCCAGCGCGCCGCGCGCCCCCGCCAGGTGGCGAACAGCGCGGCGCGGTCGGGGCCGAGCAGTGCCTCGACGGCGGCACGCTCGGCCTCCCGCAGGCCCGCCGCCGGTTCCTCGCCGCGCCAGACCGGCTCCAGGGCCCCGGTCACGGCCGTCCGCAGCTCCTCGGGGTCGGCGCCGAGCGAGGCGTAGCCCTCCTCGCAGGCGTCGCAGAAGCACAGGGACATCAGGTACTGCGCGGCGCCACCCAGCGCCACCCCACCGGTCTTGTCGTGGGCGTGCAGATGTGCGAGCCCGTACCAGCCGCAGGACTCCAGTTCGGTGCCGCGCGTGCCGGTGCCAGGACGTACGGCGGCCTCGGCGGCGAGGTTCACCAGGTACTCGCGCACATCGCGCCGCGCGACGCAGGGAGCCCAGGGATAGCGGTCGCCGTAGGCGTTGCGGACGGTGATGTACGGGAACTCCGCGCCGAGGCGCGAGTTGTGGGCCAGCACCACCCACGAGCGCACCTCGATGCCCGCGCCGGTCAGCGCCCGCGCGGCCGCCGCGTAGGGCCCGCCGGGGTCGCCGGTGCGCGCCCAGTCCTGCTCGTACGGGCGCAGCGTGTGGTCCTCCCACCGCGCGGGGTCGGGCGGGTAGAGGACGGCGGCGTGGCGGGCCGTGACGATCCGGTGGGAGGGGTGGCGCGGGGTGAGTGCGCGGGTGGAGTGGTAGGCGGAGGCCAGGGTGACGCGTTCGACGCCGAGGCGGGCGAGGCGTCCGGGGGCCTCGGGATCGCCGATGACGTCCCAGGGGTAGAGGAACGCGGCGGCCCGCATCACGCGGCCCCTACCAGCGCGAGGCCGCGCTCCAGCAGGTCACCCAGTTCCTTCACGTGTTCGGGCGCGGGCTCCGCGAGGGGCGGGCGCACCTCCCCCACGTCCAGCCCGCGCAGCCGTACGCCCGCCTTGACGAGCGAAACGGCGTAGCCGCGCCCCTGGTTGCGCAGCTCGACCAGGGGGACGTAGAAGCCGTCGAGCAGCTTCCGTACGGTCTCGTCGTCGCCCGTGGAGAACGCCCGGTGGAAGACGAGGGCGATCTCGGGCGCGAAGCAGAAGACGGCGGAGGAGTAGAGGGAGACCCCCAGGACGCGGTAGGTGAGACCGGTCAGTTCCGCCGTGGGCAGCCCGTTGAAGTAGAGGAAGTCCCGTGGCGTTTCCTCGCTCCGTACGGCCGTGATGATGCGCTGCATCAGGTCGAGGTCGCCGTAGCCGTCCTTGAGGCCGATGACGCGGGGGTGCCGGGCGAGTGCGACGACGGTGCGCGGGGTGAAGACGGCGTTGTCGCGCTGGTAGACGATCACGTCCAGGGAGGTGGAGTCCGCGAGCGCCGTGTAGTGGCGCAGCAGTCCCTCCTGGCTCGGCACGACCAGATAGGGCGGCATGGCCAGCAGGCCGTCGGCGCCCGCCTCTTCGGCGAGGGCCGCGTACTCGGCGGCGAGCGCCGTTCCATACCCGGCGCCCGCGACCACCGGCACCCGTCCGTCCGCCTCCTCCACCGCCGCCGCGACGCAGTCGCGGAACTCGCCCGGCGCCAGCGCGTGGAACTCTCCCGTGCCGCAGCAGGCGAACACCGCGCCCGCGCCCGCCTCCACACCACGGCGCACATGGGCCCGGAAGGCGGCGAGGTCGAGGGAGCCGTCCGGCGCGAAGGCGGTGACGGGGAAGAAGAGCAGTCCGCTCAGCCGCTCGGAGAGCGACGGCGTGGGCGACAGGGACGAGTTCGAGGGCATCCGGCGCTCCTTGGCGGGTCGGGGTGGTACTGACGTTCCAGACCGCTCGACCGTGCACGTTTCTGATCTGCGTCTATATTCCTGAACAGCGCCACGCTAGAGCAGCCCTTCCGCGCCGGTCAAGGGCGCCCCCTGGCACCAACAAGCCGATCCCGCCGATGATTTCGCAGGTGAACGCGGCACGCGGCGTCACCCTTGACGGCCGTGGGGCGGCTCCCTAGCGTTTCCCCATATATGAACCGCGTCCACGGATGGAGACCTCGCCGATGCCCGCACCCCGTACCGTCCTGCTCACAGGCGCCGCAGGCGGCGTCGGCACCCTGATGCGCGAGCTGCTGCCGCGGTACGGATACGAGCTCCGGCTGCTCGACCTCCAGCCGGTCGAGGGCGAGCCTGACGCGATCACCCTGGACATCGGCGACCCCGCGGCACGGGACGCGCTGCGCGAGGCCGTACGCGGAGTCGACGCGGTCCTCCATCTCGCGGGGATCTCCCTGGAGGCACCGTTCGAGAAGATCCTCCGGGCCAACATTCAGGGGACGCACCATCTGTACGAGGCGGCGCGCGAGGAGGGCGTACGCCGCGTCGTGTTCGCCTCCTCGAACCACGCGGTCGGCTTCACGCCCGTTCCCGGCGCCGGTGACCCGCTCATCCCCGTCACGGCACCGCACCGCCCCGACACCTTCTACGGGCTGTCCAAATCGTTCGGGGAGGACCTGGCGCAGCTCTACTGGGACCTGCACGGCGTGGAATCCGTCTCCGTCCGCATCGGGTCGTGCTTCCCCGAACCGACGACCGTACGGATGCTCTCCATCTGGATGAGCCCCGCCGACGGAGCCCGCCTCTTCCACGCCGCGCTCACCGCGGAGGACGTCGGACACACCGTCGTCTACGGCTCCTCGGACAACACCCGCCTGTGGTGGGACCTCTCGTCCGCCCGCGCCCTGGGCTACGAACCCCGGGACGACTCGGAGCCGTACGCCGCGAAACTCATCGCCGACCAGGGCGAGTTGGACACGGAGCGGCCCGACCAGGCGCACATCGGCGGCGCCTTCTGCACGGACCCGCCCGTCTGGCCGCACTGACGCGCCCGCAGGGCGTGCGGCGGCGGCAGGCATGATGGGGGCGCAACTGATCGTCCACGGGGAGGCCCATCTCCATGCTCGCCGCGCACGCCGTCCACCAGGCCCACCAGCTCCGACAGCTCGCCGAGTCCGGCTCCGGCGACGGCTCCGGGTCGGACACGACGCTCTCGGACCTCGCGCACTCCGGCATCGTGAGCTGGCTGATCCTCGGGCTGATCGCGGGCACCGTCGCCAAGGTGCTGCTCCCCGGACGTGACCCCGGCGGCATCGTCGGCACGGCGCTCATCGGCATCGCGGGCGCCTTCATCGGCGGCTGGCTCTCCGCGACGTTCCTCGACAAGCCCATAGACAACAACTTCGTCGACCCCTCGCTCTGGGTCGCCGCCATCGCGGGCTCCCTGGTGCTGCTGGTCGCGTACCGCATCTTCTTCGGCCACTCACGCGATCGGCGCTGAAGCGGGGCAGCGGGGCAGCGGGGCAGCGGGGCAGCGGCGCAGCGAGAGGCGCCACGAGGGATTAGTCATACCGGTGCCCGTCGCCTGTGGAAAACCATGCGGGGCGGGAAAAGCCCCGGTGCTACGTTTCTTTGGCCGGCCGCGGGACTCCGACGTGGCTTTCGGGACCTGCCTCTAAAGCAATGTTTTCGCTGCCCACGCCTCCATTCCCCGGCCGGCACCCCTTCCCCTGTGCCTGCGGGAGTGACCATGGCGGAGACGTATGCGGCGGAGACCGCCGAGGCGACGAAGACGGAGACGCACGCCGACTTGATCGCGGCGGAGGACGTGCTCCTTTTCGTGAACGCGGCGGTGACGGCCACCGGACAGCGCGAGTTCCGCAGCGGCGCCGCGGAGCAGCGCCTCTCCCTGGACTTCCTGCACGAATACGTCCTGGTGAATTACCGCGCGGTGTACGCCGCGACGCTCGCCCTGGACATCAACGATCACAATGCGGCCCGGATCGCCGGGAATCTGCTGCGCACCTCCGCGGACGCGGGCCCCGAAGAGAAGCGCGCCGAGGGGCGCCTGGTCGCGGCGCGGCTGACCGCCCTGCCGCCCCAGCGGGTCTACCGGCTGTTCCGCTCGCTCCGCGAGGCCCGGGTCAACAATCGCCGCACCCGCGCGCTCATGCGCGACTGGCTCGCGGCCCGGCCCGACGCGGCGCACGACGCGGTGAAGTACCGCGCGGGCCTCAAGGAGACGCTCCGGCACGCGCACCTCCCCCTGCCCTCGGCGGAGTTGGGCGACTTCCTCTTCGCCCCGCGCCGCCGTGCCCGTTACGAGCACGCGTATCTGGAGGCCCACCGCCGCGCGCACCACGAGCAGTCCGCGCTCTACGAGCTGCCGTTCACCGTCGCCGAGGGCTTCGCCGCCCGGCACGGCATTCCGCGCGACAGGTTCCTGGAGCGGATGGCGCCCCGGATGACGCGCTTGGAGCGTCTGCGCACCCAGCGGACGGGCCCCGGCGCTGACCTGACGGTGATGCCGCTGACCCGGCTCGCGCTCTACGTGCTGTCCCTGCCCTTCGACGAGCGGAGTTCCCGGCGCGGCGAGCTGACCGCGGCGCTGCGGGCCGCCGCGCGCCGGGCCGCGGGGCCGCACGCGGGGACGTGGGGCCGGGTCGCCGCCGTGCTCGACGACAGCTATTCGTCCTCGGGCTCGGGGGTCAAGCGCCGCCGCCCCCTGGCCGTGGCGCTGGCCTGCCATTTCCTGTTGGAGGCGCTGGCGGGCGGGGAGCCCGGCGCGTACCGCCCGTTCTGGACCTCGGGTTCCACCGATCCCCTGCTGCTGCGTCCGTGGGGCCCGACGCCGCTCGGCACCCGGATCCTCGACGCGCTGGAGCACTCCCCCCGGCGCCTCGTGATCGTCTCGGACGGCTGGGACAACGCCCCGCCCGGCCTGGCGGGAGAGGTCCTGCGCGTGTGGCGCACCCGTCTCGACCCGGACCGCCTGACGAGCGTGGTCCATCTCAACCCGGTCTACGACGCGGACGGCTTCGACGTGCGCCGCCTCGCCCCGAGCGTGCCGACGGCGGGCGTCCGGGACGCGGAGGACCTGCCCGCGCTGGTGGAGCTGGCCCAGTTCGCGGAGGGGCGCACGGGCCTGACCGAGTTGCACGCCTATCTGGACCGGCGAATGGCGCTGTTCCTGGAGCGGAAGGAGGGTGCGCGATGACCCGGGTCGACCTCGCGGGCCTGACCCCGCGCGCCGCACAGGTGTGGGGCGGCATCCGGCTGGTGCCGCTGGTGCGGGACGAGCCGGTGGAGGGCCTGCGCCTGCACCGCGAGGCCTATGGCTCGTCGCCCGGCCTCTCCCCGGACAGCGTGGACCTCGGCGGCGGTGTCCAGTACACCTCGTACATTCCGCACGGCTTCGTCGCGGACTGGTCGCGCGAAGGCGCCCCGGGAGCAGGCCCCGGGCCGGGGACCGACGGCGAGTCCGCGGCGTACGGGACGCAGCTCGGCGGCGCGCCCGCGCGGCGGCTCCCGCTGCGCCATCACCGCATGGCCAAGCGCCGCCGCCCCGAGAAGCGCGTCCGCTTCCTCCCGCTCCACCTCGCGCTGGAGGGCTATCTGGCGCTGCACTTCGGCGGCCCGACGATGGTGTGGGACGAATGGTCGCGCGAGGCGCTGCGCCAGGGCCTGTCCCCGCGAGCCGAGGACGCGTACGCGGGCTGGGACGTGCGCGGGCTCGGCGAGGCGCTGCGGATCTTCGAGATCCACCCGGGCCAGTGCGGCGTGATGGTGTACGCGTCGGACGCGCTGGCCGCCGCCTTCGTCGTGCCGCACCCCGAGGACTACCGCGCCCTGCACCCCTCGCTGCTCCAGGACCTGTACG
Organism: Streptomyces sp. NPDC048172; assembly: GCF_043202595.1. Lineage (NCBI taxonomy): Bacteria > Bacillati > Actinomycetota > Actinomycetes > Kitasatosporales > Streptomycetaceae > Streptomyces > Streptomyces sp. NPDC048172. Next base: position 93,958 of record NZ_JBIDAT010000004.1, read on the forward strand.
GCGAGCTGGTCCATCAGTACGCGCTCTTCGGTGCCCCGGTGCCGGAGTTCACCGCGCGGATATCCGACGCGGGGCGCGTCCGCACGCTGGCGGATCTGCGGTCGGCGGCGCGGGAGCAGGAGCGTTCCTGGCGCGAGGCGCACGACTCGCTGATGGCGCGCGACCTGCTGGAGACGCCGTACGCGTTCGAACGGGTGGCCCGGATGGGCGGGTTCGCGCTGCACCGTTTCCTGCCGCCGTTCCACCGGGGGCAGCGCGAGCAGCACATCGGCGAGCTGATCACCGACCACAAGGGACGCACGGCCTACCTCAAGACCTTCCGCCTCTCCGAGAACCAGATCCGGCGCGGTCATCTGCTCCGCCGCCTGGCCGACTGCGACTGGCACCTGGAGAGCACAGCCGAGGCGCTGGGCACCAGCTACGACGACCTGGTGCGCCGCATCCGCACCGCCGGTTTCGAGTCACTGCTCAACGAGCACGCGGTCGCCCGCCGCTCACGGGAGATACGGAGGGCCCGGAAGAACTGAGGGCCACGTCTGAGAACCACGCGTGAGGACCACGGCGGCGAATCACGCGTGAGGACCACGGCTGCGAACCACGCTCGGGACGGCAAAGGAACCGCAAAGGCGAGCCGGTCGTTACCCCCGGCATGACGGCAATGACTCCCGGCTCCAACCTTCCGCTGCCCGCCCCCCGCGTGGCCGTGGAAGTCACCGCTCCGACCAAGCTCGATGTCTCGGCCCTGCTCCTGGGCCCCGAGGGCAAGGTGCGCTCGGACGACGACTTCGTGTTCTACAACCAGCCGAGCGCGCCCGGCGTGACGCACAGCAGCGGTGCCGCCGACACGATCACCGTGGACACCGGCTCGGTGCCCGCGGAGATCGCGAAGGTCGTCGTCACCGCGAGCCTGGACACCCCGGGGGCCGCCTTCGCGGGCACCGAGCCCACCGCGACGGTGCGCGACGCAAACTCGAACGCGGTGCTGGCGACCTTCACCCCTCCCCAGCTCGGCGCCGAGACCGCCCTGGTCATCGTCGAGATCTACCGCAGGGGCGACGCGTGGAAGGTCCGCGCGGTCGGCCAGGGATATGCGAACGGGCTGGGCGGTATCGCCTCGGACTTCGGCGTCAACGTCGAGGAACCGGCCCCGGCCCCGGCCCCGCAGCAGACCCAGCCGCCCCAGCCCGCCCCCGCGGCACAGCCCCCGCAGCCGACGGCACCCCCCGCCGCGCCGAGCGCGCCCGCTGCCCCCGCAGCCCCGGCGGCCCCCGCGGCCGCGCCGTCCAGCGGCAAGATCAACCTCGACAAGGGACGGGTCAGCCTCCAGAAGAACCAGACCGTCTCGCTCGTCAAGGGCGGCAAGCCGCTGCTGACGTCCGTCCGCATGGGCCTCGGTTGGGAGCCCGCCTTCCGCGCGGGCAGGCGGGCCAAGGACATCGACCTCGACGCGTCCGTCATCGCCTACGACGGCAACCGCAAGAAGATCGACGCCTGCTACTTCGGCAAGCTGACGATCCTCAACGGCGTCATCCAGCACTCCGGCGACAACCTCACGGGCGAGGGCGCGGGTGACGACGAGACCATCACCGTCCACCTGGGCGACCTCCCGCCGCAGGTCTCGGGGCTGGTCTTCACGGTCAACTCGTTCTCGGGCCAGAAGTTCACCGACGTGGCGAAGGCGTACTGCCGCCTCCTCGACGGCGGCTCCGGCGACGAGCTGGTCCGCTTCGACCTCACCCACTCCGAGCCCCGCACGGGCGTCCTGATGTGCAAGCTCATCCGCCAGTTCTCCGGAGAGTGGGAGATGACGGCCCTCGGCGAGTACGTCGACTCCCGTACGGTCCGCGGCATGGTGAAGCCGGGCGGAGCGGCGCTGTAACGCGAGGGAATGGCGGGGGTCTCCGAGTTGCAGCCCTCAGGAGCTCAGGGGCTCAAGGGCTCAAGGGACCCCCGCCAGGCGCAAGGCCGCCGTCACCGCCGCCGCCGTGAGGACCACCGCGGTGAAGGGGGCGCGGCGCCAGGCCAGGATCGCTGCGGTGAGGACGCCTGCGGGGCGGGCGATGCCTGCCGCGTCGGCGCCCTCGTAGAGGGCGGTCGTGGCGACGAGGGCGGTGAGGAGGACCAGTGCGGCGACCTCCAGGACTCTCTCGGCGCGGGGTGAGACCGTGACGCGGGCGCGGAGCGCGGGGCCCGCGAAGCGGAAGGCGAAGGTGCCCGCCGCCAGCAGGAGGGCGGCGCCCATGAGGAGCGTGGGGTTGTTCATGACGCCTCCCTCACCCCGGGGTCCGGCGTGCCGCGCAGGAGGACCAGCCCGGCCAGGGCCAGCAGTACGGGCAGGCCGACCGGGAGCAAGGGCGTGAGGCACAGGGCGAGGGCCGCTCCGGCGAGGGCGGCTCGCCTCGGGCCCCGCACGCGCAGGGCGGGGAGGACGAGCGCGAGCAGCGCCGCCGGGAACATCGCGTCGAGCCCGAGCACGTCCGGGTCGGGTATGACCGCGCCGAGCAGCGAGCCGCAGAACGCGCCCAGGGGCCAGGCCACGAGGACGCCGAGCCCGCACGCCCAGTAGGCCGCCCTCTTGCGGGCGAGGTCGTGCTGCGCGAGGGCGAAGAGCACACTCTCGTCGTTCATCACATGGGTGGCCACCAGGCGCCGCCAGCCGCGCAGGCCGTCGCGGGTGACCTCGGGTATCGCCAGTCCGTACGGCACATGCCGCGCGTTGACGAGCAGGCTGGCCAGCAGGGCGGCGAGCACGCTGCCGCCCGCGGCGAGGATGCCGGTGAACATGAACTCCGCGGAGCCCGCGAGCACCAGCACCCCGAGCAGCGCCGGGAACCAGACGGGGAAGCCGGAGGCCACGGCGATCGCCCCGTACGACACGCTCGTGAGCCCCACGGCCAGGCACACCAGGCCGATGTCGCGCAGAGGGCCGCGACCGAGGGTTCCCCAGAACGAACGCATAGCCGATAGAATGAACGCAACAGATGGCGTTCGTCAAGGCGAACATTGGACTTGTGGAGCGAACAGATGGCGCACGGCGACGGCGGGAGCGGCCGCAGCGGCGGCAGCGGCAGCGGCAGCACGGACGCGGGACAGGCCCCACTGGCGGAGATCGCGGCCGCGCTGCGCAGGGAGCGCACCCGGGCCGAGCTCTCCCTGACCGAGGTGGCCCGCCGGGCCGGAATCGCCAAGTCCACGCTCTCCCAGCTGGAGGCGGGCACCGGCAATCCGAGCCTGGAGACCCTCTGGGCCCTCTGCGTCGCGCTCGACATCCCGATCGGACGGCTGCTCACCCCGGCCCGCCCCAGCATCCACGTCGTCCGCGCCGGAGAGGGGCCCGCCGTCGCCTCGTCCCAGGCCGACTACCAGGCGACCCTGCTGACCGCCTGCCCGCCGGGCGCGCGGCGGGACGTCTTCCGGATCACGGCCGAGCCCGGTCAGCAGCGCGACTCGGACCCGCACATGCCGGGCGTCGTGGAGCACGTCATCCTCAGCACCGGGCGCGCCCTCGTCGGCACGTCGGACGCGACGGTGGAGCTGCACCCGGGCGACTACATCGCCTATCCCGCCGACGTCCCCCACGTCTTCCAGGCCCTGGAGCCCGGCACGCAGGCGGTGTTCGTCTCCGAGCACACCTGACGCGCTCCGCCCCTCACTCCACCGGCACCAGCCGGGCCAGTGCCGTGTCGAGCGCGGCGACCAGGGCTCCGCACTCGCCCGGGGAGTAGAGCATGCGCATCGTGAAACCGTCGGCGAGGGCGATCACCGCGTCGGCGAGGTGGAGACAGTCGGCGCCGGACTCCAGCCGGCCGCCCTCCCTCAGCTCTTCGAACCACCCCGCGAGCGCCGTCCGCACCGCCTGGTCCGTCTCGCGCTGAACGGCCGCGAGCCCCTCGTGGTGCACGGCGCGCGCGGCGAACGCCTGGCTCACCGCCGCCTCCGCGCGCCGGGCCGGGTCGACGGGAAGGGTGGCCAGAACCAGCTCCCGCAGCACCTCACCCGTGCTGCCCGCGGGGTCCACGGCGTCCATGCGGTGCTCGACGCGCTCCCCCACCAGTTCGGCGGCGAACCGCAGCATGTCGTCCTTGCCGCTGAAGTACTTCTGCACCGCGCCGACCGACTTCCCCGCCGCCGCGGCGACCGTACGCACGCTCACGGCGTCGAGGCCGCGCTCGGAGACGAGTCCGAGCAGGGCGTCGCCGACGATCCTGCGCTGCGCTTCCTTGTCCACGGTTCTCGGCATCGTTCCGCGCTTTCGCTCGTACGGATACGGTCGTATTCTATAGAGCAGGACCGAAGGGGGAATCCACCATGTCCACCATGCCCGAAGCGCCTCACCCCGCGCCGACCACGCCGAGCCCGCCCGCGCCCCACGCGCCCGCAATCCAGGAACCCGCGACCCGCGCGTCCGACGGCGACCGTGACGCCGCGCTCACCGTCCTCGCCGCGGCGCTCGCCGAGGGGCGGCTGGACCAGGGCGAGTACGACAGCCGGAGCGCCGCGGCCCTCCGCGCGGCGACACTCGGCGAACTGGCCCCGCTCACCGCCGATCTGCCCGCCGCACGGGAGCAGGCCGAGGCGGAGCGCCGTGCCGCGCGCGAGCGCGAGGATCTCACGGAGTGGCTCGCCGAGTGGCGTTACTGGCTGGGCGGCGCGTTTCTGATGTCCGCCGTCTGGGGCGTGAAGAGCGTGTCGGACGGCGAACTGGCCTACTACTGGCCGTGGATGCCGCTGGCCATCTGGGCCGCCGTGCTCGTCGCCCTCGCGATCTGGCCCTCCGAGCGGGACCGCCCCTCGTCCTCCTGAGGCCCGGAAGGGCCGGACGGAAAAGGAGCGGCCCCGCCGTCCGAGCGGGCGGCGGGGCCTACCGTCCACAGCAGCCAGCAATGGATTCGGATACGTGAAGTCTCGCAGCCACCACTGACATCCAGGCCGATCCACGGGACGGCTCATGCCCGTACGCCCGACCGGAACAGCGCCCGGAATGGCGCGACTTGCCGCGTTCCGCCGTTCTTCGGGTCCAGCCGAATCAGCTCGACCGGATCGCCCGTGAACGAGAGTCTCGTGGTTGCCGGCACGGGGGATCTGTCTGTGGCCGCCCCGCGCGGCCACAGACGGCACCCGGGAGACAGCCGCGCGGCCGGAGGGCACGCGAGACGGCGCCGGAACGGCGCGGAGCACTCGAACGGGGTACGCGACGGCGGCACCCGCGGCACGCCTGACGCACCCGGCTCCGGACACGCCGACGGCCGTCGCCGGATGGCTCGGCGACGGCCGACTTGTGGCCTGGGGCGCTATCAGGCTCCCCCCATCACCGCCCCAGACCATCCCTGCCCTCCCCTCCACGCCTCCGCTCGAAAAAGCGTGCCGGGGAGGCTCTGGATCCGCTCGTCCGCTGCGGTGGAGTAAGCGGTTCCAGGGGCTTGGGCAGGAGAACCGGCGCAGACCGGTCAACCCGGGTGCGTCCGTCCCTCGGTAGACACCGGGGCGACGCGGCCCGCCGGGGACCGGGGCGAACCTTCACCGCCAGTCTAGGAACGCCGTTCCAGCTCGGAATACGTGGTTTCCAGCCATGTGGAGCCGAACCGTCGTGCCGCTTGGCTCAGACTTCCTTCGCCCGCTGGTAGAACTCCTCGAACGAGAGCACCCCGTCCCCGTTGCCGTCGCGGGTCTTGAGGATGGCCTCGGCCAGGCCGACGGTGTAGTGGCGGTCGCCGAGCTCCACCATGGCCTGCTGGAACTCGGTCGCGGTGACGAACCCGTCGCCGTTCCGGTCGAACATGTCGAAGGTCTTGCGTGCTGCTTCAATGTCGGCCACGGGTCATCCTCTGGTGAGCGTACGAACGTTTGGCCCGCTCAGAGTAAAGGGCGTGCCCCCGGGCACTCTCATGGACCCCGCGCACATCCGCTCTCGTCCGTCCGCGTCCGCTCAAGTCGTCCCGGGGGCGGGATCCGCGGTCGCCGTGCGGCGCAGGATCTCCAACTCGTGGGTGGTCGTGATCAGTTCGCGGGCCTCCTCCTCCGAGCCGACCATCGGCTGCGAGCCGCGCAGCGGGACCTGTGCGCTCTCGGGCATGAAGTGCACCGCGACCAGGCCGACGACGCCGCTGAGGATCAGATAGCAGCCGGGCACCAGACTGCTGCCCGTCAGGTCGACAAGTCCCTCTGTCACCAGTGGAGTCGTGCCGCCGAAGGCCGCGACGGAGAAGTTGAAGCCGATGCCCATCGCGGCGTAGCGGACGCTGGTCGGGAAGAGCGCGGGCAGCGTGGCGGCCGAGGGCGCGGCGAACCCCGCCAGCAGGGTGGCCAGGACGAGCACGCCGCACAGCGGCAGCAGCCAGCCGTCCTGGCGCAGCAGCAGGAACGCGGGGACCGCGAGCACGATCTGCCCGACGGCGGCCCAGCGGTAGACGGGTTTCCGCCCGATACGGTCGCTGAGCCGCCCCAGGAAGATGATCAGCAGCACGATCCAGACCATGCCGGAGAGCACCAGGAGGTCGGACGCGGTCGAGGAGCGGCCCAGGACCTCGGTCTGGTACGAGGGGAGATAGCCCGTGACCATGTAGTTGGTGACGTTGTAGAGCAGTACGAGGCCGACGCACACGAGCAGGGCGCGCCAGTGGACGCGGAAGATGGTGCGGAACTCATGGCGGCTGGTCTCGCGCTGCGCCACCTCCTCGTCGTGCTCGTCCAGCTGTTGCTGGAAGGCGGGCGACTCCTCCAGTTTGAGCCGCATGTAGAGCCCGATGAGGCCCAGCGGCCCGGCGAGCAGGAACGGCACGCGCCAGCCCCAGGACTGCATCTCGGCGTCGCTCAGCAGCATGCCCAGCACGGTGACGAGGGCCGAACCCAGCGCGTAGCCGACGAAGGTGCCGAAGTCGAGCCAGCTCCCGAGGAAGCCCCGGTGCCGGTCGGGGGAGTACTCGGCGATGAACGTGGTCGCGCCGCCGTACTCGCCGCCCGTCGAGAAGCCCTGCAGCATACGGGCGAAGAGCAGCAGCGCGGGAGCGGCGACGCCGATGGTCGCGTAGCTGGGGATGAAGCCGATCATGAAGGTGCCGCAGGCCATCATGATCATGGTCGTGGCCAGCACCTTCTGCCGCCCGATCCGGTCGCCGAGCGGGCCGAAGAAGAGCCCGCCCAGCGGGCGTACGACGAAGGCGGCGGCGAAGGTCGCGAAGGACGCCAGGAGCTGGGCCGCGGAGGAGGCGTCGGGGTAGAACACCTTGCCGAGGGTGGCGGCGAGGTAGCTGTAGACGCCGAAGTCGAACCACTCCATGCAGTTGCCGAGCGCCGAGGCGGAGACGGCGCGTTTCAGCATGGGCGGCTGGACGACCTTCACGTCGTCGGACGTGAAGGGACGGCCCGTACGCTTCAGCCGCCGCAGCAGGTCGTCGCGGACCTGCCGGGGCAGCTCGGCGACGATCTGCCGGGGCGGTCGCCCCGCCGCTCCTCCCGTCACTCCCTTTGACCTCACTGGCACCACACCCCTCGCCCACACGACCGATCGACCCGAACAATCCGGATATCCCGGATCGCCCGATCTTCCCGGTCGGGTCGAACGATCCCGCGCACCTGACGGAACGGCGCGTCGGGACCAGGGAGGGCGGGTGCCCGTCAGACGATCAGCAAACCCGGCCGCCCGGCGTCAGCAGACCCCGTCCCCCGGCTTGGGGTTGCCCAGGCCGAAGAGCGGGCGCAGCCGCAGTCCGGCCCAGGTGCCGACGAGCGCCACGGCGCCCCAGATCCAGCCGTGCAGGCTCCCGGAGGCGATCCCGGCGAGGTACGCGCCGATGTTGCAGCCCCCGGCGAGCCGGGCGCCGATCCCCATCAGCACACCGCCGAGCACGGCCGCGACGGCCGTACGCCCGGGGATGCCGCGGTGCAGCGTCCACACGCCACCCGCCGCCGAGGCGACCGCGGCGCCGATCATGATGCCGATGTCGGTGAGGCTGTTCTTGTCGGCGAGGACGGGCCCGGAGTACATCGGGGCGTTCTTCGGGTCCTGCCAGAACGCCCAGGACTCCGGCGAACCGCCCAGCGCGCCCACGAGCTTGGAGCCCCACAGCGAGAAGGCGCTCGTGATGCCCCACGCGCCGCCCGAGACCAGCAGGACGGCCCCGCCCAGCACCGCGAGGGCGAGCGCGCCCGCCGCCAGCGGCCACGAGCCCCGCACCGCGCGGCGGAGCGCGCCGCGCGCCGAGGGCGGGGTGCCGACCGGCGGCGGATTGCGGCGGGCCTGCACCCGCCGGGCCACGAGGAAGACCAGCGCGAGCAGCACGAGGGTCACCGCCCAGGAGCCGAACCAGCCGAGCCCGTCGGAGAAGAGCACCGGATCGAAGGCGGGCAGGTCGCGCCAGAGCCCGTACTGCCAGGCGGCGAGCGTCGATCCGGCGATGAACCCGCCCAGCGTGAGGACGATCGTGCTCTGCCCCGAGCCGACCGCGAACAGCGTGCCGGAGGCGCAGGCGCCGCCGAGCTGCATGCCGACGGCGAAGAGGAAGGCGCCCAGCAGCAGCCCGACGCCGATCGGCCCGGCGCTGGGCGCGGGGACCGAGCCGAAGAGCCCGGTGCCGGTGCCGATGATCAGCGCGAAGAGCGTCGCGGTCGTACCGAGCAGCAGCGTGTGGGCGCGCAGCCCGGTCCCGTTGCCGACGGCCACCAGCTGCCGCCAGGCGGAGGTGAATCCGAAGCGGGAGTGGAAGAGCGCGACGCCGAGGCCGATGCCGAGCAGCAGCAGGACGGCGGGCTTGGCGCCGTGCGCGGACCAGACGTACGCGGTCAGCGCGGCGCCGATCAGCCCGGCGACGACGAGCGGAACGGTCCGTACGCGGGGCAACGGGGCGGCCTCGGGCACGGGGGCACTGGTGGGTGAGGGGGTCAGCAGGGAGGCGCGCGAGGGCGCCTCCGCGGGAGGAGCGGTGGTCACGGGACTCTCCGGGAGAGGAAGAGGTTCGGGATGCGGACGGCGTCAGCCCAGCATGTGGGCATGACCGGTGAAGGGCCGGAGCGGGTCAGCGACGACAGAGACCGTCGTCGACGCTCCACGCCGTGGCCGCGAAGAGCGCGAGTGCCAGCAGGCGTGCGGGTCCGAACATGCGTGCCACGGTAAGGGAACATCCGGAATCGCATCGTCCCGTCTCAGAGAACGAGACAAACCATGAGACAAGGCGCGGGTCCCACCCACGAGTAGGGTCCCGCCCCATGACCGACTCCACCGACTCCACCGCCCCCACCGGCACCTCCCACGACTCCCCCGCCACCCCTCACGACACCCCCGCCGTCTCCGTCGAGCGCGACGGACCCGTCACCACCGTCGTCCTCTCCCGCCCCCACGTCCGCAACGCCGTCGACGGCCCGGCCGCCCGCGCGCTCGCGGACGCCTTCCGCGCCTTCGACGCCGACCCCGGCGCGCGCGTCGCCGTGCTGTGGGGCGCGGGCGGTACGTTCAGCGCCGGGGCCGATCTCAAGGCGCTGCCCACCGACCGGGCCAACCGCGTCGCGCCCGACGGGGACGGGCCGATGGGGCCGACCCGGATGCGGCTGTCCAAGCCCGTGATCGCGGCCGTCAGCGGGCACGCCGTGGCGGGCGGGCTGGAGCTGGCGCTCTGGTGCGACCTGCGCGTGGCCGAGGAGGACGCGGTGTTCGGCGTCTTCTGCCGCCGCTGGGGCGTGCCCCTCATCGACGGGGGCACCGTGCGGCTGCCGCGCCTCATCGGCGCGAGCCGTGCCGCCGACATGATCCTCACGGGCCGTCCGGTACCCGCCTCCGAGGCGTACGGGACGGGGCTCGTCAACCGGCTCGTACCGCCGGGCCGGGCGCGTGCCGAGGCCGAGGAGCTGGCCGCGGGGCTCGCGCGCTTCCCGCAGACCTGCATGCGCGGCGACCTCGCCTCGCTGCACGCGCAGGAGGGGCTGCCCGAAGAGGAGGCCATGGCACAGGAGTTCACCTACGGGCGTGCGGCACTCGGCGAGGCCGCAGAGGGCGCGGCCCGGTTCGCGGCGGGCGCGGGGCGGCACGGTTCGTTCGACCCCGAGTGAACCATGGCAAACAAGGTCAACAGCCTCACTTGATTACCAATGGCAAGAATCATCGCGTACCGCCTTGACCGCGCTCTCCCCCGGCAATAGACAGACAGTCGTTCTCCACGTGCATCCAAGCGCCGGCCCCGGCCGGCCCCGCTCCGTACCCACTCGTCCCGGGGAAGAGAAGAGGTGGTTGGCGTGAGCCAGCCCGAGATGATGCGAGGACCCCTCGGCGGCCAGGTCACCGACACCTCCCGCCAGCAGGCACTGAACGACTTCCTCCGCCCGCAGGCCCCGCTCGCCAACGTCATCGGCTTCGGCCACGGCGTGAAGTGGAGCGAGGGGCAGCCCACGGGCGAGGAGGCGGTGCTCGTCTTCGTCACCCAGAAGGTGCCGGAGTCGATGCTCTCCGAACGCGACGTCGTCCCCTCCCGGATGGACGACGGCACGCCCACCGACGTGGTCGCGGTCGGCCACGTCACCGCACAGCGCACGACGCAGTCGCGCCCCGGCGGGCGCCGCGCCGACGACCAGCCCATGACCGGCCGCCCCGACGGCGCGCTCACCGAGCAGCTCGCGGGCTTCTCGCAGCCGCTGCTCGACGAGCTGGGCCAGCTCGGCCGCGGCCTCGCCATGGCCACGGCGACACCGCAGATGCTGACGCGCAGGCTGCGCCCCTGCCCCTCGGGCTTCTCGGTCGGGAACGTCCAGGTCACCGCGGGCACTCTCGGCTCCGTCGTGTACGACCTGCTCCCGGGCGCCACCCTCGACCCGCCCGCGCCGGGCATCGGGGTCCCGCGGCAGTTCTACATCCTGTCCAACAACCACGTGCTGGCCGACTCCAACCGCGCGCCGGGCGGCAGCGCCATCGTCCAGCCCGGCACATTCGACGGCGGCCAGGACCCGGCCGACAGGATCGCGACGCTCGACCGGTTCGTCACCATCCAGTTCGCGCCCCAGGTTCCGCTGGAGCGGCAGAACAACGTCGTGGACGCGGCGCTCGGCAAGGTCGAGTTCCAGGACGCCACCCGTGAGCAGTACTTCAGCGGTGCGCCGGACCGGTGGCGCCGCAAGGCGAACGTGGCCGTCGGCGACCTCGTCAAGAAGACCGGCCGCACCACCAACATCAGCTTCGGCCGGATCATCGCGACCGACGCCGTCATCGACGTCAACTACGGCACGGCGGGCACGGCCCGCTTCCGCGACCAGATCCTCACCACGAACATCTCGGCCGGCGGCGACTCCGGCTCCCTCGTCACCTCGCTCGACACCGTCGCGCTCGGCCTGCTCTTCGCGGGCTCCACGCTGGTGACGGTCGTGAACCACATCGAGAACGTCCGCGCGCTGCTGCGCGTCGAGATCGCCGAGCAACTGGCCTGATCCGGAAGGGGGAACGTGCCATGGGCACTGCCGCACAGAAGAAGAAGGGCCAGGTCAGCGAGCACCGGTACATCAACCCGCAGGGCGCCGAGGTCAAGACGCGCGACGAGGCGTTCGCGGGCACGATGGAGGTCTCGCCCGAGGCCCTCCAGACGTCCAGCAAGCTCGAACTCCACAACGGGGCGGTCACCTTCGCCATCGAGGTGAAGTACAACCCCAACACCTACCCGCACGTCGTGACCGGCGGGCAGATCACCTCCGGCATCTGCGGCGCGCCCTGGGACATCACGGGCGGCCTCATCGGCCAGCAGATCCGGCTGGACGCGAAGCGCGCGGGCCAGGGCTCGTGCGCGAGCACCCTCACGATCGTGGGCGAGTACCAGAACCCGCCCGCGTACCGCGGCACGTACGGCTTCGACGGCGCGACGTCCTCGTTCAAGCACACGACGAAGTTCGAGTGCTGAGCGGTACCCGGCCGAGCAGGCACCACAAGGGCCCCGGGCACAACCGCCCGGGGCCCACGCACTCCGCACCCGTCGCTAGCTCGTCCGCGAGCGCGCCTTGAAGGCCGCCTTGCGCGCGGCCTTCGCCGCCGCCCTGTCCGGCAGGACCCGGCCCATGGCCTCCAGGACCTCGCCCGTCGCGGGGTGGTCGACCTGCCACGCCTTGTCGAAGAAGCCCGAGTGCTGCTCGACCAGGCCGCTGACCAGCTCGTGCAGCTCCTCCGGCTCGCCGACGGTCGCGAGCTGCGCCGCGATCGTGTCGACGGTCAGCCAGAACACCATCTGCTCGTCGGGCTGCGGTACGTCCGCCGCGCCGCGCTCCGCCAGCCAGACGCGCGCCAGCCCGCCCAACTGCCGGTCGTCCAGCACCTCGCGCAGCGCGGGCTCGGCCTCCGGGCCCGCCAGCGCCAGCGCCTGCTGGCAGGCGAGGCGGCGCACGGGACCGTCCTCGTCGCCGCCGCGCGCCGCGGCGAGCAGCTCGCGCGCCGCCTCCACGGTGCCGGAGTCCGCGTGCCGGGTGGCGAACCAGGCCTCGATCTCCGTCTGCGCGTTGTCCTCCGTGTACGCCGGGAGGGCGGCGAGGAGCGCGCTCGCCTCCGCGTCCGCGAGGTCACCGACGGCCGGGGCGTCGATCCCGGCCTCGCGCATCCGTACGCGCGTGCCGTGCAGGCCGAGCGGGGTCAGCCGCACCATGCCGTACCGCGAGACGTCCTCGTCGTCCATCTCCGCGTCGAACTCGCCCTCGCCCTCGGCCGCTTCGCGCGTCAGGGCCTCGTCCACGGGCTGGTACTCGACGAGCCCGGTCGGCTCCAGCATCCGGAACTGGTCGTCCAGGCGCATCATCGCCGTGGACACCTCTTCCAGGACCTCGTCGGTCGGCTCGTCCATGCCGTCCGGGACGATCATCGAGGCCGCGAGGACCGGCAGCGGTACGAGCGTCCCCGCGGCGACGGCGGGGTCCCCGGCCGTGAGCAGGTAGAGGTTGCCCAGCGCGCTGTCGAGGAAGTCGGCCTCCTCCTCCGGGTCCCACTCCATGGCGTCGAGGTCGATGGCGTCCGGGTCGATCTGGCCGTCCTCCCCGATCGCGTTCTCGATGCCGCCGACCAGGTCCTCGAAGCTGGGGGTGGCGGCGTCGGCCAGCACCGTCTCCAGCCCGTTCTGCCACAGGTCCAGCACCTCGTCGGGGCCGGGGGCCGGGCCGGGGCCGCCGGTCAGCGCCGTGAACTCCTCGTCGGGCCGGGCGACGCCGACGGGCTCGTCGCTGGCGGGGCCGCCGTCGTCCCCGCCCCCGGACCCCTCCTCCGGCTCGTCCTCCCCGTCCTCCTCGACCTCCAACAGGCCCGTGTCCACCGCGAAGTTCCAGGCGTCGGCCGCGAGCGCGGGCGCGTCCTCCTCGCCCGCCAGGCCGAGGTGCTCGGCCGCCGCCTTGAGCTGCTCGGCGAGCAGCTCGCCGCCCGCGCCGACCGGGATGCCGGAGTCGCCCGCCTCGCGCGCCCAGCGGGTGAGTTTCACGGCGCGCGAGAAGAGCGGCGCGGCGAGTGCGTCCCGCGCCAGCTCGGCGTCGGAGGGCAGCCGTACGGGCGGCATCGTGGGACGGTCGTCACCGGTCATCTGCGCGTTCATCTCCTACGGGGTGCTGACGGGTTGTGGGAGTCTCCGGGCGGCCCCCGGCGCATGCCGCGACGGGCCGGAGCACGAGCCCCCAGGGTAGACGGGATCTGTCCCCGGCTGCCCGAATCGTGCACCCGGCACGTAACAGGATCGCCAAGCCCTGGGGCCCGTCTTCGTCACGTCCTTGACAACTTCTGTTCCCCCGCCAGACTTTACGCGCGTAGAGACTGCTCCTCCCCTTGTCCCCCACGCCTCCGGAGGTTTCTGTGTCATCCCGTCTGGCCCGCAGATCCGCGCTCACCGTCGCCGCGCTGTGCTCGACCGCGCTGTGCACGACCGTGCTCGCACTGCCCTCCGCCGCGAACGCCGGGACCGACGACGCCGCGGCGGCCCGTTCCGGCTCCGTCCGCGTCCACGACATCCAGGGCAAGACCCGGATATCCCCGTTCGCGGGCAAGCGCGTGGCCGACGTGCCCGGCGTCGTCACCGGCGTGCGCGGCTTCGGCTCGGCCCGAGGCTTCTGGCTCCAGGACCCCCGGCCCGACCGCGACCCCGCGACGAGCGAGGGCATCTTCGTCTACACCGGCAAGGAGACCCCGAAGGTCGCCGTCGGGGACGCGCTGCGCGTCTCCGGCGAGGTCGCCGAGTTCTACCCGGGCGGCAAGGAGGCGGGCGGCCAGTCCGTCACCCAGCTCACGAAGGCCGAGTGGACGAAGGAGAAGAGCGGCGCGAAGCTCCCCGCCGCCTTCCGGCTCACCCCGCGCAGCGTGCCCGAGGCGTACGCGCCCGACGCGGGCGGCAAGAGCATCGAGGACCGCGAACTGCACCCGGGCCGCTACGCGCTGGACCGGTACGAGTCGCTGGAGGGCATGCGCGTCTCCACCCGCGAGGCCCGCGTCACCGGCCCCACCTCCAAGTACAACGACCTGTGGGTGACCACCGACCCCGGCCAGAACCGCACCCCGCGCGGCGGCACCTTCTACCGCTCGTACGAGGACCAGAACGGCGCGCGGCTGAAGATCTCCTCGCTCCTCGACCTCGACGAGCACCCGTTCCCCGTGGCCAACGTCGGCGACCGGCTGCGCGGCACCACCGAAGGCCCGCTGGACTACGAGCAGTTCGGCGGCTACACGCTGCGCGCCACCGAGCTGGGTGAGCACCAGGACCGCGAGCTGAAGCGCGAGGAGACGCGCCCGCAGCGCGAGGACGAGCTGTCCGTCGCCACGTACAACGTCGAGAACCTCTCCCCCAAGACCGAGCCCGCCAAGTTCGACCGGCTCGCGGAGGGGCTGGTGCGCAATCTCGCCGCGCCGGACATCGTCACCGTCGAGGAGGTCCAGGACGACAGCGGCCCGGACGACGACGGCACGGTCGACGCGGACAAGACGCTCAAGCAGCTGACCGAGGCCGTGAAGAAGGCGGGCGGGCCCGCGTACGAGTGGCGGCAGGTCAGCCCCGAGGACGGCGCCGACGGCGGCCAGCCGGGCGGCAACATCCGTGTCGCCTTCCTCTACAACCCCGAGCGCGTCACCTTCACCGACCGCGAGGGCGGCGACGCCACGACGCCCGTGAAGGTCGAGGAGAAGGACGGCGCCCCGGCCCTGTCCGCCTCACCGGGCCGGATCGCGCCCCAGGACCCGGCGTGGAAGGCGAGCCGCAAGCCGCTGGCGGGCGAGTTCCACTTCAAGGGCCGCCCGGACACCCCCGTCTTCGTGGTCGCCAACCACTTCAGCTCCAAGGGCGGCGGCGACCTGGAGGGCGACGAGCCGATGGAGGGCCGCTTCCAGCCGCCGACCCGGCACTCGGAGCCGCAGCGCGTCGAGCAGGCGAAGATCCTCAACGCCTTCGCCAAGGACATCCGCGCGATCGACAAGAAGGCGGTGATCGTCGCGGGCGGCGACTTCAACGACTTCTCGTTCTCCCCGTCCCTCGACGCGCTCCGCGCGGGCGGCGCGCTGACCAGCCCGATGAACCGGCTGCCGGAGAACGAGCGCTACGGGTACGTCTTCAACGGCAACTCGCAGTCGCTGGACCACCTGCTGACCAGCCCGGGTGCGGGCCGGCCCGAGTACGACATCGTGCACATCAACGCCGAGTTCGCGGACCAGTCCAGCGACCACGACCCGTCAGTGGTACGGATGCGCCTGCGGTGACGGCCCCGCGGGGCCGGCGGGGCCCGCGGGGAACTGCTGCGGCGGCTGTCCGTACGGCGACTGCCCATGAGGCGGCTGTCCGTACGGCGGCGCGGCCGGGTACGCGGTTCCCCGCACCCCCTGGGGCTGACCGGGCTGGCCGGGGCGCTCGTCGTCCCGGCGGCCCTCCCCCGTGAGGTCCCGGACGAGCAGGGCCGCGCCCGCGACGGCGCCCGGCATCAGCAGGACCGCGACGAACGGCACGAGGAAGAGCAGCGCCAGCGGCGCCCCGAACCCCAGCGCGAGCGCCTTGCGCTGCCGCAGCATGGCCAGCCGCTGCCGTACGGCGATCCCCCGGCGCTGCATCGCGACCGAGGTCAGCTCCAGGGCCAGGAAGAACCCGGTGACGCAGATGGCTATGACGGGGATGACGGACTGGCCGACGAAGGGCACGAAGCCCAGGAAGAAGAGCGGCACGGTCCACAGCAGCGTGCGCCCCAGGACGTAGAGACTGTCGCAGAGCGAGATCCACAGCTCGCGCCAGAGCGGGTGGTCGGGACCGCCCGCGGGCAGCCCGCCCTCGTCGGTCTCGACCTGCTCCGACAGCTTCTCGTAGAAGGGCTCGCCTATCAGCAGCGTGACCGCGGCGAAGGTGACCACCGCGAGCGCGGCCACGGCGAGCCAGAACAGCACCGCGAACACCGTGCGCAGCAGGCCCTGCCAGGGCGATTCCCAGCTGTCGGCGAACGGCGTCGCCCACTCGGCGAGGTCGTCCGCCCAGAAACCGACCACGGTCAGTGCCGCCACATACAGCACCAGGGTGACGAGCGCGGGCAGCAGTCCGAACCCGAACCACCGCCCGTGCCGCAGCACCCACTGCTGTCCCCGCCCCAGATACCGTGCACCGGCCGCAAGATCATGCATGCGCCCAGCCTAGAGGGTCCCGGGGTATCCGGGGCGGCCTGTGGACAGCCGGTCCGCCGACCGTCAGTTGTGGCTGTGCAGCGCCTCGTTCAGACCGCCCCAGGAGCCGGTCCGCTGGAGGACCTCGACGGCGCCGGTGGTCGAGTTGCGGCGGAACAGCAGGTTGTTCGCGCCGGACAGCTCGCGGGCCTTGACGATCTCGCCGTCGGGCAGCGTCACGCGCGTACCGGCGGTGACGTACAGCCCGGCCTCGACGATGCAGTCGTCGCCCAGCGCGATGCCCAGGCCCGACTCCGCGCCGAGCAGGCAGCGCTCGCCGACGCGGACGCGCTCGGTGCCGCCGCCGGAGAGGGTGCCCATGGTGGAGGCGCCGCCGCCGACGTCCGAGCCGTTCCCGATCACGACGCCCTGCGAGACGCGGCCCTCGATCATGGAGGTGCCCAGGGTGCCCGCGTTGAAGTTGACGAAGCCCTCGTGCATGACGGTGGTGCCCTCGGCCAGGTGCGCGCCGAGGCGGACGCGGTCGGCGTCGCCGATCCGGACACCGGACGGCGCGACGTAGTCGGTCATGCGCGGGAACTTGTCGACGCCGAACACCGCGACGTGCTGCCCCGCGGCACGCGCCCGCAGCCGTACGGACTCCAGCGTGTCCACGGCGACCGGGCCGAGGGAGGTCCAGGCGACGTTGGCGAGGGTGCCGAAGAGGCCGTCCAGGCTCTGCTGGTTCGGCTGGACGAGGCGGTGCGAGAGCAGGTGGAGCCGGAGGTAGGCGTCGTGCGCGTCCAGCGGCTTGTCGTCCAGCGACGCGATCACCGTACGGACGGCGATGATCTCCACGTCCCGCACGGCGTCCCGGCCGGCCGCCTGCGGCGCGGCCTCGCCGAGCAGCTCGGCGGCGCGCTCGTCGCTCAGGCGCTCCGTCCCGGAGGGACCGGGGGCCTCGGCGAGCTCCGGGGCGGGGAACCAGGTGTCGAGAACGGTGCCGTCGGCGGCGACGGTGGCGAGCCCGGCGGCGACGGCGCCGGTCATGGGGGTGGTGGATGCATCGGTCATGCCCAAACGCTAACCGGAGCCCCGCCCCGATCACGAACCGGCCGACCCCTCCCGGAAGCCCCCGGTCCGTCAGCGGATCACGCTGGCGAGCGCGGTGCGGACCTCGTCACGGTCGAAGGGGCGGTCGGTGAGGAGGAACTGCAGCAGCAGCCCGTCGATCAGCGCGACGAGCGCCCGCGCGGTGGCGAGGTCGGCCGTGTGCCGCCCGAGCAGCCGCGTCATGTCGTCCAGCCAGGCGGCGGCGAGCGGCTGGAGCGGGGGGCGGCGCAGGGCCGCCAGATACAGCTCGTACTCCAGCCGGATCCGGCCGCGCCCGCCCGAGGCGTACTCCTCCAGCACCTGCGTCAGCGCCTCGGCGAGCGTGTCGTCCCGGCCCGCCAGCCCCGACTCCCAGCTCTCGATCGCGGTCGTCGGCTCGCAGTTCACCTGCTCCAGCGCGGCGACGAGCAGCTCGTCGAGGCTCGCGAAGTGGTACGTGGTCGAGCCCAGCGGCACATCGGCCTCGGCGGCCACGGCGCGGTGGCTGAGCCCGGAGATGCCCTTGAGCTCCACGATCCGGATCGCGGCGTCGATGATCCGCTGGCGGCGCTCGGGGTCGTACCGGCGGGCCATCAGTGCGCACCTCCCAGATTCAGCACGACGACGCCGCTGATCACCAGCAGCACCCCCAGCACCTTGGCGGCGGTGACGGACTCCCCGATGAAGACCATCCCGATCAGCGCGATCACGGCGGTGCCCGCGCCGGACCAGATGGCATAGGCCGTGCCGACGGACATCGTCTTCAGCGTCTGCGCGAGCAGCACGAAGGCCACGAGATAGCCCACGGCGGTGATGAGCGAGGGCCACAGCTTGCTGAAGCCCTCGCTGTACTTCATCGACGTGGTCGCCAGGATCTCGGCAAGGATGGCCCCGGAGAGCGTCACGTACATCATGCGTACGAGCGTACACAACGTTGCGTACGCCCGTACACAACTTTTAGAGCTCCGTCTTGTGCCGGAGCACGCAGAACTCGTTCCCTTCCGGATCCGCGAGCACGGTCCACGTCACCTCGGGCCCCTGCCCCACGTCCGCACGCCGCGCCCCGAGCGCGACGATCCGCTCGATCTCGGCCTGCTGCTCGCCCTCCCCGTCCCCGGGCGTCAGGTCGATGTGCAGCCGGTTCTTCCCCGCCTTCTCCTCGGGCACGGCCAGGAACGTGATCCCGGGAAGCGCCGTGGCGGACTTCCCGATCACGACCTCTTCCTCGTCCTCGTAGACGACCTTCCAGTCCAGCACCTCGGCCCAGAACCGCCCCAGCAGTCCGGGATCGTGCGCGTCGACAGCTATTTGGAACAGAGAAACACTCATGCCCGCCAGCATGGCTGGCGGGCATGAGTGCTGCTACCGCGTTTCCGACCGGGCGGACGATCAGACGTTGAAGCCCAGCGCGCGCAGCTGCTCGCGGCCGTCGTCGGTGATCTTGTCGGGGCCCCACGGGGGCATCCAGACCCAGTTGATCTTCAGCTCGTTGACGATTCCCTCCGTCGCCGAGCGGGCCTGGTCCTCGATGACGTCGGTCAGCGGGCAGGCCGCCGAGGTGAGCGTCATGTCGATCGTGGCCACGTTCGAGTCGTCCACATGGACTCCGTAGACCAGGCCGAGGTTGACGACGTCGATGCCCAGTTCGGGGTCGACGACGTCCATCATCGCCTCGCGGACCTCGTCCTCTTCCGCGGGCTTGGTGGTCATCTCCGTCATGCCGCGCCCCTCTCCTTCTCGCTGAACGCCTGCGCTGTCGCGTCCTTCCACGCCATCCAGCTCAGCAGAGCACACTTCACGCGTGCCGGGTACTTCGAGACGCCGGCGAACGCGACCGCGTCCTCCAGCACCTCCTCCATGGCGTCGTCGGGCTCGATCTGGCCCTTGGACTGCATCAGCTCCAGGAACGTGTCCTGGATCCTCCGCGCCTCCTCCAGCTCCTTGCCGACCAGCAGCTCGTTGAGCACCGAGGCGCTGGCCTGGCTGATGGAGCAGCCCTGGCCCTCGTACGAGACGTCCTGGATCGTCTCTCCGTCGTACCGCACGCGCAGGGTGATCTCGTCCCCGCACGTCGGGTTGACGTGGTGCACCTCGGCATCGCCGTCGCGCAGCCCGCGCCCGTGCGGATGCTTGTAGTGGTCCAGGATCACGTCCTGGTACATCGAGTCCAGCTTCACCGACAGCCCCTAAGCGAAGAAATTCCGTACGTGTTCCAGGCCGTCCGCCAGGGCGTCCACCTCGGCGGGCGTGGAGTACAGATAGAACGACGCTCGCGTCGTCGCGGGAATTCCGTACCGCAGGCAGACGGGGCGCGCGCAGTGGTGTCCGACGCGGACCGCGATGCCCTGCTCGTCCAGGACCTGACCCACGTCATGCGGGTGGATGTCACCCAGCGTGAAGGAGATCGTGGCGCCTCGGTCCTCGGCCGTGGAGGGGCCGATGATCCGGAGGTCGGGGATCTCCTGGAGCCGCCGCACCGCGTACTCGGTGAGGGCGTGCTCGTGCTGCTGGATGCGGTCCATGCCGATCGACGTGAGGTAGTCCACGGCCGCGCCCAGCCCGACCGCCTGCGCGATCGGCGGGGTCCCGGCCTCGAACTTGTGCGGCGCCGGCGCGTACGTCGACGCGTGCATCGTGACCGTCTCGATCATCTCGCCGCCGCCGAGGAACGGCGGCAGGTCGTCGAGCAGCTCCTGACGGCCCCAGAGGACGCCGATGCCGGTCGGGCCGCACATCTTGTGCCCGGTGAAGGCGACGAAGTCGGCCTGGAGCGCCTGGACGTCCAGCACCATGTGCGGCGCGGCCTGCGAGGCGTCGATGACGACGAGCGCGCCGACCTCCTGGGCGCGGCGCACGATCGACTCGATCGGGTTGACCGTGCCCATGATGTTGGAGACCAGCGTCAGCGAGACGACCTTGGTCTTCTCGGTGATGAGCTGCTCGGTCCCGGAGAGGTCGAGGCGGCCGTCGTCGGTCAGCCCGAACCACTTCAGCTCCGCGCCCGTGCGCTGCGCGAGCAGCTGCCACGGGACGATGTTGGAGTGGTGCTCCATCTCCGTGATGACGATCTCGGTGTCGCGCTCGACGCGGTAGGGCTCGTCGGCCCAGCCGAGCATGTTCGCCACGAGGTTGAGCGACTCCGAGGCGTTCTTGGTGAAGACCACCTCGTCGCGGCTGGGCGCGTTGATGAACGCGGCGACCTTGTCGCGCGCGCCCTCGTAGAGCGCCGTGGCCTCCTCGGCGAGGACGTGCACCCCCCGGTGCACGTTGGCGTTGTGCCGCTCGTAGTAGTCAGCCAGGGCTTCGAGGACCTGGGTGGGCTTCTGCGACGTCGCGGCGTTGTCCAGATAGACCAGCTGCTTGTCGTCGTGGACAAGGCGGTCGAGGATCGGGAAGTCCTTCCGGATCGCCTCGGTGTCGAGAAGGCCCGGCAGAGAGGGGGTCACGCAGCGGCACCACCCTTCACGTACTCCTCGTAGCCCTCCTCCTCCAGCTTGTCCGCGAGCTCCGGGCCGCCGGACTCGGCGATGCGGCCCTTGGCGAAGACGTGGACGAAGTCGGGCTTGATGTAGCGCAGGATGCGCGTGTAGTGGGTGATCAGCAGGGTGCCGACCTCGCCGCCCTCGCGGACCCGGTTGACGCCCTCGGAGACCACGCGCAGCGCGTCGACGTCGAGGCCGGAGTCGGTCTCGTCGAGGATCGCGATCTTCGGCTTCAGCAGTTCGAGCTGGAGGATCTCGTGGCGCTTCTTCTCACCGCCGGAGAAGCCCTCGTTGACGTTGCGCTCGGCGAACTTCGGGTCGATGGAGAGCCGCTCCATGGCCTCCTTGACCTCCTTCACCCAGGTGCGCAGCTTGGGGGCCTCGCCGCGGATGGCGGTGGCGGAGGTCCGCAGGAAGTTGGAGACCGAGACGCCGGGGACCTCGACCGGGTACTGCATGGCGAGGAAGACGCCGGCGCGGGCGCGCTCGTCGACGGACATCTCCAGGACGTCCTCGCCGTCGAGCTTCACCGAGCCGCTGGTGATCGTGTACTTGGGGTGACCCGCGAGCGAGTAGGCCAGCGTGGACTTGCCGGAGCCGTTCGGGCCCATGATCGCGTGGGTCTCGCCCTGCTTCACGGTCAGGTCGACCCCGCGCAGGATCTCGTTCGGGCCGCCCTCGGTTTCGACGGAGACGTGCAGGTCGTTGATCTCAAGCGTTGCCATGGGGACTTCAGGACTCCTGGGTGACGGAGACGAGCACATCGTCCCCTTCGATCTTGACGGGGTAGACGGGTACGGGGCGGGTGGCGGGCAGCCCGGAGGGCTTGCCGGTGCGCAGGTCGAAGGTCGAGCCGTGCAGCCAGCACTCGATCTGGCAGTCCTCGACCTCGCCCTCGGAGAGGGAGACGTTCGCGTGCGAGCAGATGTCGTGGATCGCGAACACCTCGCCCTCGGTGCGGACGACCGAGACCGGCACACCACCCAGCTCCACGCGCAGCGGGGTGTCCTCTTCCAGGTCACTCAGCGCTGCGGCGCGGACGAACTCGGCGGTGCCACTCATGCGACGGACGCCTCCAGCTCGGCGTCGATCTTGGCGATCAGGCGCTCCTCCAGGTCGGGCAGGCCGATCTGCTGGACCAGCTCGGCGAAGAAGCCGCGCACGACCAGACGGCGGGCCTCCCGCTCGGGGATGCCGCGGGCCATCAGGTAGAACAGCTGCTCGTCCTCGAAGCGGCCGGTCGCCGAGGCGTGGCCGGCGCCGACGATCTCGCCGGTCTCGATCTCCAGGTTCGGCACGGAGTCGACGCGGGAACCGTCGCTGAGCACCAGGTTCCGGTTCAGCTCGTAGGTGTCGGTGCCGGTGGCGCCCGCCTGGATGATCACGTCGCCGATCCACACCGCGTGCGCGTCGTCGCCCTGGAGCGCGCCCTTGTACGCCACGTTGGAGCGGCAGTTGGGTGCGTCGTGGTCGACCAGGAGGCGGTGCTCCTGGTGCTGGCCCGCGTCGGTGAAGTACAGCCCGTAGAGCTCGGCCTCGCCGCCGGGGCCCGCGTACGTCACGCGCGGGTTGAGGCGGACCAGATCGCCACCGAAGGTGACGACGACGGACTTGAACGTCGCGTCGCGGCCGACCAGCGCGTTGTGCTGGGAGCAGTGGACCGCGGTGTCGTCCCAGTCCTGGACGGAGACGACGGTGACCTTCGCGCCGTCGCCGAGGACGAACTCGACGTTGGCCGAGCGGACCGCGTCGCCGGTGTGGTCGATGACGATGACGGCCTCGGCGAAGGCGCCGATGTCGAAGACGGTGTGCCCGTACGTCACGCCGCCCTCGCCGTGCAGGCTGACCCGCACCGGCTCGGAGAGCACGGCCTCCTTGGGCACCGAGATGACCGATGCCTTCTCGAAGGAGGAGAACGCCTGCGCGGCGACCCGGTCGACGGGCTTGCCCGCACGGCCCACGCGCGCGTCGTCGCGCGAGACCTTCTCGACGGTCACGCCCTCCGGGGCCGACACCTCGGCCTTGATGGCGCCGGTCGCCTCGGCCGTGCCGTCGTGCAGGCCCTTCAGCCGGTCCAGGGGAGTGAAGCGCCACTCCTCCTCGCGGCCGTGCGGCACCGGGAAGTCCGCCACGTCGAAGGACGGCGGCGCGCTCATCCGGGTCGCGGTGGTGGACTCCGCCGCCACCGCGACGGCGCCGCTGGTCGTGGCACCAGCCGGGATGTTCTGAGCCTCAGCCATGGCTGTCGTGTTGCTCGCTTTCTGGATTCAAGACAAGAGAGGGGGCTGGACGGGGGTACGGCGGCCGGACGTCAGCCGACCGCGCCCTCCATCTGCAGCTCGATCAGCCGGTTCAGCTCCAGCGCGTACTCCATCGGCAGCTCCTTGGCGATCGGCTCCACGAAGCCGCGGACGATCATCGCCATGGCCTCGTCCTCCGACAGACCGCGGCTCATCAGGTAGAAGAGCTGGTCGTCGCTGACCTTGGAGACCGTCGCCTCGTGGCCCATCGTCACGTCGTCCTCGCGGACGTCCACGTACGGGTACGTGTCCGAGCGGGAGATGGTGTCGACCAGGAGCGCGTCGCACAGCACGTTGGACTTCGAGCCCTCCGCGCCCTCGCCGATCTCGATCAGACCGCGGTACGAGGTACGGCCGCCGCTGCGGGCCACCGACTTCGAGACGATGTTGGAGGAGGTGCGGGGCGCCATGTGGACCATCTTGGCGCCGGCGTCCTGGTGCTGGCCCTCGCCCGCGAAGGCGACGGACAGGGTCTCGCCCTTGGCGTGCTCACCCATGAGGTAGACCGCCGGGTACTTCATCGTGACCTTGGAGCCGAGGTTCCCGTCGACCCACTCCATGGTCGCGCCCTCGTAGGCCACGGCGCGCTTGGTGACCAGGTTGTAGACGTTGTTCGACCAGTTCTGGATCGTCGTGTAGCGGCAGCGGCCGCCCTTCTTGACGATGATCTCGACGACGGCGGAGTGCAGCGAGTCCGAGTCGTAGATCGGCGCGGTGCAGCCCTCGACGTAGTGCACGTACGCGTCCTCGTCGACGATGATCAGCGTCCGCTCGAACTGGCCCATGTTCTCCGTGTTGATCCGGAAGTAGGCCTGGAGCGGGATGTCGACGTGGACGCCCGGCGGGACGTAGATGAAGGAGCCGCCGGACCAGACCGCGGTGTTGAGCGCCGCGAACTTGTTGTCACCCGCGGGGATGACCGTGCCGAAGTGCTCCTGGAAGAGCTCCGGGTGCTCCTTGAGCGCCGTGTCGGTGTCCAGGAACAGGACGCCCTTCTCCTCCAGGTCCTCGCGGATCTGGTGGTAGACGACCTCCGACTCGTACTGCGCGGCGACGCCGGCCACGAGGCGCTGCTTCTCCGCCTCGGGGATGCCGAGCTTGTCGTACGTGTTCTTGATGTCCTCCGGGAGGTCCTCCCAGGACTGGGCCTGCTTCTCGGTGGACCGCACGAAGTACTTGATGTTCTCGAAGTCGATGCCGGAGAGGTCCGAGCCCCAGTTCGGCATGGGCTTCTTCTGGAAGAGCTTGTGCCCCTTCAGGCGGAGCTTGAGCATCCAGTCGGGCTCGTCCTTCTTCCCCGAGATGTCGCGGACGACCTCGTCGGAGAGTCCGCGCTTGGCGGCGGCACCGGCGGCGTCGGAGTCGGCCCAGCCGTACTCATACTTGCCCAGCCCCTCCAGCTCGGGGTGAGCAGTCTCCGTAGGAGCAGTCATGCGGGGTTCCTCCCGGCCTCGTTCACAGATGCGGTGGCTTTGGTGGCTTCGCTGGTCTTACTGGTGGTCTTCTGATGTGCCTGGGGGATGAACGTGGTGCACACCCCGTCGCCGTGGGCGATGGTCGCCAGGCGCTGCACATGGGTGCCGAGCAGCCGCGAGAAGACCTCGGTCTCCGCCTCGCAGAGCTGCGGGAACTGCTCGGCGGTGTGGGCCACCGGACAGTGGTGCTGGCAGAGCTGCTCCCCGGCCGAGGAGGGCGCACTGCGCGCCGTGGCAGCGTACCCGTCCTCCGTCAAGACCTCCGCCAGTGCCCTGGCGCGCTCCTCGGGCGGCACGCTCTCCAGGGCCGCGCGGTACTTCTCCGCCTGCGCCGCGATACGGGCGCGGGCGAAGGCCGCGACGGCGGCCTCGCCGACCTCGCCGCCGCCCGCTGTCTGGGCGATCCAGCGGAGAGCGTCGGCGGCAAGCTGGTCGTACGCCTGGTCGAAGGCATCCCTGCCGCAGTCCGTCAGGGCGAAGACCTTGGCCGGACGGCCACGTCCCCGCGAGCCGTAGACCCGCTTCTCGCGGGGCTCCACGACGCCCTCGGCTGCGAGCGCGTCGAGGTGCCTGCGGACGGCTGCCTGGGTCAGCTCCAGGCGGAGGGCCAGCTCGGCCGCGGTCGACGGGCCGTGGTCGAGGATGGAACGCGCGACCTTGTTGCGCGTGCCGTGCTGTTCATCCGGGGCGCCGGACGCGGTCGGTCCGGCGGTGGCCTGTGCGGCCGCCGCGCTCTTCTCCCGAGCCTCGCCCCTCTTTTTCACAACGCCATTGTTGCTTAATTCCTCGGAGCCCGGCAACCCGCGTCTGTGACCAGCCGCAATGGGGTGCGTCACGTAAGGCGGGCCTAACCTCGGGCCCGAGCCCAGACCCGAGCCCAGACCCGGGCCCGACGGCCCCGCGGGGCTCCCTAGACTTCCTTCCATGCACTCTTCTGCGGCTGTGGAAGTCGCGGGGCTGGTGAAGAGGTACGGAGACAAGACCGCCGTCGACGGGCTCGACCTGTCGGTCGCGCGCGGCTCGGTCACCGCCTTCCTCGGCCCCAACGGCGCGGGCAAGACCACCACCATCGAGACCTGTGAGGGCTACCGCCGCCCCGACGCGGGCACCGTCCGCGTGCTCGGCCTCGACCCCGTCACCCAGGGCGCCGAGCTGCGCCCCAGGATCGGCGTGATGCTCCAGAGCGGCGGGATCTACCCGACCGCGCGCGCCGAGGAGACCCTGCGCCACATGGCCACGCTGCACGCGCACCCGCTCGACGTGGGCACGCTGATCGAGCGGCTGGGCCTGGACTCCTGCGGCCGTACGCCCTACCGGCGGCTCTCCGGCGGCCAGCAGCAGCGCCTCTCCCTCGCGCTCGCCCTGGTCGGCCGCCCCGAGCTGGTCTTCCTGGACGAGCCCACCGCGGGCCTCGACCCGCAGGCCCGCCACGCCACCTGGGACCTCGTACGGGACCTGCGCGCCGACGGCGTCACGGTCGTCCTCACCACGCACTACATGGAGGAGGCCGAGGAGCTGTCCGACGACGTCGCGATCGTGGACGGCGGCAAGGTCGTCACCCAGGGCCCACCCGAGGTGCTGTGCAAGGGCGGCGCGGAGAACACGCTGCGATTCGGCGGAAGACCGGGTTTGGATCTGAACTCGCTGCTGAAGGCGCTCCCCTCCGAGACGGTCGCCGTGGAGCTGAGCCCGGGCAGCTACCGCCTCACCGGTACGGTCGACCCCCAGCTCCTCGCCACCGTGACGTCCTGGTGCGCGCAGAACGGTGTCCTGCCCGACCGCATCTCGGTCGAGCGCCGCACCCTGGAGGACGTCTTCTTGGAGCTGACCGGAAGGGATCTGCGGTCATGAGCGAGGGCACCTTCGCCCCGAAGCCCGGGGCCGCGCCCCTCCCCCGGATGATCCGGGCCCAGGCGACGCTGGAGACGCGGACCCTCCTGCGCAACGGGGAGCAGCTGCTGCTCACCGTCGTCATCCCGACGCTGCTGCTCGTCCTCTTCAGCGCGGTCGACATCGTCGACACGGGCGCGGGCGAGCGCGTCGACTTCCTCGCGCCCGGCATCCTCGCCCTGGCGGTGCTCTCGACCGCCTTCACGGGCCAGGCCATCTCGACGGGCTTCGAGCGCCGGTACGGCGTGCTCAAGCGGCTCGGCGCCTCCCCGCTGCCCCGGTGGGGGCTGATGACGGCGAAGACGTGCTCCGTCCTCGTCATCGAGCTGCTCCAGGTCGTGCTGCTGACCGTGGTCGCCCTCGCGCTGGGCTGGTCCCCGCACGGCAATCCCGCGGCCGTACTCCTGCTGCTCGTCCTCGGTACCGCGGCCTTCTCCGGGCTCGGCCTGCTGATGGCCGGGACGCTCAGGGCGGAGGCGACCCTGGCCGCCGCGAACCTGGTGTTCATCCTGCTGCTGATCGGCGGCGGCGTGATCGTCCCCCTGGACAAGTTCCCGGACGGCGCGCGGGACGTGCTCGGCCTGCTGCCGGTCTCCGCGCTCTCCGACGGCCTGCGGGACGTCCTCCAGCACGGTGCCGGAATGCCCTGGGGCGACCTGGGGATCCTGGCGGTCTGGTCGGTGCTCGGCCTGGCGGCCGCCGCGCGTTTCTTCAAGTGGGAGTGAGCCCTCCGCGCCGGAGCGGCCCCCTCGTGAATGCGCGCACAAGCGGCGCCCTACGATAGGGCCGTGTCGAAACTGCTCGAAGTCGTACGTAACCCCGTCGCGTACATCGCCGCGCGCTGGACTCCTACCCAGCGCACCGTCCAGCGGGCGACCCTCACCGCGCTGGTCCTGAGCGTGATCATCATCGTGAGCGGCGGGGCCGTCCGGCTCACGGGCTCCGGCCTGGGCTGCGACACCTGGCCCAAGTGCAGCGACGACAGCCTCACCGCCACCTCCGAGATGGGCTTCCACGGCGCCGTGGAGTTCGGCAACCGGATGATGACGTGGGTGCTGTCGGCCGGCGTCGGCTGGGCGATCATCGTCGTCCGCGCCGCGAAGCCCGCGCGCCCGGAGCTGAGCCGCCTGGCCTGGTCCCAGTTCTGGCTGGTCATGGCCAACGGCGTCATCGGCGGCATCACCGTGCTGACGAAGCTGAACCCGTACACCGTCGCGGGCCACTTCCTGCTGGCCACCGCGCTGCTGACCGTCACCGCGCTGACCTGGCTGCGCGCCCGCGAGGGCGACGCCCCGCCGCGCCCGCTGGTCGGCAAGGCCATCAAGCAGCTCGTGTACGTGCTGGCCGTCGTGAGCGCACTGCTGATCACGGTGGGCACGGTCGTCACCGGCTCCGGGAAGCACGCGGGCGACAGCAGCGACGTCCCGCGGATGCCGGTCGACTGGAAGACGGTCGCGCAGGTCCACGCCGACCTCGCCTGGGTCGTGGTCGCGCTGACGCTCGCGCTGTGGTTCGTGCTGCGCGCGGTGGACGCGCCGGTCGGCCCCAAGCGCCGCACCCGCGACCTGTTCATCATCCTGATGTGCCAGGGCGCCATCGGCTACGTGCAGTACTTCACCGACGTGCCCGAGCTGCTCGTCGCCGCGCATCTGCTGGGCTCCACGGCCGTGTGGATCGGCGTGCTGCGCGTCCTGCTGTCGCTGCGCGAACGCGGCCTGCCGCAGACCGAGGTGCCCGGGGCCGGGGAGACGGAGGCGTCCATCCCCGCGCCCGTCCAGGACAGCGAGAAGCACGAGAAGCAGGACGCGGCTCCGCAGGCTGAGCAGACTCAGCAGGACGCGCCCTCCCCCGCCCCCAGCCGGTAGAGCCGGGACGCGTTCCCGCTCCCGACGCGGGCGGCGATACGGGACGCGTCCCCGGGCGCGCACACTCCTTCCGCGACCCACTCGGAGAGCAACGCGCCCAGCGCCCCCGTGAAGGCCCGCGCCCGGACGACGTACAGCTCGGGCAGCGCGCCCGCGCCCGTCGAGAACAGCAGCTTCGCGAACGGCGCCTCCGCCAGCGTCTCGGCCGGACGGGGGCCCACGTCCGCGTGGACGTGCGGGAACGCGGCCGCCAGCCGGGCCGCCGCGCGGTGGTGCGGGCGCCGCGCCAGCAGCACCACCTCGGTCCCCAGACCCACGGTCGCCCGCAGGAAGTCCTCCAGCGGCGCCGGGTCGCCGCAGCGGAGCTGCACGGGGCGGCCGGTCGCCACGGCGCTCCAGAGCAGATGCCGTACGAGCACGGGCTCCGGCTCCTCGTACGGCGGCGCGGCGCGGCCGGTTATGCGGCGCAGCGGCAGGGCCGCCGCCTCCGCCCGCCGCCGCAGCCAGTGCCCCGCCGCCCGCAGCACCTCCGCCGGGCCCGGCGGCTCGCCCTCGCGGAAGGCGGCGCCCACGACGAAGGCGGCGGCGCCCCGCGCGGCCGCGTGGAGGGCCTCAGCGGTGTTCGCGAGGAACGCGCGTACGGATCCCGAGGTGTCGGCGACCTGGGCGGCGAGCGACTCCAGGCAGACCGCCTCCCGGGCCCTCCCGCCCGCCGCGGCGGCCAGCTCCGTCGGCGAGGTCAGCCCGTGGGCGCCGGGCGTACGGGAGGTACGGGCGGTACGGGAGGTACCGGCGGTACCGGGCGCCGCCGTGGAGGTGTCCACCAGGAAGCCGCCGATGCCGCTCCCCCGCAGCAGCGCGCGGGCGGCGGCGAACGCCCCCAGCTCGCGCCTGCGCGCCAGGTAGCGTGCGGGCGCGCAGTGCGGCTCCAGCCCGAGCAGCGGCGGACACCACCGGCGTACGGCCAGGCCCGGGCCGCTGTCGTAGAAGCTGCCGTGCCCCGGCGCGACGCCTCCCGTCTCCGCCGCCAGATGCGTCTCGAAGGTCGCGAGGCCCAGCTCCGCGTGGAGCACCCCGTAGCCGTGCTGGTCGACGAGCCGTCCCGAAGGGAACCCAGTCATCCGCGCTCCTCTCCCCGGAGGGTTTAACGGCCGGGCGGGGATCAGGTGGCGGTGACCCGTCGCCGGGCACCCGTCGCCAACGGCACTACCCGCCGGTAGCATCTGCCGCATGGCAGCAGACACCAGCAAGAAGGCGGCGCGGCTCGCCAAGGAGATCGGCGCGTTCGTCCGCGCGCACGGCGGCAGCGCGGAGGGCCAGATCGCCTACATCGGCGAGAAGGGGTTCCGGATCTCCCTGGTCGGCGAGGACGGCGGCTGGGGCGACCTGATGGCCCCCTCCAAAGAGGACGCCGAACAGGCCCTGGAGCAGGCCGGGGTCACCGTCAAGGAGAGCTTCGACGGCGAGATGGCCGACCGCGTCCGCACGGGCCCGTACGAGTGGACCCGGATGGCCGGGGTCCAGATCGGCGGCCCGGCGAACCCGTCGAACCCGTAGCCCCGGACATGCGTAAGGGGCGGGAGAGGTGACCCGAGGTCACCTCTCCCGCCCCTTACGTATGTCAGCCGCCTCTTATGAGCCTCAGCGCAGGAACGGGTCGACCGCCACCGCGATGCTGCACTCCCCCGGGGGACGACCCCCGGACCCCCAGCCGGGACCTCGCGCGGCACCCGCTCCCACGGCCCAGATCCGCGCAGCGGTCAGCGCAGGAACGGGTCGACCGCCACCGCGATGAAGACCAGCGAGACGTAGGTGATCGACCAGTGGAAGAGCCGCATCTCCTTGAGCTTGGCCCCCGTCATGCCCGCGCGGGCGCGGGCGCGGAGGGCGTGGGCCTCCCAGAGCCAGAGGCCGCCCGCGAGCAGCGCGACGACGGGGTAGAACCAGCCGACGTAGCCCAGCGGCCACAGCAGGAGTGAGGTCGCGACCATCACCCAGCTGTAGATCACGATCTGGTTGGCGACGACCTTGTTGCCCGCCACCACGGGGAGCATCGGGACGCCGACGCGCGCGTAGTCGTCCTTCACCTTCATGGACAGCGGCCAGTAGTGCGGCGGCGTCCAGAAGAACATCACCATGAAGAGGATGACGGCGGCCCAGCTCACCTCGTTCGTGACCGAGGACCAGCCGATGAGGACGGGCATGCAGCCCGCGATGCCGCCCCAGACGATGTTCTGCGACGTACGCCGCTTGAGGAGCATCGTGTAGACGAGCACGTAGAAGAGGAGGGCGCCGAGCGCGAGGAAGCCGGAGAGCCAGTTGACCAGGAGGCCCAGCATGACCGTGGAGACCACGGCCAGCGTGATGCCGAAGACCAGGCACTCGCGGGGGCTGACCATCCCGGTGACCACGGGACGCTGCTCCGTGCGGTGCATGAGCGCGTCGATGTCGCGGTCGATGTACATGTTCAGCGCGTTCGCGCCGCCCGCGGAGAGATAGCCGCCCACGCAGGTGACCAGCACCAGCGTCAGGTCCGGGACGCCCTGGGCGGCCAGGAACATGACGGGGATGGTCGTCATGAGCAGCAGTTCGATGATCCGGGGCTTGGTGAGCGCGATGAACGCCTTGACCCGGGCCCCGAACGGCCGGTTGCGGGTACTGCTGTCAAGCACCCCCGGGGGACGGGATTCAACGGCCGTCACGGACACCCCTGATCGCCTAAAGAACCAGCGAGCGCGCGGATGTGAAGACCCGCCCAAGCTCGCGCGTACCACGCCACTTTAGACGTTGGGCCGACGTGGCCAGCCATGGGGGGTCGCTCGTGTTGAGGCCGCGCCGCGCTCGCCCCCGCCAGGACCGGGCCGGGATCGCCCCCGGGAGCGGCACCGTGCCCGGGAGGCGGATCTCGGGCGCGGACGGCAGCCTGGAAGGGTGCCGCGTGGCGCCCTTCCGCGCCGCTCCGGCGCCCGTGGCACGGAATAGCGCGAGGCCGCCGATGGTTGCCCTGGGTGTCCAGTGACCAGCCGGTGAACACACGAAAAGTGGCATGTCCTGGCGGGGGTACGCTCGACACCGCCCGGTGAGTGCATAGAGGCACCGGCCATCGAACATGTGGAGAGGAGCCCTGACGCAGGGTGAGCACCAAGCCGACCACCACAGATCTTGAGTGGACCGAACTGGACCAGCGGGCCGTGGACACCGTCCGGGTGCTGGCCATGGACTCCGTGCAGAAGGTCGGCAACGGCCATCCCGGTACGGCCATGAGTCTCGCGCCCGTCGCGTACCTGCTCTACCAGAAGCTGATGCGGCACGACCCGACCGACCCGAAGTGGACCGGCCGGGACCGGTTCGTCCTCTCCGCCGGTCACTCCAGCCTGACCCAGTACATCCAGCTCTACCTGGCGGGTTACGGGCTGGAGATGGACGACCTGAAGTCGTTCCGCACCTGGGGCAGCCGTACCCCCGGCCACCCGGAGTACGGGCACACGGTCGGTGTCGAGACGACGACGGGCCCGCTCGGCCAGGGCGTCGCCAATGCCGTGGGCATGGCCATGGCCGCGCGTTACGAGCGCGGGCTGTTCGACCCGGAGACCCCGGCCGGCGAGTCGCCGTTCGACCACACCGTCTGGGTGATCGCGGGCGACGGCGACCTCCAGGAGGGCATCTCCTCGGAGGCGTCCTCGCTGGCGGGCCACCAGAAGCTGGGCAACCTGGTGGTGCTGTGGGACGACAACCACATCTCCATCGAGGGCGACACGGAGACCGCGATCTCCGAGGACACCGTCGCGCGCTACGAGGCGTACGGCTGGCACGTCCAGCGCGTCGACCAGCTCCCCAACGGGGACCTGGACCCGCAGGGCCTCCACGAGGCGCTGCGCGCCGCGCAGGCCGAGACCGAGCGCCCCTCCTTCATCGCGGCCCGCTCGATCATCGCCTGGCCCGCGCCGGACGCGCAGAACACCGAGGCGGCGCACGGCTCCGCGCTCGGCGAGCAGGAGGTCGCGGCCACCAAGAAGGTGCTGGGCTTCGACCCGGAGAAGCACTTCTTCATCTCCGACGAGGTGCTGGCCCACGTCCGCAAGGCCACCGACCGCGGCCGTGAGGCCCACGCGGCCTGGGACAAGCGGCTCGCCGAGTGGCGCCAGGCCAACCCGGAGCGCGCCGCCGAGTTCGACCGCATCAGCGCGGGCGAGCTCCCCGAGGGCTGGGACAAGGCCCTGCCGGTCTTCCCGGTGGGCGAGTCCGTGGCCACCCGTAAGGCCTCCGGCAATGTGCTGAAGGCCCTCGGCTCGGTCATCCCCGAGCTGTGGGGCGGCTCGGCCGACCTGGCGGGGTCGAACAACACGACGTTCGACAAGAGCTCCTTCCTCCCGGAGGGCAACCCGCTGCCGAACGCCGATCCGTACGGCCGCACGGTGCACTTCGGCATCCGCGAGCACGCCATGGGCTCGACCATGAACGGCATCGCGCTGCACGGCAACACCCGGGTCTACGGCGGCACCTTCCTGGTGTTCTCCGACTACATGCGCCCGGCCGTCCGGCTCGCCGCCCTCATGCAGGCCCCGGTGACGTACGTATGGACGCACGACTCCATCGGCCTCGGCGAGGACGGCCCGACGCACCAGCCGGTCGAGCACCTCTCGGTGCTCCGCGCCATCCCGGGGCTGAACGTCGTACGCCCGGCGGACGCCAACGAGACGGCGATCGCCTGGGCCGAGATCACCCGCCGCCACAGCGTCAAGCCCGCGCCGCACGGCCTCGCGCTCACCCGCCAGGGCGTGCCGACCTACGAGGCGAACCCGGCAGCGGCCAAGGGTGGTTACGTGCTGGTGGAGGCCGAGGGCGGCCACCCGCAGGTGATCCTCATCGGCACCGGCTCCGAGGTCCAGCTCGCCGTCGAGGCCCGCGAGCGGCTCCAGGCCGAGGGCGTCCCGACCCGCGTGGTCTCGATGCCGTCCGTCGAGTGGTTCGAGGAGCAGGACCAGGCGTACCGGGACAGCGTGCTGCTGCCGGACGTGAAGGCGCGCGTGGCCGTCGAGGCGGGCATCGGCCTGACCTGGCACCGCTTCGTGGGCGAGGCCGGCCGGATCGTCTCGCTGGAGCACTTCGGTGCCTCGGCCGACGGCAAGGTCCTCTTCAAGGAGTTCGGTTTCACGCCGGAGGCCGTGCAGCTGGCCGCCCAGGAGTCGATCGCCGCCGCGGCCCGCTGAGGCCGCACCCCACCCCCAAACCGCTTTCACCAAGCACAGGAGATGCGAATCCCATGACAGACGCACTCAAGCGCCTCTCCGACGAAGGCGTCGCGATCTGGCTGGACGACCTGTCGCGCAAGCGCATCACGTCGGGCAACCTCGCCGAGCTCATCGACGAGCAGCACGTCGTGGGCGTCACGACCAACCCGTCGATCTTCCAGAAGGCGATTTCCTCGGGCGACGGTTACGAGCAGCAGCTCGCGGACCTCGCCAGCCGGGGCGTCTCGGTCGGCGAGGCCATCCGCATGATCACCACGGCCGACGTCCGGGACGCCGCCGACATCCTGCGCCCGGTCTTCGACGCGACCGGCGGCAAGGACGGCCGGGTCTCCATCGAGGTCGACCCGCGCCTGGCGCACAACACGACGGCGACCGTGGCCGAGGCCCGCCAGCTCGCGTGGCTGGTGGACCGCCCGAACACGCTCATCAAGATCCCGGCCACCCGCGCCGGGCTCCCCGCGATCACCGAGACGATCGGCAAGGGCATCAGCGTCAACGTCACGCTGATCTTCTCCCTGGAGCGCTACCGCGAGGTCATGGACGCCTACATGGCGGGCCTGGAGAAGGCCAAGGCCCTCGGCCTGGACCTCTCCGAGATCCACTCGGTGGCCTCGTTCTTCGTCTCCCGCGTGGACACCGAGATCGACAAGCGGCTCGCCGCCGTCGGCACGGACCAGTCCGAGGAGCTGAAGAGCAAGTCGGGCCTGGCCAACGCCCGTCTGGCCTACCAGGCGTACGAGGAGGTCATCGCCTCCGACCGCTGGCAGGCCCTGGAGAAGGCCGGGGCCAAATCGCAGCGTCCGCTGTGGGCCTCGACCGGCGTCAAGGACCCGGAGCTGCCCGACACGCTGTACGTCGCGGGCCTGGTCGCGCCCAACACGGTCAACACCATGCCGGAGGCCACCCTGGAGGCCACCGCCGACCACGGCGAGATCACCGGCGACACCGTCCGCGGCTCCTACAAGGACGCGCAGCGGGTGCTCGACGAGATCGCCAAGCTCGGCATCTCCTACGACGACGTCGTGCAGGTGCTGGAGGACGAGGGCGTCGAGAAGTTCGAGGCGGCCTGGAACGACCTTCTCAAGTCCACCGAGGCCGAGCTCCAGCGCCTCGCCCCGAAGGAGGCGTAACCGAGTTGAGCAGCGCAGCCAATCCGCTGCGTGACGCCCAGGACCGACGGCTCCCGCGCATCGCGGGGCCGTCGGGCCTGGTCATCTTCGGCGTCACGGGCGATTTGTCACGGAAAA
Source organism: Streptomyces sp. NPDC048172 (assembly GCF_043202595.1). Lineage (NCBI taxonomy): Bacteria > Bacillati > Actinomycetota > Actinomycetes > Kitasatosporales > Streptomycetaceae > Streptomyces > Streptomyces sp. NPDC048172. The sequence continues at coordinate 129,113 of NZ_JBIDAT010000004.1, forward strand.
AGCTGATGCCCGCGGTCTACGACCTGGCCAACCGCGGTCTCCTCCCGCCGGGCTTCTCGCTCGTCGGCTTCGCCCGCCGCGACTGGGAGAACGAGGACTTCGCCCAGGTCGTCCACGACGCCGTCAAGGAGCACGCCCGTACGCCGTTCCGCGAGGAGGTCTGGCAGCAGCTCGCCGAGGGCATGCGCTTCGTGCCGGGCGTCTTCGACGACGACGAGGCGTTCGAGACGCTCCGCTCCACCATCGAGGAGCTGGACAAGTCCCGCGGCACGGGCGGCAACTTCGCCTTCTACCTCTCCGTACCGCCGAAGTTCTTCCCCACCGTCGTCTCCCAGCTCAAGAAGCACGGGCTCTCCGACGGCGGCGAGGACTCCTGGCGCCGCGCGGTCATCGAGAAGCCGTTCGGCCACGACCTGAAGAGCGCCCAGGAGCTCAACGCGGTCGTCCACGAGGTCTTCAAGCCGCACGAGGTCTTCCGTATCGACCACTACCTCGGCAAGGAGACCGTCCAGAACATCCTGGCGGTCCGCTTCGCGAACACCATGTTCGAGCCGCTGTGGAACCGGTCGTACGTCGACCATGTGCAGATCACCATGGCCGAGGACATCGGCATCGGCGGCCGCGCGGGCTACTACGACGGCATCGGTTCGGCCCGTGACGTCATCCAGAACCACCTGCTCCAGCTCCTCGCGCTCACCGCCATGGAGGAGCCCACCTCCTTCGACGCCAAGGCGCTGCTCACCGAGAAGCTCAAGGTGCTCAACTCCGTCCGGCTCCCCAAGGACCTGGGCAGGCACACGGTCCGCGGGCAGTACGCGGCGGGCTGGCAGGGCGGCGAGAAGGTCGTCGGCTATCTCGACGAGGACGGCATCGACCCCAAGTCGAAGACCGACACCTACGCCGCGGTGAAGCTGGAGATCGACAACCGCCGCTGGGCGGGCGTCCCGTTCTACCTCCGTACGGGCAAGCGGCTCGGCCGCCGCGTCACCGAGATCGCGGTCGTCTTCCAGCGTGCCCCGCACTCCCCCTTCGACGCGACGGACACCCAGGAGCTGGGCCAGAACGCGTTCGTCATCCGCGTCCAGCCGGACGAGGGCGTGACGATCCGCTTCGGCTCCAAGGTGCCCGGCACGCAGATGGAGATCCGGGACGTGACGATGGACTTCGCGTACGGCGAGTCCTTCACCGAATCGAGCCCGGAGGCGTACGAGCGCCTCATCCTCGACGTCCTGCTGGGCGACGCGAACCTCTTCCCCCGGCACCAGGAGGTCGAGCGGTCCTGGGAGATCCTCGACCCCGTCGAGACGTACTGGGACAAGCACGGGAAGCCCGAGCAGTACCCCGCCGGGACCTGGGGTCCCCAGGCCGCCGACGAGATGCTCGCACGCGACGGACGGAGCTGGCGTCGGCCATGAACATCGACCTCACGGACACCACGTCCAGCCGCATCAACGCCGAGCTGGTCAAGGCGCGGCGGGCCCTCGGCTCGCCCGCCACCGGCATGGTCCTCACCCTCGTCATCGTCACCGACGAGGGGAACCACTACGACGCGCTGAAGGCCGCCAGCGGTGCCTCCAAGGAGCACCCCTCGCGCATCCTCGTCGTCGTCCGCCGCCCGGGACGCTCCCCGCGCGACCGCGCGCAGCACCGGCTCGACGCCGAGGTGCGCATGGGCAGCGACGCGGGCTCGGGTGAGACGGTCATCCTGCGCCTCCACGGCGAGCTGGCCTCCCACGCCCACAGCGTGGTCCTCCCGCTGCTGCTGCCCGACGCGCCCGTCGTCGTCTGGTGGCCCGAGGACGCGCCGGAGCACCCGTCCGAGGACAAGCTGGGCCGCCTCGCGCAGCGCCGCATCACCGACGCGGCGGCGACCGAGGACCCGGTCGGCGCCCTCGGCCTGCGGGCCAGCACCTACGCGCCGGGCGACACGGACCTGTCCTGGACCCGCATCACACCCTGGCGCAGCGTCCTGGCCTCCTCGCTCGACCAGAAGCACTCCGCGATCAAGGGCGCGGTCGTCGAGGGCGAGGAGTACAACCCGTCGAGCGAGCTGCTCGCCCTCTGGCTCGCCGAGCGCCTCCGCGTCCCGGTCGACCGCGAGATCTCCGAGGGCCCCGGCATCACGGCCGTACGGATGCACACCGCTGACGGCGAGATCTGCCTGGACCGCGCGAACGGCTCGCTCGCCGAGCTGTCCGTCCCCGGCCAGCCCGACCGTCATGTGGCGCTCCAGCGCCGCAGTACGGCCGAGCTGATCGCCGAGGAGCTGCGCCGTCTCGACCCGGACGAGGCGTACGCGGAGGCGGTCCGCTTCGGCGTCAACAAGCTCGGCACGGTCGACCCGGCCAACCCGAAGCCGGCGGACCCCGCCCCGGCGGCCGAGACGACGCCGGTGAAGAAGGCCCCGGCGAAGCGGACGACGGCCGCGGCCGCGAAGAAGGCGGCGGAGAAGGCGGCGGAGAAGTGACCGGCGCCCCGCAGATCGTGGTCCACCACGACAAGGAGGAGATGGCCGAGGCCGCGGCGGCACGCCTGATCACGCGCGTCGTCGACGCGCAGTCCTCCCGCGGCTCGGCCTCCGTCGTCCTCACGGGCGGCCGCAACGGCAACGCGCTGCTGGCCGCCCTCGCGGGCTCCCGCGCCCGCGGCGCGATCGACTGGTCGCGGATCGACCTGTGGTGGGGCGACGAAAGGTTCCTCCCGGAGGGCGACCCGGAGCGCAACGTCACCCAGGCCCACGAGGCCCTCCTCGACGCCGTCCCGCTGGACCCCGCCCGGGTCCACGCGATGGCGCCCTCGGACGGCGCGTACGGCGGGGACGTCGAGGCGGCCGCCGAGGCGTACGCGACGGCACTCGCCGCGGCCTCCCGGCCCGAGGACCACGGCCCCGTCCCCTCCTTCGACGTCCTCCTCCTGGGCGTCGGCCCGGACACCCACGTCGCCTCGCTCTTCCCCGAGCACCCGGGCGTCCGCGAGACGGAACGTACGGTCGTCGGCGTCCACGGCGCCCCGAAGCCGCCCCCGACCCGCGTCTCGCTCACCCTCCCGGCGATCCGCGCGGCCAAGGAGGTCTGGCTCCTCGCCGCGGGCGAGGACAAGGCCAACGCCGTGGCCATGGCCCTCTCGGGCGCGGGCGAACTCCAGGCCCCGGCGGCAGGCGCCTACGGCCGCCACCGCACCCTCTGGCTCCTCGACGAACCAGCGGCCTCCCAGCTCCCGAGAGACCTGTATCCCCCGGCGCTGAGCTGAGGAGAACAGGCAACGACGAAGGGGCCCACACCGAGGTGGGCCCCTTCGTCGTTCGCGGCTCAGCAGCTCAACAGCTCAACAGCTCAGCGGCCCCGCAGCTCCCGGTAGCGGGCCACGAGCCCCTTCGTCGAGGCGTCGAGGCCCTCCACCTCGGCCCCCTCGACGAGTGCGGGTTCGAGGCGCTTGGCGAGGACCTTGCCGAGTTCTACGCCCCACTGGTCGAAGGAGTCGATGTTCCAGACGGCGCCCTGGACGAAGACCTTGTGCTCGTAGAGGGCGACGAGCTGGCCCAGGACGGAGGGGGTCAGCTCCTCGGCGAGGATCGTGGTCGTCGGGTGGTTGCCGCGGAAGGTGCGGTGCGGGACCTGCTCCTCGGGGACGCCCTCGGCGCGTACCTCGTCGGCCGTCTTGCCGAAGGCGAGGGCCTGGCCCTGGGCGAAGAGGTTGGCCATCAGCAGGTCGTGCTGGTCGCGGAGGCCGCCCAGTTCCTCGACGGGGCGGGCGAAGCCGAGCAGGTCGGCCGGGATCGTCTTGGTGCCCTGGTGGAGGAGCTGGTAGTAGGCGTGCTGGCCGTTGGTGCCGGGGGTGCCCCAGACGACCAGGCCCGTCTGCCAGTCGACGGGGTTGCCCTCGCGGTCGACCGACTTGCCGTTGGACTCCATGTCCAACTGCTGGAGGTAGGCGGTGAACTTGGAGAAGTAGTGGCTGTAGGGCAGCACGGCGTGCGACTGGGCGTCGTGGAAATTGCCGTACCAGATGCCCAGCAGGCCCATCAGCAGCGGCGCGTTGGCCTCCGGCGGGGCGGTGCGGAAGTGGTCGTCCACGAGGTGGAAGCCCGCCAGCATCTCGCCGAAGCGCTCGGCGCCGATGGCCACCATGAGGGAGAGGCCGATGGCCGAGTCGTACGAGTAGCGGCCGCCGACCCAGTCCCAGAACTCGAACATGTTGTCCGTGTTGATGCCGAACTCGGCGACCTTCTCCGCATTGGTGGAGACCGCGACGAAGTGCTTGGCCACGGCCGACGAGTCGCCGCCCAGGCCGTCCAGCAGCCAGGCGCGCGCCGCCTTCGCGTTGGTGATCGTCTCGATCGTGGTGAAGGTCTTGGAGGCGACGATGAAGAGCGTCTCGGCGGGGTCGAGGTCGCGCACCGCCTCGTGCAGGTCGGCGCCGTCGACGTTCGAGACGAAGCGGAAGTCCATGTCGCGCGCGGTGTACGGGCGGAGCACCTCGTACGCCATCGCGGGGCCGAGGTCCGAGCCGCCGATGCCGATGTTGACGACCGTACGGATGCGCCGGCCGGTGTGGCCGGTCCAGTGGCCGCCCCTGACCTTCTCCGCGAAGACACCCATTCTGCGCAGCACGGCGTGCACCTTCGGGACGACGTTCTCCCCGTCGGTCTCGACCGTCGCGGACTCGGGGGTGCGCAGCGCGGTGTGCAGCACCGCGCGGTCCTCCGTGATGTTGATCTTCTCGCCGGTGAACATCGCGTCCCGGAGCTCCGCGACACCCGTGGCGCGCGCCAGCTCGCGCAGCAGCCGCAGGGTCTCGTCGGTCACCAGGTGCTTGGAGTAGTCGAGGTGGAGATCGCCGACCCGCAGGGTGTAGCGCTCGGCGCGCGCCGGGTCCTCGGCGAAGAGGGTGCGCAGCGACGTGTCCCCGGACTCCTCGCGGTGCTTGGCCAGCGCGTGCCACTCGGGCAGCTGGTCGAGACGGGTGCGGCCCTCATGACCTGCAGCGTTCATCAGCGAATTCCCTCATTCTTCTCGTACCGAACTCCGCGGTTCCAGCCTAGAAGACCTACGGCCCGGCCGCGCAGCCACCACGGGGGGCTGCACGGCCGGGCCGTCGAGCGAGAGTGTGCGGGACGAGCGGTCAGATCTCTCCCCGGAGCTTGGCGAGCGCCTCGGCGAGAATGGCCTCGCCGTCCGCGTCGCTGCGCCGCTCCCGGACGTAGGCGAGATGCGTCTTGTACGGCTCCGTCCGCGGGGGGTCCGGGGGGTTGTCCCTGTCCTTGCCTGCCGGGAAGCCGCAGCGCGGACAGTCCCAGGTCTCCGGGATCTGCGCGTCGCTGGCGAAGCTCGGCACGGTCTCGTGCCCGTTGGAGCACCAGAAGGAGATGCGGAGGCGCGGCGCGGACTCGCCCCGCTCAGCCTCCCCCATCGGCCCCGCTCCGACCCGGCTTCCCCGGATCGCGTTGCCACTTGCCACGGTCGTAACTCCCTGCCTCACGGTGCTGCGGAGCATCGAAGGGCAGCTCCGCTGAGGGCGCCCTAGTGTACGTAGGGCCCAACGCGCGTCCAGTGACCGGAGTTACTGCGTCGGTTCCGGGACGCGAGCCTCATGATAGGCAGGGAATACGACGCTCTGTCAGCTCTCCTGCAAGCCTCGGGAGCGTCAGTTCTCGAACTTCATCAGCAGGCCGAGCACCACAATCACCGCGAACCACGCCAGACCGACCACGACGGTGATCCGGTCGAGGTTGCGCTCGGCGACCGAGGAGCCACCGACCGACGACTGCATGCCACCGCCGAACATGTCGGAGAGGCCGCCGCCCTTCCCCTTGTGCATCAGCACCAGCAGCAACAGCAGCGCGCTGATGATGATCAGGGCGACTGAGAAGCCAGTAATCACGGCTGGATCAACTCTCTCGGACTCTTGTCGGGACTCGGAACTAGGGACTCAGACTTCTGGAGGCTCTTACGGGGCCGGGCTCCACAGCCCGGCCCCGTAAGACTACGACGCGCGACGACCCTGCGTCACACCCTACGGACCTTACTGATCGCGGAAGCGGACGATCTTGACGAACTCCTCCGCGTCCAGCGAGGCACCGCCGACGAGCGCGCCGTCGATGTCGGGCTGCGCCATGATCTTCGCGACGTTCCCCGACTTCACCGAGCCGCCGTACTGGATGCGGACCGCCTCGGCGGTCTCCTCGTCGTACAGCTCCTTGAGGCGGCCGCGGATCGCGCCGCAGACCTCCTGCGCGTCGTCCTCGCCGCAGACCTTGCCGGTGCCGATGGCCCACACCGGCTCGTAGGCGATCACGATCGTGGCGGCGTCCTTCTGCGGGACGTCCTTCAGCGCGCCGTCGACCTGCGCGAGGGTGTGCGCGACGTGGTTGCCCGCCTCTCGCACCTCCAGCTCCTCGCCGACGCAGAGGATCGGGGTCAGCCCGTGCTGGAAGGCGGCCTTCACCTTCGCGTTGACCAGCGGCTCGTCCTCGCCGTGGTACTGACGGCGCTCGGAGTGGCCGATGGCGACGAACGTGCAGTGCAGCTTCGCCAGCATCGCGCCGGAGATCTCGCCGGTGTAGGCGCCGGACTCGTGGGACGAGACGTCCTGGGCGCCGTACTTGATCTTCAGCTTGTCGGCGTCCACCAGCGTCTGGACGGTGCGCAGATCGGTGAAGGGGGGAAGGACGGCGACCTCGACGGCCTCGTAGTCCTTCTCCGTCAGCGAGAAGGCGAGCTTCTGGATGTGCGCGATGGTCTCAAGGTGGTTGAGATTCATCTTCCAGTTGCCCGCCATCAGCGGGGTACGGGTGGTCATCTGAGGTCAGTCCTCCAGTGCGGCGAGGCCGGGAAGCGTCTTGCCCTCGAGGTATTCGAGGCTGGCGCCGCCGCCGGTCGAAATATGTCCGAACGCGTTCTCGTCGAAGCCCAGCTGACGGACGGCAGCCGCGCTGTCGCCGCCGCCGACGACCGTGAAGGCCTGGCTGTCGAGCAGCCCCTGCGCCACGGCCCTCGTGCCCTCCGCGTAGTCGGGGTGCTCGAAGACACCCATCGGGCCGTTCCAGAAGATGGTGGCCGTGTCGGCGAGCTTCGCGGCGTAGAGCTTACGGCTCTCCGGGCCGATGTCCAGGCCCATGAGGTCCGCCGGGATCGCGTCGGCGGCGACCGTCTCGGGGTGCGACGGTGCCTTGGTCTTCAGGTCCGGGAACTCCCGGGCCGCGACCACGTCGACCGGCAGCACGAACTCCACGCCCAGCTCCTCGGCGCGCGCCAGGTAGCCCTGGACGGCTCCGATCTGGTCCTCCTGGAGGAGGGAGCTGCCGACGTCGTGCCCCTGCGCCTTGAGGAAGGTGTAGGCCATGCCGCCGCCGATGAGGATGCGGTCGGCCCTGGTCAGCAGGTGGTCGATGACGCCGAGCTTGTCGGAGACCTTGGCGCCGCCGAGCACGACCGCGTACGGGCGCCGCACGTCGTCCGTGAGCTTCTTCAGGACGCCGACCTCGGTGGCGATGAGGTAGCCCGCGGCGTGCGGGAGGCGCGCCGGGAGGTCGTAGACCGAGGCGTGCTTGCGGTGCACGGCGCCGAAGCCGTCGCCCACGTAGCTGTCGGCGAGTGTCGCCAACTCGTCGGCGAACGCGCCGCGTTCGGCGTCGTCCTTGCTCGTCTCGCCCGGGTTGAAGCGGAGGTTCTCCAGCAGCGTGACCCCGCCGTCGGCCAGTGAGCCGACGGTGGCCTTCGCGCTGTCCCCCACAGTGTCCGCCGCGAACGCGACGTCCTTGCCGAGGAGTTCACCGAGCCGCTTCGCGACGGGCGCGAGCGAGAACTGCGGGTCCGGGGCGCCCTTGGGGCGGCCCAGGTGCGAGGCGACGACCACCCGCGCGCCGTTCTCGGCGAGCTTGGTGATCGTGGGGACGGCGGCGCGGATGCGTCCGTCGTCCGTAATCGTCCCGCCGTCGAGCGGGACGTTGAGGTCGGCGCGGACGAAGACCCGCTTCCCCGACACGCCCTCGCCGACGAGATCGTCGATCGTCTTCATCGATGGCTCCTGCCATTCCTGCCAGTTCATGCCTGTACTGCATGGGACAGGGCTCGTGCACGCGCACGAGCCCTGTCCGTCACGACGTGCCGCTCCGGATCAGAGACGGGCGCCGACGTAGGTGGTGAGGTCGACGAGGCGGTTGGAGTAACCCCACTCGTTGTCGTACCAGCCGAGGATCTTGACCTGGTTGCCGTCGACCATGGTGATCGAGGCGTCGAAGGTGCACGACACCGGCTCGTTGACGATGTCCGAGGAGACGATCGGGTCCTCGGTGTACTCCACGATGCCCTGGAGCTGACCCTCAGCAGCCTTCTTGAAGGCCGCGTTGACCTCGTCCTTGGTGGTCTCGCGCTTGAGGTCCAGGACCAGGTCGGTGACGGAACCGGTCGGTACCGGGACGCGCATGGCGATGCCGTCCAGACGGCCCTTGAGCTGCGGGAGGACCAGCGCGGTGGCCTTGGCGGCGCCCGTGGTGGTCGGGATGATGTTCTCCGCGGCGGCACGCGCGCGACGCAGGTCCTTGTGCGGGAAGTCCAGGATGCGCTGGTCGTTGGTGTACGCGTGCACGGTCGTCATCAGGCCGCGCTCGATGCCGAAGGCCTCGTCCATGACCTTCGCCATCGGGGCCACACAGTTGGTGGTGCAGGAGGCGTTGGAGATGACGTCGTGCTGCGCGGGGTCGTACTGGTCCTCGTTGACACCCATGACAACCGTCAGGTCCTCGTTCTTGGCCGGGGCCGAGATGAGGACCTTCTTGGCGCCCGCGGCGAGGTGCTTGGCCGCGTCCTCACGCTTGGTGAAGATGCCGGTGGACTCGATGACGATGTCGGCGCCCAGCTCGCCCCAGGGGAGGTTGGCCGGGTCCTTCTCCGCCATGGTCTTGAAGGTCTGCTTGCCCACCGTGATCGTGTCGTCGGTGTGGCTGACCTCCTGCTTCAGCCGACCCAGGATGGTGTCGTACTTGAGCAGGTGGACGAGTGTGGCGTTGTCGGTCAGGTCGTTGACACCGACGATCTCGATGTCCGCACCCTGGTCCAGCAGCGCGCGGAAGTAGTTGCGGCCGATGCGGCCGAAGCCGTTGATGCCTACGCGGATCGTCACGAAACCGATCTCCTCGCTAGGTACGCCGGTGAGGACACCGGCGTGTGCTGTTTGGGATGTCCCCGACCGTCTCCGACCCTACCTCTCCATCGGGGCGAGGATCACATCGGCCGGGCACGCGCCCGCGGGGGGCGAAAGGGGCCCTCCGGACAGGCCTCAGCCGACCATTTCCTCGGTCAGATTGGACTCCGTGCCCGGGAGCCCGAGGTCCTGGGCACGCTTGTCGGCCATGGCCAGCAGGCGCCGGATACGGCCCGCGACCGCGTCCTTCGTGAGGGGCGGGTCGGCGAGCGCGCCCAGCTCCTCCAGTGAAGCCTGCTTGTGGTCCATCCGCAGCCTGCCCGCGGCGGCGAGGTGCTCGGGGACCTCGTCCCCGAGGATCTCCAGGGCCCGCTGGACGCGGGCGCCCGCGGCGACGGCGGCGCGGGCTGAACGGCGCAGGTTCGCGTCGTCGAAGTTGGCGAGCCGGTTCGCCGTGGCGCGGACCTCGCGGCGCATCCGCCGCTCCTCCCACGCCAGCACCGAGTCGTGCGCGCCGAGGCGCGTCAGCAGAGCGCCGATCGCGTCACCGTCCCGGACGACCACGCGGTCCACGCCGCGCACCTCGCGCGCCTTGGCCGGGATCTGGAGCCTGCGGGCCGCGCCCACCAGCGCCAGGGCCGCCTCGGGGCCGGGGCAGGTGACCTCCAAAGAGGAGCTGCGCCCCGGCTCGGTGAGCGAGCCGTGCGCGAGGAAGGCCCCGCGCCAGGCCGCTTCCGCGTCGCAGGTGGCCCCCGAGACCACCTGCGGGGGCAGGCCCCTGATCGGGCGGCCGCGGCCGTCGACCAGCCCTGTCTGGCGCGCGAGCTGATCACCGCCCGCCACTACCCGTACGACGTAGCGGCTGCCCCTGCGGAGTCCGCCGGGCGCCATCACCACCAGGTCTGAGGCGTGCCCGAAGATCTCCAGAATGTCCTTGCGGAGCCGCCGGGCGGCGATGCCCGTGTCCAGCTCCGCCTCGATCACGATGCGCCCGCTCACCAGGTGCAGGCCGCCCGCGAAGCGCAGGATCGACGAGACCTCCGATTTCCGGCAGCAGGTGCGGGTGACGGGGAGTCGCGAGATCTCGTCCTTCACCGCAGCCGTCATCGCCATGGGCCGATCCTTCCGTGCATCCGAAAAATACGGTCGTACGCGGCGGCGAGGAGCTCCGGGTCGTGCTTGGGGCTGCCGTCGAGCGCCGCCACGGGCGCCAGCTCGACCGCCCCGCCCAGCCGCTTCGCGGCCTCGCTCAGCGAGTCCTGGTCGGGCACGGCGTCCTGGTCGGCCAGCACCACGTCGAAGGCGAGTTTAGGGGCGTGTCGGGCCAAAACCTCCAAATGACGCTGCGGGGAAAAACCATCTGTTTCTCCGGGCTGGGGTGCGAGGTTGAGCGAGAGCACCTTTCGCGCCTTCGTCTCGATCAGAGCTTCGAGCAGCTCGGGCACGAGCAGATGGGGGATCACGGACGAGAACCAGGACCCCGGACCGAGCACCACCCAGTCCGCGTCGCGCACCGCGCGGACCGCCTCGGGGACGGCCGGCGGGTCGTGCGGGACGAGGTGCACCTCCTGCACCTCGCCGGGGGTGAGCGCGACGGTGGCCTGGCCACGGACGGTGGTGAGGTCGTCGGGGCGCGCGGGGTCGTGCCCGCGCACGCGGGCGCGCAGCTCCAGCGGCACGGCGGACATCGGGAGCACCCTGCCGTGCGCGCCGAGCAGCTTGCCGACCAGGTCGAGGGCCTGGACGTGGTCGCCGAGCTGCTCCCAGAGCGCGACGATCAGCAGATTTCCGACCGCGTGCTCGTGCAGCTCACCGCGGCTCTCGAAGCGGTGCTGGATGACCTCGGCCCAGGTGCGGCCCCAGTCGTCGTCGCCGCAGAGCGCGGCGAGGGCCTTGCGCAGGTCGCCGGGGGGCAGCACGCCCAGCTCGTCGCGGAGCCGTCCGCTGGAGCCGCCGTCGTCGGCGACGGTGACGACCGCCGTCAGGTCACCGGTGATGCGGCGCAGCGCCGTCAGCGAGGCGGACAGGCCCATGCCGCCGCCCAGCGCCACCACCTTGGGCTGCTTTCCTGACGTGCCGCGCGGCCGCACGAGGTGGCGCAGCCTGACCGTTCTGCGCGGCGGCGTCGACATCGGGTTCGGTGTCACTCACGCCCCATGTCCCGGTGGACGACCACCGTCTCGACTCCCTCGTCGGACAGCCTGCGGGCCAGCTTCTCGGACATGGCCACGCTGCGGTGCTTGCCGCCCGTACAGCCCACGGCGATCGTCACGTAGCGCTTGCCCTCGCGGCGGTATCCCGCGGCGATGAGCTGGAGCAGCTCCGCGTAGCGGTCGAGGAACTCCTTGGCACCCGGCTGGTTGAAGACGTAGTTGGACACCTCCTCGCTGGTGCCCGTGTACGGACGCAGCTCCGGGACCCAGTGCGGGTTCGGCAGGAAGCGGCAGTCGACGACCAGATCGGCGTCGACCGGCAGTCCGTACTTGTATCCGAACGACATGACCGTGGCCCGCAGCTCCGGCTCCTCGTCGCCCGCGAACTGGGCGTCGAGCTTGGCGCGCAGCTCGTGCACGTTGAGGCTGGAGGTGTCGATGACCAGGTCGGCGTCGCCGCGCAGCTCGCGCAGCAGGTCGCGCTCGGCGGCGATGCCGTCCACGATCCGCCCGTCGCCCTGGAGCGGGTGCGGGCGGCGGACGGACTCGAAGCGGCGCACCAGCGCCTCGTCGGACGCCTCCAGATAAACGATCCGCCGCGAGACGTGGAAGGCCTTGAGATCGGCCAGGGCGCCCTTGAGGTTGTCGAAGAAGTTCCGCCCGCGGACGTCGACGACGACCGCGATACGGGCCACGTTCCCCTGCGAGCGGGCGCCCAGCTCGACCATGGTGGGGATCAGCTCGGGCGGCAGGTTGTCGACGACGAACCAGCCGAGGTCCTCCAGACATTTCGCCGCCGTGCTGCGGCCCGCGCCGGACATCCCGGAGATGATCACCAGCTCCGGGATGGTGGCGCTGCCCGTCTCCTCGGTCTCACCGTGTGTGGGCGTGCTCACCTGGGCTCCGTCTCCGCGCTGCTCGTGCTGCTCGCGCTCGTCACGCTGGTCACGCTCCGCGCTCATGCTGCTGCTCATCCCGCTCATCCCCCGACGTCTCACCTGGGGACGCCGTCCTTCCGGCGTCACTCATCTTCAACGATCTCACCGGTCGCGGTGTTCACGGCGGGGCCCGCCGGAACGGCTCCGGCGAGCGCCGCGGCCACGGTCTCGGCCGTCTTGCGGCCCACGCCCGGCACCTCGGCGATCTCGGTGACGCTGGCCGCGCGCAGCTTCTTCACCGAGCCGAAGTGCTTGAGCAGGGCCTTCTTACGGGTCTCGCCCAGGCCGGGCACGGCGTCGAGGGGGCTGGTCCTGATCCTCTTGCCGCGCTTGTCCCGCTGGTAGCGGATCGCGAACCGGTGGGCCTCGTCGCGCACCCGCTGCAGGAGGTACAGGCCCTCGCTCGAACGCGGCAGGACCACCGGGTCGCTCTCGCCGGGCAGCCAGACCTCCTCCAGGCGCTTGGCGAGGCCGCAGACCGCGACGTCGTCCACACCCAGCTCGTCCAGCGCCGCCTGGGCCGCCGCGACCTGCGGCTGGCCGCCGTCGACCACGACGAGCTGCGGCGGGTAGGCGAACTTCTTCGGCCTGCCGTCCTCCTCGCGCGGCCCTTCCAAAGGCGCGTCCTCCTCGGACGGCGAGGGCGGCACCTCTCCGGACACCTGTTCCTCCTGCCACTCTCCCGTCTTCTGCTTCTCCAGCAGATAGCGGCGGAAGCGGCGGCTGATCACCTCGTGCATCGAGCGGACGTCGTCCTGCCCGGCGAACGACTTGATCTGGAACCTGCGGTACTCGCTCTTGCGTGCGAGGCCGTCCTCGAAGACGACCATCGAGGCCACCACGTCGTCGCCCTGGAGGTGCGAGATGTCGAAGCACTCGATGCGCAGCGGGGCCGTGTCCAGGTCGAGCGCGTCGGCGATCTCCTCCAGGGCGCGGGAGCGCGTGGTGAGGTCGGAGGCGCGCTTGGTCTTGTGCAGCACGAGGGCCTGCTCGGCGTTGCGGTGCACCGTCTCCATCAGGGCGCGCTTGTCGCCGCGCTGCGGGATGCGCAGGCTCACCTGCGCGCCCCGGCGCTCGGAGAGCCACTGCCCTATCGGCTCGACCGGCTCGGGCAGGGCGGGGACCAGCACCTCCTTGGGGACCGCGTCGCCGCGCTCCTCCCCGTAGAGCTGCTGGAGGGCGTGCTCGACGAGGTCGGGGGTGGAGACGTCCTCGACCTTGTCGGTGACCCAGCCGCGCTGGCCGCGGACCCGGCCGCCGCGGACGTGGAAGATCTGGACGGCGGCCTCCAGCTCGTCCTCGGCGACGGCGATGAGGTCCGCGTCCGTGGCGTCGGTGAGGACGACGGCGCTCTTCTCCATGGCGCGCCGCAGCGCGTCGATGTCGTCCCGCAGCCGCGCCGCCCGCTCGTACTCCATCTCCTCGGCCGCTTCCGCCATGTCGCGCTCCAGGCGGCGCAGGTACGAACCGGTGTGGCCCGCCATGAAGTCGCAGAAGTCGTCGGCCAGTTGGCGGTGCTCCTCGGGGCTGACCCGGCCGACGCAGGGGGCCGAACACTTGCCGATGTACCCGAGCAGACAGGGCCGGCCGATCTGCGCCGAACGCTTGAAGACCCCGGCGGAGCACGTACGTACGGGGAACGCGCGCAGCATCAGGTCGACGGTCTCGCGGATGGCCCACGCCTGTCCGTACGGACCGAAATAGCGCACGCCCTTCTTCTTCTGGCCGCGCATGACCTGGACCCTGGGGAACTCCTCGTTCATCGTCACCGCGAGGTACGGATAGCTCTTGTCGTCGCGGTACTTGACGTTGAACCGGGGGTCGTACTCCTTGATCCAGGAGTATTCGAGCTGGAGCGCCTCGACCTCCGTGCTCACCACGGTCCACTCGACGGAGGCGGCCGTGGTGACCATCGTGCGGGTGCGGGGGTGCAGCCCGGCGAGGTCCTGGAAGTAGTTGGCCAGGCGCTGGCGCAGGCTCTTGGCCTTGCCGACGTAGATCACCCGGCGGTGTTCGTCGCGAAAGCGGTAGACCCCGGGCGAGTCGGGGATCTCTCCCGGTTTGGGTCGATAGCTGGAGGGGTCTGCCATGACCGTCACCCTACTGGGGCGGGGTGACGGTCCGGCGACGTGCCAGCCCCCTGCCGGTCCTACCAGCCGCGCTTGCGCCAGTCCGCCAGGTGCGGGCGCTCGGCGCCGAGCGTGGTGTCGGCGCCGTGCCCGGGATAGACCCAGGTCTCGTCCGGGCACTGCCCGAAGAGCTTGGTCTCCACGTCGTGCAGGAGACTCGCGAACCGCCCCGGGTCGCCCCAGGTGTTGCCCACCCCGCCGGGGAAGAGGCAGTCCCCCGTGAACAGGTGCGGGTGCCCCTGCGGGTCGTCGTAGATCAGCGCGATCGACCCCGGGGTGTGCCCGGCGAGGTGACGGGCCGTCAGCTCGACCTCGCCGACGCGGATCGTGTCCCCGTCGTCCACCAGCACGTCGGTGGGGACCGGGATCCCCGCCGCGTCGTCCCTGCCCGCGTACGTACGCGCGCCGGTGGCGGCGGCGACCGGGCCCAGGGCCTGCCAGTGGTCGCCGTGCTGGTGCGTGGTGACGACGGAGGCGATGCCGTCCTCGCCGATGAGCCGGAGCAGGGTGTCCGGCTCGTTGGCGGCGTCGATCAGCAACTGCTCGCCCGTCGCGCGGCAACGCAGCAGATACGCGTTGTTGTTCATGGGGCCGACCGCGACCTTGGAGATCATCAGCCCCGTCAGCTCGTGCACGTCGGCGGGTCCGCCGACCCGTACCACTCCGCTGTAAGCCATGGCTCAACCCTAGAGCGCGGGCAGCGCCGGGAGGGACCCCCTCGCCGAAAGGCCACTGCCGGTGGTGCGGCCCGTCAGCCAGCCGACGAGGGCCGTCGGGCTGCCGGAGACGATCACCTGGCCGCCCGGGGCGGTGCCGGGGGCCGCGCCGGTGTGCAGGACGCGGCCGTCCTCGGCGCGCAGCTCGATCGCCTCGGGGATGCCGGGGTGGCGGGAGAAGCGCTTGGCCATGTTCTCCAGCTCGCGGTCGACGAAGGCGCCGGGGAGGTCCTCCAGCGTGTAGCCGATGCCCAGGTCGACGTGGTGCAGCTCGATCTCGATCCAGCGGCGGAAGGGGAGCGAGGCCGCGAGGTCGGTCACACCGTTGCGCAGCTCGACGGTGCGCTGCCAGCTCTCGCCGTCCTCCTCGGCGAAGGCGGCGTCGAGCCGCTCGGCGCCGGTACGCAGATCGTCGAGCTGGACGTCGGGGGCGCGGGGCGCGTCGCGCTCGATGTCGGACTCGCGCGCCTCGGCGCTGGCGTACATGGGGCGCCCGGCGAGTACGTTGACCAGCGCGTCCGCGTTGCGCGCGAGGTGGGCCAGGACATGGCCGCGGGTCCAGCCCGGGAGCTGGGAGGGTTCGGAGAGCGTCGCGGGGTCGAGCTTCGCGGCGGCGTTCAGCAGTCGCTCCGTCGAGGCCTTCAGCAGTTCGGCATCGTGCGCAGGCGAAGTCATGATCCAAACCTAGTCCGGCCACTCCTTCGAGTGGAAGATGGCAAGACTCCGCCGTAATTCGAAAGCACGTGCTATAGGGTCGGGGGCGGTGCTCCGGCCGGAAGCGGATCCCGCTCCCGCCGGCACCGTCCTACTCTTGGTCGGGGGCTCCCGTCCCGTTCCGTTCGTCCCGGGTGCCCCGCTTCTCACTGAAAGGTGCCAGCCAGCGTGGCCGACCGTCTTCTCGTCCGTGGCGCGAGGGAGCACAACCTCCAGAACGTCTCGATCGACCTCCCCCGCGACTCCCTCATCGTCTTCACAGGTCTGTCCGGCTCGGGGAAGTCCTCCCTGGCCTTCGACACGATCTTCGCCGAGGGGCAGCGCCGCTACGTCGAGTCGCTGTCCGCCTACGCCCGGCAGTTCCTCGGGCAGATGGACAAGCCCGACGTCGACTTCATCGAGGGCCTCTCCCCCGCGGTCTCGATCGACCAGAAATCGACGTCGCGCAACCCGCGCTCGACGGTCGGCACGATCACGGAGGTCTACGACTACCTCCGGCTGCTCTACGCCCGTATCGGCAAGCCGCACTGCCCGGTCTGCGGCCGTCCCATCGCCCGCCAGTCGCCCCAGGCCATCGTGGACAAGGTCCTCGGCCTGGAGGAGGGCAGCCGCTTCCAGGTGCTCTCGCCGCTCGTGCGCGAGCGCAAGGGCGAGTTCGTCGACCTCTTCAACGAGCTGCAGACCAAGGGGTACAGCCGCGCGCGGGTGGACGGGGAGACCATCCAGCTCTCCGAGCCGCCCAAGCTGAAGAAGCAGGAGAAGCACACCATCGAGGTGGTCGTGGACCGTCTCACCGTCAAGAGCACCGCCAAGCGGCGGCTGACCGACTCGGTCGAGACCGCGCTCGGGCTCTCGGGCGGCATGGTGATCCTCGACTTCGTCGACCTGGACGCGGACGACCCGCAGCGCGAGCGGATGTACTCCGAGCATCTCTACTGCCCGTACGACGACCTGTCGTTCGAGGAGCTGGAGCCGCGCTCCTTCTCGTTCAACTCGCCCTTCGGCGCCTGCCCCGAGTGCACCGGCATCGGCACCCGGATGGAGGTCGACCCGGAGCTGATCGTCCCCGACGAGGACAAGTCGCTGGACGAGGGCGCGCTCCACCCCTGGTCGCACGGGCACACCAGGGAGTATTTCGGCCGGCTGATCGGCGCCCTCGCCGACGCGCTCGGCTTCCGTACGGACATCCCCTGGGCCGGCCTGCCGCAGCGCGCCAAGAAGGCGCTGCTGTACGGCCACAAGACCCAGGTCGAGGTGCGCTACCGGAACCGGTACGGGCGCGAGCGGGCGTACACGACGGCCTTCGAGGGCGTGGTGCCCTTCGTCAAGCGGCGCCACTCGGAGGCCGAGACGGACACCAGCCGTGAGCGCTTCGAGGGCTACATGCGCGAGGTGCCCTGCCCGGCCTGCGACGGCACGCGGCTGAAGCCGCTGATCCTCTCGGTCACCATGCAGGGCAGGTCGATCGCGGAGGTCTCCGCGATGTCGATCACCGAGTGCGCCGACTTCCTGCGCGAGATGAAGCTCGACGCGCGCGACAAGAAGATCGCCGAGCGCGTGCTGAAGGAGGTCAACGAGCGGCTGCGCTTCCTGGTCGACGTCGGCCTCGACTATCTGACCCTCAACCGCGCCGCGGGGACCCTCTCCGGCGGCGAGGCCCAGCGCATCCGGCTCGCCACCCAGATCGGCTCGGGCCTGGTCGGGGTGCTCTACGTGCTGGACGAGCCCTCCATCGGCCTGCACCAGCGCGACAACCACCGGCTGATCGAGACCCTGGTCCGCCTCCGCGACCTGGGCAACACGCTGATCGTGGTCGAGCACGACGAGGACACCATCAAGGCGTCCGACTGGGTCGTGGACATCGGCCCGGGCGCGGGCGAGCACGGCGGCAAGGTCGTGCACAGCGGCCCGTTGAAGGAGCTGCTGGAGAACGCGGACTCGGTCACCGGCGACTATCTCTCCGGCAAGCGCGAGATCCCGACCCCGGACATCCGCCGCCCGGTCGAGCCGGGCCGCGAGCTGACCGTGCGCGGCGCCCGCGAGAACAATCTGCGGGACATCGACGTCTCGTTCCCGCTCGGCGTGCTCTCGGCCGTCACGGGCGTCTCGGGCTCCGGCAAGTCCACGCTGGTCAACGACATCCTGTACACGCACCTGGCCCGCGAGCTGAACGGCGCCAGATCGGTGCCGGGCCGCCACACCCGCGTGGACGGCGACGACCTGGTCGACAAGGTCGTGCACGTCGACCAGTCGCCCATCGGCCGTACGCCGCGCTCGAACCCGGCGACGTACACCGGCGTCTTCGACCATGTGCGCAAGCTCTTCGCGGAGACCACCGAGGCGAAGGTGCGGGGCTACCAGCAGGGCCGCTTCTCGTTCAACGTGAAGGGCGGCCGCTGCGAGAACTGCTCCGGCGACGGCACCATCAAGATCGAGATGAACTTCCTGCCGGACGTCTACGTCCCGTGCGAGGTCTGCCACGGCGCCCGCTACAACCGGGAGACGCTGGAGGTCCACTACAAGGGCAAGAGCATCGCCGAGGTCCTGGACATGCCGATCGAGCAGGCCCTGGACTTCTTCGAGGCGGTGCCCAGCATCGCCCGCCACCTGCGTACGCTCCACGACGTCGGCCTGGGCTACGTCCGGCTGGGCCAGCCCGCGCCCACCCTCTCCGGCGGCGAGGCCCAGCGCGTGAAGCTCGCCAGCGAGCTCCAGAAGCGCTCGACGGGCCGTACGGTCTACGTGCTGGACGAGCCGACCACCGGCCTGCACTTCGAGGACATCCGCAAGCTCATCGGCGTCCTGGAGGGCCTGGTCGACAAGGGCAACACGGTCATCGTCATCGAGCACAACCTCGACGTGATCAAGACCGCCGACTGGGTCGTGGACATGGGCCCGGAGGGCGGCAGCGGGGGCGGCCTGGTCGTCGCCGAGGGCACGCCGGAGCAGGTCGCCGGGGTCCCGGCGAGCCACACCGGCAAGTTCCTGCGCGACGTGCTCGGCAGCGACCGGGTGAGCGACGCGACGCCCACGAAGGCGAAGCCGAAGCCGCGCAAGGCCGCGTCGAAGACCGCGGCGAAGGCTCCGGCCAAGAAGACGGCCGCTGCGAAGAAGACGGTGGCCGCCAAGAAGACGACCGCCGCGAAGAAGAGCGCCGCTCGGAAGAAGTGAGGGCGCGAGGACGTAAGGTACGGCGCGTGACGAATGACGATCAGCGGTCCGCCGCCTCGCGCCGTACCGTCCTCTGCGGCGCCGCCCTCGCCGCACTGGGACTGACCACCGCCGCCTGCGGAGGCGACTCCGACGGGGGCGGCTCCGGCTCCGGGAGCTCCTCCGCGGGGCCCGACAAGCAGGTGGACCTCGGCTCCGCCGCCGAGGTGCCGGTGGGCGGCACGAAGGCGTTCCCGGAGGAGAAGGTGCTCGTCTCGCAGCCGGAGAAGGGCACGTTCATGGCCTTCTCCGCGGTCTGCACGCACCAGGGCGCGACCATCGACAAGGCCGAGAAGGACGCGTTCGTCTGTCCCCGGCACGGCAGCCGCTTCCAGGCGGACACCGGCAAGGTCACCAAGGGGCCCGCGACGGCGCCCCTGCCGAAGCTGCCGGTGAAGGTGAAGAACGGGAAGCTGCTGGCGGGCCCGGCGAAGGAGTAGACCCCACTGGCGGGGGGCTCACCACTCCCGGGGGGCGATCAGCTCCTCGATGTCCGCGTCCTCGAACCCGTAGGCCGTGGCCACGAACCAGAAGTCGTCGCCTATCTCCTCACGCGCGATCGTCTCGATCTCGCTGCCCGCCTCGTCGAACTCGGCCTCCAGGTCGTTGAACTCCTCCGTGGCCGCGTGCGTCAGCACGTACAGCGCGTCGAGGTCGGCGGGCTTCTCCGCCTCGATCCGCTCGCACAGCGCCACCAGGATGGCCTTGCCCTTGTCGAGCACGTGCGCGGGGGCGTGCTCCGTCTTGTACAGGCCACCGAGAAACGCGTGGTCCTTCACCTGCTGGTTCGTGAGCGGCACGAGAGTCTTCCCATCTCCGGTCCTGCTGCGACAAGCTGACGGACCGATCATGCACGACCCCACTGACATCAGGCCCACTCCCAGCCGATGCCGAGGATGCCGGGCCCGGCGGTGTGCCGGACGAGGTGGACCGTACGGCTGGCGCCGCTCAGCGTCAGCTCCTGCGCCCCGCTCGGGCGCGCGCCCGCGGACGTACGCGCGAAGCTGTGGCAGCGGACGGGCAGTTCGGCCGTGTCGAAGCCGACCTGGAGCACGTACGGGCCGCCGCCGAACCGGAAGCCACGTACGTACTCGTGGCTGACGCCGCCCGTGCCGTCCTCGAACCTGTAGCCGAAGACATAGGTCTCCCCCGTGCGCAGCCGGGTGTCGAAGAGCAGCTCCGTCACCACGACCGGCGCGCCCGCGCTCCAGCGCACGCGCCCCACCCGGCAGTTCTCCTCCGCCCGTACGCGCACCCGTTCCGGCACGCAGCCGGAGTCGCCGTAGTGGATGGCGAAGCAGCGGTCGATGCCGTCGCGGTGGGCGCGTACCGCCTGCTGGGAGGCGCGGCTGAGCAGTTCACGGCGCGGCCCGATCCGTACGCGCTCCCAGTGGTCGAGGATGTGCAGTCCTCCGTCGGGCGGGGAGTCCGAGTCCAGCTCGGCGAGCAGCACGCGGAGCACGTCGGGGCGTTCGAAGAGCGACTGGTACGAGCGTGAGGCGGGCCGGTCCTCGCCGCCGTCCACCGGGGCGAGCAGCCGCAGCAGCGAGCCGTCGGGCAGCCCGAGGACGTCCTCCAGCGCCCGTACGGCGCGCAGCGACTCCGGGCGGCGGGGGCGGCGGGCGCCCTGCTGCCAGTAGCTGAGACTGGTGACGCCGACGTGGATGCCGCGCTGCGCGAGCCGGTGGCGTACGCGGTGCAGCGCGAGGCCCCGCGCCTCGATCGCGGCGCGCAGCGCGAGGTGGAACGGGCCGGTGCGCAGGACCCGGTCGAGGCCGCCGGGGGTGCCGGTCTCCGTGGAGTGAACGTTCACAGCCTCCGCACCGTCCTTCCGCCGCCCACCAGCCCGTGAGCCGGGCCGGTTCACATTCGGTCCCCCGTGTTCACACCTCGTTCCCGCCCCGTATTGAAGCGTGTTGACCAGGTACCGACAACTCACGATGCTCGACGTCAGCAGCATCCGGATGCGCTCCTCCGCCCCCTTCATCCCTGGGAGGAACGCCATGTCCCCACTGACCCGCAGGCGTCGCAGACGTCTGACGCTGGCCGCGACCGCGGCGGCCGCGCTGATCGCGGTACCCGCCGCGGTCGCCACGGCGGCGCCCGACACCCCCGCGGCCACGGACGGTACGCCGCGCGCGCTCGGCGCCAAGAAGCTCGACATCAGCATGCAGGCCCAGCAGATGAGCAACTGGTGCTGGGCGGCGGCGGGCAACACCATCGCCACCTGGATGGGCAAGAACTACAACCAGAACGCCTTCTGCAACGCCGCCTTCAACCGCGGCCAGGGCAGCTCCTGCCCCAACAACCAGGCCACCCTGGGCAATGTGCAGAACGCCCTCGACTGGATGGGCATCAACCCCGGCTCGTACGTCTCCGGCTGGCTGCGCTACGACACCGTGCAGCGCGAGGTCAACGCGGACCGGCCGGTCGAGACCCGCATCCAGTGGAGCTCGGGCGGCGGCCACATGCACGTCCTGTACGGCTACGACACCAGCAAGAGCTGGGTCTACTGGGGCGACCCCTGGCCGTCCAACAGCCGCTACAACTGGGCGTCGCACGACTGGTACATCAACAACAACCAGTTCTCGTGGACCCATTCGCTCTACGGGATCGGAGCGTGAGGTCATGACCAGGATTTCTCCCCTGCCCTACAGCTCGGCCCGCACCGCGGTCGGCGCCGGACTCCTGACCGTCGTGCTGCTCGGCCTCGCTCCCGACGCGCACGCCGACGACGGCGGGGCCGCCGAGCCCCCGGCGCCGCCCCAGGGCGCGGCCGCCGCCGCGCACAAGGCCGCGGCGGACGACGGCACGCTGGGCACCCTCGCGCGCTTCTTCGCCCGCGACGGCGCCGTCACCGCCAAGAAGGCGGAGCCGCGCGTGAAGGGCGGGGCCGTGCCCGTCTACACGCTCTCGAAGGACTTCGTGGCCGCGAAGAGCGCCTCGCGCGCCGCCGGCCGGCCCGTGGCCGAACTGGAGCTGTTCGCCAGCGAGGCCGTCTCCTCCGACGGGCAGCGCGCCTCGGTCATGTCGGCGCGCACCCCGAAGGGCTGGCGGGTCGTGAACATCGCGACCGGCGCCGACGAGACGCGGTACGCCGCCAAGGGCGCGGCGAAGGCCCCCGGCGGAACCGTCTTCCAGGAGCCGCAGATCGACGCCTGGTACGTGCTGGACGGCACCCGCGTCCTGCCGCTCGACCCCGACGCGCGCAAGGCGGTCGGCGCCGGGGGGACGGGCCTGGGCGCGTACCACGCGCGGGTCCACAAGGCGTACGCCGACAAGCTTCCGGGCTCCGGTTACGACAGGAAGGGCCTCGCGGGAGGCTTCGGCCCGAAGAAGGGGAACAACACCTTCGAGGCAGCGTCCACGGCGAACACACGTACCAGTGACGGTAGTACGTCCGCGCTGGGCGCCGTCGGCGCGAGCGCGGCGGCCGTCGCGGTGGCCGCGGGCGGCACCTGGCTGGTGCGGCGCCGCGTCCGCCCGTCGCACGGCTGACCGTTCCCCCTCCGGGGCCCGGGCCGCGTCGGCGGTCCGGGCCCCCGTCGTACCGCTCCGTCGTACTGCTCAGATGTCCTACTGCTCTGACCGAGAACTGTCCGAGTGTTCATGCCGATTTCCACCCGTCATCTGGTGTAGACCGGTGCCCCTTGGGACGCTGTGCCGCGCTGTGCACAGAAGTGCGGAAGTACTCGATTCACACGTGTCTGTGGGGTACGCGTTGAGACAGGTCCACGTACACCGAAGAAGAAGATTCCTCTCCAGAGCCGTCCTTCCGGCCGCCGCCCTCGCCGCGTTGACGGCGGGTCTGCTCCCGGCCGGGGCGGTCTCGGCCGACACTCCCGGGGAACCCGGCGGAGCGGCCCGGACCGCAGTCCAGGAGCCGCGCCCGCTCGGGCTGGCGGGCGGCGACGGGATGGAGCTGGAGAGCACCGAACGGCCCGTCGCGCCCGGCGCGAAGCTGACCTCGTTCGACCGGCTGGAGTCCGACAAGTGGCTCCGCGCCGACGCGCTCAGCCTCACGCTCGGCGGCGGCGCCAAGGGGACCAGGGCCGACTACCTCTCGTCCGGCAAGGTCTCTGAGCGCAAGAAGGTCAGCGAGCTGGCGAAGGCGCACGACCCGGGCAAGGGACGCCGTACGGTCGCCGCGTTCAACGCCGACTTCTTCGACATCAACGAGACGGGGGCGCCGCTCGGCCCCGGAGTGCGGGACGGTGAGCCGACGCACTCCTCCGAGCCCGGCACCACCGAGGCGGTCGGCATCGGCCCCGAGGCCGCGGGCCGGATCCTCGACCTCTACTTCGAGGGCACCCTCACCCTTCCGGACGGCAAGCGGAAGCTGGAGGGCTACAACTCGGCCAATGTGCCGCTCAACGGCGTCAGCGCGTACAACTCGCGGTGGGGCGAGGCCGACCGCGCGATGACGGTCGACGGCTCCGAACGTACGACCGAAGTCACCGTCGAGGACGGGAAGGTCACCTCGGTCTCCGAGAAGCCCGGCAAGGGCGCGATCCCCGAGGGCGTGACGGTGCTGCTCGGCCGGGACCTCGGTGCCGACGCGCTGGCGAAGCTGAAGACGGGCGACCCGGTCTCCACGGAGTTCCACGTACGGACCGACGACGGCTCGGCGCTGCCCCGTACGGCGGTCGGCGGGCGCGGGCTGCTGGTCGTGGACGGCGAGCCGCAGGACTGGGAGGGGCGGCCGAACAACGCGACCGCGCCGCGCACGGCGGTCGGCTTCTCCAAGGACGGCGGCACCATGCACGTCCTGACGGTCGACGGCCGCCAGACCACCTCGGGCGGGGTCACGCTCACCGAACTGGCCCTGATGATGAAGAAGCTGGGCGCGTACAACGCGCTCAACCTCGACGGCGGCGGCTCCTCCACCCTCCTGGCCCGTGAACCCGGCGCGCGGGAACCGCAGCTGGAGAACTCCCCCTCCGACGGCGAGCAGCGCGAGGTCCCCAACGGCCTCGCCCTGACCGCGCCCGAGGGCAGCGGGCGGCTCTCCGGCTTCTGGGTCGAGACCGCGGTGGACCGCGACAAGGCCCCGACCGCCGACAATGTGCCGGGCGGCCATCCGGAGCGCGTCTTCGCCGGTCTGTCGCGGAAGCTCACCGCCGCCGGGTACGACGAGACGTACGGCCCCGCGCGCGGCACCGGCACCCCGCGCTGGCAGGCGGCGCGGCCCGGCGTCGGCCGGGTCGACGGCTCCGGGGTCTTCCACGCGCGCCGCGCGGGCAGCACCGAAGTGACCGCGAGGCAGGGCGCGGCCAGGGGTTCGACGAAGCTCCAGGTGCTCGGCGAACTCGCGCGCGTCACCCCGACCAAGGAGCGCGTGGGCCTCGCCGACGCCTCGGCGACGGGCACGTTCGGGCTGGTCGGCCACGACGCGGACGGCAACAGCGCGCCCATCGACCCGGCGGACGTACGGCTGGACTACGACCGTTCCCTCTTCGACATCGCCCCTGACCCGGACGCCTCGACGGGCGGCTTCACGGTGAAAGCGCGCGGAGGCCAGGATTCGGCGTCCGGGACGGTCAACGTCCGCGTCGGGGAACGGTCGGTGCGCATGGCCGTGACGGTCGGGCTGCGCGAGCAGACGGCGGCCGACTTCGAGGACGCCTCGGCCTGGCGCTTCTCCGCCGCGCGGGCGAGCGGCTCGGTCGCTCCGGACCCGGACGGCCAGAGCGGCAAGGGCCTGAAGATGACCTACGACTTCACCCAGTCGACGGCCACCCGCGCCGCCTACGCCACGCCGCCCGCCCAGATCCCGGTCGGCGGCCAGCCCCAGAGCTTCACGATGTGGCTCAAGGGCGACGGCAAGGGCGCCTGGCCCTCGCTCCATCTCAAGGACGCGCTCGGCACGGACCAGGTGCTGCGCGGCCCGAACGTGGACTGGACGGGCTGGAAACAGGTCACGTTCGAGGTGCCGGAGGGCGTCACGTACCCGCTCAAGGTGCACCGCTTCTATCTGGCGGAGACGCGCGCCATGTCGCAGTACAAGGGCGAGGTGGTGATGGACCAGCTCGTGGCCCGTACGCCGCCGGACGTCGATCTGCCGCCCGTACGGCGCCCGCACGACCCGCTGATCTCGACGGCGGCCGACACGGCGGGGCGCGACTGGCGGTTCGCGGTGATGTCGGACGCGCAGTTCGTGGCGCGCGATCCGGACAGCGACATCGTCCGCCAGGCCCGCCGCACGCTGCGCGAGATCCGCGCGGCCCGGCCCGACTTCGTCGTGATCAACGGCGACCTGGTCGACGAGGGCTCACCCGAGGACCTGAAGTTCGCGCGGAAGATCCTGGAGGAGGAGCTGGGCGACGCGGTGCCCTGGTACTACGTGCCGGGCAACCATGAGGTGATGGGCGGCTCGATCGATAACTTCGTACGCGAATTCGGTCCGGCGCGGCGTACGTTCGATCACAAGGGGACACGGTTCCTCACGCTGAACACCTCGTCGCTGACCGTACGAGGCGGCGGCTACGCGCAGTTCCAGGAGCTGCGCTCCCAGCTGGACGCGGCGGCCCGCGACCCCCGCGTCGGCTCGGTGACCGTGATCCAGCACGTACCGCCGCGCGATCCGACGCCGCAGCACGCCAGCCAGCTCACCGACCGGATGGAGGCGGACCTGCTGGAGGACTGGCTCGGCGACTTCCGCGCCCGTACGGGCAAGGGCGCGGCGCTGGTCGGCTCGCACGTCGGGGTCTTCGACGCCTCGCGGGTGAACGGCGTCCCGTACCTGATCAACGGCAACTCGGGGAAGGCGCCCGCGGCGCCGCCCGCCGACGGCGGGTTCACGGGCTGGTCGCTGCTCGGCGTCGACCGGGGCAGGCCGCCCCGGAACGGCGACTGGCTCTCGGTCCAGACCCGCGCCCATGTCGACGGCCTGTCCGTGGACGCGCCCGCCGAACTGCGCGCGGGCACCTCGGACCGGGCGACCGCGACCGTACGCCAGGGCACCCGCGAGATCCCGGCGTCCTGGCCGCTGAGCGCGGACTGGCCCTCCTCCCCCGGCCTCTGCGTCAAGGACACGGTGGCCAGGGGGCGCTGCGTGGCGACGTACGACCCGGCGACGGGCACGCTCACGGGCCGCAGGCCGGGCACGGTGAAGCTGGCGGTCCTGGTGAACGGTTCACGGGCGGAGCGGGAGGTGAGGGTGGTCCGCTGACCCGTACGGAGCACGACAAGGGGGCCGGTCCTGGTGTGGACCGGCCCCCTTTCGGCTGCGCACGGGGTCAGGACTCGACGTCCGCCTTGTCCTCGTCCTTGTCCTTGTCCTTGGACGCGGCCTCGGCGAGGGCCTGCTTCTTGGAGGCCCGCAGCGAGGTGATCGTCGTGACGACCAGGACCGCGCAGATCACGCCGAGGGAGACGGGGATGCTGATCTCCGGCACGTGCACACCCAGCTCGTGCAGGGCGTGCAGCACCAGCTTGACGCCGATGAAGCCGAGGATGATCGACAGCCCGTACGACAGGTGGACCAGCTTCTTCAGCAGCCCGCCGATGAGGAAGTAGAGCTGCCGCAGGCCCATCAGCGCGAAGGCGTTGGCCGTGAAGACGATGTACGGGTCCTGGGTGAGGCCGAAGATCGCGGGGATCGAGTCCAGCGCGAACAGGATGTCGGTCGAGCCGATCGCGAGCATCACGATCAGCATCGGCGTCATCAGCCGCTTGCCGTTCTCGATGATGAACAGCTTGGTGCCGTGGTACTTGTCGGTCGACGGGAAGCGCCGCTCCACCGCCTTCAGCAGGCGGTTCTCCTCCCAGTCCTCGTCCTCCTCGTCGGCCCGCGCCTCCTGGATCAGCTTCCAGGCGGTCCAGATGAGGAAGGCGCCGAAGATGAAGAAGACCCACGAGAAGGTCGAGATGATCGCGGCACCGGCCGCGATGAAGATCGCGCGCAGCACCAGCGCGATGAGCACGCCCACCATCAGCACCCGCTGCTGGTAGATGGTCGGCACCGCGAACTTCGCCATGATCAGGATGAAGACGAACAGGTTGTCGACGCTGAGGGACTTCTCCGTGATGTACCCCGCGAAGAACTCTCCGGAGGCCTGGCTTCCGCCGTCGCCGCCGAAGAAGAAGACGCCGAGCCCGAACAGCGCGGCGAGCACGATCCAGACGACCGTCCAGGTGCCGGCCTCCCTGAGGGAGACCTCGTGCGGCTTACGGCCGCCGATGAAGAAATCGACAGCGATGAGGGCGCAGAGACCAACGATGGTCAGCACCCATACGGACAGGGAAACGTCCATGAGCTCCTCCGGCTTGCATACCAGCATGGGCCGGAGGTCTCTTCCACCCGGGAGTCCCGGGCCGATGCCCCGGGACCGGCTTCACTGCCGGTCCGTACTGACGGGGCCACCGCGGGGCTGGGAATACTCCCCTCCGATGCAAAGAAGAGTAAAGCAATCCCATGAACAGGTAAAGAGACGCAGGTCTCAGCCTCAGCGGGAACCGCCGCCGGGCGACCAGCGGCCCTCGACGGCCTGCCGCAGCACCCGGGGCACGATCTCGCTGCCGCTCGGCGCGAGCGGCGGCTCGTACGTCCAGGCGTGACCCACCCAGGGGTCGGCCAGATGGTCGCTGGCGACGGGCGTGAGCCGCAGCAGCGCGCGCCAGAGCGGATCGAGCACAGGCCCGTACGCCCGCGCGTCCTCGCGGTCGGCCACCATCATCAGGTGCACGCCGACGGCCGGGCCCTCGTCCGCGAGATAGCGGAGCTGGGTGACGGCACGGTCGTCGAAGCCGTGCGGGAAGTCATGGACGACCAGGAGCTGGTCCGCCGGGTCGACGTCCAGGGGCAGCGCGTCGGTGGCGCCGCTCCGTACGGCCATCTGGACGAGATCCACGCGCCGGGTCAGCAGCTCCAGCGTCTGCGAGACGCCCGCGGCCCCGGCGGCCGGAGGCTCCGGGAGGGCGCCCGAATCGACGAGCGGGGCGAGCGCGGACGCGGCGGAACCGGCCGGGTCGATCACCCGCACGGTGAACTCGCCGGGCGGATACACCGCGTAGAGCCGGGCGGCGACGGCCGTCGCGGTCTCGGCGGCGAGACGGCGCAGCTCGCCGGTGTCGGCGCCGACGGCATCGACGGAGGCCGCCTCGCGCCCGCAGTCGATCCACAGGCCGCGCTCCAGCGGCAGCCGCACCAGCATCGGGATCCGCAGCTCGGCGTGCTCGGGCAGGCTGAGATCGCCCAGGCGGAGGGCCATCGGGGTGTCGTCCGGCAGCTCGTACCCGTGCCAGACGGGGTTGTCCCAGCGGGCCAGCGCGGGCGGCAGCGCGGGCTCGACGACCTCGGCCTCGGCGGTGAGCTGCGCGAGGTCCCGGTCGAGCACGGTCTGCGCCTGCTCCACGAGGCGCGCGTGCTTGGCGCGCGCCTCGGTGCGCGCCGCGTCCGCCGCGGGGCCCACGCGGGTCCTCGGGTCGTCCAGCACGCGGTCGATCTCGCGCTCCATGCGCGACTCGGCGAAGTCGATCGCCGAACGGTACGCCGCGACCGTACGGGCCAGGTCCTCGAACATGCCCCAGACCTGGTTGTAGAGCCGCTCCTCCATCGACCAGCCCGGCGCGTCACCGGCGACGGGCTCCTCGCTCCCGCCCTGCGGCCCGGGAGCCGCGGGCGCCGACTGGGCCGGGGAGGAGGGGCGGCCGGGGTGGCGGTAGTTGATCCCGCCGGTGGACGCGGGGCCGTCGGAAGGACTGCCGTCAGAGGGACTACCGTCGGACGGGGCACCCTCCACGGGCGTACCGCCCGGCGGGGTGCCGGTGGTCTCCGGGCGCTCGCGGCCCGCGCTCTCCGCGCCGGTGCGGCCCCGGTGCGCGGCGTGCGCGGCGCTGCGCTCGCGGGTGCCCTCGCCGTCCTGCGGGGGCGGGGGCGCGACGGAGCGGGCGAGCCCGGCGGCCACCGTCTCGTTGATGGTGGCGGCCAGCTCGTGGGCCTTGGGGAGGCCCTGGTCGTCGAGCATGGCGGCGAGGCCGCCCGCGTACCCCTGACCGACGGCGCGGACCTTCCAGGCGTCCTGCCTGCGGTACAGCTCCAGCGCGACGACGGCCGACTCGGCGTCGAGGCCGGTGACCGTGTACGTGGCGATCTCCGCCCCGTCGAGCCCCGTGACCGCGAGGTACGGGGCGGCGAGGGGGCCGAAGCTCGTCGGGCCGCCGACGTCCGTGGGGAGCGCCAGCAGCACGTTCACCCGGTGGACGTCCTCGGGGAGCGCGGCGAGGTCCACCGCGAGGCGGTGGACGGCGGCGGCCTGCCGGGAGGCCTCCAGCCCCGGCAGCTGCGGGGCCGCGGGGTGGGCGATCCAGTCCGCGTCGCGCAGCCGGCCCGCCTCGTCGTTGAGCGTCGCCCCGGCGATCACCGGTTTCCCCGCCGAGACCCGGATCTCCACCCGGACGTCCGGCAGCGGATGGTTCTGCCCACGGACCAGTTCGGCCGTCATCCTCACGCCCCTCCCCGGGCCACGCTGGTCGGTCCCGTCCCCGTCAGAGCTGCGGCAGGATCGCGGGCATCAGGTCCTGGAACGTACGGCCGTTGGCCGGGTTGCCGATGGCCGTCATCTGCCAGCCGCTGCCCTGGCGGTGCACCTTCGCCATGATCTGCGCCGTGTACTCGCCGCCGCCCGTGAGGGTGAAGCGCGCCATCTCCTGACCGTTCGTCTCGTCGACGAGGCGGCAGAACGCGTTCTCCACCTCGGCGAAGGTCTGGCCGGTGAAGGAGTTGACCGTGAAGACGATCTGGTCGATGTGGACGGGGACGCGCTGGAGGTCGACCATGATCGCCTCGTCGTCGCCGCCCTGGCCCGCGCCGCCCACCAGGTTGTCCCCGGTGTGCTTGACGGAGCCGTCGTCGCTGACCAGGTGACGGAAGAAGACCACGTCGACCGGCTGCTTGTCGGCGAAGAGAACGGCCGAGGCGTCGAGGTCGATCTCCTTGGACCGCTTGCCGAAGAGGCCGCGCCGCGGGGCCGCCTTCCAGCCGAGGCCCATACGCACCGCGGTCAGGGTGCCCCCATCGCTCTTCTCCAGGCTGATGGCCTGTCCCTTGGACAAGTTGACCGTCACGTGCGTTCCCCTCTCGACAGTGCCGCACGCCGCCGGGTTCCGAGCCCCGGCGGCTGTCACGCACCGCACCCTACGCATGCGCGGGAAGGGGCTGATCGGCCTCCCCCGCCATTGTGTCGTTCTTGCAACACTCCGCAGGCTACGAGCGCTACTTGAGCCCGGCCTCCCTCATCTGACGCAGCTCTTTCTTCATCTCCCCGACCTCGTCGCGCAGCCGCGCGGCGACCTCGAACTGGAGCTCCGCGGCGGCCGCGCGCATCCGCTCCGTCAGCTCCTCGATGGTCTCGGCCAGCTCCGCCGCGGGCCGGTCGGTCAGCTCGCCGGACTCCTTGCCGCGCTTCTTGGCGGGGGTGGGCGCCTTGCCGGGCTTGCCCGCGGCCTTGCCGCCCTTCCCCGTCTCGTCCCGCTGGCGGTACCCCGTCTCCAGGAGCTTCTCGGTGTCGACCTCCTCGCGGGCGATGTCCGCGACGATGTCGCCGATCTTCTTACGGAGGGGCTCGGGGTCGATGCCGTGCTCCTCGTTGTACGCCACCTGCTTCTCGCGGCGGCGGTTCGTCTCCTCGATGGCGCGCTGCATGCCGGGGGTGACCTTGTCGGCGTACATGTGCACCTGGCCGGAGACGTTACGAGCCGCGCGGCCGATCGTCTGGATCAGCGAGGTGCCGGAGCGGAGGAAGCCCTCCTTGTCGGCGTCGAGGATCGCCACGAGGGAGACCTCGGGCAGGTCCAGGCCCTCACGGAGCAGGTTGATCCCCACCAGGACGTCGTACTCCCCGGAGCGGAGCTCGCGCAGCAGCTCGATACGGCGGAGCGTGTCCACGTCGCTGTGCAGATAGCGGACCCGGATGCCCAGCTCGATGAAATAGTCGGTGAGGTCCTCGGCCATCTTCTTGGTGAGGGTGGTGACCAGGACGCGCTCGTCGCGCTCCTCGCGGAGCCGGATCTCGTGCACCAGGTCGTCGATCTGGCCGTCGGTGGGCTTGACGACGACCTCCGGGTCGATGAGCCCGGTGGGGCGGATGACCTGCTCGACGAAGCCGTCGCCCCGCGCCAGCTCGTACGGCCCCGGGGTGGCGGACAGATACACCGTCTGGCCGATCCGTTCGAGAAATTCTTCCCATTTCAGGGGGCGGTTGTCGAGCGCGGAGGGGAGCCGGAAACCGTGCTCGATCAGGGTGCGCTTCCGGGCCGCGTCCCCCTCGTACATCGCGCCGATCTGCGGGACCGTCTGGTGCGACTCGTCGATGACGAGCAGGAAGTCGTCCGGGAAATAGTCCAGCAGGGTGTGCGGGGCGGTGCCCGGCTCGCGGCCGTCGATGTGCCGCGAGTAGTTCTCGATGCCGGAGGCGGTGCCGATCTGGCGCATCATCTCGATGTCGTACGTGGTGCGCATGCGGAGGCGCTGGGCCTCCAGGAGCTTGCCCTGCTTCTCCATCGAGGCGAGCGTCTCGGTGAGCTCGGCCTCGATCGCGTTGATCGCGCGCTCCATGCGCTCCGGGCCCGCGACGTAGTGCGAGGCCGGGAAGACGTACAGCTCCTCGTCGTCCGAGATCACCTCGCCGGTGAGGGGGTGGAGCGTGGAGAGGGCCTCGATCTCGTCCCCGAACATCTCGATCCGGACGGCCAGCTCCTCGTAGACCGGGAAGATCTCGATGGTGTCGCCCCGGACCCGGAAGGTGCCCCGGGTGAACGACATGTCGTTGCGCGTGTACTGGATGTCGACGAAGCGGCGCAGCATGGCGTCCCTGTCGATCTCCTCGCCGACCTTGAGGGGGACCATCCGGTCCACGTACTCCTGCGGGGTGCCCAGGCCGTAGATGCAGGAGACGGAGGCGACCACGACCACGTCACGCCGGGTGAGCAGCGAGTTGGTGGCGCTGTGGCGGAGGCGCTCCACCTCCTCGTTGATCGACGAGTCCTTCTCGATGTAGGTGTCCGTCTGCGGGACGTACGCCTCCGGCTGGTAATAGTCGTAGTAGGAGACGAAATACTCCACCGCGTTGTTCGGCAGGAGCTCGCGGAACTCGTTGGCCAACTGGGCGGCCAGAGTCTTGTTGGGCGCCATCACCAGGGTCGGACGCTGGAGCTTCTCGATCATCCACGCGGTGGTCGCCGACTTGCCGGTGCCGGTCGCACCGAGCAGCACGACATCCTTCTCACCTGCGCCGACGCGCTGCGCGAGCTCGGCGATGGCGGTGGGCTGGTCCCCGCTGGGCTGATACGGGCTGACGACCTCGAAGGGCGCCACCTTGCGTTCGATTTCGGTGTTGGGCCGCATGGCAACCACGGTACGGCCCGCCACTGACAACGGGCGAAGATTCCCAAACGGACAGAGGCTGGCGAAAACATGCCGTATGTCCGATGCACGGTCAGCGACCCGGACGTCCCTCGTTCAACTTCCCGCCACTTCGTCCCCGCTTTCCTGTATTGCGCCTCGGGAACGCTCTTCGCTGTCCGTGCACAAACAGATGCGAGGAGTTCCGCATGTCGATACGCCCTCTGACGGCCACCGCCACCGCAGGCGGCGCGCTGCTGGGTATGACCGCACTCTTCCTCACCGCGGCCCCCGGAGCGGCGGCCGCGCCGCAGAGCGACTCGCCGCTGCCGGTGGCGCACCGCGGGGCCTCCGCGTACGCGCCCGAGAACACCTTGGCCGCCGTGGACAAGGCCGACCGGCTGGGCATCCAGTGGGTCGAGAACGACGTCCAGCGCACCAAGGACGGCAAGCTGGTGATCCTCCACGACACCACGCTCGCGCGCACCACCAACGTCGAGCAGGTGTTCCCCGACAGAGCCCCGTGGAACGTCTCCGACTTCACCGCGAAGGAGATCAGGAAGCTCGACGCGGGAAGCTGGTTCAGCAAGAAGTACGCGGGTGAGCGGATCCCGACCCTCCACGAGTACATGAACCGCGTCAGCCGTAACGGACAGCGGCTGCTGATGGAGCTCAAGGCCCCGGAGCTGTACCCGGGGATCGAGAAGCAGACCCTCGGCGAGCTGCGCGCGTATGGCTGGCTGGACGGGCACCACCTCAAGAAGAAGCTGATCGTCCAGAGCTTCAACGCGACCTCCGTAGAGAAGGTCCACAAGCTGCAGCCCGCCGTGAAGACCGGCTTCCTGGGGAACCCGGCCGCGAGCGAGCTGAAGAAGTACGCGAAGTTCTCCGACCAGATCAACCCGCGCCACGCGGCGGTCACCAAGGACTACGTGAAGGCCATCCACGGTGTGAAGGGCCCGCACGGCCGTCCGCTGGAGGTCTTCACCTGGACCGTCGACGACGCGCCGACCGCCGTGAAGGTGGCCAAGGCGGGCGTGGACGGGATCATCTCCAACAAGCCCGACGTGGTGCGCGCCGCGACCCAGGGCCTCGGCTCGGGGCTGGACCTCGACTACTGATCCCCCGGCCGCGGGCGGCCGGCGTCCGTTGTCAGTGGGGGCCTCTAGGGTTCCCGTATGACAGAGACGTCGGCCGCCCCCGCGCGCACCTGTTCGTACACGGTGCGGGACACCCCGATCGGCCCCCTGCTCCTCGCCGCGACGGACGAGGGGCTCGTCGAGGTCGTCTTCCACGCCAGAGGGCGCGCCATGGAGCGCGCCCTCGCGCGTCTCACCGCCGCGCTGGGCGCCCGGCCCGTGCGGACGGACGACCCCGCCGCGTCCCCGCACCCGGCGCTCGCCGTCGCGGCGGACGAGCTGAGCCGCTATTTCGCCGGTGAGCTGCGCGCGTTCACCGTGGACCTGGACTGGACGCTCTCCGGCGGGTTCAACGAGAAGGTGCTCCGCGAGCTGACGGCCTCCGTGCCCTTCGGCGCGACGGCGGGCTATCAGGACCTGGCCGACCGGGTCGGCGAGCCCGGCGGGGCCCGCGCGGTGGGTGCCGCCATGGGGTCCAATCCGCTGCCGGTCGTCGTCCCCTGCCACCGCGTGGTGGAGAGCAGCGGCGGCATAGGCGGCTTCGGCGGCGGCCTGGAGACCAAGCGGGTGCTGCTCGCCCTGGAGGGCGTCCTTCCCGAACCGCTGTTCTGAGCCTCTTCCGCGCCCGTTCCACGCCTGTTCCGTGAGAGGCGTTGTGGGGTGCGTGGGGTGTCTCTAGGCTCCTCGGACGAACGAATCATCGAGGCCCCCCTGAGAGAGGCTGATCGTGAATCTTCGTATCCCCCCACGCCGCTTCCGACTGTCCTTACGCGTCCTGGTGCCTCTGCTGGCCGGGCTCTGCGCCCTGGTCGGCGGCCAGACACTCGCGTCCGCCGGGACCACGGACGGCTCCCGTGCCCGCGCGGCCGTCGTCGTGACCTATGACGCCAGCGGCTCCGCGGAGTTCGCCGACGCCGTGAAGAAGGGCGTCGGCGTCTGGAACGAGAGCGTGCAGAACGTCGAGCTGAAGCCCGCCGAGAGCGGCGAGCAGGCCGATGTCACCGTCCTCGCCGACGACGGCTGGCCCCGCGCCCAGGTGCCCGAGCTGGGCAAGGGCACGGTCTGGATGGGCCGCCAGGCCGTGAACGAGGGCCATGACGTCGTCCGTATCGCCTCGCACGAGTTCGGGCACATCCTCGGACTCCCCGACCGCAAGCCGGGCCCCTGCTCCAGCCTGATGTCCGGCGCCTCGGCCGGCCCGGACTGCACCAACCCGAACCCCAACGAGGAGGAGAAGGCCGAGGTCGAGAGCAACTTCGGCAGCCAGTACGCCAAGCTGCGCGACGTCCGCCTGGACCGCGAGTACATCGACCGGCCCTGAGAGGTGCACCCCCCGCCCCTCGGCCTGGTCCGGCGGGGCGGGGGGTGTCACACTGCGCGGCGTGACCGACATTCGCGATTCCGCCGACGCTCCTGACAGCGGGGAGATATCCCACGAGGCCCCGCCGGGGAACGGGGCCGCCTCCGGTGCCGCTTCCGGTGCCGCTTCCAGCTCCGTTCCCGGCCCCGGGGAGCTCGACGCGCTCCGGCGTCGTACGCAGGCCGTGCTGATCGCCAGTCAGATCCTGGGCGGGCTCGGGGTGTCGACGGCCGTGGCACTGGCGGCCGTGCTGGCCAAGGACATCGGAGGCTCGGAGGCCGTGGCGGGGCTGGCGTCCACCTCGTCGGTGATCGGGACGGCGCTGCTGTCGCTGCCGTTCGCCTCGCTGATGGCCGCGCGGGGCAGGCGGGTCGGGCTGACGCTCGCCTACGTCGTCGCGGCGGTGGGCGGCGCCGTCGTCGTCGTGGCGGCCGCGCTCGCGAACTTCCCGCTGCTGCTGATCGGCATGGCCGCGTTCGGGGCCGGGAACTCGGCGAACCTCCAGGCGCGGTTCGCCGCGGCCGATCTCGCGGAGCCCGCGCGCCGGGGCCGCGCGATCTCCACCGTCGTCTGGGCCACCACCATCGGCGCCGTCCTCGGCCCCAACATCGCGGCCCCGGCGGGGCGGAGCACCTCCGGGCTGGGGATCCCGGCCGCCGCCGGGCCCTTCGTCTGGGGCACCGGCGTCTTCCTGGTCTCGGCCGTGCTGGTGCATCTGCTGCTGCGGCCCGACCCGCTGCTGACCGCCCGCGCGCTCGCCGAGGCCGAGGCCGGGGGCGAGGGGGGCGGCGGGGCCGGCGAGCGCTCGCTGAAGGCCGCGCTCGCGACGGTCAGGGACTCGGCGCGGGCCCGGCTGGCGCTCGTCACCATCGCGGGCTCGCACACGGTGATGGTCTCCGTGATGGTCATGACGCCCGTCGACCTCGGCGGGCACGGCGCCGACATCGCGCTGATCGGACTGGTCATCAGCGGTCACGTCGCGGGCATGTACGCCTTCTCGCCGGTCATGGGATGGCTCGCCGACCGGCTCGGGCGGCTCTCCGTGATCCTGCTGGGCGTCGCGCTGCTCGCCGTCGCCACCGCCCTCGCCGGTACGGCGAACGGCCACCACGCGCAGTCCGCCGCCGGGCTCTTCCTGCTGGGCCTGGGCTGGTCGGCGGGGCTGGTGGCGGGCTCGGCGCTGCTCACCGACTCCGTGCCGCAGCCCGCGCGCGCCGCCGTCCAGGGGCTCTCGGACCTCATCATGAACGCGGCGGCGGGCGTGGGCGGCGCCCTCTCCGGCCTCGTCGTCTCCGGCGCGGGCTACGGCTGGCTGAACGCGGGCGCCGCGGCGCTGCTCGTACCGGTCGCGGCGCTCACCCTGCTCTCGCTCACCCGCCGCAACCGCGCGCGGTCCCACGAGCCGAACGTCTAGGAGAACGGCACCAGTTCGAAGCCGACCGCGTTCCCGCCGCCGAACCGCGCCCCGTGCATCTCCAGGCCGCCGGTCACGATCGTCCTGGCGTACGCCTCCGGGTCCTCGTCCGTGAGCGCGGTGATGTACGCGCGGTGCTCGTTCAGCGAGGCGAGCGCGGCGTCGACCGCGCGCTCCCCCACGGCCTGCGCGTGGGTGACGTACGGGGAGGCCGAGACGGCGGCCCAGCGCACCCCGTCCCAGGGCGCGAGGCCGTCCTCCAACTGGTCGGCGAAGATCCACCTGTTGCCCGCGTCGCCGATGGCGTCGAGCGCGGCGCGGCCCACGGCGCGGTGGTCGGGGGTGTTCCGCCAGGCGCCGGGGCCGGTGCCCCAGGTCTCGTGGTGGTTCGCGGTGATGACGAGCTCGGGCCGCCAGCGGCGGATGGCGCGGGCGATGTCGGCGCGCAACGCCGGGCCCTCCTCGATGACGCCGTCGGGGTGGCCCAGGAACTCCAGTTCGGTGACGCCGACGGCCGCCGCGCTCGCGCGCTGCTCGGCCTCACGCACCCGCGCGCACTCGACGGGCGGCAGGGTGTCGATGCCCGCCTCGCCGCTGGTGGCCAGCACGTAGGCGATCTCCTTGCCCTGCGCGGTCCACTCCGCGACGGCCGCGGCAGCCCCGTACTCCAGGTCGTCCGGGTGGGCGACGACCGCCAGCGCGCGCTGCCAGTCCCCGGGCATCGCTTCCAGCCGCTGTCCCTCGTGCTCCTCGCTCACCAGTGCTCCTAGGTCGTGTCTTCAAAGTCCCGTCTGCCCGGTGGCGTCTGGCACGCACGCTCGCGGCGTTGTCGTCAGTCGCCAATGCTCCGCAGTGGCTCCTTCCTCCGCCTTGCGATCGCACGCACCAGACGCCACCGGGCCCGCCCTTCGGGCGGACGACGCTACTTTGAAGACACTCCCTAGCGCCGTTCGAAGGGGGTCCATTCGAGCTTCTCGCCGCTGCCCTCGCCGGGACGGGAGCCCCACTGGCGCCGTCCGTCCCGCTCCATCATGGGGTCAAGACTCACAAACAACCCGACGAACAACAACAGCAGCAGGGGGCCGATCAGGATCGGCGTCAGGGTGCCGATGGCCGAGGTCCCGGTGCTGTCGTCGCCCCCGGGGCCGTGCAGATGGACGGTGACGGCGCGCATCGCCGTGTAGTGCATGCCGCTGACGGCGACGCCCATGATCAGGGCGGCGGCGATGGCTGCACCGAAGAGCCTCACGGACATCGAGAACCACAGCGCGGCCGTCGCCGCGAAGACCGCGATGCCGACGGAGAGCAGCACCGTCTGCGTGTCGTACCCGATGCTGCCGCTCATCCGCATGCCCGCCATGCCCAGGTAGTGCATGGCCGCGACGCCCAGGCCCGTGATCACGCCCCCGGCGAGCAGCGTGCCCGTGGTCTTGCCGAGGTATCCGACGAGGAAGATGCCGAGGCCGACCACGACGACGGCCACCACGAGGCTCGCGTAGGTGGTCAGCAGGTCGTACGTGATCTCCATGCCCTGCGCGGTGAAGCCCATCATCGCGATGAAGTGCATCGTGAAGATGCCGGTGCCGA
This sequence comes from Streptomyces sp. NPDC048172, assembly GCF_043202595.1. Classification (NCBI taxonomy): domain Bacteria; kingdom Bacillati; phylum Actinomycetota; class Actinomycetes; order Kitasatosporales; family Streptomycetaceae; genus Streptomyces; species Streptomyces sp. NPDC048172. Next base: position 166,956 of record NZ_JBIDAT010000004.1, read on the forward strand.
TGGCCAGCGACGCGAGTAACAGCCATCCGGCCCTCTCGTTGCGCCGGAGGCTGAGCGCGCGGGCCATGCACCGCAGCCCCAGGGCACTGCCCAGGCAGGCCATCACATACGCCGCTATGGGCGTGACCAGTCCGTACGTGAATCCGTCAACCGGTACCCCGGCCGCGCTCTGCATCATCATCCCCATACCAGGGCTCGCTGTGGCCCGCTCGATGATCGAAAGGTCGTCACACAATGCGCACCCGGCGCAACGCGGCCCCATCGTAGAGACACAACTACTCCGTAGTACCCCCTTCTGCGGAGCTCGTCTCAGCTCATCGCGTCACACCCGCACGGAGGCTTCACTTCGGGTCGGCGACAAAGGACGCTTCCCGGAAGGAACTGTTGGAAAGCGCGGGCCGGGCGCCCGCGCGGGCACAGGAAAGCGAGGCACCGCCATGCCTCCCCTGACGACCCGGATCCTGCTCGGCCACGCCGCCGCGGGCAGGACGCGGCCCTCACCGCTCCGGCGGGCGCGGCGCGCGGTGCGGCACCCGTCCCGCGTCGCGCCGTACGTACGCCGTCTGGTCCGCGACTGGCGGCTGCGCCGGACGGCCGGGGACGACCACATCGCGTTCTACCGGGGCGTGATGCGCGCGGACACCGCGCGGAACCCCAACGGGGCGGTCGGCACGCCGTCGGAGGAGCGCTGGAACGCGCTGGGCGAGCTGCAGTTCAGCTATCTGCGGGCGCACGGGCTCGCGCCCTCGCACCGGCTGCTGGAGATCGGCTGCGGCAATCTGCGCGCGGGATGGCGCTTCATCGACTATCTGGAGCCGGGCCACTACTACGGCGTGGACATCTCGCCGGACATCCTGCTCGCGGCGCAGCGCGTGCTGGCCGAGCGCGGGCTCCAGCACAAGCTGCCGTACCTGTGCGCGATCGGCGACATGCGCCTCGCGCACCTGCCGGACGCGACGTTCGACGTGGTGCACGCGCACAGCGTCTTCTCGCACTCGCCGCGGCACGTCATCGACGAGTGCTTCGCGCACGTACGGCGCGTGCTGAAGCCCGGCGGCTTCTTCGACTTCACGTACAACCGTACGGACGGCGAGGAGCACCACGTCCTGCACGAGGACTTCTACTACCGGCCCGCCACGCTGCTCGCGCTGGCCGAGTCGCGGGGGTTCACGGCGGTCCCGATGGACGACTGGGACGCACTCCCGCACAAGCAGTCGAAGATCCGCGTGACGGCGGGTGCCGGGGACGGCTGAGCCGCCCCGGCACCCTCGCGTCGTATCGGACTGTCGGGCTGTCGGGCTGTCGCGCTGCCGGGCCGTCAGTACTGCGCGAGGAGCTCGCGCAGGAAGTCGGCCCGGGGGCTGCCGCCCGCCTCGTACAGCTCCAGGGCGCGCGCGAGCTGTTCGCGCGCCGTGTCCTCGTCGCCGCCAGGGCCCGCCGTCCACGCGGCGAGGGCTTCGAGGGCCTCGGCCTCGTAGTGGGTGGCCTGGCACTCGCGCAGGGCGTGCACGGCGTCCTCGTACGCCCGTACGGCGTCCTCGTGGGCCCCGGCGCCCTCCAGCGCGCGGCCCAGGATGGTCAGCGTGCGGCCCATGCCGCGCGGGTCCTCCAGCTCGCGGAGCGCCTCCTCGGCCGCGCGCAGCTCGGGCACGGCCTTCTCGAACTGCCCGGCGGCGCAGAGCCCCCAGCCGAGGAAGGAGCGTGCGAGGGCGGCCCCGCGCGCGTCGCCCGCCTGCTCGTTGAGGGCGAGGGAGCTCTCGTAGGCGGCGCAGGCGCGGTCGGCGTCGCGGGTCTGCCAGTAGCGGCCGTCCAGGCCGAGGGTGAGGGCGCGCAGCCGCGCGTCGCCGGTCGCGTCGGCGAGTTCGAGCGCCCGGTCGAGCTCCGCCCGCGCGCGCTCCTCCTCGCCCAGGTCGAGCAGCGGGCGGGAGAGCAGGGCGCGCAGCCGGGCCTCGGCCGCCGGGTTCTCGTCGGCGGCCGCCGCCTCGGCGCCCAGCGCGCAGCAGGCCACCCACTCCTCGGGCAGCCGGTGGTTGAGGTGGAGGGCGGTCAGGGACTCGGCCAGCTGCCACGCCTGGTGGGCCATGCCGCCGTGCTCGACGGCGGCGCGCAGTACGGCGAGCGCCTCGAGGCGCTCGACTATGAGCCAGCCGAGCGCGTGCAGGCGGCGGTCGGTGTCCCCGAACGGGTCGTAGGCACCGGGCCTGCGGACGGCCTCGCCGCCGACGCGCAGCCGACGCTCGCCCATCACGGCGAGGTCGGCGAAGGCGGCGCCGGTGACGTAGTAGTCGACACAGCGCTCCAGGACGGCTTCGCGCTCGGCGTCGCTCTCGACCTGCGCCGCCTGCTCGCGGGCGTGGTCACGGGCCTCGCCGAGGAAGCGGTACCGGCCGTCCTCGCCCTCTTCCAGGAGCTCCGCGTCCTCCAGCGCGTAGAGCAGTTCCTGCGCGGTCTCCGGATCGGCTCCCGAGACGCAGACGGCCTGGCCGATGTCCACGCTGTGGCCGGGGTACAGCCCTAGCAGCCGGTAGAGCCGTGCCTGTTCCGCCGTCAGGCCCTCGTAGGCAGCGGTGAAAACTGCGGTCACTGTGCGGTCCCCCCTGTGAGGATGGTACGGATCGTGCGGCGGGACGGCCCCGGGCCTCCCCTCCCAAGTCGCCGTCCAGCTCTGATGGATTGCCACCGTAGCGCCCCCGGCGTGGTCAGTGCGTCGCACCCCGGGGGCGTACGCCGTAGGCGGCGGCACCGACGGCGAGCACCGCGGCGCCGGAGAGCACGGAGGTGAGGGGCAGCGCGCAGGCGAGCACCGCGCAACCCGCCAGCCCGAGCGCCGGTACGAGCCGGGGCGGACGCCCCTCCTCCGGGGCCAGCGTCCAGGCCGAGGCGTTCGCGACGGCGTAGTAGACGAGCACCCCGAACGAGGAGAAGCCGATCGCGCCGCGCACGTCCACGGTCGCGGCCAGCACCGCGACGACCGCGCCGACCAGCAGCTCGGCCCGGTGCGGCACCTGGAAGCGCGGATGGACGGCCGCCAGCGCGCCGGGCAGCCGGCGGTCGCGGGCCATCGCCAGGACGGTGCGCGAGACGCCCAGGACGAGCGCGAGCAGCGAGCCCAGCGCGGCGAGAACGGCGCCGCCCCGCACCACCGGCACGAGCCAGTCGGCGCCCGAGGCGCGCGCCGCGTCCGACAAGGGCGCGGCGGAGTCCGCCAGGGCGCGCGGCCCCAGCACCGCGAGCGCCGCCACGGCGACGGCCGCGTAGACGACGAGGGTGATGCCGAGCGCCAGCGGGATCGCGCGGGGGATCGTGCGCGCCGGGTCCCTGACCTCCTCGCCGAGCGTGGCGATCCGGGCGTACCCCGCGAACGCGAAGAACAGCAGCCCCGCCGCCTGGAGCACGCCGCCCGCCGTGACACCGCCGGGGTGAACCGACGAGTCCGCCGGGTCCAACGGGTTCAGGTGGCCCGCGTCGGCCGCGCCGCTCGTCGCGACGGCGGTCACCAGCGCGGCCAGCACGGCGAGAACGAGCGCGACGACGACGCGGGTGACCAGGGCCGACTTGTGAACTCCCGCGTAGTTCACGGCCGTCAGCGCCACCACGGCGGCCACCGCGACGGCGTGCGCCTGCTCCGGCCAGGCGTACGCGCCGACCGTGAGCGCCATCGCCGCGCACGACGCCGTCTTGCCGACGACGAAGCTCCAGCCCGCGAGGTGCCCCCAGAACGGGCCGAGGCGCTCCCGCCCGTAGACGTACGTCCCGCCGGACTCGGGGTGGCGGGCGGCGAGCCGGGCCGAGGACGTCGCGTTGCAGTACGCCACGACGGCCGCCACGGCGAGGGAGACGAGCAGCGCCCCGCCCGCCGCCTCCGCCGCGGGCGCCAGCGCGGCGAAGATCCCCGCACCGATCATGGAGCCGAGCCCGATCAGCACCGCGTCCCCGAGCCCGAGGCCACGCGAGAGCGAACGCCGCGCGTCGTTCATGGGGCCGCTCAGCCGCCGTACGGGTTGTACGGGCCCGGCTGCTGCGGGGGCGGCTGGGGCGGGGCGTACGGCTGCTGCGGCTGGCCGTACGGCTGCTGGCCGTACTGCTGATCCCCGTACGGCTGCTGGCCGTACTGCGGCTGCCCGTACGGCTGCTGCGGGGGCTGGGCGTACCCCTGCTGCTGCGGGGCGTACTGCTGGGGCTGGGCGTACTGCTGCTGAGGCGGCTGGCCGTACGGCTGCGGGGCGCTGCCGAGGGTCGCGAGGAGCTGCTCCAGCTCGTTGCGCCACATCCGGTGGACGTTGACACGGACGGGCTGGGGCTTGTCCGGGAGGGTGATGTGGAAGAAGCTCCACAGCGGGTTGAGCTGGACCTCGCGGAAGAGGGCCTGCGCCTGGTCGCGCGGGATCGCGTGCACGATCTCCTTGGGGCGCTGGTTCCAGCGGTTCATCCGGTGCAGCAGGAGCGCCTGGTCCGTGACCGTGACGAAGTAGTACTTCACCAGGAACTGGCCGATGAGGCCGAGGAGTCCGACGCTGACCCACGGGGTCGGGCCCGTGACGGTCGCGAGCGTCACCAACGCCCTGTCGCCGGGCGCCTGCTGCGCGACGGCCTCGGTCACCTGCTGTTTCATCGTCGCCTTGCGGAAGGCCATCGACCCACTCCTGTTCCTGCCGTGCGTAGGACGCGCAGCGTACCGGTCGGTCTCCACGGCGGTCTCCCCGGCGGTCTCCCGGGGGAACGACGCGGTGCCAGACTGCCGACCGTGAGCGACAACGACAGCAGCAGCAGACGGACGGCGCGGCGCGGACGCCCCGCGCGGCTCTCCCGGGACCGGATCGTCGACGCGGCCCTGGCCCTCGTCACCGAGGAGGGCAGCGAGGCCCTGTCCATGCGGAAGGTCGCCGACGCGCTGGGGAGTGCCCCCATGAGCATCTACCGGCACGTGAGCGACAAGGACGAGCTGCTGCTGCTCGTCCTCGACCGCATCGTGGCCGGGCTGCCCCGCCCCGAACTGCCGGACGGGCCCCGCGACCGGCTGCTCGCGCTGCTGCGCTGGGAGCACGACGAGCTGGCGGAACGGCCGTGGATCGTGGACGTGCTGCGGCGCGGGGACCTGATGGCGCCGTCCGTGCTGTGGCTGCTGGAGGAGATCTACACGGCGTGGCAGGAGTGCGGGCTCTCCCTGGAGCAGGCGGTCACGGCGAACCGGATCGTCTGGGGCTTCCTCCTCGGCGACCTCGCCCAGCGCCGTTCGGCCCGTCCGGGGAAGCGGGCGCCGTACCAGGTGAGCGTGCCCGCCGGGGCCGATCCGGGGGCGTATCCGACAGTCGCGGCGCTGGGTCCGTACTGGAACGCGCCCGACCGGCGTGACCATTTCGCGGCGGATCTCGCCCTGCTGGTCGACGCGCTGCTGCGGGCGTGAGGCAGGTTCGGGGCAGGCCCGGGGCAGACCTGGGGCAGACCTGGCAGGGTGTTTGACGTCTCTGCGTACGCGTACGCAAAATGAGGGCATGGATGCCATCGAGACGCTCTACCGGCAGTGGCTGTTCGACCTGTGGCACGGCGACTTCGAACTGGCCGAGCAGATCCTCGCGCCCGACTTCGTCGGCCACTGGCCCAACTTCGACGTCCACGGGCCGCGCTCCGCCGCCGACCAGATCCGCCAGTCCCACACCTACTTCGCCGACATCGAGATCACCCTGGACGTGGGCCCCGTGATCGGCGACGGGAAGATCGCGGCCCGCTGGACGTTCCACGGCACGTACCGCGACGGCATCCCGGGGGCCACGGCGCCGCCGGGCACGCGCGTCGCGTTCTCCGGGATGGACATCTTCCGCGTCGCGGACGGCCGCCTGGCCGAGTACTGGGTCGTGTCCGACGGGCTCGGGATGATGACGGCGCTGGGCGCGCTGGACGGCCCGCCGTCCCCGTCCGCCTGAGGCGACGGCGAGGCGAGGCGAGGCAAGGCGACGGCAGGGTACGTCGCTCTGGTCCGCCGACCGGTCCTTCGACCGGGTCCTTGAACCGGGTCCTTCGACCGGGTCAGCCGTCCAGCGCGCGCACCGGGTCGTCGGCGGCGGGGCCCTCGGGCCACCAGTCGTCCTCGCCGGGGTCGCTGCGGTACGGATACCAGCGGCCGTCCTTCCCGTAGCGGAGCTGGACGGTGTGCGAGGGGTCCGTGAGCCGGTTCCGCCGGATGGTCATGCGGGGGCGTCCGGCGGCGGCCAGGGCGCCGCGGGCGCGGTCGAACCCGCCCGCTGGCGGGTCCCACTCCTCCTCCAGCACCTGGAGCCCGGTCTCGCCGCCCTGCCGCCAGGCCGCCGCCGCGCGGGTCAGCTCCTGCGGGGTGCGCCCGGCGGCCTTGGCGAAGCTCGCGAAGAGCGGGGAGAGCGTGCGCCGCCCGGTGAGGCGCGGATGGGTGGCCGCGAGGCGGATGGTGTCGTGCCAGACCGAGAGCGACGGCAACGGATGCTCCCCGTGCGCGAGCGCGGCGTGGGCCCGCACGGCGGCGTCGCTCGCCAGGAACTCCAGCCCGTCGGGACTCGGCCCGCCCGGCACCGCCGGATACGAACGGGACTCGGCCGGAGCCTCCGGCACGGGCAGCGGCTCGGGCAGCCGCGGCCGTACGCCCGTCTCCCGCGCCGCCCGTGCCGTCCTCGCGGGGACGGTCGGCATGGCGGGGCGCTCGGCCCCGCCCGTGGCGCGCTGGCGGCGCTTCAGCTCGCCGCGGACCTCGGCCTCGGGCCGCCCGCGCAGCAGGAGCAGCACGAAGGGGTCGGCGTCCAGCAGGGCCGCCGCCTCGTACCCGAGCGCGGCGGCGTGCTTGCAGGGGCGGACGGGGTCGGGGCACGAGCACCCCGGCCTCAGCTCGCCCGGCTCCGGCAGCAGCCGGACACCGGCCGCCCGAGCCTCCCCGGCGAGCGCGGGCGGCAGCTCTCTGTCCAGCAGGGCCGTCGTGTGGGCCGGTTCGGCGACGGTGAGGCCGAGGAAGGTGTCCCACTCCTCGGGCGTCAGCTCGGGCAGCCGCAGGGACGCCCGGTAGGGGCGGGGCCTGCTGCCGTGGACGAAGCCGACGAGACGGCCCGGGCCGATCCGGACCGCGTCGACACCGCCGTCACGCGCGTACGCCCTGCCGCGGGTGAGACGGGCCGGGTCGGGGGCCTCCTCCTCCAGCGCACGCAGCCAGGCCGCGACGAGCCCGGACCGGGCTTCGCCGGACCGGACCTCGGCGGACTGGGCTTCGCCAGACGGGTCCCCGCCAGACCGGGCCACACCGGACTGGACCTCTCCAGACCGGGCCTCGCCAGACCGGGCCTCGCCAGACCGGGCCTCTCCCGTACGCGCCTCGTCCGGACGGCGCTTGGCCGTGCGGGTCTCGTCCGTACGGATCCCTCCGGCACGGAACGCGTCGGTGTGGGCCTCTCCCGCCCGCGCCGTCATTCCGGTCTCCGCAGCGAGACGAGGTCGGTCAGCTCGGCGTCGGTCAGCTCGGTGAAGGCTGCCTCTCCGGCGCCGCCGAGGACGGCCTCGGCCAACTGGCGCTTCGCGTCGAGCAGTTCCGCGACGCGCTCCTCGACCGTGCCCTCGGTGAGCAGCCGGTGCACCTGGACGGGCTGGGTCTGCCCGATGCGGTACGCGCGGTCGGTGGCCTGCTCCTCCACGGCCGGGTTCCACCAGCGGTCGTAGTGGACGACGTGGGAGGCGCGCGTCAGGTTCAGCCCGGTGCCCGCCGCCTTGAGGGAGAGCAGGAAGACGGGGACCTCGCCGGACTGGAAGCGGTCGACCATCTCCTGACGGCGCCCGACGGGCGTACCGCCGTGGAGCGTCTGGGTGGTGATTCCGCGCGCCTCCAGGTGCCGTTCAAGAAGGCGCGCCATGGCGACGTACTGCGTGAAGACCAGGGTGGCGCCGCCCTCGGACAGGATGGTCTCCAGCAGCTCGTCCAGAAGGTCGAGCTTCCCGGAGCGCGTGCCGCGGCCCGCGAGACGGGGCGCGTCCGCTCCGGGCGCGCTCTCGCGCAGATACTGCGCCGGATGGTTGCAGATCTGCTTGAGCGCGGTGAGCAGCTTCATCACCAGGCCGCGCCGCTCCATGCCCTCGGCCTCGCCGATGCGGGCGAGCGTCTCGCGGACCACCGCCTGGTAGAGCGCGGTCTGCTCGCGGCTCAGCCCGACGGGGTGGTCCGTCTCGGTCTTGGGCGGCAGCTCGGGGACGATGCCGGGGTCGGTCTTGCGGCGGCGCAGCAGGAACGGCCGCACCAGCCGGGCCAGCCGCGCGGTCGCCTCGGGGTCCTCACCGGTCTCGACGGCGCGGGCGTGCCGGGCGCGGAAGGTCTTGAGGGGGCCGAGCAGTCCCGGTGTCGTCCAGTCGAGCAGGGACCACAGCTCCGACAGGTTGTTCTCCACCGGGGTGCCGGTGAGCGCCACGCGGGCGGGGGCCGGGATGGTGCGCAGCGCGCGGGCCGTCGCCGAGTGCGGGTTCTTCACGTGCTGGGCCTCGTCGGCCACGGCCATGCCCCACTCCCGGGCGGCGAGCTGGTCCGCGCGGGTGCGCATCGTGCCGTACGTGGTGAGCACGAAGCCGCCCTCGTCCGGGGGCAGCTCCCTCGCCTCGCCATGGAAGCGCCGGACGGGGACGCCGGGGGCGAAACGGGCGATCTCCCGCTGCCAGTTGCCCAGCAGGGAGGCCGGGCAGACGACCAGGGTCGGCGCCTTCCAGCCCGCCTCCGCGCGGCGCAGGTGGAGGGCGATGAGCGTGACGGTCTTGCCGAGCCCCATGTCGTCCGCGAGGCAGCCGCCCAGGCCGAGCGAGGTCATCAGGTCGAGCCAGGCGAGGCCCTGCAGCTGGTAGTCCCGCAGGCGGGCGTGGAGCGCCGCGGGCGGCGGCACGGGCTCGACGGCACCCAGCCGGTCGCGCAGCTCCGCCAGCGCGCCCTGGGGCACGACCTCGGTCGGCTCCCCCTCCACCTCGGCGGTACCGGTCAGTGCCATCGCGAGGGCGTCCCCCGGCGGGAGCAGCCCGAGGTCGCGCTGCCGCGCCTTCCGTACGAGCGCGGGGTCGACCAGCACCCACGCGTCGCGCAGCCGGACCAGCGGGCGCTGCGCCTCGGCCAGCTCGTCCAGCTCGCCCTCGGTCAGGGGCTCGCCGCCCAGCGCGATCTGCCAGCGGAACTCCAGGAGCTTCCGCTCCTCGAAGAAGCCGAAGCTGTCGGCGGCCGATCCGGGCGCGCGCACGCCGCGCGGTCGCACGACGGCGGTCGCGGTCAGCTCGCGCGCGAGGGTGCGCGGCCAGTGCACGGCGACATCGGCGGCGGCGAGCTTACGGCCCGCGCGGCCCAGCAGCTCGTCCACCTCGTCCTCGCCGAGCGGCAGCACGTCCGGCACGGGGCGCTCCAGCAGCCGTCCCAGCGGTGGCCACACGCGGGCGGCGCGGCGGACGGCGAGCACCGTGCCCGTCTTCCCCCGGGGGCCGATGTGCTCGGCCTCGCCGCGCCACAGGTCGGCGACGTCCGCGACGAGCGTGGGGTCGGCGACGCTCTGCGCCTGCACGACGGCGGCGGCGACGGCCTGGTCCTTCCGCTCCGCGCCGTCGAACAGGTCCCGCGCGGACAGGTCCAGCCGGAGCGAGATCCGTACCCCCGCGTCCACCTCGGCGTCGACCTCGTCCGCCCACTCCCGGACGGCCGGGAACCGCTCCCCCAGGCGCTGGGGACGGCGGCCCGCGAACGCCTCGCCCGCGGCGAGCGGCGCCGCCGAGGTGCGCGGCAGCGTGTCGGCGACGGCGTCGAGGAACGCCCGGACGAGCGCCTCCGGCTCCGGCACCGCCTCCGCGGACTCCGGAGAGGCGGGCACGGCGTGCCCCTCGAAGGGCAGCGCGGCGGCGATGCCCGCGACCTGCGCCGCGTCCTCAGCCGCCAGCGGCCCGGCCCGCCACACGTCGGCGTCCCCCGCGCCGACGCCCGCGACGAGCCGCCCCATGGCGACCATCCGCAGCGCGTGCAGCGCGGCGGCGCCCCAGCAGGCGGCGGCCGGATGCGCGGACGGCGCCGTCCGCGCCCGGGTCAGCACGGGCAGGGCCTCCCCCACGGTCAGCAGCCGCGCCGCCGTGTCCCCCAGCCCCGCCACGGTGACGCTCCCGGCCTCGCCGCCGCCCTCCGGCAGCGCGCCCCCGTCCGGCCGCCAGAACGCCACGCGCCCCTCCCGCGGCAGCTCGGCGGGCACGAAGACGGCGGCGCACCGCACGAACGCTTCCCCGTCCATCCCGCTCACCGCCCTCCGGAACCCGCCTCGCAACGACCGTTCCACGCTACGGGTCACCACTGACAACGGCGGTGAGGGGCGACGGGGGACCTGTGGGAGGACGGGGGGGGTTACGGGCCGGTGGCCACCGACGGCTCGGCGCTCGCCCCCTCCCGCTTCGGTGCGGGCGCCCACTCGATGCGCAGGGCGCAGAGGGCGACGAGTGCGGCGGAGGCGGCGACGGTGGCCATGCCCCAGGTGAGGGTGGTGGCGTTCGCGATGAAGCCGATCACCGGCGGGCCCGCGAGGAGGCCCGTGGTGCCCATGGCGGCGACGAGCGCGAGGGCCTGGGGGCCCTGGCGGGCGGCGGAGACGTAGACGCAGGGCGTCACGGCGGCGATGCCGAGCCCGACGCAGGCGAAGCCGATCAGGGCGGGGACCACGCCTCCTGCCAGGAGGGCGAGGGCGAGGCCCGCGCCCGCCAGGACGCTGCCGAAGCGGACGATACGGCCGTCGCCCCAGCGGGAGCGCCAGCCGTCGGCAAAGAGGCGGGCCAGGACCATCATCACGGAGACGACCGCGATGCCCAGGGGCGCGACGTGCGAGGAGGCGTGGGCGACCTCCTTCATGTAGAGGGCCGACCAATCGTTCATGGCGCCCTCGGCCACCGTGCCGAAGACCATGGCGCAGCCCATCCAGATGGTCACGCGGGTCGGAAGGGTGAGCCCCTTGCGGGGCTCCGGCTCCGGCTCCGCCGCCGCCTCCGGGGGCGCGTCCGGCTGCTCCGTCAGGAGGCCCCGGTTCGCATAGGCCACCAGGAGCAGGACGAGGGCGGTGGCCGTGGCGAAATGGGCCGTCATGGAGGAGGTCACGGTGTTGACGCCGGAGGCCAGCAGCGCGGCGCCCAGCGAGCCCGCGCTGAACGTGGCGTGCAGCCGTGCCATCGCGGTGCGTGCGAAGCGGGCCTCCAGTTCGGCCCCCTGCGCGTTCATGGCGACGTTCAGACAGCCGACGCCCAGACCGTCGGCGCACATGACGAGCAGCGCGACGGGGTAGTTCGGCGCGGCCGCCAGGGCGAGCAGGAGCACGCCCAGGAAGAGCGCCGAGAGGACGGCCAGCCGTCGCGAGCCCAGCCGTCGGGTCAGGACGGCGACGAGCGGGAAGGACACGGCGGCGCCGACGCCCGTCGCCATGAGCAGCAGGCCCAGTTCGGCGTCCGTCAGCCCGAGTTCCGTCTTGATCGCGGGGAGCCGCGCCGCCCAGGTGGCGTACTGGAACCCGAGTACGCAGAACAGTGCCGCGATCGCCAGTTGCGCCCGTCGGTAGTCGTCGCGGACACGGAGCATGTGCATCAGCCTTTTCGTCGTTCGGGCACTCTGCCGGGTATCGGCATGGACATGTACGTCGCGTCCGTGCCGTAACTGGCCGGGAGGCCGACCTCCCGGTGGGGGTGGAATCCGCGTGCCGACCAGAAGGGCGCGCTGCCCGCGACGGCGATCAGGGAGATCCGTTCGTACCGCTCGCTCCGGGCCGTCGCGTCGAGCCGTTCCAGGAGGCGCCGTGCCAGTCCCGCGCCCCGGAACCGTTCGGCGACGGCCAGGTCGTGGAGGTGCAGATTGGTCGAGCGGAACGCCGTCTCCTCCGTACGCGCCAAATCGGGGCTCCGGAACGGCGGGTAGGGAAGCGAGATCAGATAGCCCGCCGTGTGCGCGTCGGATTCCACGACGTAGCAGGTCCCCGGGGAGGTCCTGGCCCGTGAGGCGAGCGCCTCCGCCCCCTCGGAGAGGCCGAGGGGTCCGTAGACGTCGGCCTCCAGACGGGCCACGCCGCTCCAGTCGCCGTCGGCGAGGGGCCTGACGAGGACGTCGTTTCTCAGGGTCGGCATCTAGCGCGGCACCGCCCTGTACGGCAGCGGGCCGAAACCGTTGAACCCTCTGGTCGTGTAACTCGTCGCGTAGGCCCCGCAGGAGAGGACCCAGACCGGGTCTCCGGAGGCCGCGCCCCTGGGGACGCGGACGAGGCTGCCCTCGTGGCTGTACGCGTCGTCGCTGTCGCAGGTGGGCCCCGCGACGACGGCGGGGACCAGCTCCGCACTGTTCCGCGAGGGGAACACCAGCGGGTACTGGAGCGCGTCCATCTCGTACAGGCCGTTGAACTTCCCGCAGCTCAGGTACAGCCAGTGCTGACGCTCCCCGGTCGCTCCCCGCCGCGCGGAGAGGCGGGAGACATGGGCGCGTATCGCGCCGTGGTCGGCGACCAGATGGCGGCCCGGTTCCATACGGAACTCCAGGGGCGTGCCGGAGAGTTCGCGCAGGTGCCGCACGCCCTCGCGCAGGACGGCGAAGATCTTGTCCAGCGGCGGGTCCAGGCGCGTGCCGTGCCGGTCGAGGTAGCCGAGCGCGGGCAGGCCGCCGCCCAGGTTGACGTGGTCCAGGTGGATCTCCCGTTCGCGCAGCGCGACGAGGACCCCGGCGATGCGCTCGACGGCGGCCCGCCACGCCTCGGGCGTCATCTGCTGGGAGCCGACGTGCACGGAGAGCCCGGACGGCATGAGGCCCGTGTCCCGGGCCGTCTCCATCACCTGGAGGGCGTCGGCGGGCGAGCAGCCGAACTTGTGGCTGAGGCCCCACAGGGCCCCCTCCCCGTCGGTCGCGAGCCGGCAGAACACCCGCGCGCCGGGCGCGTGGGCCGCGAGCGCCCAGACGTCCTCCACGCTGTCGGTGGCGAAGTCGCGGACGCCCAGGCGGTGGGCCTCGGCGATGTTCCGGTCGGACTTGACGGTGTTGCCGTAGTGGATGTCGCGGGGATCCGCGCCCGCGGCGAGGGCCTGCGCGATCTCCTGCGGGCTCGCCGCGTCGAACCCGGCGCCGCGCCGGACGAGGCACGCGAGCACCTCGTCCACCGGGCACGCCTTCATCGCGAAGCGGACGGAGAGGCCGGGGAGTTCCCGTACGAGCGTCGCGTACCGCTCCTCGATGCCCGGGAGGTCGAAGACGATCTGGTCCTCCGTCGCGGCGGCCAGGGCCGCGCGCAGACGTGTGCTGACGTACATGTGGATGCCCGTTCTGCTGCGTACCGCCGCGCTGCCGCGGCTCACCGCGGGAGCCGGTGGACGGTCGTGGACGTGCTCGCCTGCATCAGCGCTCCCCAGACCTCGGTGAGCAGCGCGAAGTCCTCCATGTCGTGCCGTGCCTCGGCCAGCAGCCGGGGGCCGCGCGGCTCCAGGGAGGCGGCGAATTCGGCGTATCTTCCGCCGAGCTTCCGGTACGAGCGCGCGAGGATGTCGAGCCTTTCGACGTTCTCGGCGGTGTCCAGCAGGGTGCTTTCCCGTACGAGTTCCGCGACGCGGTCGGCGCGTACGAGGTGCGCGTCGTCGAGCAGCGATGTTCCGGTTTCCGCCAGCCGGTCGTAGAGGAAGTTCAGGTAGAGCATCGAGAAGAAGAACTTCGTGAACCGCGTCTGATAGGCGAGGAATCCGGGGTCGGTCCTTCTCTCGCCGGTGTAGAAGTTCACGATGTTGCGGTTGTGCAGCACGCCCGGCAGGCCCGCGTTGCGGACCAGATGCATCAGGAAATAGTCGCTGCCGATGGTCTCCGTGGCGGGCGGCAGCGGCACGCACTCGTGCACGCCGTGGAAGCCGATGTTGCACATGTCGATCCGCATGGGGTCGACGAGGGTCAGCACGGAACGGTCGCCGGTGAACGGCTCGTTCCCGGCGCCGCGGAAGGATTCGTCGACGAGTTCCCTCTTCCGCTCCCGGGGCCAGCCGACGGGGGCCCAGAGGCTCACCACGTCGTAGTAGACCTCGGGGTCGAGGCGCTGGATCTCGCCGATGTCCACGGAGAGTTCGCCGACGAAGGAACCGGCGACGAGCGCCACCGGCTTCCCGGCGTGCTCCGGGCCGAGAGCGCTCTCCGTCACGCCGTCCGTCGCCTCGTGCGGAAGCTTCCCGAGGGAGAGGAGTTCGTGGTGGACGGGGAAGACGAGTTCGCCGTCGAACACCTGGTAACTGCTGTCGGAGTCCCGGCGGTGGACGGACTCGCAGCCGAGCGCCTTCGCGAGGAGAAAGGCCCGGTTGGTGCAGGCGCCGTAGGAGACGCTTTCCGGGAGCATGAGGTCGAGCATCAGCTCCGGTTTGGCGACCCCGGCGCCGTGGATGACCCGGCGCAGGAAGTCGCGCTGTTCCTCCTCGCCGAGGTGGTGCGTGACGACGTGCGGCGCCGGGTGCGCCTCCCGCGCGTACCGCAGGGCCGAGGCGTGTTCCGCGAAGGAGGCGGGTCCTGAGGAATCCAGGACGAGGACGTGCACCTCGACGTCGAAATTCCGGGCCGCGTACGCCGCCTCCCGCATCAGCGCCGTCACCATGGGCGCGCAGGCCCTGTTCGTGGGAAGGGTCAGACAGATCGAACGCATTCAGGTTCTCCGGTTCCGGTTCACCGTTCGGATTCCTTCGGATTCCTACGCGTGCCAGCTCGTGAGACCCAGCAGTTTCTCCCCCAGCGCGTTCAGCTCGGCGGTCCCGTAACGCTCCGACTCGTGCCGGAACGCGTCGCCGACGAGCGTCTTGTTCCAGTCCGGAGTGGCGAGGTGGCGCCAGGACTCGACGCGGGACTTCGTGAGCGCGTGGTGCGATTCCAGCGCGGGCATCATCGAGAGGTACTGGACCGCGCGGACGCCCTTCTCCGAGGTGTTGGGCGCGACGCCGTGCGCGAGCATGCCGTTCCAGATCAGCAGATCGCCCGCCCGGAGTTCCGGCCGGACCACGGGGAATTCCGTACGGTCGGCGTTCGGCCTGATCGGATCGCGGTCGTCCGGCTGGTCGAGCTTCCAGCGGTCGAACCGGCGGAAGAGTTCCGGGCAGCACTGGAATCCGCCGTGATCCTCACGGGTGTCGTTCAGCGCGATGATTCCCTGGACGCGCTGCGGCAGCACGCCGAGCGTGGAGTCGACGTCCCAGTGGAGATTGATGTCGAACCCCTCGTCGGTGGGGTCGATCAGCGCGCGGTCGCGGTTCTCGACGTTCGGCGGATTGAGGTTGAGCCGGTCGAGGGTCACCCACAGCTCCTCGCAGTCCCAGACGTCCACGAACGCGTCGTAGACCCGCTGGGCCTGGCGGCTGTCCCAGAGGAGCTGGTGGTGGTACGCCTCGACGAAGCCGTAGATGTAGAGGTCCCGGTCGAGGTCGTCGCGGAATTCCCGCTCCGGGTACCAGGTTTCGGGCCGCTCCGGGTCGAGGCCCTGGAATTCCCAGGTGAAGTCGAGCAGCTTCCGGGCCGCTTCGGCGGGAATGGCCTCTCTGACGACGATGTAGCCGTACGTCTGCCAGAAGGCGAGGTCCTCTTCGGAAAGCACGCGCAGCGGTCTGGCTTTCCGGATGTCCTTCAGCGGCGTCTGCGCGAGATAGGTCTCGCCGTCCGCGCTGAAATACGGGGTGTCCGAGGCAGCTCGGTACAGATGTCCGTCGGGCGTGGGCATGCGACTGCTCCAGTGACAGTGACAGTGAAAGTGGCGTGAAGGGGCCGCTCTCCGTCGCGCCGCGTCAGAGGGAATGACGGAATCAGAAAGCCGGAGAGGCGGGGAAGAAGAGAGAGAAGAGAGACAGGAGGGCACGGCGGGCCGGTTCATGCCTGCGGAAGGCGGCATCCGGGCGGGGGGCCGTGACGGCTCGCGGTCCGGGCGAGCGGAAGGGCGCCTGCGGGCCGGTCGTTCATGGAGGCGGTGGCTCCCGCCGACGGCGGGGCCGGTGGTTCTCCCTCCTCGCGCTCGCGCCCATCACGGGGACGGAGAAACCCGGACGGACAGACGTACGGACTTGCGAGCGTACGGACGGACAGCGCCGCGCTTCCCCTGAGATGGACTAGACCAACTCGATGTGTCCCCAGGTTGGACTAGACCACCGGCAGTGTCAACCCCGGCCCCAGGGGCTCCAGTTGGGTACCGGAGCCTCGTCCCGCCCCGTTCACCCGCACGAAAGACGCCCGTCGCACACGGAGTCCGAGCATGCGTCAGCGGCCCGCGAGCAGTGCGCACGGGCCACTGTCAGGAGCGCCGGGCGGGCCGGCCCCCGTTAGGGGGCTTCTGATGGATCTCCGCGGCGTCGCGACGCCCGGCACGCACTCTCGCCGCACCGGCCGAAAGACCAAGTACGCCCAGTACGAGGACTTCCGGCCGGCACGCCGAGAGCACGCACCGGACGCCGCTCCTTCCTCCACGGAGATCCATCAGAAACCCCCTAGTCCGTCAGGCCCCCGCCAGCACCTCCGCCGCCGCGATCCCGGAGACGCGCGTGGCGCCGTGCGTGGCGAGGTGGACGGCGCCGATACGGTCGCCGCCGGGCACGCCCATCTCGACCACCAGCGCGTCGGGGCGGCGGCTCAGCAGCCCCGCCAGCGCCTGCGACATCCAGCGGTGCCGGGCCGCGTCCCGCGTGACGACGACCAGTTCGCGCCCGGTCGCGGGCGCGAGCGCGACGCGGTCCAGCAGGTCGTCCTGGCCCGCCAGTTCATCCTCGGCGATCCGGACGGACGTGGTGCCGGGCCGCAGCGCGCGCAGCGGGTCCGCCACGCCCCACGGGGTGGCGCCGTCGACGGCGAGGCTCATCGTCGGGGACAGCTCCACGACGTGCGGGGCGCCCGTGAGCGGCAGTTCGGCGCCCGCGCCGGGGCGGCTGTGCACGCGCACCGCGCGGCGGGCCGCGACCAGCCCGATGTCGGGCACCTTCGCGTCCGGGTCCGCCTTCCGCGTCAGCTCGGCCGACCAGGAGGCGAACTCCCGTACGCGCGCCGCCGCCTCCGCGAGGCGCTCCTCGGACAGCGTGCCGTCCAGCACGGCCGCGACGAGCGCTTCCGTCAGCTCGACGGTCGTCGACTCCTCCGCGCTCTCGCCGCCCACGCACACCGCGTCGGCGCCCGCCGCGACGGCCCTGACCGTGGCCCCGGCGATGCCGTACGGGCCGGAGACCGCGCCCATCTCGATGCCGTCGGTGACAACCAGGCCCGTGAAGCCGAGCCGGTCGCGGAGCAGCCCGTTGATGATCTTCGGGCTGAGCGTGGCGGGCAGCTCCGTGTCGTACGCCGGGATGAGCATGTGCGCCGTCATGACCGTACGCACGCCCGCCTCCATCGCGGCCGTGAACGGCGGCAGGGCGACACGGGCGATCTCGTCGGCGTCGGCCGAGGTCTGCGGGAGGCCGTGGTGCGAGTCGACGTTGGTGTCGCCGTGACCCGGGAAGTGCTTGGCGCAGGCGGCGACCCCGGCGGACTGGAGCCCGCGGATCCAGGCGGCGGTGTGCCGGGAGACGACCTCGGTGCGCGCGCCGAACGAACGGACGCCGATGACCGGGTTCATCGGGTTGGAGTTCACGTCGGCGCTGGGCGCGTAGTCGAGCGAGACGCCTATCGCGCGCAGGCTGTGGCCGATGTCGCGGGCGACCTCCTCGGTGAGGGCGGGGTCGTCGATGGCGCCCAGCGCGAGATTGCCGGGCCAGGAGGCGCCCGTACGCACGTCGAGGCGCGTCACGTCCCCCGCCTCCTCGTCGATGGCCACGATGAGGTCGGGGTTCTCAGCCCGCAGCGACGCGGTGAGCGCGGCGACCTGCTCCGGGCTCTCGATGTTGCGGCCGAACAGGACGACGGAGGCGAGCCCCTCGGAGACCCTCCGGCGCAGCCAGTCCGGTGCGGTGGTCGTACCCACGAACCCCGGTTGGAGGACGGAGTTGGCGAGCCGGACGAGCTCCGGGTGGCTGCTGTGTGCCATGAGGGACCTCCGAGGGGGCGACGTTGGTGCAGACCAAGGCGGATATTGGCCTATACCAATCCGGAGTGTCAAGGAGTACTCGTGAGGGGGAATGTGCCGAAATGGGGCGCGCGACGGCCGGATTGGGACGCCTCGGCCGCGTGGTACTTATGCGAACTCCCGTGGCACTACCCGACGGTACGGCCGCGAGGCGGCTCGGGGAAGGTCGCGGGAGGCGGGGGAAACACCCGGGAGCGGGGTCGTGATGGCGCCAGGCGTGCACCGTGACGGGGCACGGCCGCCAGCCGTCACGCGCGGCGACGCCCGTGCCCACGCCCGTACCCGCGCCGTGGTCATGGTCGCGGGAGAGCAGGCTGCGGACGCGGAGTTCGGAGATGCCCGTCGCCGCCCGGCGCCGGGCCAGCAGCGCGAGGGCGCGGGGATGTCTGCCGGCCTCGACGGCCAGCTCGTACGAGCCCGCCAGCTCGCTCGCGTGCTCGGGCGGCAGGGAGCGCAGGTCGACGGGGGCGCCCAGCGCCTCGTAGGCGCGGCTGCGGGGGGTGAGGAGCGTACGGCCCAGGGGGTGCGGGGCACGGAAGCGCGCGGCGAAGTACGCGTACAGGTCGCGCGTGCCCAGCCGCTGTTCGAGGGCGCTCAGACCGCCGTCGTACGCCCCCTCGCACCGGCCGTCCAGCCAGCAGATCCCGCCGGGGAACGCGGCGCCGAACCGCGTGCTGCGCCCCCTGCTCTCCACCTGGCACCCCGCCTCGCCGCGTACGAGTCGCAGCGCCCCGCCGGCACCGGCCCGGTGGCGTACGAGCGGGAGTGGGCGCATGCCGAGCAGCTCCGCGCCGACCTCGCCGCCGTACGGGAGGCCCTGCTCTCCCTCGCCGTCACGCTCCAGGGCGTCGCGGGCGTGGGCGTGGGCGTGGGCGACCTGATCCGGCTCGAAGCGCCGTTACCCCCGCAGGCGCCCCCGCCCAGCGCCGAGAGCTGACCCCTCCACGAGCCAACCGCCCCGTATCTCCCAGGTGCCGCCCCCGGACGTCGCGCCGCGCAGGCCGTGCACGGCGTCGGGTCCGGCGAGCGCGGGGAGGCGTGAGTCGTGGAGCGACGCGAACGCGACCGTGCGGGACGGGTCCCAGCCGGTGCTGTGGCGCAGCCTGCGGGCGAGCTGCGCGAATCCGGGCAGCGCCGCGGCCATCACCCACCCGTCCGGCTCCCCCTCCGTCAGGCGCCGCGCGGCGCGGAGCCAGGAGGCGGCCGTCTCCGGCCAGTTCACGACGGCGGCGACCGTACCGCCGCGTGCCCTCCACACGGCCGCGAACGCCTCCGCCGCGGCCCGCGACGCGCCGTCCCTGCCGTGCCCGACGGCCACGGTCCGTACATCCGGGGCCAGGAGTCGCGTCACGGCCGCGAGTTCGGCCCCGGTGTGCGGGCGCGGCCCCGGCAGCCGACCGTACGCGGACAGCTCCCCGGCCCCCAGGAGCGGCGATCCGGACTCCCTCATGCCGCCTCGTGGAAGACGAGGCCGAGCGTGTGGCGGCGGCCGGAGCGTACGGTGCTCACGCCGTGCCGCATCGGGCCGTTCGCCCAGCCGCGCCGGGAGGCCACGGGGCGGTCGCGGGTGGTGAAGACGAGCGCGTGGCCCTGGGGCAGCGTCGTGGACGAGCCGCGCGACTGGGCGCGGGCGCGCTGCTCGGTCATCAGGAACTCGCCGCCGGTGTAGTCGGTCCCGGGCACGTCGAGCCCGACGACGACCTGGAGCGGGAAGAGCATCTCGCCGAACACGTCGCGATGCAGGGCGTTCCAGTCCCCCGGCCCGTACCGCAGCAGGATCTGCGCCGAGCGCGGCTGGCCCGCCTCGTGGCATTGCTCCAGCCACTCCTCCAGCGCGTCGGGCCAGGGCGCGGGGCGGCCGAGCCGTTCCGCCCAGCGGCGGGCGACGGGCAGCAGGCACGGGTAGAACGCGGCCCGCAGCGCGGCGACCGTCTCCGGCAGCTCGTGCGTGAAGTAGCGGTACTGGCCGGAGCCGAAGCGGTGCCGGGCCATGTCGACGGTCGAGCGGAACCGCGCGGTGTCCTCGTACAGGCCGGAGATCTCGCGGCACTGGGCCGGGGTGAGGAGCGGACCGGTGAGGGCGCTGCCGTGGGCGTCGAGCTCCTCGGTGAGCGCGTCCCAGTCCTGCGCGGCGACGCGGCTCGCGAGGGCCGCCGGGGCGGTGGGCGTCGTCAGGTCGTTCATGCCTCCACGGTGCGACCGTACGGGCCGCCGTGCTGGCGGGAATCGGACGCCGCGCTACGGGACGGGCGCCGGGGCGTCAGTTGAGGGTGATGCCGCCGTGGATGTCGCGGGCCTGGATGACGGGGCCGGAGACGCGGGAGTCGATGATCTTGTTCTCCACCACGGAGCTGTCGTGGTGCCGCGTCGCCTCGATCGTGGTGCGGTGCCGCTCGGCCCAGTCGCACAACTGCGCGGCGAAATTGTCGTCCTGGACGGCACGCCGCAGCAGCAGCGCGGCGAAGTCCCGCACGGCCACGGGGTCCGCCGTGTCCACCGGGACGCCGTCGGGCTCGGCGGCGTCCTCCGGCCCGCCGGGCGCACGGCCCAGCGCACGGCCCGGCGCACGATCCGGCACGCGGCCCGTCGCACGGCGCGCGAGACCGGCCAGGGACTGCCACGCCGACTCCCCCGCGGCGCCCGCGGCACCCGTCCCGACAGCGGTACCGGCGGCGGCGACAAGGGCTGCGGCGGCCTCAACGTCCATACGGATCACGGTAGAACAGCGGGAGCGGCACCGCCAGATCGCGTGCCGCCGCGCGCACGCCCGGGTACGTTCGGGCCATGAGCGAACGTCCGGGCCCGCGCCCGCTCCTGATGCTCGACGTCGACGGCCCGCTCAATCCGTTCGCGACGCGCTTCTCCTGGCTCCCCCTCGGCTACACGACGCACCTCATCAAGCCGCCGAGCCTCGTCGCGCGGTACGCTCCGGCGCCCGCGGCGAGCGTGCCGCCGTACCGCGTGCGGTTGCGCGCGGAGCACGGCGCGCTGCTCCGCGCGCTCCCCTACGAGCTGGTGTGGGCCACGGCCTGGGCGCACGAGGCCAACGAGTTCATCGCCCCCGTGCTGGGGCTGCCGCCGCTCCCGGTGGTCGAGTGGCCCCAGGACGCGGGGCCCGAGCTGGACGGGCTGCTGTGGAAGACCCGGCACATCGTCGCGTGGGCGGACGGACGCCCGTTCGCCTGGGTCGACGACGCGATCACCCGGCGGGAGCGGCGGTATGTGGCCGCGCACCACGACGGGCCGGCGCTGCTGCACCAGGTGAGCGCCCGACGGGGCCTGCGCCGCGCGGACTTCGACGCCCTCGCGGCGTGGGCCGCGGGACGCTGAGCGGCGCTCAGCGCCCCGCCGTCCCTCACCCTCCCGCTCAGTTCCCCAGGTCCTCCTGCGGGGTGCCCGGCGCCGGGGGCTCGAAGCTGTCGAACCCCGCGGCCTCGATGAAGTCCGGGCGCGGATCGAGCGCGGCGGCCAGCCGGAAGTGGCGCCGGGCCTCGTCGCCCCGCGAGGCGCGCTGGAGGGTGCGCGCGAGCGCGAAGTGCGCGAACGCGTTGTCGGGCTCGCGCTCCAGCACCCAGGCGAACTCCTCCTCGGCGGACCGCAGCCGCGCCTCCAGGAAATACGCCCGCGCACGCAGCAGCCGGGCCGCCGTGTGCTCGGGGTGGTCCGCGATCACGCCGTCGAGCAGGGTGACCGCGCCGCGCGGGTCGCGCGCGTCGAGCAACCGCTCCGCCGCGCGGAACTGAATGATGTTGGTCTCAGGGCTCGTCACGGTCACGCCGCCCTCCTTCCGCTTCGGTCGACCCTCACAACAAGCGGCCCCCGCACCGCATTCCCGCCACCCGTCATGCGTCACTCGTCCCAGAGCGCGCCGAGGGCGAGGAGCTCCTGCCGGTACTCGATCCGCCCGGCCCACTCGGAGGGCCAGCAGTCCGCGCCGAGGTACGCGCCCGCGAAGGCGCCGGTGAGGCAGGCGAGGGAGTCGGAGTCCCCGGCCGTACAGGCCGCGCGGCGCAGCGCGGTGAGCGGCTCCTCGGGGAAGAGCAGGAAGCAGAGCAGCGCCGTGGCCAGCGACTCCTCGGCGACCCAGCCCTCTCCGGTCGCCTCGCAGGGGTCGGCCTCCGGGTCGGGGGCGCGCAGCGCGGCCTCCACGCGGTCGAGCACGTCGAGGCACTCGTCCCAGCCCCGCTC
Organism: Streptomyces sp. NPDC048172; assembly: GCF_043202595.1. Classification (NCBI taxonomy): domain Bacteria; kingdom Bacillati; phylum Actinomycetota; class Actinomycetes; order Kitasatosporales; family Streptomycetaceae; genus Streptomyces; species Streptomyces sp. NPDC048172. Next base: position 189,158 of record NZ_JBIDAT010000004.1, read on the forward strand.
GATGAACGCGACCGGGCCGTGGTCGTGCGCGAACCGCCACAGGTCACCGAGCCACCACTCGTGGTAGCGGGAGCGGTTCTCCCGGGCGTGCTCGCGCAGCGCGCGCGGGAGCGCGCCCGGCGGGGTGCCGTGCGCCAGCAGCCGTACCGCCTGGGCGACCAGGTCGCTCGCCGCGAGCGCGGTCGGGTGACCGTGCGTGAGCGCCGCCTGGAGCTGGGCCACACCGGACCTGGCCTCGTCCGAGAGCCCCGGCACCAGCCCGGCGGGCGCCACCCGCATCGTCGCGCCGCATCCCTTGGAGCCGGTCTGGCTGGCCTCCTGCCAGCGGCGGTCGTCATGGCTGAGCAGCTCGCACGCGACCAGGCACGTATGCCCCGGCGCACGGTTGTTCTCCGGAGAGCGCCACCACTCGACGTACTCCTCACGGACCGGACGGGCCACCCGGGAGGGCGTCAGCGCCCCGCGTTCCGCCGCGGTGCGCAGCCCTCGTCCCAGGGCGAGGGTCATCTGGGTGTCGTCCGTCACGAACGCGGGGTCGGGCAGCGCCATGCCGCGCCAGGGACCGCACTTCTCCAGGATCCGCGGGACGTCGTTGAACTCGGTCGGAAAGCCGAGCGCGTCCCCGAGCGCCAGCCCCGTCATCACCCCGGTCGCCGCTCGCTTGCTGTCTACACGGGCCATGCCCCCATCCAACCCCACACAACGCCCCGCCCCCGTCTCAGGGCTGGGCAGGAACTGCCCCTGCCTGTGTGCCGCAGGCTGGGGGTTGTGGGTGGTTGCGCGCGCAGTTCCCCGTGCCCCTGAGGCCTCAGGGGCACGGGGAACTGCGCGACAAGCCACGACGCAGCCGCAGCCGCAGCCTGCAAGGCACCGCACAGGGCTGCCCCTGCCCAGCCCTGAGACGAGGGCGATCATGATCCGCCGGATACGGCACAGGCGGACAGGACGCCAGGCCGATCAGGACAGGCCGTCAGGACGTCCAGCGTTTCCAGAGTTGCCGCACCTGCGGCTCCAGGTCCTCCAGCGGGCCGTCGTTGTCGATCACGACGTCCGCGACCGCGAGCCGCTCCTCGCGGGTGGCCTGGGCCGCCATGCGGGCGCGGGCCTCGCCCTCGTCCATGCCGCGCGCCCGGACGAGCCGGTCGAGCTGGGTCTCGGGCGAGGCGTCCACGACGACGACCTCGTCGTAGAGCGGCGCGAGTCCGTTCTCCACCAGCAGCGGGACGTCGTGCACGACGACGGCGTCCTCGCCCGCCTCGCGCTCCAGCTCGGCGGAGCGGGCGCCGACCAGCGGGTGGACGATCGCGTTGAGCGCGGCGAGGCGCTCGGTGTCGGAGAACACCAGCGCGCCGAGCTTCGGCCGGTCCAGCGTCCCGTCGGGGCCGAGGATCTCCGCGCCGAACTCCGCGACGATCGCGTCGAGTCCGAACGTCCCGGGCTCGACGACCTCGCGGGAGATCCGGTCCGCGTCGATGATCACCGCGCCGCACGCCGCGAACAGTCGCGAGACCTCGCTCTTCCCCGCACCGATTCCGCCTGTCAGACCGACCTTGACCATGCGGGACACGCTATACGGCGACGCCCCGCCAGGGCTCAGCGCTCCCCCGGCTCGCTGCCTCCCCCGCCCCCGGCGGCGCCGCCCTCGCCCTCGCGCTCGGCGAGGAAGCGCTCGAAGACCTCCCCCAGCTCATCGGCCGAGGGCAGCTCCACCGGCTCGGCGACGAGATTGCCCCGCGATTCGGCGCCCGCCACCGCGTCGTACTGCTGCTCCAGGCCGCGGACGACGGAGACCAGCTCCTCGTCGCCCTCGGCGAGCTGGCGCTCGATCTCGTTCTGCGTGCGCAGGGCCTCGGTGCGGAGCTGGTGGGCCACCTCGGGGAGGACGAGGCCCGTGGCGGAGGTGATGGCCTCGGCGACGACCAGGGCCGCGTCGGGGTAGGTGGAACGGGCGATGTAGTGCGGCACGTGGGCGACGACCCCGAGCACGTCGTGCCCGCTCTCCGCGAGCCGCAGCTCGATCAGCGCGGCGGCGCTGCCGGGCACCTGCGCCTCGTCGAACATCGAGGCGTGGCCGGGGATCAGCTCCGTCCGGTTCCCGTGCGGCGTGAGGCCGACGGGGCGGGTGTGCGGGACGCCCATGGGAATGCCGTGGAAGTTCACGGAGAGGCGGGCGCGGACCCGGTCGACGATCTCGCGGACGGCGGCGGCGAAGCGCTCCCACTCGCTGTCCGGCTCGGGACCCGAGAGCAGCAGGAACGGGGCGCCGGTCGCGTCCCGCATCAGGCGCAGCTCCAGCCGCGGCGTCTCGTACGCCACCCACTGGTCGCGGCGGAAGGTCATGATCGGGCGCCGGGCGCGGTAGTCGATCAGCCGGTCGACGTCGAAGCGGGCGACGGTGAGGGAGGGCTGGCTGTCCACGAGCCGCTCCACGATCTGCTCGCCGGTGTCTCCGGCGTCCATAAAGCCCTCGAAGTGATAGAGCATCACCAGACCGGCGCTGTCGGGCTCGCCCACGATCGCGTCGACCGCGTCCAGCCCGCTCTGCTCCCACTCGTACATACCTTGCGGATCCACTGCTTCACGCTCCTCTGGCATACGTATCGTCAACGCCCGCTGCCGGAGCGGCATTCCCGGTCCCAGGGGTCTCTCGTACGGCCAACTGGAAAGGTTCCTAACTTTCCTCGCGCCGGGCCCCTTGACGCGTACGCGCCCCGACCCTAGCTTCACCGGACACCGCAGGAGTTCATGTGAGCACCCTGCGTTCACATACATGTCCGCTCGTCCCCCATCAGCCGGGAGTCCCCCCATGCGCACCCGAAGAGTGCTCGTCCTGTCGTCCGCGGCGCTGCTCGCCGCGGGCGGCCTCGCCGTCGGCAACGCGACCGCCGGGGCCTCCGGCCCGGGACCGGGGCCGGGGCCGGGGCCGCGCGAGGTCATCGAGGTCAGCGACGCCGCCGGGCTCAAGGCCGCGCTCTCCGAGGCCGGGGCGGGCGACACCATCCAGCTCGCCGACGGAACGTACAAAGGCAACTTCAAGACCAGCCAGGCCGGCACCGAGGGCTCCCCCATCACCCTCACCGGCTCCGGGAAGGCGGTCCTCACGGCCGGCGGCGGCTACGGCCTGCACCTCGACGGCGCGGGCCACTGGAACCTCAAGGGCTTCACCGTCACGGGCGGCCAGAAGGGCATCGTCATGGACGGCGCCGACGGCGTCCATCTCGACGGGGTCACCGTGCACGGCCTCGACATGGAGGGCGTGCACTGGCGCGAGTCCAGCTCGGACGGCTCGATCAGGAACTCCACCGTCCGCGACACCGGCAACAACGGCCGCGGCATGGGCGAGGGCGTCTACGTCGGCAGCGCGGGCGGTACGGACGACAAGAGCGACGGCATCGTGATCGAGAACAACACCCTGGGCCCCGGCGTCGGCGGCGAGAGCATCGACATCAAGGAGGGCACGACCGGCGCGAAGATCATCGGCAACACCTTCGACGGCGACGGCCTGACCGGCGCCAACTACGACGACTCCTGGGTCGACATCAAGGGCAACGACGTCCTCGTCGAGAACAACACCGGCAAGAACACGACGAACAGCGGCTTCGAGACCCATGAGCAGCAGGACGGCTGGGGCTGCGGAACCGTGTTCCGGGGGAACCACTCCGACCTCACGGGCTCCTCCGGCAAGGACCAGTTCGCGATCAACGTCACGAACTACGACGCGAAGTCCTGCCCCGTCACGGTCTCCGGCGACAACACGGTCAAGGGCGGCAAGGGACTGACCAACCCGGGAGTGCCGGTCGAGGGCTAGCACGGCAAGGGGCACCCCCTTCGCAGCCCCAACGCCTCAACGCCAAGAGGCCCGCACCCCCGGAAAGGGGTGCGGGCCTCTTATCGGCTATCGCCTAGCGGCTGGGGGCACCTCCCAGCGGTAGCTGGGGGAAATCAGCTCTGGCCGCCGGCGAGCTTCTCGCGGAGGGCCGCAAGCGCCTCGTCCGACGCGAGGGCGCCGGAGTCCTCGTCCGAACCCTCGGAGGAGTACGAACCGCCGCCGCCACCCTGGCCGCCGCCCTGCGGGGTCGGAGCGCCACCGGTGGTCGCGCCCTCGGCCGCCGCCTGCTCGTCGGCCTCGCGGGACTTGATGACCTGGGCCTGGTGCTGCTCGAAGCGGGTCTGCGCCTCGGCGTACTGGTTCTCCCACGCCTCCCGCTGGGTCTCGTAGCCCTCGAGCCAGTCGTTGGTCTCGGGGTCGAAGCCCTCCGGGTAGATGTAGTTGCCCTGGTCGTCGTAGGACGCGGCCATGCCGTAGAGCGTCGGGTCGAACTCGACCGCGGTCGGGTCGGCGCCGAAGGACTCGTTGGCCTGCTTCAGGGACAGCGAGATCCGGCGACGCTCCAGGTCGATGTCGATGACCTTGACGAAGATCTCGTCGTTGACCTGGACGACCTGCTCCGGGATCTCCACGTGGCGCTCGGCCAGCTCGGAGATGTGGACCAGGCCCTCGATGCCCTCGTCGACGCGGACGAACGCACCGAACGGCACCAGCTTGGTGACCTTGCCGGGGACGACCTGGCCGATCTGGTGGGTCCGGGCGAACTGCTGCCACGGGTCTTCCTGGGTCGCCTTGAGCGACAGGGAGACGCGCTCGCGGTCCATGTCGACGTCCAGGACCTCGACCGTGACCTCCTGGCCGACCTCGACGACCTCGGACGGGTGGTCGATGTGCTTCCAGGACAGCTCGGAGACGTGCACGAGTCCGTCCACGCCACCCAGGTCCACGAAGGCACCGAAGTTGACGATGGAGGAGACGACGCCGGAGCGCACCTGGCCCTTCTGGAGGGTGGTGAGGAAGGTCTGGCGGACCTCGCTCTGGGTCTGCTCGAGCCAGGCACGGCGGGACAGGACCACGTTGTTGCGGTTCTTGTCCAGCTCGATGATCTTGGCTTCGAGCTCCTTGCCCACGTAGGGCTGGAGGTCGCGGACGCGGCGCATCTCGACCAGGGAGGCCGGGAGGAAGCCGCGGAGGCCGATGTCGAGGATGAGGCCGCCCTTGACGACCTCGATGACGGTACCGGTGACGATGCCGTCCTCTTCCTTGATCTTCTCGATGGTGCCCCAGGCACGCTCGTACTGAGCGCGCTTCTTCGAGAGGATCAGGCGGCCTTCCTTGTCCTCCTTCTGGAGAACCAGGGCCTCGATCTCGTCACCGACGGCGACGACCTCGTTGGGGTCGACGTCGTGCTTGATCGACAGCTCACGGGAAGGGATGACACCTTCGGTCTTGTAACCGATGTCGAGCAGGACCTCGTCCCGGTCGACCTTCACGATGACGCCGTCGACGATGTCGCCGTCGTTGAAGTACTTGATCGTCTCGTCGATCGCGGCGAGGAAGGCTTCCTCGGAACCGATGTCGTTTACCGCAACCTGCGGAGTGGTGGCGGAGGTCTCGGTGCTGCTCGTCATGTGGGAAAGGGTCTCCGGTACGGACATGAAGTCGTAGGTACTGCTACGCCGAGAGCCCTCTATCGCACCACGTGCACGCCAGCCGGACAGCTTGAAAGCCGGAAACCCGAGGGGACAATACAACCGATGCGAGCGCGACCTGCTCCGTCTGAGGCGCGCAGGCCCGCAGCGCAACTTGTAGCATACGGGGGCCGCTGGGCATGGTCAATGCGCGAAAGAGCACACCTGGGACGGACCGTCCCATACCCGGCAGAACTTCCTGCGCCGGGCCTGTGTGCAGCGCCTCCGCGGCTCCGCACGAGGGCCGGCGCCAAGCGTACGACGACAGGTGCCATGGACGAGATCACGGACGAGGCGGAGGCCGTACGACGGCCCGCCGGGGACGCCGAGAGCAGCCGCGCGAACCGGATGTGGTGGGACCGCAACGCCGACGAGTACCAGAAGGATCACGGAGAGTTCCTGGGGGACGCGCGCTTCGTCTGGTGCCCCGAGGGGCTCGACGAGGAAGAGGCCCGGCTGCTGGCCCCCGCCGCCGCGCTGCCCGGGATGGACGTCCTGGAGATCGGCGCGGGCGCCGCGCAGTGCTCGCGCTGGCTGGCCGCGCAGGGCGCCCGCCCCGTGGCCCTCGACCTCGCGCACCGGCAGCTCCAGCACGCGCTGCGGATCGGCGACGGACTCGGCGGGGACCTTGGCTTCCCGCTGGTCGAGGCCGACGCCGGTGCGCTCCCCTTCGCCGACGGCTCCTTCGACAGAGCCTGCTCGGCCTTCGGCGCGCTCCCCTTCGTCGCCGAACCGGAACGGGTGATGCGCGAGGTACGGAGGGTCCTGCGGCCCGGGGGCCGGTGGGTCTTCTCCGTCACGCACCCGCTGCGCTGGGCCCTGCCCGACGAGCCGGGTCCCGAGGGGCTGGCCGTGCTGTCCTCCTACTTCGACCGCACGCCGTACGTCGAGGAGGACGCCCAGGGCCGCACCGTCTACGTCGAGCACCACAGGACGCTCGGCGACCGGGTGCGGGACGTGGTCGGCGCCGGGTTCCGGCTGGTGGACCTCGTGGAGCCGGAGTGGCCCGAGTGGAACCAGCAGGTGTGGGGCGGCTGGTCGCCGCTGCGGGGGAGGCTGATCCCGGGCACGGCGATCTTCGTGTGCGAACGGGACTGACGGACCGACGGGACTGACGGACGGGACCTGAGTGACTTTGGCGGGGAGAGAGCACAGGGGCGCGGTGCGTACGGAGGAGCTGGGGCGGCTGCCCGTACGGGAGGCGCTGCCGGAGCTGCGGGACGCGCTCGACGGGCACGGGGCGGGCGTGCTGCACGCGCCGCCCGGCACCGGCAAGACCACCCTCGTGCCACTCGCGCTGGCCGGACTCCTGGACGACGGGGCGCCCGCGCGGCGCGTCCTCGTCGCCGAGCCCCGCCGGATGGCGGCACGCGCCGCCGCCCGGCGGATGGCGTGGCTGCTGGGCGAACGGCCGGGGGAGCGCGTCGGGTTCACCGTGCGCGGCGAGCGCCGTGCGGGACCGCGCACCCGGGTGGAGGTCGTGACGACCGGCGTGCTCCTCCAGCGGCTCCAGCGCGACCAGGAGCTGCCGGGGACCGATGTGGTCCTCGTCGACGAGTGCCACGAACGGCATCTGGACGCGGACACCGCGCTGGCGTTCCTCCTGGACGTACGGGAGGCGCTCCGCCCCGAGCTGCGGATCGTCGCGGCGTCGGCGACGCAGGACAGTGCGGCGTGGGCGCGGCTGCTGTCGGCGCCGGTGGTGTCCGGGAGGGGCACGAGCCACGCGGTGGAGGTGCGGTACGCGCCGCCGCCCGCCGGGGTGCGCCCCGCGCACGGGACCTGGGTGGACCCCGCGCTGCTGCGGCACGTCGCGGCGACGGTCCGGGAGGCGCTCGACGCCGTGCCGGAGGGCGACGTGCTGTGCTTCCTGCCGGGCGTCGGGGAGATCGGCCGGGTCGCGGCGCTGCTGGAGGGGGCCGGCGGTCCGGGCGCCGAGGTGCTGCAGCTCCACGGGCGCGCTCCGGCCGCCGTCCAGGAGGACGTGCTGCGCGGCCGTACGGGTCCGGCGCGCCGGGTGATCCTCTCTACCTCCGTGGCCGAGTCGAGCCTGACCGTGCCCGGCGTACGGGCCGTGGTCGACTCCGGGCTGGCGCGCGAGCCGCGCATGGATCACGCGCGGGGCCTGGGGGCGCTCACGACGGTGCGGGTGTCGGTCGCGGGCGCGGAGCAGCGCCGGGGGCGTGCGGGGCGTGAGGCGCCGGGGACGGTGTTCCGCTGCTGGGCGGAGGCCGAGGACGCGGGGCGCCCGCGCGAGCCCTCGCCGGAGATCGCGGTGGCGGATCTGACGGCGTTCGCGCTCCGGACCGCCTGCTGGGGCGCCCCGGGCGCACGCGGCCTGGCGCTGCTCGACACGCCCCCGGAGGGGGCGATGGCGGCGGCCGGGGAGACGTTGCGGGCGGTGGGAGCGCTGGACGGCGCGGGGCGCGTCACGGAGCGCGGCGCGCGGATGGCGCGCCTCGGCCTGCACCCCCGGCTGGCGCGCGCGCTGCTCGACGGCGCGGCCGCGGTCGGCCCCGAGCGGGCCGCCGAGGCCGTCGCCCTGCTGAGCGAGGAGCCGCCCCGCGCGTACGGCGACGACGCCGCGGAAGCCCTCCGCACGGCCCGGCGCGCGGGCCGCCGCGACCCGTACGGCACGCGCTGGTCGGCCGAGGTACGGCGGCTGCGAGGCCTGCTGACGGAAGACCCCGCACCCCGACCGGCCACCACGCCTGACGCCGATACCGATACTGATGCCGATGCCTCCGGCGACGCTACGGACGGCACGTTGAGCGGCGCTGCGGGGGCCGTCACCGATGAGGAGGTCGTCGGGGCTGTCGTCGCGCTCGCCTATCCGGAACGGGTCGCCCGGGCCCGGAGCGAGACCTCGTACCTCATGGTCTCCGGTACGGGCGCCGAGCTCGCGCGGGACACCCGGCTGCGGCGTGCCCCCTGGCTGGCGGTCGCCGTCGCCGACCGCCCCGTGGGCGCCGCGTCCGCGCGCGTAGGGCTGGCCGCTCCGGTCGACGCGAGGACGGCCGCCGAGGCGGCGGGCGCGCTGCGTTCCGTACGGACCGAGGTGCGTTGGGATGCGGAGCGCGGCATGGTGACCGCGCGGGAAGTGGAGGCGCTCGGCGCGGTCGAGCTGGCCTCGCGCCCCGTGCGCGACCCCGCCCCCGCCCAGGTGCGCTCCGCGCTGCTGGACGCGCTCGGCGCGCGGGGCCCCGCACTGCTCCGCTGGTCGGAGGGCGCGCTCGCGCTGCGCGCACGCCTGGCCTTCCTCCACCACGCCCTGGGCGCGCCCTGGCCGGACGTGTCGGACGAGGCGCTGGTGGCGCGCGCGGACGAGTGGCTCACCGGGACCCGCCTGCCCACCGGGGCCGATCTCCTGAACTCCCTCCTCCCCTGGGCCACCGGCGACGCCGCCCGCCTCGACGAGCTGGCGCCCGAGCGGATCGAGGTGCCGTCGGGGTCGCGCGTACGGGTCGACTACGGGCGCCCCGAACAGCCCGTCCTGGCGGTCAAGCTGCAGGAGATGTTCGGCGCCCGCGAGACGCCCCGCCTGGCCGGGGGCCGCGTCCCCGTCCTGCTCCACCTCCTCTCCCCCGCGGGCCGCCCGGCCGCCGTCACCTCCGACCTGGCCTCGTTCTGGGGGGACGGCTACAGGGGCGTACGCGCGGAGCTGCGGGGCCGGTATCCGAAGCACCCGTGGCCCGAGGACCCGTCGGCGGCGGAGCCGACGCGGCACACGAAGGCACGGCTCAAGCGCTGAGACTCGGCTCAAGCGCTGAGACTCGGCTCAGGCGTTGACGACCGGCGGCGGGCCCGGCTCGGGATCGGGCTCCGGGGCCTCCGCGCCGTCGGCGGGCGTGGGATCGGACGGGCGGCGGGCGCGGTACTCCAGGGTGAGGGAGAGGGCGAGGAGGACGACGGCCAGGCCGCCGAAGCCCCAGGGCAGGTACGACGTCATGAGCAGGACGAGCTGGCGCTGGGACTTGACCAGGTCGACGGTCTCGTTCTGGAAGTCGGGGCGCATCTTGACGTGCCCGGAGAAGGCGGTGAGCGGCTTCTTCTCCGGCTTGTCCGTCCAGCGCATCTGCTCCTTGTGGAGCTCCTGGCCGTCGACGGGCGCGCCGGTGGTGGGCTCGACCCAGAACATCCGCTTGGTGCTGTACCAGCGCTCCATGCCCATCTGTTCGACGACCTTGGGGGTGGCGCCGAGCGGCAGCTTCTTGGGGACCTTGACCTTGGTCCAGGGGATGGTCTGCTCGAAGTAGTAGGTCTCCAGGCCCTTCACGGTGCGGGTGCCCTTGTAGTGGATGGGCGCGGTGGAGCGGGCCTGGAAGTCGTAGTACTCGTAGTCGCGCTTCTCGGTGAGGAACGGCCACTTGTACTCGATGCCCTCGCGGCGGACCTTGTCGCCGTCGACGTGCTCGCCGCCCGCGTGGACGGGCTCCTGGGTGTGGGCGTCGAAGACGTACCGCTCCGGGATGCTGGAGACGAGCTTGCCCTTGGGGTCGGCGACATAGCTGAGCGTGTCCCAGACGACGACGTCCTTGCCCGTGCGGTCCTTGACCTTCTCCGCGGCCTCCACGTTGCCCTTGAGGGTCTGCACGATGCTGACCTTGGGGACCTTCTTGGACTTCATCGTGGCGTAGTCCAGAAGCGTCGCGTTCTTCGCCTCCAGCACCATGTCCTGGTACTGGCTCGGCGGGATCTTCGCCAGCCGCGGGAACGCGTACCAGCGCATCAGCGGCGAGAGCGCGGCGAAGAACACCGCGCACGCGAGGAGGATCAGGCTCGCTCTCCGGCGCATGCTGCCTCCTGCGGCTAGGGGTGCGCGGGGACGGTGGTGTGCAGCGGTTTCGGCGAGGTCTCGCCTGGTGGGGCGCCGATGGCCGTCACCGTGAGCACGAGGGCGAACGCGGCGGCGAGGCCGATCCCCGCGGCGATCAGGGCACGCATACGTCGGCACCTCCCAGCGTCGGGCCGCGGCGGTGTCCGCGACATCTGATGCAGCGTCAGGAACGGGGGCGGGGGCACCGTAGCAACGGGCGGCGTGGATGGGAACCGTGCGGAACCCCCCTGTCCCCAGGGGCCTAGAGCTGGTTCAGCCAGGTGTTGATCAGCAGCACGGCCAGGACCGCCAGCACCGCCGACAGCGGCACCGTCCACCAGCCGCCGCGCCGGCCGCCCGCCGCGGCCCGCGCGTTGACCCGGTCGACCGCGACGACGCCGCGCAGCGCGCCCAGCGCCCCCACCACCACGGGCACGGCGACAAGCGCGTGCACCAGCCAGGCGCCGATCAGCGTGGGGCCGCCCCAGGAGTGCTGGTAGTCGTGCGCGTCGACCAGCGGATACAGCACCCCGTTCACCGTCGCCTGCCCCGCGAACAGCGCCAGCGTCCAGCCGAACAGCCCCAGTGCCACCCCGCACACGCCCCGGGGGACCGAGGAGAGCCGCGTGACGGACGCGGGCAGCAACGCGACGGCCCTGCCCGCCTCCCGCCACGCGGGAGCCCCCACGATCTGCGCGAGGACGGAGGAGGCAGGGGCGGAAGAGTGCGGCGCGGGACGCTCTGTGGTTGCCATGCGTCCAGCGAACCAGCGCGCGCAGCCCGTTCCCACGGGGCTAACCGCCGGAAGGCATACGGGTTTTCCCCCAGGTCAAGGGCGCGGCACTGCCGCGGAAAACACTCGTCCCGCCGGGCGGGTGCCCGGCGGGACGAGGGAGACGGAGCGAACGCCCGTCGGTTACTTCACCGTGAGCTTGACCGCGAGGGTCGCTCCCCCGGTCGCCTTGAGGCGGAGGGTGAACGTGCCCGCGTTGCCGTCGGCGTAGATCGTCGGGAGCTTCAGAACACCGTTGGCGTTGGTCTTGAGCCCCTTGAGGGCGCGCAGCGGCTTGCCGTTGGCATCCTTGAAGAAGGGGCCCTTGGCCGCGTCGGCCATCGTCGCGGAGACCGCGACGTTCTTGGCGACCTTGCCGTTGTTCGTGGCCTTGACCTCGACCGGCTTCGCGAAGCCGTCGCCCTTGGCGGTCTCCAGCGCGGAGTCCGTCGTCCGCGTCAGCGCGTCGGCCTCGGGGGCCGTCACGGAGGCGCCGAAGTCCACGGCGGCCAGCTTCTCGCCGGGCACCGTGGCGCGCAGCGTGAACGAGCCCGCCGCGTCGCCCGCGGCGAGCGCCGGCGCCGTGGCCAGGCCGTCGGCCCCGGTGCGTACGGTGATCTTCTTCGCGCCGCCGGAGAAGGCCGCGCCCGTCTCGCCCCGGATCTCGAACTGGACCTTGACGTTCTTGACGCCCTTGCCCTTGGAGTTCTCGACACGGACGCGGGGACGCTCGGCGAAGTCCGAGCCCGCGACGGCCGTGATGTTCTTCGCGCCGACCCGCTCCAGGCTCGCCGGGCCCGTGGGACTCGGGCTCGGGGTGGGCTCGCCGGGGTCGGAGGGGCTGGGGCTCGGGCTGCTGCCGCCGCCCCCGCCACCGCCGGGCCTGCCCGGCTTGCCGGGCTTGTCCGTCTCCTTGCCGCCGGAGCCGCCCTTGCCTGGCTTACCGGGCTTGTCCTTGCCGGGCTTGCCCTCGCCCTTGCCGGAGCCCTTGCCGCCGGATCCGGAGCCCGAACCGCCGTCCGGGGAGCCCTTGGCGGACTCGTCCGAGCCGCCCGCGCCGGGCGAGGTGGGCAGTACGCCCCTGCCGTCCGGGACCTCGTGCGTGCCCTCGCGGTAGAAGTTGAACCAGGCGAGGACGGTGCGCAGGTAGTCGCTGGAGTTGTTGTAGCTGAGTATGGCGCGGTCCAGGTCGGCCTTGACCGCCAGGTTGCGATCGCTCGCGCACAGGTACTCGCCCGCGGCGAGCGCCGCGTCGTGGATGTTGTTCGGGTCCTTACGGCCGTCGTTGTTGCCGTCCTGGCCCCAGCGCTCCCACGTCGAGGGGATGAACTGCATGGGCCCGACGGCACGGTCGTACTTCGCGTCGCCGTCGAACTCGCCGCCGTCGGTGTCCTTGATGCTGGCGAAGCCCTCGCCGTTCAGCACCGGGCCGAGGATCGGGCGGAGGGTCGTGCCCTCCTTGTCGACCGCGCCGCCGCGCGCCTGGCCGGACTCCACCTTGCCGATACCGGCCAGGAGTTCCCAGGGGAGGCCGCATCCGGGCGAGACCCTCTTCTCCGCGTTCTTGTACGCGGAGAGCAGGGAGGCCGGGATGCCGGACTCGGCGTCGCCCATGCCGGGCACGTCCGGCGAACGCTTGTCCGGGGGCTCGGGGCTCTCCAGCGGGGGCAGTTCGGTGTGGAACGAGCCGTCACCGGGCGTACGGTCACCGGGCGCGGCATCCGCGCGCTTGCCGTCGTCCTTGCCGCCACCGCCGAGCACGGCGCCGGGCGCCTGCGAAGCGGTCAGCGCGGCCATCGCGACAGCCGCGACGGCGGTGCCGCCCAGCCCCCGGCGGAATCTGCTCGTGCCGACGAACCCGCCGAGGCGGTGTGTGCCGCCCTCACCGGTGCCGGTGGCTTTCTGCTTGGCTGCTGCGTGCCTGCCGCGGTACCGCGCCATTGGTCAGTCCCGTCCTCTCCCCTGGGGACGCAGTCACCCGTGACCCTACGGCAAGTCTGGGCCCTAAGTCAGTGGGCCCAGAGCACTTCCGACACTTGTGACCCTATTTCGACGTGATCAACGAGCGGGGTTCCTCCGGGGTTTCCCGCCCCGTCACCCGTGCGTCGAGGTCGCTTCCGTCGGGGCGCGCGTCGATCGCGCCGCCGGGCGTGAACGGACGCGCGGGCGTACGGCCGGTCGCCAAGTGCCGGTGCACGGTGGCCGACAGCAGCTCGATCGTCCGTACGCCAGAACGCATACCCGGGTTGTCCTGAGTGAGGACGGCGATACGGTACGGCCCCTTCCGCGTGCCCTTACGTGTGCCCTCCCCCGTGAACGCGCCCACGCTGTGCACCCGCCAGCCGTGCCAGCGGCGCGGCAGCCAGCCGTTCTTGAGATGGACGGTCACCCCGTGCGGCGCGCCCGCCGAGACGCCCCAGCGCTGCGCGGGGTCGACCTGCGCGAGCAGGTCCAGGGCGTGACGGGGGTGCCCGAGCGGTGAGCCGGGGCGGGTGAGCAGCCCCAGCAGCCGCGTCTGGTCCCGGGCCGAGGTCCGGGTCAGGCCCCAACGCCGGGCCGCGAGCGAGGTGTCACCCGCGCCCGCGAGGCGCAGTACGCCCTTGAGGCGGGCGAGGCCCACATCCCGCCAGAGCGTGGACGCGGCGCCGTTGTCCGAGCGCGTGATCATCGCCCGCAGGAGGCGGGACTCGCGGGGCGTCGGGCCGCGCCTCTCGGACGCGGCCCGGTGCAGCACCGTCTCCAGGATCAGCACCTTGGCGACGCTGGCTGCGTCGAAGAGCGTGTGCGCGTTGCGTGCGCAGGTGACTCCCTTGCTGCCGTGGCCCGGTGCCTGGACGTCGAACGCGACGGTCCCGCCACGCTGCCGCAGCACGCTCCGCAGGTCCCGGTCCATCCTTGCCGCGAGGCCGGGGTCGCCGGGGGCCGTACAGAGCCGCTCCGCGGCGGGGGTCTGTACGGCTACGGCGGGCGGTGCCGCCATGAGCCCGCCGAGCAGAGTGCTGGCCAGCAGCACGCCGCCCGCCGTGAAGGTACGGTTCCGGGTTCTCGCTGTCGCGCACATGCCCTTCAGCGTCGCCGCCCCGCGCAGAGACCGCGCTCTCTGCTGACCCGACTGGATGAGTGCCCCTTCAGGGGCGCGGACGGCTCCACCGCGTGGGCGCGCCGGGCCACGACGCATCGGAGCTTGCCCCTTTGCCCTCCAGGGGCGCGGGGCTGTGTTTGTTTGGCGGCTCCGCCGCGGGGCGCGACCGGTCACGACACGTCGGGGCTTGCCCGATTAGGGGCGCGGGGAACTGCGCGCCCAGCCACGACGCGGGCGCGCCCCGCGAAGCACAGCCCGGGGCACCCCGAACCCGGCCCCGTTGCGCGGGGCACCCGGCGAAGGGGGCTGCGCTTGCCAACCCTGCGCCTTGCGCAGACTTCCCAAGCTTCGCAGGGGCGGAGGGAGAAGCAGAGCAGCCCTCTTTCAGCGCGGCGCGCGGCCCAAGCACAGGGGGTGGAGGGAGAAGCGCAGGCTGCCCAAGCGCTGTGGGGCGGAGCGAGGAGCGCAGAGCTCCCGAGTGCAGGGGGCGAGGGAGGGGCAGGGGTGCCCTGGGTAGGGGGCACCCCTGTGCGGCTGCTCCCCGTGGGGGGCTAGTGGGCGGCGGATTCCCAGTCCTGGCCCGCGCCTACCGAGACGTCGAGGGGGGCGCGGAGATCGGCGGCGGAGGACATCTCCTCGCGGACGAGCTCCTCGACCTGCTCCCGCTCGCCCGGAGCGACCTCCAGGACGATTTCGTCGTGGACCTGCAGCAGCATCCGGGAGCGCAGCTCCTTCTCCCGGAGCGCCGCGTCGACCTTCAGCATCGCGACCTTGACGATGTCCGCCGCCGTGCCCTGGATCGGCGCGTTCAACGCCATCCGCTCGGCCATCTCGCGGCGCTGGCGATTGTCGCTGTTGAGGTCCGGGAGGTAGCGGCGGCGGCCCATGATCGTGTGGGTGTAGCCCGTGGCGCGGGCCTCTTCCACGACGCGCTGGAGATAGTCCCGCACCCCGCCGAACCGCTCGAAGAAGGTGTCCATCAGCTTGCGGGCCTCGTCCGGCGTGATGCCCAACTGTCCCGAGAGGCCGAAGGCGGAGAGGCCGTACGCCAAACCGTAGGACATCGCCTTGATCTTGCGGCGCATCTCCGGGTCGACCTCGGACTTCTCGACGCCGAAGACCTGCGAGGCGACCGTCGTGTGCAGGTCCTCGCCGGAGGTGAAGGCCTCGATCAGGCCCTCGTCCTCGGAGAGGTGCGCCATGACGCGCAGCTCGATCTGGCTGTAGTCCGCGGTCAGCAGCGACTCGTACCCCTCGCCGACCTTGAAGCCGCGGCGGATGGCCCGGCCCTCGTCGGTCCGCACCGGGATGTTCTGGAGGTTGGGGTCCGTGGAGGAGAGACGGCCCGTGGCGGCGACGGTCTGGTTGAACGTCGTGTGGATACGTCCGTCCGGCGTGATGGTCTTGATGAGGCCCTCGACGGTGGTGCGCAGCTTCTGCTGCTCGCGGTAGCGCAGCATGATCACCGGCAGCTCGTGCTCGGTCTGGGCGGCGAGCCAGGCCAGCGCGTCGGCGTCCGTCGTGTACCCGGTCTTGGTCTTCTTCGTCTTGGGCAGGCCCAGCTCTCCGAAGAGGACCTCCTGCAGCTGCTTGGGCGAGCCGAGGTTGAACTCGTGCCCCACCGAGGCGTGGGCCTCGGTGACGGCCTGCTGCACCGCGTCCGCGAACTGCTGCTCCATACCCGTCAGCCACTCGCGGTCGGCCGCGATGCCGGCCCGCTCCAGCCGCGCGAGCATCGCGGACGTCGGCAGCTCCAGGTCGCGCAGCAGCTCCTCGGCGCCGACCTGCTCCAGGCGGGCCTCGAAGGCCACGCCCAGGTCGAGGATGGTGCGCGCCTTGGTCATCAGCGCGTCGGCCTCCGCCTGCTCGTCCACGCCGAGCGCGAGCTGCCCGTCCGCCTCGGCGGTCGGCAGCAGCTCCCGGCCCAGGTACTCCACGGAGAGCGCGTCCAGCGCGAAGGAGCGGCGGCCGGGCTTGTCCAGATACGCGGCGAGCGCGGTGTCCATCCAGACGCCGTCCACGCTCCAGCCGTGGTCGGCGAAGACCCGCATGAGCGACTTCGCGTCATGCATCACCTTGCGCTTGGAGGCGTCCGCGAGCCAGGCGGCGAACGCCTTCTCGTCGGCCTCCGTCAGCTTCGCGGGGTCGAACCAGGCGGCGGGCCCCGTGGGCGTGGCCAGCGCGACCTCGCTCACGCTGCCGCTGCCCTGCTTCCACACGTCGACGGTGGCGACGCCCAGCACGCCGTGCCCGTACTCGTCCAGCCAGGGGCCGAGCGCGTCCGGGTCGAGCAGCACGCCGTCGACCTCGACGCCCGCGCCGATCTCCTGCTCCTCGCCTTCCTCGGAGCCGGGGTCGACGGCGAAGAGGCGCTCGCGGAAGTTCTGGTTGCGGAACTCCAGGGCGTCCAGGATGACGCCGATCGCCTCGCGGTCGTACGGCACACGGGCCAGGTCTTCGGGGCGGTCGGGCAGCTCGACGTCGCGGACCATCTCGGTCAGGCGGCGGTTGAGCTTCACGGCGTCCAGGTGGTCGCGGAGATTCTGCCCGGCCTTGCCCTTGACCTCCTCGACGCGCTCGACGAGATCGGCGAACGAGCCGAACTGGTTGATCCACTTGGCCGCCGTCTTCTCGCCGACGCCCGGGATGCCCGGCAGGTTGTCCGAGGGGTCGCCGCGCAGGGCGGCGAAGTCCGGGTACTGCGACGGCGACAGCCCGTACTTCTCCTGGACCTTCTCGGGGGTGAAGCGGGTCAGCTCGGAGACGCCCTTGGTGGGATAGAGCACGGTCACGTTGTCCGTGACGAGCTGGAAGGCGTCGCGGTCGCCGGTGACGATGGAGACCTGGAAGCCCTCGGCCTCGGCCTGGGTGGCGAGGGTGGCGATGACGTCGTCGGCCTCGAACCCGTCCACCGCGTAACGCCGGACCTTCATGGCGTCCAGCAGCTCGCCGATCAGCTCGACCTGGCCCTTGAACTCGTCCGGGCTCTTCGACCTGTTCGCCTTGTACTCCGTGAACTCCTCGGAGCGCCAGGTCTTGCGGGAGACGTCGAAGGCGACGGCGAAGTGCGTGGGCGCCTCGTCACGCAACGTGTTGATCAACATGGACGTGAAGCCGTAGATCGCGTTCGTCGTCTGGCCCGAGGTCGTGGAGAAATTCTCCGCGGGCAGCGCGAAGAACGCGCGGTACGCCAGGGAGTGCCCGTCCATGAGGAGCAGGCGGGGGGCCTCCCCCTGCTCCTGGGATGTCGCCGTCTTGGGAGTCGTCTTCGATGCCGTCTTAGCCACGTCCCCGATACTCCCACGCCCCACTGACAGTTCCCGCCGATACCCCTTGTGCCCTCTTTTGTGCCTTTCGGGGAAATCCGGCCCCGGGCACGGGCACCCCCTGTCCGGCACCCCGGGAAGGAGACACGGGCGGAGGAGGGGGCACCCTCTGGCGTCGGCTGCATCTCAAGAGGCACCATCGGGGGATGAGCCGCAAAGCCCCCTCCTCCGATCCCGTTCAGGACGCGCCCCAGGTCAGCGCCCCCGAGCATGCCGCCGCCGGACTCCCGGCCGTAGGGCACTCGCTGAAGATGGCGCGGGAGCAGATGGGCGTGCGGCGCACCGCGCTGACGCTGCTGCGCGTCAACCAGAAGGACGGCTTCGACTGCCCCGGCTGCGCCTGGCCCGAGGGCGACAAGCGGCACGCGGCGGAGTTCTGCGAGAACGGGGCCAAGGCCGTCGCCGAGGAGGCCACCACCCGGCGCGTGACCCGGGACTTCTTCGCCGCGCACCCCGTCGCCGACCTCGCCACCCGCTCCGGGTACTGGCTCGGGCAGCAGGGCCGCCTCACCGAACCCATGTTCCTCGCGGAGGGCGCCGAGGCGTACGAGCCGGTGTCCTGGGAGAAGGCGTTCTCCCTGATCGCCGAGGAGCTGACGGCGCTCGCGTCACCCGATGAGGCGCTCTTCTACACCTCGGGGCGTACGAGCAACGAGGCCGCGTTCCTCTACCAGCTCTTCGCCCGCGAGTTCGGCACGAACAACCTGCCGGACTGTTCCAACATGTGCCACGAGTCCTCCGGTTCGGCCCTCACCGAGACGCTCGGCGTCGGCAAGGGCAGCGTCCTGCTGGAGGATCTGTACAAGGCCGACCTGATCATCGTCGCGGGCCAGAACCCCGGCACCAACCACCCCCGGATGCTCTCCGCGCTGGAGAAGGCGAAGGCGGGCGGCGCGAAGATCATCACCGTCAATCCGCTGCCCGAGGCCGGGATGGAGCGGTTCAAGAACCCGCAGACGCCCAAGGGGCTGGCCGCGGGCGGCACCCCGCTGACCGACCTGTTCCTCCAGATCCGTATCGGCGGCGACCAGGCCCTCTTCCGTACGCTCAACAGGATGATCCTGGAGAGCGACCGCGAGGACGCCGTCGACCAGGAGTTCGTGGAGACGTACACGCACGGTTTCGAGGAGTTCAAGAAGGCCGCCGTGGACCCCGGCGGCGATGCCGACTGGGACGAGACCCTGCGCGCGACCGGCCTGACCCGGGACGAGATCGAGCGCGCCCTGGAGATGGTCCTCGCCTCCCGCCGCCCCATCGTGTGCTGGGCGATGGGCCTGACCCAGCACAAGCACTCCGTGCCGACCATCCGCGAGGTCGTCAACCTCCTGCTGCTGCGCGGCGCCGTCGGCCGGGAGGGCGCCGGGGTCTGCCCCGTGCGCGGGCACAGCAACGTGCAGGGCGACCGCACCATGGGCATCTTCGAGCGGCCCGCGCCCGCGTTCCTGGACGCGCTGGAGAAGGAGTTCGGCTTCGCCCCGCCGCGCGAGCACGGGTACGACGTCGTCCGGGCCATCCGCGCGCTGCGCGACGGCGAGGCCAAGGTCTTCTTCGCCATGGGCGGCAACTTCGTCTCCGCCTCCCCCGACACGGACGTCACCGAGGCCGCCATGCGCCGCGCCCGCCTCACGGTGCACGTCTCCACCAAGCTGAACCGCTCGCACTGCGTCACCGGCGCCCGCGCCCTGATCCTGCCGACGCTCGGCCGTACGGAACGGGACACCCAGCGCGGCGGCGAGCAGTTCGTGACCGTCGAGGACTCCATGGGCATGGTCCACGCCTCGCGCGGCCGCCTCGCGCCCGCGAGCCCGAAGCTGCTCTCCGAGCCCGCGATCGTCGCGCGGCTGGCGCGGGCCGTGCTGGGTGACCGCTCCCGCGTGCCCTGGGAGGAGTTCGAGGGGGACTACGGCCTGATCCGTGACCGTATCGCCCGCGTCGTGCCCGGGTTCGAGGACTTCAACGCGAAGGTCGCGCACCCCGGCGGCTTCGCCCTCCCGCACGCCCCGCGCGACTCCCGCAGCTTCCCCACGGCCACGGGCAAGGCCAACTTCACCGCGGCCCCCGTGGAGTACCCCGAGGTGCCCGAGGGGCGGCTGCTCCTGCAGACGCTGCGCTCCCACGACCAGTACAACACCACCGTCTACGGCCTGGACGACCGCTACCGCGGCATCAGGAACGGCCGCCGTGTGGTCCTCGTCCGCAAGGAGGACGCCGAGGAACTGGGCCTCGCCGACGGCGCGTACGCGGACCTGACCAGCGAGTGGAGCGACGGCGTCGAGCGGGTCGCGCGCGGCTTCCGCGTCGTCCACTACCCCACGGCACGCGGCTGCGCCGCGGCGTACTACCCGGAGACGAACGTCCTCGTCCCCCTCGACGCCACGGCCGACACCAGCAACACCCCCGCCAGCAAGTCCGTGATCGTCCGGCTGACGCCCTCGTCCCGGGAGGCGTTCCAGGGCGAGTGAGCCGCTGGCTTAAGCTCGGGCTGAAAGCGCGTGCACGGAAACGTGTGCGAGGACATCAGCACGAACGGAGCCGCCGCTCATGGGTGAGCAGTCCAGCACCAAGTTCCCCCAGGCCGTCCTGGACCAGTGGAGCGGATCGGGCCTCGACCTCCCGTCCCTCTTCTCCGCGGGCCACCTCGGCGAGCGCATGGGGCTCCAGGTGCTGGAGGCAGCCCCCGAGCGCGTGGTCGGCACCCTCCCCGTCGAGGGCAACACCCAGCCGTACGGGCTGCTGCACGGCGGCGCCTCCGCCGTGCTCGCCGAGACCCTCGGCTCGGTCGGCGCCATGCTGCACGGCGGCCCCGGCAAGCTCGCCGTCGGCGTCGACCTCAACTGCACGCACCACCGGGGGATGCGGTCGGGCCTGGTGACCGGTGTCGCCACGCCGGTCCACCGTGGGCGTACGACCGCCACGTACGAGGTCGCGATCACCGATGAGGAGGGCAAGCGGGTGTGCACCGCGCGGCTTACGTGCCTTCTGCGTGACGCCGAGGTGGCCTGATCCTCTCTTCTGAGCTGGGAAGGGGCTGCCCCGTTCCGTCCGTCGCAGTCTGCGGGTGAGTCGTGGCTTGTCGCGCAGTTCCCCGCGCCCACGCGGCGGAGCCGCAAATCGACACAGCCCCGCGCCCCTGACGGGGCCCCGGCTCTGACGCGATGTCTTTCCCGCTGGGCGGGGTGACGCTACTTTCCTCGGCATGGGGGACATCCGCCGTACCGCCTGTGCAGCGTCGTGCCTCGTCGTCGTGCTCGCGGGCTGTACGGACGGGGGCTCGGGGCGGCCGGAGCCGCGGAGCCGGACCACCCCGCCCGCCGAGCTGTGCGCCGGGATCGTCGCGCGCTGGGCGAAGGACGCGCTCAAGCCGGGCGGCGGCGACCAGTCCGACTACCAGCAGAAAGGGCTCTCCGACCGGCAGAACACGCTGGTGCTGAAGCTCTCCGAGGAGGCCCGGCGGATCCGCGCGGACGAAGGGCGCCGCGCCGCGCACGCGTTCGTCGAACGCGAGGCCCGCGAGCGGTGCGCCGCCCTCAGCTCCGAGAGCCCCGCCTCCTCCGGCGGCTGGCCCGGGTGACGGCGTGAGCGCCCCTCCGGACCCCCGCCCCGACACGCTGACCAGCGGCAGCGAGGCGCCGCCGCTGCGGGAGCGGTGGGCGGCGCTGCCGCGCAGGGTGCGGCACGGGACCGTGGGCGGAGCCGCGCTCGCGCTCGTCGTCGCCGCGACCGTGTACGGGGTGAACTCCGGGCCGTCCGAGCATCCCGAGGGCAGGCGGCACGCCGCGCGCCTCGTGCCGTACCCGGCGCAGAGCACCGACATCCGTTTCCTGGACGTTGCGACGACCTCACCGCGCGCCCGGACGTTCTCCATCGCGCTGCGGGTGACCACGGACGATCCGGTGACCATCTCGCGCGTCACCCAGGGCTACGAGGCGCTGGAGGTCTCGATGGAGCCCCCGCGCCCCCTCTCCGTCAGGCCCGAGACGCCCCGGAACCTGCAACTGCGCGCGCACATCCGCTCCTGCGAGGGACTGCCCGTCCAGGCACGCCTGCCCTTCCTCGAAGTGACGCTGCGTAATGCGCGGGCCTCACAGCATCTGAGTGTGATCCCCGGAGATCGTTACGCACACGCACTGACGCGCGTATTCCGTACGGTATGCGAACCCCCCGTCAAGGACTCAGCTCACACCCCCTGAGCACGCTGCGGCTTCATGACGGCTTACGTGTCCGCAACTTCCCCGTCATACCAGGGATGTTGATCATCACGCCCCCGAACGGGCCCGGTCATAACAAGAGAGTCACATCCTCGACTTGACCTCTGCCTTACTTCGGCCCTCACCCATAGAGTCACCGCCAGTCACCGCGCCGCCGGGCGTGCGTTGCGAGCACCGATCCGCGTCACCAGTACGGCCCCCGCTCGGGGGTACGGGGGGCGACCCCCGCAGAACGCAGTACGGCCACTCATCCATCGAGGGCCGCGCCTGGGGAAAGGACTGATCGTGCGTCACCGTTCCTTGCTCATACTCACCACCGCCGTCACGGCGGGCGCCCTCACGCTGTCGGCGTGCGGGTCCCGCGACGACAGCGGCGGCGGAGGCGACAGCGGCGACAAGACCACTGTCACCATCGGGCTCGACGCCCCCCTGACCGGTGATCTGTCCGCGCTGGGCCAGGGCATCAAGAACTCCTCCGACCTGGCGGTCAAGACCGCCAACAAGAACAAGGAGGTCGAGGGCGTCACCTTCAAGCTGGAGCCGCTCGACGACCAGGCCCAGGCGGGCACCGGCCAGCAGAACGCGACCAAGCTCGTCGGCAACCAGGACGTCTACGGCGTCGTCGGCCCGCTGAACTCGAACGTCGGCCAGACCATGCAGAAGGTCTTCGGCAACGCCAACCTCGTGCAGGTCTCCCCCGCCAACACCGCGCCCCAGCTCTCCCAGGGCCCGGACTGGCAGAAGGGCGACAAGAAGCGCCTCTTCGACACCTACTTCCGCACCTCCACCACCGACGCGGTCCAGGGCCCCTACGCCGCCCAGTACCTCTTCAACGAGCGGAAGTTCAAGAAGGCGTACGTCATCGACGACAAGAAGACCTACGGCGCGGGACTGGCCGGAACCTTCAGCGACGAGTTCAAGAAGCTCGGCGGCAAGGTCGTCGGCAGCGACCACATCAACCCGGAGGACCGCGACTTCTCCGCCGTGGCCACCAAGGTCGCCAAGTCCAAGGCCGACTTCGTCTACCTCGGCATGGAGTACCCCGCGGGCGCCCCGCTCTCCGCCCAGATCAAGAAGGCGGGCGGCACGCTGCCCACCGTCGGCGGCGACGCGCTCTACAGCCCCGAGTACATCAAGCTGCACAAGAAGAAGTCCGAAGGCGACATGGCCACCTCGGTCGGCGCTCCCCTGGAGACCCTCGACACGGCCAAGACGTTCATCAAGAACTACAAGAAGGAAGGCTACAAGGCCTTCTACGACGCCTACGGCGGCTACTCGTACGACAGCACCTGGGCCATCATCCAGGCGGTCAAGGCCGTCGTCGAGAAGAACGACGGCAAGCTGCCCGAGGGTGACGACGGCCGCAAGCAGGTCACCGAAGCCATGAAGAAGGTCAGCTTCAGCGGCGTCACCGGACAGGTCTCCTTCGACAAGTACGGCGACACCACCAACAAGCAGCTCTCCGTCTACGAGGTCAAGGGCGGCAAGCACAAGCCCGTCAAGACCGGCACGTTCCAGGGCGACTGACCCACCCGGAACCCGCCCTTCCCGTACATCTCTGCTGCTGCGCGGGGGCGCCACCAGCGCCCCCGCGCAGCCGTATCTGACACATCCCCGGAGGACTCCCGGTGCAAGATCTGCCGGATCAGCTGGCGAACGGACTCGCACTCGGCGCGTTGTACGGCCTCATCGCGATCGGGTACACGATGGTCTACGGCATCGTCCAGCTCATCAACTTCGCTCATGGCGAGATATTCATGATCGGCGGCTTCGGCGCGCTGACCGCGTATCTCTGGCTCCCCGAAGGCACGGGCCTCACACTCGCCCTGCCCCTCATGATCCTTCTCGGCGTCGTCAGCGCCACCCTCGTCGGGGTCGGCGCCGAACGCTTCGCCTACCGGCCACTGCGCGGCGGGCCACGGCTCTCGCCCCTCATCACCGCCATCGGCCTCTCCCTCGCCCTCCAGCAGGCCGTCTGGTCGTTCTACCCCGACGCCAAGAAGGCACGTCCCTTCCCGCAGTTCAGCGGCAGCGACTACGACCTGGGCTTCGTCACGATCTCCCGCGAGGACCTCTTCATCTTCATCGCCGCCCCCGTGTGCATGATCGCCCTCGGTGTCTTCGTCGCCAAGACCCGCACGGGCCGCGCCATGCAGGCCACGTCGCAGGACCCCGACACGGCCAAGCTCATGGGCATCAACACCGACCGCATCATCGTCATGGCCTTCGCCATCGGCGCCGCGTTCGCCGCCATCGCCGCCATCGCCCAGGGCTTCAAGACCGGCGAGGTCAACTTCCGCATGGGCTTCATCGCGGGCCTCAAGGCGTTCACCGCCGCCGTCCTCGGCGGCATCGGCAACATCTACGGCGCCATGGTCGGCGGACTCGTCCTCGGCGTCGCCGAAGCCATGGCCACCGCCTACATCGGCGACATCCCCGGGATGGAGCAGTTCGGCGGCGGCTCCTGGAAGGACGTCTGGGCCTTCGTCCTGCTCATCCTCGTCCTGCTGCTACGACCACAGGGCCTCCTCGGCGAGCGTCTCGCGGATCGGGCGTGATCACCATGACGACCTCCTCCACGAAGGACACCACCGCCACCGCGCACACCGCCACCGGCCAGGGCGCGCCCCTCCGGCTGCGCCCCGACGCGGACTCCAACCTCGGCCTCGCACGGATCCTCGTCGCACTCGGCTCCGTCGTCGCCTTCGCGAGCACCATGCTCGCCTGGACCTGGACCGCGGAGTTCCCCGGCGACCTCACCATCGCCTTCTACCCCGCAGGGCTGCAGATCCTCACCCTCATCGGGTCGATCCTCACCGCCGCCTTCCTCGCCTCCTCCTGGGGCCTGCGCGGACTGCGCTGGCTCACCCCCGGCGGCAAGCACAGCGCCGTGCTGCTCTCCGCGACCGGCACCCTCGGCGTCACCTGGTACACCGCGGGCGCCATCGCCGAACAGCTCGGCGGCGTCGTCAACTTCGAACCCGGCATGTGGGTCGGCGTCGCGGGCTCGCTCATCGCCCTGATCGGCGCGCTCGCCCTCCCCTCCGACCTGCCCTCCGAAGTCGACCCGCTCACCGGAGAAGCACCCAACTTCTGGAAGCGGCTCCTCAACGCGCTCAAGGCACCCGCGCCCCAGCGGCTGCGCGACGAACTCCCCGGCTGGGCCGAGATCCTCATCATCTGCGCCTCCTGCGGCATCGGCCTGTACGTCTTCGCGTACGGCATCGAGGCCGAGGACGGCCCCCCGTTCATCGGCTTCCTCGTGCTGGCCGCCTTCGCCGCACCCGCCGTCGGACGCGCCGGACTCACCAAGCGGCTCTCCGCCTTCACCGCGAAGCACCGGGGCGTCACCCTCGCCGCCGCGTTCGTCGCCGCGCTGCTCTTCCCCCTGACCCAGAGCAACGAGGCGTACACCAACATCGCGGTCAGCGTGCTGGTCTTCGGCACCGTCGCCCTCGGCCTGAACATGGTCGTCGGCCTCGCGGGCATCCTCGACCTCGGCTACGTCGCCTTCCTCGGCGTCGGCGCCTACACCGCCGCGCTCGTCTCCGGATCGCCCGACGGCTTCGGCGTCCACATGCCCTTCTGGGCCGCCGTGCTCCTCGGCGCCGGAGTCGCACTCGTCTTCGGCCTGATCATCGGCTTCCCCTCGCTCCGGCTGCACGGCGACTACCTCGCCATCGTCACCCTGGGCTTCGGGGAGATCTTCCGGATCTCCGTCCAGAACCTCGACGGCGACTCCGGACCCAACATCACCAACGGCCCCAACGGCATCCCCAACATCCCGGACCTGGAGCTCTTCGGCTTCAACCTGGGCGAGGAACACAACATCCTCGGCTTCGAGATCGGCCGTTTCGCCAACTACTACCTGCTGATGCTCGTGTTCACCGCGATCGTCGTCACGATCTTCCGGCGCTCCGACAACTCCCGCATCGGCCGCGCCTGGATCGCCATCCGCGAGGACGAGACCGCGGCCCGCGCCATGGGCATCAACGCCTTCCGGTTCAAGGTCCTCGCCTTCGCCCTCGGCGCCACCCTCGCCGGAATGGCCGGTACGGTCCTGGCCCACGTCGAATTCTCGGTGAACCCAGAATCGTACAAATTCGTGCATACGGCTCCACCGAACTCGGCGTTCCTGCTCATCGCCGTCATCCTCGGCGGCATGGGCACCGTCAGCGGCCCCCTCATCGGCGCCGCACTGCTCTACCTCATCCCGGCCAAGCTGCAGTTCATGGCCGACTACCAGCTGCTGCTCTTCGGCATCGCGCTCATCCTGCTGATGCGCTTCCGCCCCGAAGGACTCATCGCCGACCGGCGCAAGCAGCTCGAATTCCACGAGACCGGGCAGCTCGACGTGCCCCCGGGCGACGCCCCCGGTCTCGGCAAAGCGGAGGCGTGAGCCATGACGACCACGACGAAGACCGACCGGGCCGCCGCGCCCCCGGCCGACGGCCGGGCCGTCCTCGACGCCTCCGGCGTCACGATGCGCTTCGGCGGCCTCACCGCCGTGCACGACGTGAACCTCACCGTCGACAGCGGCGAGATCGTCGGCCTCATCGGCCCCAACGGCGCCGGTAAGACCACCTTCTTCAACTGCCTCACCGGGCTCTACATCCCCACCGAAGGCACCGTCCGCTACAAGGGCACCGTCCTGCCCCACCGCTCCCACCTGGTGACCCAGGCAGGCATCGCCCGTACGTTCCAGAACATCCGGCTCTTCGCCAACATGACCGTCCTGGAGAACGTCCTCGTCGGCCGCCACACCCGCACCAGCGAGGGCCTCTTCTCCGCCCTCCTGCGCGGCCCCGGCTTCCGCCGCGCCGAACGCGAATCCGAGGACCAGGCCATGGAGCTCCTCCGCTTCACCGGCCTCCAGGAAAAACGCGAACACCTCGCCCGCAACCTCCCCTACGGCGAGCAGCGCAAGCTGGAGATCGCCCGCGCCCTCGCCAGCCAGCCGGGGCTGCTCCTGCTCGACGAGCCCACCGCGGGCATGACCTCGTCCGAGACCGAGGCCACCCGCGAACTCGTCCTCGCCGTACGGGAACAGGGCACCGCCGTACTCGTCATCGAGCACGACATGCGGTTCATCTTCAACCTCTGCGACCGCGTCGCCGTCCTCGTCCAGGGGGAGAAACTGGTCGAGGGCAGCCCCGAGACCGTCCAGAACGACGACCGCGTCATCGCCGCCTACCTCGGCACCCCCTTCGAGGGCGAACCCGGCGAGGCGGAGATCGCCGAGGTCCAGGCAGCCGAGGGATCGCGCGAGCAGGACTCGCGCGAGGGCTCGCGTGAGCAGGAAGGGGGCGAGGGCTGATGGCCCTGCTCGAAGTCGAGGACCTGCGGGTCGCCTACGGCAAGATCGAAGCCGTCAAGGGCATCTCGTTCCAGGTCGAGGCAGGCCAGGTCGTCACCCTGATCGGCACCAACGGCGCCGGCAAGACCACCACCCTGCGCACCCTCTCCGGCCTCCTCAAGCCCCTCGCCGGAAAGATCACCTTCGACGGCGTCCCGCTCCTCGGGGTCCCCGCACACAAGATCGTCGCCATGGGCATGGCCCACTCGCCCGAGGGCCGCCGGATCTTCCCCCGGCTCTCCATCGAGGAGAACCTCCAGCTCGGAGCGTTCCTCCGCAAGGACGAGGAGGGAGTCACCAGCGACATCCAGCGCGCCTACGACCTCTTCCCCATCCTCGGAGAACGCCGCCGCCAGGCAGCGGGCACCCTCTCCGGCGGCGAACAGCAGATGCTCGCCATGGGCCGCGCCCTCATGTCCCGGCCCAAGCTCCTCATGCTCGACGAACCCTCGATGGGCCTCTCGCCGATCATGATGCAGAAGATCATGTCGACGATCAGCGAACTCAAGGCCGACGGCACGACGATCCTCCTCGTCGAACAGAACGCCCAGGCCGCCCTCTCCCTCGCCGACCACGGCCACGTCATGGAGATCGGCAAGATCTCCCTGTCCGGCACCGGCGAGGAACTCATGCACGACGAGTCGGTACGCAAGGCGTACCTGGGCGAGGACTGAGCCGCACGCACAGAGCAGACAGAGAAGGGGCCCGGCGGAATTCCGTTCCGCCGGGCCCCTCTCTCTTCTCTCTCCTCCGCTACTGCTTCTTCTTCCGCTCCTCGCCGTCCTCGATCACGGCCTCCGCGACCTGGCGCATCGAGAGCCGGCGGTCCATCGACGTCTTCTGGATCCAGCGGAACGCGGCGGGCTCACTCAGCCCGTACTGCGTCTGCAGCACGCTCTTCGCCCGGTCCACCAGCTTCCGCGTCTCCAGCCGCTCCGAGAGGTCCGCGACCTCCTTCTCCAGCTCCTTCAGCTCCGTGAACCGCGAGACGGCCATCTCGATCGCGGGCACCACGTCGCTCTTGCTGAACGGCTTCACGAGATACGCCATCGCCCCCGCGTCACGCGCCCTCTCCACGAGCTCGCGCTGCGAGAACGCCGTGAGCATCAGCAC
Organism: Streptomyces sp. NPDC048172; assembly: GCF_043202595.1. Lineage (NCBI taxonomy): Bacteria > Bacillati > Actinomycetota > Actinomycetes > Kitasatosporales > Streptomycetaceae > Streptomyces > Streptomyces sp. NPDC048172. The sequence goes on from NZ_JBIDAT010000004.1 coordinate 217,351, forward strand.
GGGCGCGATGCTCTCCTCCGCGATCTTCTCGGCCGCCGAGATGCCGTCGAGCACCGGCATCTTCACATCGAGAATGCACAGGTCAGGACGGTGCTCACGGGCCAGCTCCAGCGCGGCCTGCCCGTCGCCCGCCTCCCCGACGACCGTGTAGCCCTCTTCCTCCAGCATCTCCTTGAGATCCATCCGGATCAGCGCCTCGTCCTCGGCGATGACGACGCGGGTGGTGGTCGGAGGGACGTGCTCGCTGCCGCCGGGCTCGGCTTCCGCCGTGGGTGTGGTCTCAGGCTCGGGGACGTCCGCGGTGCTCACTGGGCTCCTCGTTTCCGCACAGGTGGGAGGTAAGAGCCTACCCAGGTCCTGTATGGTGTGGGCACAGCGGGTGGGTTCTTGCCTTCGATTCCACTGGCCCCGGTAATCCAATTGGTAGAGATAATGGATTCAAAACCCATGCAGTGTCGGTTCGAGTCCGACCCGGGGCACTTTACCTTTGATTCGAAGATTGCCAGCGAAATCGCATAGCTTCGCCACTTCGAGCGAATCCCTCCCCCGCAGACGCAGAATCCGCACACCGTGCCGAATCCTGCGGCTATGTACGACCTCCCCACCCGAAAGCGCGCCCTCGCCCTGCTCGCCCAGGGCCGCAGTCTCAATTCCGTGAGCCGGGAGACGGGCATATCACGCTGGTCGCTCCGGTCATGGCAACAGCGGCTGCACCCGGCACCCTCCCGGGGCGTGGCCTGCTGGCGCTGCGAGAACCCGGGCGGGCTCCCTCCGGACACCGCCGCGTACAGCTATCTGCTCGGGCTCTATCTCGGGGACGGCTGCGTCAGCCGTCTCGCCCGTACGTACTTCCTACGGATCGCGTGCGCCGACGCGTGGCCGAGGCTCATCGTGGAGTGCGAGCGGGCGGTCAAGGCGGTCTGCCCCGAGAAGAGCGTGTTCCGCGTGCAGCGGCAGGGCTGCGTCAACGTGACCGCCTACCACAGCCATTGGCCGTGCCTCCTCCCCCAGCACGGCCCCGGCCGGAAACACGACCGCCGTATCGCGCTCGAACCCTGGCAGCAAACCATCGTGGACGAGCACCCCTGGGCGTTCGTCCGAGGGCTCATCCACTCCGACGGGTGCCGGATCACGAACTGGACGACCCGCACGGTCGCCGGGCAGCGCAAGCGGTACGAGTACCCGCGCTACTTCTTCACCAACAAGTCCGACGACATCCTGCGCCTGTTCACCGACACCCTCGACAACCTCGGGGTGGAGTGGAAGAGCGCCCGCCACCGCAGGGGCGGGCACAACATCTCCGTCGCCCGACGTGCCTCCGTGGCCCTTATGGACGCGCACGTCGGGCCCAAGAGCTGACCGCTCAGCCGACCCGCTCCAGGAACTCCAGGGCTCTGGAGAACATGAGCTCCGCCGACTCCTTGTCGTACTCCTCCGGGAGTTCCGGGTCGGAGAAGAGGTGGCCTGTGCCCTCGTAGTCGTACTGGTCGAAGGGCGCTCCCGCCGCGCGGACCTCCGCGGCTAGGCCTGTGATGCCGGCCTCCTCTCGGTACGGGTCGCCCGTCGCGTAGTGGACCTGGGCGGGGACGCCGTGGGGCCAGGTGAAGTCCATCTCGAAGGCGGTGAGCGGCATCGCGGCGTGGAAGAGGAGGGCTCCGCGGGCGCCGGGGCGGGTGGCGGTCAGGAGGAGCACGGAGGCGCCGCCGTTGGAGAAGCCCGCGTAGACCACGTCCTCGGGGAGGTGCTCGACGGAGGCCTGGGTGCGGGTGATGAGTTCGGGGATGCCGCCGATGGAGGCGAGGAAGGCGAACGCCTCGTCGTACGTGTCGAAGGAGCGGCCCTCGTAGAGATCGGGGGTGTGGACGGTGTGGCCGGCGGCGCGGAAGCGGGCGGCGGCGTCGGTGATTCCCGCGCGGATGCCCAGGACGGAGTGGAAGAGCACGATCTCGGTCATGGGAGATGTATAGCGGGTGGGTCTGACAGTCGGCCGCGCGTGCGGGAGTATGGCGCGCATGTCCGTATTGACGCGCGATGAGGCGCAGGCCCGAGCCCAGCTGCTGGATGTCCAGGAATACGCGATCGACCTCGATCTGACGCGGGGCGAGGAGACGTTCGGTTCGATCACGACTGTTCACTTCACGGTGCGGGAGGGTCCGGACGACGACACGTTCGTGGAGGTGCGGCCCGCCGCGTTGGGGCGGGTGGTGCTGGACGGGGTCGAGCTGGATGCCGGGGAGTTGCGGGAGGGGCGGTTCCCCCTCAGAGGGCTGGAGGGGGGCGCGCATGAGCTGCGGGTCGAGGCCGAGATGCGGTATTCGCGGGTCGGCGAGGGGATGCACCGGTTCGTGGATCCGGTGGACGGGCGGGCGTACGTCTATACGCAGTGCTGCATCTCCGACGCGCCGCTGGTGTTCGCGTGCTTCGATCAGCCGGACCTGAAGGCGGAGTTCGATGTCAAGGTGACCGCTCCTGCGGAGTGGACGGTGCTGGCGAACGGGGTGGCGGCGCGGACCGGGGACGTCGAGGGGCGTTGGGAGTGCGCGCGGACGCCGCGGATCAGTACGTATCTGATGGCGGTGGTGGCGGGTCCGTACCGTTCGGTGCGGACGGAGCACGCGGGGCTGCCGTTCGGGCTGCATGTGCGGCAGTCGCTGGGTGCGTATCTGGAGGCGGACGCGCATGAGCTGTTCGACCTCACTCGGCGGTGCTTCGACCGGTATCACGAGATCTTCGACGAGCCGTATCCGTTCGACTCGTACGACCAGGCGTTCGTGCCGGAGTTCAACGCGGGGGCGATGGAGAATCCGGGGCTGGTGACGTTCCGGGACGAGTTCATCTACCGGTCGGCGGTGACGGCGACGGAGCGGGAGACGCGCGGGATCGTCATCGCGCACGAGATGGCGCACATGTGGTTCGGCGATCTGGTGACGCTGCGCTGGTGGGACGACATCTGGCTGAACGAGTCGTTCGCGGAGTACATGGGGTACCAGACGCTGTGCGAGGCGACGGAGTACACGGGCGCCTGGACGGATTTCGGGGTGTCGCGCAAGTGCTGGGGCTATGACGCGGACGAGCGTCCTTCGACGCATCCGGTGGCGCCGTTGGCGGAGGCGGTGCCGGACACGGCGGCGGCGCGGACGAACTTCGACGGGATCTCGTACTCGAAGGGTGCCTCGGCGCTGCGTCAGTTGGTGGCGTGGCTGGGTGAGAAGGCGTTCCTGGCGGGGATCAACGAGCATTTCGCACGGCACCGGTTCGGGAACGCGACGCTGGCGGATTTCCTGGAGTCGCTCTCGCGTGCGTCGGACCGTGATGTGCACGGCTGGGCGGAGCGCTGGCTGCGGACGACGGGTGTCGACACGCTGGTGCCTCGGGCCGAGGGCAGCGAGGTGGAGGTCGAGCACCGGGGTGGGCGTCCGCACCGGCTGGCGATCGGGCTGTACGACGAGGCGCCGGCGGATCCGGGGCGGCTGGTGCTGCGGGAGCGGCTGGAGCGGGATGTTCCGGCGGAGGGGGGTCTGTCGGTGCGGCTGGACGGGCCGCAGCCGGATCTGCTGCTGCTGAACGACGGGGATCTGACGTACGCGAAGGTGCGGTTGGACGCGCGGTCGTGGGAGACGGCGCGGCGGGCGCTGTCGGGGCTGCCGGGGCAGTTGTCGCGGGCGGTGCTGTGGAACGCGGCGCGGGACATGGTGCGGGACGGTGAGCTGGCGCCGCTGGAGTATGTGCGGACGGTGCGGGCGCATCTTCCGGCGGAGTCGGACAACGCGATCGTGGAGGGTGTGCTGGCGTTCGCGCGGGTGCAGGTCGCGGACCGGTTCGTGGCGGGCGGGGCGGCGCGGGACGAGGTGCTGGGGCTGCTGGCGGAGACGTGCCGGGAGTTGCTGGAGGGGGTGGGCGCGCGGGACGGGGGCGTGCGGCTGACGGCGGTGCGGTACTTCATCGACTGTGCGACGTCGCCGGGGGAGCTGGCGACGTGGCGGGCGGCGGGGATGGTGCCGGGCGGTCCTGAGCTGGACGCGGAGTTGCGGTGGCGGCTGCTGCTGCGGCTGGCGGTGCTGGGCGCGGTGGGGGTCGCGGACGTGGAGGCGGCGCTGGAGGAGGATCCGAGCGCGACGGGTGAGGAGGGCGCGGCGCGGTGCAGTGCGGCGCTGCCGGACGCGGCGGGGAAGGCGGCTGCGTGGGAGGCGATGTTCGGCACTGAGGACGCGTTGTCGAACTATCTGTTCGCGGCGACGGCGCAGGGTTTCTGGCAGCCGGAGCAGGCGGGTCTGCTGGGCGGGTTCGCGGAGCGGTATTTCGCGGACGCGGTGCGGGTGTCGGAGCGGCGGGGCGCGTCGTTGGCGGAGTTGGCGGGGCGGTACGCGTTCCCGAGGATGTGGGTGGACGCGGGGACGCTGGCGCGGGGTGAGGAGTGTCTGCGGTCGGGTGTTCCGGTGCGGGCGCTGCGGCGTGCGTGGGTGGATCAGCTGGATGATCTGCGGCGTGCGCTGCGGGTGCGGGAGGCCGCCGGAAGCTGAGGCGCGGAGCGAGTCGCGGGCCGGAACGGGGCTGTCCGCAGGGCCCGTTCCGGCCCCTTTATCAGATCTCCGGCGGCGTTCCGTACGGCCGTACCCCCTTCGGGCGAAGAAGCGGCGAGATCGCCGTCCGGCGCGGGCGCGGCGCCTAGGTTAGGGCGCCCTAACCATCTTGTACGGAAAGAGCCCGCCCATGTCTGCGTTCGCCGATGGTTCCTGCCTGCTCGCGGGTGGGGCCGAGGGTCCCGCCGCGCTGCGTCCGTTGCTGGGGTCGGTGCTGGAGGCGCTGGCGGGTGGGGCGGGGGCGCGGGGCGGGCCGTTGCCGTCGGGGGGTCCGGGGGCGGTGGCGGCGGACGTACGGCGGACGGTGCGGGAGGTGCTGCCGGAGCGGGGTTCGGGGGCGCGGGAGGCGCTGGACGCGCTGGTGCGGCTGGTGGCGCGGGGCGCCGCTGATCCGGCGGATCCGCTGTGTGCGGGGCATCTGCACTGTCCGCCGCTGGCGTTGGCGGTGGCGGCGGATGTGGCGGCGGGGGCGTTGAATCCGTCGATGGATTCGTGGGACCAGGCTCCGGCGGCGTCGGAGCTGGAGGCGCTGGTCTGCCGTGAGCTGGCGCGGCTGGTGTACGAGGGGGCGCCGGACGAGGATCCGGACGCGCTGGTGACGACGGGCGGTACGGAGGCGAATCAGCTGGCGGTGCTGCTGGCGAGAGAGCGGGCGCGGCGGTACCGGGGCGGGGGCGCGGTGCGGGTGGTGTGCGGGGCGAACGCGCATCACAGTGTGCACCGGGCGGCGTGGCTGCTGGGTCTTGAGGCGCCGTTGGTGGTTCCTGCGCCGCGTGGGGTGCTGGATCCGGCGGCGCTGGAGGTGGCGCTGGAGCAGACGCGGGGTGAGCCCGCGCTGGTGGTGGCGACGGCGGGGACGACGGACAGCGGGGATGTGGATCCGCTGCTGGAGATCGGTCCGGTGGTGGCGCGGTACGGGGCGCGCTGGCACGTGGACGCGGCGTACGGCGGTCCGTTGCTCTTCAGTGAGCGGCTGCGGGCGCGGCTGGCGGGGCTGGAGCGGGCGGACAGTGTGACGTTCGATCTGCACAAGCTGGGGTGGCAGCCGGTGGCGGCGGGTCTGCTGGTGGTGCCGGAGGCGGCGGCGCTGCGTCCGCTCGACCACCGCGCGGACTATCTGAACGCGGGCGACGACACGGAGGCGGGGATTCCGGACCTGCTGGGCCGTTCGCTGCGCACCACGCGCCGTCCGGATGTGCTGAAGGTCGCGGTGACGCTGCGGGCGCTGGGCCGGGAGGGGCTGGCGGCGCTGGTGGAGCGGGTGTGCGCGGCGGCGGAGCGGCTGGCGCGGATGGTGGAGGCGGACGGGCGGTTCGAGCTGTACGCGCGTCCGCCGATGTCGACGGTGCTGTTCCGCCCAGCGGGGGCGGACGACGCGACGGTGGCGCTGGTGCGGCGGCGGCTGCTCGCGGAGGGGCGGGCGGTGCTGGGCCGGGCTGAGCTGCGGGGGCGTCTGTGGCTGAAGGCGACGCTGATGAACCCCGAGGCGCGACCGGACGATCTGGCGGCGCTGTTGAAGCTCGTGCACGACGCGGTTCCGGAGGGACGCCGATGACGGCCATGGAGGAGACCGGCCCTGTGGGCGAGGCGGCCGGGGAGGCGCCGGGTGAGGCGCCGCTGGATCTGGTGGGGGTGGGCGTCGGCCCGTTCAATCTGTCGCTGGCGGCGCTGGCGCACGGGGTGCCGGGGCTGCGGACGGCGTTCTACGAGCAGCGGGCGGAGTTCCGCTGGCATCCGGGGCTGATGGTCGAGGGGACGACGCTGCAGGTGCCGTTCCTGGCGGATCTGGTGACGCTGGCGGATCCGTCGAGCCCGTGGTCGTTCCTGCGGTATCTGCGGGAGGAGGGGCGGCTGTTCCCGTTCTATTTCTCGGAGCGGTTCCACATCGAGCGCGCGGAGTACGACGCGTACTGCCGGTGGGTGAGCGAGCGGCTGCCGGGGCTGTTCTTCGGGCATCAGGTGGACGCGGTGCGCTGGAATCCGGAACGGGCGCTGTTCGAGGTGGACTTCACGCAGGTCGACGCGGCCGGTGAGGCGGAGGCGCTGGGGCGGTCGTACGCGCGGAATCTGGTGCTGGGCATCGGGACGGCGCCGCGGGTGCCGGAGCCGCTGCGTCCGCTGGCGGAGGCGCCGACGGTGCCGGTGGTGCACTCGGCGGAGTATCTGGAGCACCGGGACCGGCTGCTGGCGGCGGGGCATGTGACGGTGATCGGTTCGGGGCAGTCGGGCGCGGAGGTGTTCCTCGATCTGCTGCGGCGGCGTCCGGCGGGGCGGGAGGGGCTGCACTGGCTGACGCGGAGTCCGGCGTTCGCGCCGATGGAGTACAGCAAGCTGGGTCTTGAGCACTTCACGCCGGACTACACGCGGTATTTCCACGGGCTGCCGGAGCAGGTGCGGGACCGGCTGGTGCCGGAGCAGTGGCAGCTGCACAAGGCGGTGGACGCCGGGACGCTGGCGGCGGTCCATGACGAGCTGTACCGCAGGACGGTGGGCGGCGGCTGGCCGGACGCGGTGCTGACGCCGGGGGTGAGCGTGCGGACGGCGGGGCGGCTGGGGACGACGCGGCTGGAGCTGCATCTGGTGCATGAGGACCAGGGCGAGCGCAGCAGGCTGACGACGGACGCGGTGGTGCTGGCGACGGGGTACGAGGAGCGGTCGGCGAGCGGGATGCTGGCGGCGCTGGATCCGTATGTGCGGCGGGACTCGGCGGAGCGGCCGCGGGTGGACGAGGCGCACCGGCTGGTGCTGGATCCGTCGGTGACGGGGAGCGTCTTCGTGCAGAACGCGGCGCGGCACGCGCTGGGGGTGGGTGAGCCGGATCTGGGGCTGGCGGCGCACCGGAGCGCGGTGATCGTGAACGCGCTGGCGGGTGAGGAGGTCCTTCCGCTGCCGCGGCGGAGCGCGTTCACGAGTTTCGGGCTGCGTGGGGCGCCGGTGGGCGCGGGCTTGAGAGAGTGTGCGCCATGACGATATCTGAGCCCTCCGCTTCCGGAGTTCCTGTTCCTTTCGGTACGGCCGAGGCGCCGCGGGTGGCGGTGCGCGGCGAGGCGCTGCTGGAGTTCGATCCGGAGGTGGCGTCGATCGGGGTGACGGTGAGCGCGCGGGGCACGGACCGGCGGGCGGCGCTGGAGGATCTGACGCGGCGGAACGCGCGGGTCCTGGAGCTGATCAAGGGGTACGGGGAGGCCGTCGAGAAGCTGGAGACGGGTTCGTTCAGCGTGCGTCCTGAGCTGACGGAGAAGGGGAAGCGGGAGCGGATCCGTACGTATCACGGGCGGGTGCGGGTCTCGGCGGAGGTCGCGGACTTCACGGCGCTGGGCGAGCTGACGACGCGGCTGGCGGATCTGGAGCTGACGCAGGTGGAGGGGCCGTGGTGGAAGCTGCGGCCGGGGTCGCCCGCGCGGCGTGAGGCGCGGCAGCAGGCGGTGCGGGAGGCGGTGACGCGGGCCCGGGAGTACGCGGAGGCGCTGGGCGCCTCGCTGGTGGCGCTGGTGGAGCTGGCGGACCTGGGCGCGGAGGAGCCGGGGCCTCCGCCGCCGTATCCGGCGGCGCCGGGCGGGATGGCCCGGGCGGCGTACGGGGGTGCGGCGGAGGCGGCGCCCGCGCTGGATCTGGAGCCGCAGCGGCAGACGGTGCGGGCTCAGGTGAACGCGCGATTTCTGATGAGCCCTCCCACGCTCACCTGAGAAGGGAATTCTGCTCATCGGAGCGAGTGCCCGCGCACTTTATTAGTTGGCCGTTCTCCGTCCAATGCCCTTTCACGGAAAGGGCATTGGACATTCCTCTGGCGGCAGCCATCTACGGGCGGGTAAGTCGTAGGCTCGCAGTATGCGCCGAGCAAAGATCGTCAGCACACTGGGCCCGTCCACCGATTCGTACGAGCAGATCAAGACGCTCGTGACGGCCGGGATGGACGTGGCTCGTTTCAACATGAGCCATGGCACGCACGCCGAGCACGAGGAGCGTTACCACCGGGTGCGCGCCGCCGCCGAGGAGACGAAGCGCAGCGTCGGCATCCTCGCGGACCTTCAAGGTCCGAAGATTCGGCTCGGCCGTTTCCGCGAGGGGCCCGTACTCCTTGAACGCGGGGACGAGTTCGCCATCACCGTCGAGCGGACGGAGGGCGACCGCGCGATGTGCGGGACGACGTACGAGGGGCTGGCCGCCGATGTCACCCGCGGCGAGCGGATCCTCGTGGACGACGGGCGGGTCACCCTGGAGGTGACCGGCGTCGAGGGCCCGGTGGTGCGGACGGTCGTGGTCGAGGGCGGCATGGTCTCCGACCACAAGGGGCTCAATCTGCCGGGCGTCGCGGTCTCCGTGCCCGCCCTCTCCGAGAAGGACGTCGAGGACCTGCGCTGGGCGCTGCGCATGGGGGCCGACGTCATCGCCCTGTCGTTCGTGCGCAGCGGGCACGACGTGAAGGACGTGCACCGGATCATGGCGGAGGAGGGCGTGCGGCTGCCCGTCATCGCCAAGGTGGAGAAGCCGCAGGCGGTGCAGAACCTGGAGTCCATCGTGGACGCCTTCGACGGCATCATGGTCGCCCGCGGCGACCTGGGCGTGGAGATGCCGCTGGAGCAGGTGCCGCTGGTGCAGAAGCGCGCGATCAAGCTGTGCCGGAGGAACGCGAAGCCGGTGATCGTCGCCACCCAGATGCTGGACTCCATGATCGAGGCCTCGCGCCCGACCCGCGCGGAGGCCTCCGACGTGGCGAACGCGGTGATGGACGGCACCGACGCGGTGATGCTGTCCGGCGAGACGAGCGTCGGCAAGTATCCGATCGAGACGGTGCGGACGATGAGCCGTATCGTCGAGGCCGCCGAGGAGGACATGCTCGCGAAGGGCCTGCCGCCGCTCACGGAGAGCAGCAAGCCGCGCACCCAGGGCGGCGCGGTGGCGCGGGCTGCGGCCGAGATGGGGGACTTCCTCGGCGCGAAGTTCCTCGTCGCCTTCACGCAGTCCGGCGACACGGTCCGCCGCCTCTCGCGCTACCGCTCCCCCATCCCGGTCCTCGCCTTCACCCCGGACCTCGCGACCCGCTCGCAGCTCAATCTGACGTGGGGCGTCGAGACGTTCCTCGGCCCGATGGTGCAGAGCACGGACGAGATGGTGGACCAGGTCGACGAGATGCTGCTGAAGCTGGGCCGCTGCGAGCGCGGCGACCTCGTGATCATCACCGCGGGCTCCCCGCCGGGCGTCCCCGGCTCCACGAACCTGGTGCGGGTGCACCGCCTCGGCGAGGAGGAGTAGCCCGAGGAGCAGCCCGCGGGGCAGCCCGCGTCAGGCTCCGTCGCCGGTCGCCGTGTGGTTGGCGATCTGCTCGTGGTGGCGGATCACCTCGGCGATGATGAAGTTGAGGAGCTTCTCCGCGAAGGCCGGGTCGAGCTTGGCGTCCTGGGCCAGTTCGCGGAGGCGGGCGATCTGGCGGGCCTCGCGGGCGGGGTCGGCGGGCGGCAGCCGGTGGTCCGCCTTGAGGCGGCCCACCCGCTGCGTGCACTTGAACCGCTCGGCGAGCATGTGCACCACGGCCGCGTCGATGTTGTCGATGCTGTCGCGCAGGGATCCCAGCTCTTCCCGTACGGCGTCGGTCGCGTCCGGCGCGGCGGTCGTGTCGGTCTGCTCGCCTCGCGTGGTTGCCATGTCTGCCCCTGCGGAGTCGTCGGTCGGGACCGCCAAGCCTATGACGCGGGCTCGGCCACCGTCTCCACCAGGCGGCTGATGGCGGCCTCGCCGTGGCCGTCGGCGACCGCGCGGTCGGTGAGGGCCTTGGCGGCGCGCAGCACCGTGTTGTCCAGGCCCTTGCCCTCGGCGGCGTGCAGGACGTGGGCCAGCCCGGCGCGGACGGAGCGGATGTTGGACTCGTCGCCCTCGTAGCGCCCCTTCTCGACGTCCTCGGCGAACACGTGGGTGACGCTCGCCATCAGCGACCCGAGGTTCTGTGCGAACGGCGCGAGGTCCGTCAGCTCGACGCCCTCGGCGCGGGCCAGGGCCAGCGCGTGGACGTACCCGGTCACGGCGGTCCAGAAGAAGCCGAGCAGCGAGGCGTCGTAGGCCCCGGCCAGACCGGGGTCGGCGCCGAGGTACGTGCCGGTGCCGCCCAGCGCGGCGAGGGTCGCGCGGTGCCGCTCGTACAGCTCCTCGGGGCCGCTGTAGAGGTAGACGGCGTCGGGGCCGCCGATGGTGATCGTCGGGGTCATGATGGTGCCGTCGAGGTGGTCGATGCCGTGCTCGGCGGCCCAGGCGGCGGTCTCGCGGGCGTGGTCGGCGGCGTTCGAGGTGAGGTTGAGCAGGGTCCTGCCGCGCAGGGCCTCGGCGGCGGGGGCGGTGACCGCGCGCAGCGCGTCGTTGTCGAGGACGCAGACGATCACCAGGGGGCTCGCGGCGGCGGCCTCGGCGGCGGTGGCGGCGACGGCCGCGCCGCGCTTCTCCAGCTCGGCCGCCTTGCCGGAGGTCCGGTTCCATACGGTCGTGGGGTGCCCGGCCTCGACGAACGCGGCGGCGAGGGCGCGGCCCATGGGGCCGAGGCCGAGGACGGTGACGGGACTCTTGGTCGAGGTGGAACTAAGGGTTTGGGTCATGGCGTCACCGTGCCGGAGTGCGCGCACGGTTCTCCGACGATTCCCTGACGGTTCTCTGAGGAGCCGCCGGGCAGCCGGGCCGCCGGGCCGGGTTAGCGTGTGCGCATGCGATTCGGGGTGCTGGGTCCGCTGGAGGTGCGGGGCGCCGACGGGGATCCCGTGGCCGTTCCCGAGGTGAAGGTCCGTGCGCTGCTGGCGCATCTGCTGGTGCACGCGGGCAGGCCCGTGCCGACGGGGACGCTCACCGACGCGCTCTGGGGCGACCGTCCGCCCCGCGACCCGGCCAACAGCCTCCAGACCAAGATCTCCCAGCTCCGCCGGGCGGTCGGCCGCGACCTGGTGGTGCGCCGCCCGCCCGGGTACCTGCTGCGCGCGGCCGGGGACGCGGTGGACTCGGGACGGTTCCACGAGCTGACGGCGCGGGCGCGCGAGGAGGAGAGCCCCGGGCCCCGCGCCGAGCTGTTCGGACAGGCGCTCGCGCTGTGGCGGGGGCCCGCGTTCGCGGACTTCGCCGACGAGGAGTTCGTACGCGCCGCCGCCGTACGGCTGGAGGAGGAGCGGCTCACCGCCCTGGAGGAGTGGGCCGAGGCCCGGCTGGAGCGGGGCGAGCACGCCGCGCTCACCGGCGAGCTGGGCGACCTCGTCGAGCGGCATCCGCTGCGCGAGCGGCTCCGCGCCACGCAGATCCGCGCGCTGTACCGCGCGGGGCGGCAGAGCGAGGCGCTGGCGGCGTACGAGCGCGTCCGGGCGCTGCTCGCCGAGGAGCTGGGCGTGGACCCCGGGCCCGAGCTGACGGACCTGCACGGGGCGGTGCTGCGCCAGGCACCCGAGCTGCGCCGGCCGGAACAGGCCGTGAGTACGGGTGACGCCGCTCCTCCCGCGCGGGCCACGTCCCCTCTGCCCACCCCGCTCACGCCGCTCATCGGCAGGGAGCGCGAGGTCGCGGCCGTACGCGAAGTGCTCGGCGCGGCGCGGCTGGTGACGCTCACGGGCCCCGGCGGCGTGGGCAAGACGCGGCTCGCGCTGGAGACGGCGGCGGGCCTGACGGACCGGTTCCGCGACGGGGTGTGGCTGGTGGAGCTGGCGGCGCACCACCCGGAGTGCGGCGGCGCCGGTTCACGGGACGCGTTGGCCGAGAGCGTGCTGGCGGTGCTCGGGGTTCGGGACGAGGCGCGCAGGGCGCCCGTCGAACGCCTCACCGAGGTGCTGCGCGACCGCGAGCTGCTGCTGATCCTCGACAACTGCGAGCAGGTCGTCGGGGAGGCCGCCGCGCTGACCGGCGCGCTGCTGGGCGCGGCGCCCGGTGTGCGGGTGCTCGCCACCAGTCGCGAGCCCCTCGCGCTCCCCGGCGAGACCGTGCGCCCCGTCGAGCCGCTGGCCGAGGAGGACGCGCTGCGGCTGTTCGCCGCCCGCGCCGGGGAGGGCGCGGACGCCGACGCGGAGGCGGCGCGCGCGGTCTGCCGCCGCCTGGACGGCATCCCCCTCGCGCTGGAGCTGGCGGCGACGCGCGTACGGGCGCTGGGCGTACGGGAGTTGGCGGACCGGCTCGACGACAGGTTCCGGCTGCTCGGCGAGCGCGTCGGCAGCGGGCAACGGGGCGCGCCCGCGCGGCAGCGGACGCTGCGGGCCGCGATCGACTGGAGCTGGGAGACGCTGGACGACGCCGAGCGCGCCGTGCTGCGGCGGCTCGCCGTGCACGCGGACGGCTGCACGCTGCGTGCCGCCGAGGAGGTGTGCGGGGGCGAGGGCGTACCGGAGGACAACGTTCTCGCGCCGCTGGCGCGGCTGGTGGACCGTTCGCTGGTGGTCCCGGTGGACGGCGGGCCCGACGCGCCGCGCCGCTACCGGCTGCTGGAGAGCATCGCCGCGTACGGCCTCGAACGGCTCGCGGAGGCGGGCGAGACGGAGCGCGTGCGGGACCGGCACGCGCGCTGCTACACGGCGCTCGCCGAGCACGCCGACGCCCGGCTGCGCGGGCCCGGCCAGCGGGACGCCCTCGCCCGCCTCGACGCCGAGACCGCGAACCTCCGTGCCGCGCTCGACTGGTCGCTGGCCCACGGCGCCACGGACCGCGCGCTGCGGCTGGTCACGGCCCAGAGCTGGTACTGGTTCCTGCGCGGCCGTACGAGCGAGGCCCTGCGCGCCCTGGACACGGCGCTCGCGGCGACGGACCGCGGCGGCTCCGCGGCGCCGGACCCCCTGCTCGTCACGGCCCGGACCCGGCACGCGGGGGCGGTGCTCCTCGCCGGTGGCCCCGGGGAGGGCGGGGCCGCCTCGGGGTGGCGGAAGGCGCTGGACGCGTTCGGGGAGCGGGAGCACGGGCCGGACGCGCCGCCGCGGAGGGCGCGTCCGGAACGCGCGCCACAGGCCGGACCGGACGCCCGGCCACCCGGCGAACCGGGCGCCGAACCGGACAGCGGGCCGGACAGCGGGCCACCCGGCGGGCCGGATGCCCCGCCGGACGGCGGGGTGCACGGCGAGCCGGACGGCCTGGCGCACGCGCGGGCGGCGGGGTTTCTCACCCTCGCGCTGTGGACGGCCGGTGAGCTGGTCGCCGGGGAGGAGCTGCTGCCCGAGGCGCTGGAGCTGGCGCGGGGTGCGGGTGACGGGTGGGGCGAGACCGTACTGGTGGGACTGCGGGCCAACCAGGCGCTGATCCGCGGTGACCTGCACGCGGCTCGCCGCGACGCGCTCCGCGCGGGCGAAGGGTTCCGCGAACGCGGCGACCGCTGGGGCCGGTTGCAGTCCCTGGAGGTGCTGGCCGCGCTCGCCCAGATCTCCGGCGACTACGAGGAGGCCCGCCGTCTCGTACGCGAGGGCCTCGCCGGTGCGGAGGAGCTGGGCCTGGAGGCCGAGGCCACCGCGTGGCTGACCCACCTGGGCTCGGTGGAGATGCTCGCGAAACGGTACGAGCAGGCCGCCGCGCTCCACGAGCGGGCCCGCGGCAGGGCCGTACGGCAGGGGTACGCGGCGGGCGTCGCGCACGCGGAGATCGGCCTCGGACTCACCGCCCGGCGCGCGGGACGGCTCGACGAGGCGGAGGCCCAGCTGCGGCGCATGCTGGAGTGGCACCGCCGGGCGGACTTCCTGCCGGGAACCGCCCTCGTCCTCGCCGAACTCGGCTTCGTGGCCGAGCTGCGCGGGGACGCCGAGGCGGCGCGCGCCCTCCAGGAGGAAGGGCTCAAGGACGCCCGGACCGTGGGCGATCCCCGGGGCGTCGCCCTCGCCCGGGAGGGGCTCGCGGGGGCGGTGTCGCTGGGCGGCGACCCGGCGTACGCGGCCCGTCTCCTCGGCGCGGCCGACAGGGCCCGCCGCGCGGCGGGCGCCCCGCTGGCCGCGGGCGAGCGGGCGGACGTGGACCGCGTGACGGCCCGCTGCCGCACGGCCCTCGGCGGCCCGGCCTTCGACGCCGAGTTCACCACCGCGCTGGCGGCTACTCCACGGTGATGTCGCCGTTGCTGCTGCTCAGGTCCAGCAGATGCGGCGCCTTCTTCTCGTCGGGGACCTTCAGCGTCTTGTCGCCGTTGCTCGTACTGGCCTCGACGCGGTACGGCCCCTTCGCGGGGTGGACGGTGACGTCGCCGTTGGAGGAGTTGACGCGGATGTCCTGAGGGACGGCGGTGGACAGGTCGAGGGAGCCGTTGGAGGACTCGGCGCGCAGGGACCTGCCCGTCAGCCCGTCGGCCTTGACGTCGCCGTTGCTGGTGCTGACGTCGGTCGTGCCCATGGCCCGGAGGGTGATGTCGCCGTGGGAGGTGCTGCCCGACACGGGGAGGCCGGCGGGGAGGTCCACGGTGTAGCTGACCTCGCAGTCCTCGCCGCAGCCCTTCAGGGTCAGCACGCCGTCCTGCACGCTGTGGGAGGCGCCGGGCTTCTCGCCGCTGTACTCGATCTCGCGGTGCAGGGAGACTCCCGGGGCGTCCTTCTCGCCCCGCAGCGTGATGTCGCCGGACTCGGTGTCGAGGCGGACGGAGACGATCTTCTCGCTGACCTTCGTGTCGTCCTCCATCTCCTCCTCCGGCAGCAGGCCGCACGCGCTCGTGCCGACCGCTCCGGCGGCGGCGAGGGCCACGAACCCCATGATCCGGAACCGTTGACGCATGACTGGACGCTCCCCCGCTGTACGTGTGTGATGCCTGCGTGCGGAGAGACCTCGCGAGGGGCGTCAGGGTTGCGCGTGGCTGATCATCGGCGGGCGGTCCGGGTCGGGAACGGTGTGGCTCCAGCCGCCGGGGACCGTACGGCCCTGCTGTTCGCGGAAGCGTACGGGGGCCATGCCGACGCGGCGGGTGAAGAGGCGGGAGAAGTAGGCGGGGTCGTCGTAGCCGACGCGGCGGGCGACCGTGGAGACGGGCAGATCGGTCCCGGCGAGCAGCTCCTTCGCGCGGCCGAGCCGTATCCCGAGCACGTAGTCCTTGGGGCTGCACCCGGCGCTGCGCCGTACGGCCGTGCGGAGTTCGGCGGCCGTCATGCCGTGCCGCGCGGCGTGCTCGGCGACGGAGAGGGGCAGGAACGCGTCGCGGGCCAGGGCCTCCAGGACGGGGGCGCCGTCGGCGGTCGTGTCGGCGCGGGTGCGGCGCAGCGCGACGAGGAGTTCGTGCACGGCGGCGGCCGTCTCGATCTCCAGCAGCGGATTGCCCTGCCGCGCGGCGCGCGTGATGCGGGTGATCGCGCCGCGCGCCGGTCCCGCGTCGGTGAGGGGGACGAGGGGACGGCCGGGCTCGATGCAGCCGAGTTCGGTGTACGCGGCGACGGCGGAGCCGGTGAAGTCCACGAACGCCTCGTCCCAGCCCTCCTCGGGGTCCGCGCCGAAGTGGTGCGGGACGCCGGGGGTGATCCAGAGCAGCGCCGGGGCGATGACCTCGTGGCGCCGCCCCTCCGTGTCCTGGCACCAGCCGCGGCCCGCGCTGACGACGATCGCGACGTGGTGGTCGAGGGTGCGGGGGCCGACGGGCGGGAGCGGGCCGTGCTGCATGCCGACGCCGAGACAGACGAGGCCGAGGCGATGGTGGACGGGGCCGGGGGTGAAATAACGCATCCAGGACTGGTACTTCCGTTCGGCCACCGCGCCAGCTCCCCTCGGTCCCACCGGTCCACCGGCTATCGAGGGGAGCAGCGTACGGGGATCAGTCGAGTTCGGTCACTGGTCGATCAGTCGAGTTCGGTCACGGGATCAGTCGAGTTCGGTCACCGTGAAGGTGTCGAGGACGCATTCGGCCTTGGCGTCCTCGCCCGTCTTGCGCAGGCCGACCCAGACCTCGCCGTCGGCGGGCGCGGTGAAGGTGTGGGTGTGGTTGGTGGGTTCGGTCGCGACGGGCAGCGGGGTCCGCTTGAGCTCCTTGGCCTCCGGGGTGTCCACGCCCGTGATCCAGGCGTACTGGTCGGCCTTCTCGTTCTCGTAGCGGAAGGAGACCTCGTACTTCTTGCCGGGCCGGAAGCGGACGGTGTGCGGGACGGTGCGGTAGACGAGACCCTTGTTCTCGCCGCGGGACTTGAGGGACTGGGTGCCGTCGATGACGTCGTCGACGGCCTTCCCGTTCCAGCCGCGCTGGGTGTACGGCGCGTGCCGCTGGGCGAGGTGCGTACGGGGGTCGTTGGCGTCGCCCGCGTCGCCCTTGACGAAGGGGCCCCAGCCCTGGGGGACGTGCTCGAAGTCCTCGTGGCAGAGGGTGCCGTCCTGCTCGCTGCGCTTCCCGGGCACGACGCGGACGTTGTCGAAGCGGACGCGGGCCGCGCCCTTGGCGGCGGTGAGGGCGAGGGTGACGGGGCCGCCGCCCTCCGGGACGGTGAACCAGGTGGTGAGCCGCTGGAAGCGGGTGCCGTGCTTGCGGTCGGCGGCGACGTAGTTGACGGCGGTGGAGGTCTCCGTCCAGTTCTCGGCGGTGACGCCGTCGGCGGTGGTGACGGTGAGCGCGGCGCGGCGCTTCTCGCCCGCCTTGGCGCCGACCTCGACCTGGACGGAGGCGGCGTACGTGCCGGGCTTGAGGCGCGCGAGGCGCTGGCCGACGGAGGCGGCGGCACCGCCCGCGAGGACGAGTTCGTGGTCGCCGAGGGCGCTGCGCTCGACGGCGGCCTTCCCCTTGACCTGCCAGCCGTCCAGGTTCCCGGAGTGGAAGCCGGGGTCGGTCAGCGGAGTGCCCTCGCCCCACTTCGGGTCGGGCTGCGCGGGCGCGGGCTCGCGGTAGAGGACGTACGGCTGGGCCTTCTCGGCCGTGACGGTGACCTTGCCGCCGGAGACCCGGAGCCGTACGGCCTTGCCGCGGCCCTGGTCGGTGAGGGGGTAGAGGTGCACGGTGGAGGCGCCGGACCAGCCGGAGGGGAGCTGCCAGGTGGTGGCGCCGCCCTTCGGGTTGTAGTGGTAGAGCTTCGCGGGGTCCTTGGCCTTGCGGGGCTCCCAGGGCAGCAGATACGCGCCGTCGTCGTAGACGCGCCGCCCGTCGGTGGTGATGCGGCGCTTGCCGCCCTCGTCGGTGACGGCGGTCTCCGTGTCGCCCTCGAAGGTGATCTCGTGCGTGGTCCACGTCCGGATCGGGTGGGCCTGGAGGTACTTCGCGGGCAGGCTGTGCGCCCAGATCAGCGGGTAGAAGTCCTTGGTCCAGTCGGTCTTGCCGACCCAGCCCTCGAAGTTGCCCATGCGGGGGATGCCGAGGAGGGTGGGCCACTTGTCGGCGAAGACGTCCTTCTGGTGGTTGCGCAGGAAGCGGATGAGCTTCGAGTTGATGCCGCGCGAGGTGTCGGCGCCGTAGTCGGTCTCGGTGGCCCAGTGGGACCACAGGGCGCTGCGTTCGAAGCCGTGGCCCCACTCGGTGGTGACCAGCCAGCCCTGGTCGCGCAGTTCGCGCTGGAGGCGGTCGGAGGTCCAGCCGGACTCGCGGAAGACGTCGATGTAGACAGCGTTGAGGCCCTTGTGGGCCTGGTCGCGCAGGTCCTGGAAGCGCTGGGCGATGTCGCCGGAGACCAGGTCGCGGCGCTGGTCGATGCGGTAGGACTGGTCGAGCCAGTCCCACTGCTCGTTCTTCTTGTCGACGAGCTTCTCGGAGAAGGCGTTGGCCACGGGGTAGGACTCTGTGGCGTTGACGTGCGGCGCGAAGTCGCTGTTCCAGGCGCTGCCCTTCTCCAGCAGGAGGTTCATCTCCGCCAGGCCGCCCGCGCGCGTGTTCCAGTTGTCCGCGTAGTCGGGGTGCGCGGAGTCGTGGCCCTCGCTGGCGTACCCCTTGAGCAGGGTGTACTGCCGCAGACCGTCGGTGGCCAGGTGCACGCGCTTGACGTTGTCGAGGGTGGCGAGGAACGGGTTGGTGGCCTGGCTGGCGAAGTTGAACGCGATGTGCGGGACGACGCGCAGATGCTGCTCGTCCGCGCCGAGCGGGTTCACCATGATCTCGCGCATCGCGATCGCCGCGTCCTGCCAGTCCACGGTGCCGTCGCCGTTGCGGTCGCGGGTGAGGATCACGGTGGCGTACGGGAGGGGCTCGGTGTCCTTCTCCCCCGCGGTCGCCGCCCGGTGCGTCCACTGTCCGCAGCGGACCCGGGCGACGGGCTTGCCGTCCTTCCCCTTCACCGTCTGCCGCCACAGCCGCCCGTTCTCCCAGGTGGCGCCCTTGGTGTCGTCGGGCTTGTCGTAAACGGTGTTCGTCTCGACGGCGGCGGCGAGCTCGGAGGTGGAGACGACGGCGTACGCGCAGCCGAGCGGGTCGGGGTCGGCGGGCGTGGAGCCGGTCAGCTCGACGAGGGTGTCGCCGCTCTTGTCCTTGTCGATCTCGACGCGGGCCGCGAGCAGCGTGGGCTTCTTCTGATCGGCCCGTACGGCGAGGAAGGCGAGCCCGGGGATCTCCAGGGTGCCGACGCGGGGCGCCTTGCCGCCGGTGTCCTCGATGCCGGTGACGCGCCAGTCCGTCCTCCAGCCCTCGACCGTGATCTCGACGGTCAGCGTGGTGCCGCCGTCGAGGGTCAGCGTGTAGGCGATACGGGAGTCGCCGGGCTCGCTGGTGACCTTCGGAGTGTGCTCCTTGCCGTCGACCAGGAGGGTGGTCACGGCCTCGTCCTGAGCGGGCAGCTCGGCGCCGCTCTCCCGGTGCCGGTAGCCGATGACGCGGGGGAACTCGGTGTCGACGGTGACGTCCAGGGCCTCGGAACGCAGGGTGTGGGTGCCCTTCGGCTCGTCGGCGCGCGCCGTGACCCCGGGGAGCAGGCCGAACGCCGCCCCGGTGCCGACGAGGGTGCCGGTGGCGACCACGGCTCTCCGTGAGAGTCCGTCCGTACGGGTGCCGAGCCGCTGCTCGCTCATCGCTTCCACTCCGTTTCCCTTGCCGGGCGCCGTCTTGAAGGGTGACTTGTGGGGCGTCAGCCTGCGACAGAGGGGACGGGCGCGCCTATGGACAAAGACGGGGCAGGTGTTGGACTTCCGGGCTCCGGACCGGCCCCGGGGACGGGTCGTAGAGTGGCGGGGAGGGCAGTTGCGGCGGGGCGCGTGGGGGTGAGGCCGGTGTCGGCGCGTGGTGCGAAGGATCCCGTCGAGCACGGCTTCCCTCATCTGCACACCGTGAGGTCCGCCGTGACGGCGCTCTACCGGCGGCTGTCGCGCGACACGGTCGAGACGTTCGACGCCAGCGTCGCGCCGGGCGACGTGGCGTTCGCCGACCACGACGACCTGTACCTCGGTACGCAGCGCGTGGCGCAGGTGATGGTGCGGCATCTGCGGCTGCCTCGGGCGCGGGTGATCGTGAGCTTCCGCGAGATGGAGCACGCGGCGCACGTCGAACTCACGGCCGGGCCCGAGTACTTCGTGGAGCTCAACTCCCGCTTCAAGAACCACCGCCGCGACATCGGCGCCGCGCTCGCGCACGAGGTCATGCACGTCTATCTGCACCGCCTGGACCTCTCCTTCCCCGGCACGCGGGACAACGAGATCCTGACCGACACGGCGACCGCGTACCTGGGCGCGGGCTGGCTGCTGCTCGACGCCTTCCGGCAGGACGAGCTCTCCTCGCAGAAGCTGGGCTATCTGACGCCGGAGGAGTTCGGCTACGTGCTGGCCAAACGGGCCCGGCTCTTCGGTGAGGACCCGTCGATCTGGTTCACGAGCCCGCAGGCGTACGAGGCGTACGTACGCGGCAGCGCGCTCGCGGCCCGCGACGAGGAGCGGGCCCCGCTCGTCGCGGCCAACTGGGCCGGCCGTCACCGCTACGCCAAGGACCGCCGGTACGCCCAGGCCCACCTCTCCCCCGGGTCCCCTCCGCTGGGCAACGAGGAATACACCTTCGAGCACAACTCTCCGCTGCGGGTGTCTTTTCCCTGTCCGACGTGCCATCAGCGCATCAGAGTGCCGGTCCGGGGTCGGGTGCGGGCCCGCTGCGGTCTTTGCCGGACCGTGCTGGAGTGCGATACGTGATGTGAGAGGCGGGGTCCGGGGTGCCCCTTTCCGCCCGTGGCGGACAGCCGGTGCGTGGGTGGCTGGTCGCGCAGTTCCCCGCGCCCCTGAAGCGGCCCCTCCGGGGCCTGCTTCAGAGCGCCGCGCACGGGTGCGCCCCGAAGGGGCGCGGGGAACTGCGCGAGCGGCCACAGCGCGCCCGCAGCCCGCGAAGCACAGGACGGGGCAGCCCGTGCCCGGCGGCTCAGTCGAGCAGGTCCAAGGCGTCAACGGCGGCCGGGGAGAGCATTGACGGGCTCAAGTCAGCCAGAGGCAGCCACGCAACCTCCGACGTCGAGTCGTCCGGCTTGGTGACGCGGAGGGAACCCGGCGCGACCTCGGCGCGGTAGAAGAGGCCCACCAGGTGCCAGGTCACACCGAGACGCGTGGCGGCGTAGGAGCGGGCCAGGGCCAGCCTCGGGGCCGAGGCGAGCTCAAGGCCGGTCTCTTCCCACAGTTCACGGCCGAGCGCAGCGTCCGGCTGTTCGCCGGGGTCGATGCCGCCGCCCGGCAGGTGCCACAGGCCCGGCTCGAAGACCGGCGACGACGCGGCGAGCCGCGTCAGCAGCAGGTGCGCGTCGGCGGTGACGACGGCGTACGCCGAGACGCGTGACCGTACGGAGTGGTCCAAGGCGGCCTCCTGACCTGGGGGTGGGGAACAGATTAGCGATCACCGCGCGACGTGTACGCCCGTGCCCTCGCGGGGAGTTCACCGATCGTTAACCGCACACCACGCGGACCGTCACATGTCATGGGTGACCATGGAGACCGCCCACTACAGGTGACCAGGGAGGAGGGGAGATGCGGCGCGGCGTGACCGTCGTACGGATGTGTCTGTACGCCCTCACCCTGGTGCTCTCCCTGGTGCTGGCGGTCGACGGCGTGACGGCGGACGAGGCGCGGGCCGAGGCGCGCGACGCCGCCACCGCGCCGAAGACGGTGAGCAAGACGGCGGGCGAGGCCGAGCACGAGCACGCCGATCACGGCGTACGGCGTTCGGGCCGGTACTCCGCCGCGCCGCCCGTGCCGGGCGAGCATCCGCCCCGTACCACCGCCGTCCGCTGGACCGAACCCGTCGCGCTGCCGCACGGGGACGGCGTCCCGCCGACCGGTACGGCGGGCGTGCCGTGGAGAAGATCCGTGTCCCTGCCCGTGCTGCACGAGGTGTTCCGGCGCTGACAGGCGCGCGCCGGGCGGCGCCGACGCCGCCCGCGCCCGCACGTCACCGTCCCGTTCACCGCGCTCTCCCCCGTGCCGGGGAGGCGCGACGCTTCCACGCGAGGAAATCCTCATGCAGTCCCTGATTCCTCATGTCCGCGCGTTCCCCGCGCGTATCGACGCCCGGGCCGACGAGCGCGAGAGCTTCGGCAGGCTCGCGCGCGGCCAGTCGCCCGAGGCCCTCTTCATCACCTGCTCCGACTCCCGGGTGGTGCCCTCGGTCTTCACCGGGGCCCGGCCGGGGCAGCTCTTCGAGCTGCGCACGGCGGGCAACGCCGTGCCCCCGTACGGCGGTGCCTCGGCGCCCTCCGGCGAGGCGGCCACGATCGAGTACGCGGTGGGCGTGCTCCAGGTCCCCGAGATCGTCGTGTGCGGGCACTCGCACTGCGGCGCGGTCGGCGCGCGGGTGCGCGGCGACGACCTCGCCGCCGTGCCCGCGGTCGGCGGCTGGCTGGCGGCCCAGCTCCCCGAACCCGCCGAGCTCGCCGCCGACGACGACGAACGGCACCAGGCCGACGTGGCCGCCGCCGTGCAGCGCCATGTGCGCGCCCAACTCGCCCGGCTGCGCGCGTACCCGTGCGTCGCCCAGCGGGAGGCGGCGGGAGAGCTGCGGCTGCGCGGCTGGTTCTACGCGATAGACACCGGGCTCGTCCTGGAGCACCAGCCGCACGCCGACGCCTTCCTGCCGCTCTGAGGGGGCCCGCTGTGCCGATCACCGAAAAGTTCAACCCTTTCCGTAGCCGGGGCACGTTGCGGGCCGATGTGACGGCGTCCCTCGTCGTCTTCCTGGTCGCGCTGCCGCTCTGCGTGGGCGTGGCCGTCGCCTCGGGCGTACCCGCCGAACTCGGCCTGATCACCGGCATCGTGGGCGGCCTGGTCACGGGCTTCCTGCCGGGCAGCAGCCTCCAGGTCAGCGGCCCGGCGGCGGGCCTGACCGTGCTCGTGTACGAGGCCGTGGACAGCTACGGCCTCGGCGGGCTCGGCGTCCTGGTGCTGGCCGCCGGGGTGCTCCAGATCGCGATGGGCGTGCTGCGGCTCGGCCGCTGGTTCCGGGCGATCTCGGTCTCCGTCGTCCAGGGCATGCTGGCGGGCATCGGCCTGGTGCTGATCGCCGGGCAGCTCTACGCGCTGGCCGACGCGGAGGCGCCGAGCAGCGGCCCCGACAAGCTGCTGGGCCTCGGCGGGCTCGTCGTGGACACCCTCGCCGACTCCGGCGCGCTCACCGCGCTCGGGCTCGGCGCCGCGACCGTGCTGGTGCTGGCGCTGTGGCCGCGGTGGCGGGCAGGGGCCCGCGTGCTGCCCGCGCCGCTCGCCGCCGTGCTGCTGGCCACGGGCGCGACGGTCGCGCTGGACCTGCCCGTGGCACGCGTCGAGGTCCAGGGCCTGCTGGCGTCCGTACAGCCGCCGGGCGCCGGGGACTTCGCGGGCCTGGCGTCCGTGGGCATGCTGGGCACGGTGCTCGCGTTCACGCTGATCGCCTCGGCCGAGTCGCTCTTCTCGGCGGCGGCCGTCGACCGGCTCCACGACGGGGCGCGCACGGACTACGACAAGGAGCTGATCGCGCAGGGTGCGGGCAACGCCGTCTGCGGGGGGCTGGGCGCCCTGCCCATGACCGCCGTCATCGTGCGCAGCTCCGCGAATGTCGCGGCGGGGGCCCGTACGAAGCTCTCGCGGGTGCTGCACGGGGCGTGGCTGCTCCTCTTCGCCGCCGCGTTCCCCGCGGCGCTGGAGCTGATCCCCGTCTCGGCGCTGGCGGGCGTGCTGGTGCACGCGGGCTGGAAGCTGATTCCCGTACGGGAGTTCGCGCCGCTCTGGCGTGAGCACCGGGCCGAGGCGGTGGTGCTGGCGGTGACGGCGGTGGCCATCGTCGTCACGGACATGTTCCAGGGCGTGCTGCTGGGGCTGTTGACGGCCGTGGTCAAGACGGCATGGGAGACGTCCCATGTGCACGTCGAGACGGAGGAACCGGGTGACGGTGCGCTGCCGCTCCGGGTACGGGTGGTGGGCAACGCGACCTTTCTCCGGCTGCCCAAGCTTCTGGACCAGTTGGAGGCGTTGCCGTCCGACCGCCGGGTCGAACTCCGTCTGGACGGGCTCCGCCACGTCGACCATGCCTGTGGGCTTGCCCTCGCGTCTTGGGAAGAGCAGCACAACCGGTCGGCGACCGCACCTCGGGTGACGGCCTGATTGAGGGGCACCCCCTTCTCCCCATTCCGGGAAGGGGGTGCCCCTTGCTGTGCGTCGCGGCCTGCGGGTGCGTGGTGGCTGGTCGCGCAGTTCCCCGCGCCCCTGAAGCGGCCCCTCCGGGGCGCTTCAGAGCGCCCCGTCAGGGGCGCGGGGAACTGCGCGGCCCGCCACAGCGCAGCCGCAGTCCGCAACGCACAGGCAGGGGCAGCCCAGGCTCGGTCGACAGGATCAGGCCCTGCCCAGAAGTTCCGTGAAGCGGTCGAGCATCATGGCGCGGCCCTTGATCTCGGACGTCGTGGCGGCGTCGAGCACGCCCATCTCCGGGGCGTACGAGGCGCCCCGCTCCGGGCCGAGGGGGAGGACTATCGCGGGCCCCGCCGGGGTGTACGAGGTCAGGGGGCCGCCCCCTGACACGAGGGTACGGATGTTCGCGGCGATGACCTCGGCGTGCGCGCTCGCCGCCTTCGCGGTCTTGCCCTCGGGGAGCGCCGTGACGTCGCCGAGGGCGAAGATCCGGTCCTGGCCCGCGAGCCGCAGTTCGGGGGTGACGTCGAGGTGGCCGCTGGGGCGGCGTGCCGTGGCGGCCACCTCCTCGGAGAGGTAGTCGGTGACGGGGGCCGCGCCGTGGCAGCGGAACCAGATGTCGGCCTCGACGCGGCGGCCGTCCCGGGTCGTCGCCGTGAACGTCTTGGCCTCGCCCGGTGAGGAGGGAGGCAATTCGGCGAGGCCCGTGCCGAGGAGCACGGTGATGCCGAGGGCGTCCAGCTCGGCGCGTACCGCCGCGCGGAACTCCTCGGGGAACGCGGGCAGCAGCTCCTCGCCGGGGTCGACGAGGGTGATCTCCTTGCCGGGCCACGCGGCCCTGATCTCGCCCGCCAGCTCCAGTCCGACGGGCCCGGCTCCGAGGAGGAGCACGCGCTCGGTGTCGCTCAGCGCGGCGCGCAGGGCGTGGAGCCGGTCCTTGGCCCAGGCGCTGTCGTTCAGGCCGAACTTGGCGGGGAGGGGGTACGCCGAGCCGGTGGCCAGCACCGTCCAGTCGGCGGTGATCCGCTCGCCGGAGGCGAGGGTGACGGCGTCGGCGTCCACGTGGACCGCGCGGTCGTGGCGGACGGTGCCCCGGGCGAGCAGCCGGTCGTAGGGGAGGAAGATCCGCTCGGTCCACTCCGGGACGGCGAGGGCGCGGAGGGCCGCCGTGTTGTGCACGAAGGTGTCGCTGGCGTCGACGAGGACGACGTCGGCCACGTCGTCCAGGGCCTTGGCCACGGAGACCCCGCCGTATCCGCCCCCGACGACGGCAACGGTCGCATGCGCGTTCATGACCTCTCCATTTCGTTCGCATCCACGACAGTTCGTAGTACGAACAATGACGGTAGTTCGTAGCACGAACCGTCGTCAACTAGACTCCGGGCACAGGCGACGACGGCGGCGGAGAGGGAGCGGCATGGGCGAGGAGCTGAAGGTCACGGATGCGCTGGTCCGGCTGACGCACCTGGTCGACCACGTCTTCGCCGACGTCTGCCGCGAGGCCGACCTCACCCCGCAGCAGGCGCAGCTCCTGTGCATGCTCATCGACGGGCCCGTCGGCATGACCGAGCTGAGCAGGCTGCTGCATCTGGAGAAGTCCAGCCTCACCGGGCTCGTGGACCGGGTGCAGCGGCGCGGACTCGTGGACCGGGTGCGCGACGGCAACGACCGGCGCGCGTGCCGCATCGAGCTGACCGAGGCCGGGGAGCGGATCGGCCAGGAGTCCCACCGGGCCATGGGCGAGCGGCTCGACGCGCTCCTGCACGACTTCGACGGCCGGGACAGGGACCGGCTCACCTCGTCCGTCTCACGGATCCTCGCCGCTCACACCGCCGCGACCGGCCGCCCGTGGGACCGCACCGAGTAGGGCCGTCCGGAGTGGTCTTCGAGCGCACTCCATGCCGTACGTTCGGCGCATGAGTCCTTCCATCGCCACCAACACCCGTGTCGGCCTGGCCGGGCTGCTGGAGTTCGTACGGCCGCGGCACCGGGCGATCCTGCTGACCCGCCGCGCGGACGGAGCCCCCCAGGCGTCGCCCCTGACCTGCGGCGTGGACCAGGCCGGGCGTGTCGTCATGTCGACCTATCCGGAGCGCGTCAAGACCCGTAACGCGCGCCGGGATCCCCGGGTGAGCGTGCTGGTCCTCTCCGACGAGTGGAACGGCCCCTGGGTCCAGATCGACGGGGACGCCGAGGTCATCGACGCGCCGGACTCGGTCGAGCCGCTGGTCGAGTACTTCCGGGTGATCTCCGGCGAGCACCCGGACTGGGACGAGTACCGGGCGGCGATGCTCACGCAGGGCAAGTCGCTGATCCGGGTCACGCCGCGCCGCTGGGGTCCGATCGCGACGGGCGGCTTCCCGGCCCGGCTGGCCGAGCCGGAGGAGGAGAAGCCGGAATCCGAGTGAGCCCCGGCGGGGGCTCCAGACGTCCCCGAGCCCCGCGCGAGACGGCGGTGGCACGATCCAGGGAGTGGAACGGCCTGCTCGCGCCCCTCGGGCGGCGGGGAGGAGCGCCGCGACAGGGAATGTGCGCGGGGGTGTTCTCCCTCTCGCGAAGCCCCCGCCGCCGGGCGCCGGGCAGGCTCACCCGTTCCGGCGGTCCGGGAAGCGGCGGTCCTGGAATCCGAACCACTCGAACCAGTTCATCGCGAAGAAGACGTCGCCCGTGAACTTCAGCCGCCCCGCGACGAACACCTCGTCCGCGCGGCTCTCCCCCGTCGCCAGCGCGACGAGGTCCCGCAGCTCCACGCCGACCGTCACATCGGACTCCTGGCCCGCGACGAACGCCGCGCAGTGGCCGTTGACGACGGAGAGATAGCGGTGGCGGACGCCCAGCGGGGTCACGACCTCGTGGCGGAAGGTGCCGGAGCGGCCCACCGCGCGCTCGGGGCGGAAGCGGTGGCGGAACCACGCGCAGAGCAGGTCCAGCAGCTGCTCGACCTGCTCCGCCGAGGGCAGCGGATCGGCTCCGTCCACCGCCTCGCCCGCCGCCCGTACCCGGGCGGCCGGTCCGGCCGTCCCCTCAGCCTTCTCGTCCGTGTTCTCGTCCGTGCTCTCGCTCGCGGTCCCGGTCACTCCCAGCCCTCTCCTCCGGTCACCTCGACCTCGTAGACCCCGAACGGCACCGCGTAGCGCAGGTCCCGGTAGGGGCGCAGCGGGGCCGTGTCCTCGCGGTGCCCGGGGCTGCGCTCCCAGCTCCGGAACGCCTCAAGGTCTGTCCATCTGCTCATGAAGATCACCGAGGTGGGATCGTCGGGCGAGCGCAGCAGCTCGCTGCCGAGCAGCCCGGGGACCTCGGCCATCCGCTTGCTCAGCACCCGGTACGCCTCGCGGACGGCCTGGAGCTGCTGGTCGTCGTGCACGGCCTGGTGCACCAGCACCCGCACCTCGCTCACTTGATCCTGCCCTCCCCCTTCGACCAGACGTAGAAGGGCTCCGCCAGCGCGTCCTTCGGTTCCTTCCAGTGCGGGTCGTAGGGCGACAGGCACTGGTTGAGGCGGGTGTTGAGGTCGTCGACGAGGGGGTGGCTGCGGGCGTGGTAGAGCTCGGGGGTGAGCTCGCCCTCGGTCTCGGCGAGGTGGAAGTACAGGTCGTGGAACGAGTAGAGGGTCCGGTGGGAGACCCCGGCCATGAGGGGCAGTTCGCCCGCGTCCGACTCCTCGAAGATCCGGGCGATGGCGTCGGCCTTCCCCGGTTCCATGCGCGCCACTATGAGCGTTCGGTACGCCACCGTCGGCCTCCTTCGCGGGGGAGAGATCCTGCCCGTACCACCGTGCCAAGGCGCACTGGAGCCCCACTCGACCCTGACTCCAGTGGTCGGGTGGGCGACGGGTCAGCGCAGGGGGCCGGTGATGACGGGGCGGCGCAGCGAGGCCTCCTGGGAGAGCAGCAGCGGCCTGCCGATCAGCCGCCCGCCGTGGCGCACCCCGCCGGCGTGGGCGCCGAAGCCGCCGAACGGCCGGTTGCCGTCCTCGACGTCGTGTGCGGTGGTGTTGCGCAGCAGCGCCGCCGTGCCGAGCGTCTCGCCCGTCAGCCGAGGCTCCCCCAGCACGGAGGCGTACCGTCCGCGCTCCAGCTCCAGCGGGTCCCTGGCCCACTCGCGGATCAGCGCGGGGTCGTCGTAGGGCACGAGGCAGAAGACGGGGGTGAGGAGTTCGGGCGGGTGGAAGCCGGGGCTCTCGGGGAGGACGAGCAGCGTCGGCTCGACGAGCATCCGGTCCGGGTCGGCCGTGCCGCCCGTCACGACGTGGTCGCGGTGCTCCTCCAGGAACCGGGCCGTGCGCTCGACCGCGTCGCTGTAGATCATCGAGGTGAGGACGGTGTCGGGCCACGTGCGTACGCCCACGGTGAGCACCGACAGCTCGGCGCGCAGCCGCTCCACGAGCGCGTCGAGCCGCAGCCGGTGCACGAAGATCACGTCGGGGCAGAGCCTGTCCTGGCCCGAGTTGTGCAGCCGGGCGCGGAGCACGGCGCGGCACGCGGCGGCCGGTTCGGTGCGCGGGCCGACCACCAGCGGGTCGGGCGCCGGGCCCAGGGCGAGGAAGAGGGGGCGCTCGCCGATCGCGGCCATCGCCGCGTGCGCGTCCTCGGGCACGCCCCAGAAGACGACGGCGTCGGACTCGGCGCAGACGGGCGCGAACTGCTGCGGGGTGGCGTCGGTGAGCTGCACGTGCTCGGTCAGCGCGGGGTCAAGGTGGCGGGTGAGGGCCTTGTGCAGCGCGTTGGCGGTGTGCTGGGTGCGCTCGGTGGGGCGCAGCACGACCTCGTCGGCGTAGAGCGCGGGCACCAGGCCGTGGACGACGTACGCGTACAGCAGGTTGTGCGGCGGCAGGAACGCCGAGATCCGGGTGTGCTGCGGCGGTTCGTGCCGGGCCAGTTCGCGGGGCGCGCCCGCCAGCGTCGCGACCGCGCGCAGCAGTTCGTCGCGCGCGCTGCGGTGGGTGGCGACGCGGGTGAGCACCGACAGCAGCGCGTCGCCGTGCTGGAGCAGGGCGCAGGCCGCGGCGGCGGCCCGGCCGTGCGCGGCCTCGAAGTCGGGCCAGTTGCGGGTGAAGGACTCCAGCACGGGCATGAACGGCTGGTTCATCGGTCCTCTCCTCCGGGTCTCCCGGCCGGTCCCGCGGAGCGCGCGCCGGGTGGCGCGCCCTCCGCGGCCTCGACCTGCCTTTGAGACCGCCAGGCTAGAAATCGAGAAATGAACCCGTGCGCCCTGAACTGTCGTACAGGCGCCGAGCAGAGCATTTCGCGGAACTCTCGGAACACGCCTGACGCCCGCTCAAGGACCCCTGGGGCCCGTCCGTCCGACCCGGGAGACCGCCCATGAATCTCGTCGAGACGACCGGAACCACACGGACGCCGGTCCCCGCGCTGGCCTCCTACTGGGACACCGTGCGCGAGGCGTTCCCCGGCGGCGGACTGCCACCGCTGGACGACGCGCTGCGCGACTACCTGTCGGCCGCCGAGGCGGCCGTGCTGCCGCTGCCCGACTACCACGGGACCCGGCTGCGGCTGCTCGACCTGTGCCGCAACCCTGCGGCGCCGACCGCGAAGAGCCTGGGCGCGCTGGTGACCGTCGCCCGCGCCGTCGCGCATCTGCGCGCCACCGCGGGCACCGGCGAGTCCGTCACGCTGCTCGCGCCCTCCTCCGGGAACGGCGCGACCGCGCTGCGCGACGCGGTGCTGCGCGCCCACCGGCACGGCCTCGCGGACCCCGGGCGGTTGCGCGTGGTGTCCCTGGTGCCCGCGCGCTCCCGTACCAAGGTGTGGGACTCGGAGCTGGGCGCGCTGCCGGGGCCGCGCCGCCGCAACCCGGCGGTGGTCTGCCACGGTTCGGACCCCGAGGGCGTACGCGGGCTCGCCCACGCGTACCACCGGGAGTACGCCGGGAAGCTGCGCCAGGAGTACGGCAGCGCGCTCTGGCTCGTCCCCGGGCTCGCGGGCGACCGCGCCGCGGGCGCCGTGCGCGCGCTGCTGGAGCGGGACCTGATGGCCGCGCCGCCGCCCGGCGGGCGCGTGCACGCGCAGGCGGTGGACGGCGCGGCGGGGCTGCTCGGCCACCACGACGGCACGCTGCTGCTCCCCGGCGTCCCCGGGGCGCACCCCCCGCCGCGCTACCACCTCGTCCAGCACCTCAACGCCCCCGACCTGGTGCTGCACCTGTGCTTCGGCTCGTTCTCCCGCGCGCCGATGCCCGCCTACGCGTACGACGCGGCGCGGCGGCTGCACCTCCAGTCGGCCGATCCCCGGTTCCCGTACGCCGCGCACAGCCCGGACGAGGTGCTGGAGCCGACGTTCTTCACCCGCGCCCCGGCCACCGCCGGGGAGGTGACCGCGCTGGTGCGCGGGAGCGGCGGAAGCGGCTCGGTGGTCTCCGCCTACGAGTGCCTCGCGCGCTACCCGACCGTCCGCTCGCTGCTGCGCGCCGCGGGCGTCGAACTGCCCGAGGCGCCCGGCAGGCTCCGCGAGTGGTCGCTGGTGATGGCGCTGACGGGGGTGCTGTGCGCCGTCGACCGGGGGGTGCTGAGAGCCGGCGGGGACACGGAGGTGCTGGTGCACCACACCGGCGGCTGGACCGCGCACGACGGCGCCCCGCTGCCCGACGGGCGGCTGCGCTACGCCGACGCGGTGGAGGAGCTGGACACCATCGTCACCGAGGCACTGGAGGAGGAGCGGCCATGACGGCGCCCGGTCCCCCGTCGTTCTGCCACGAGCCGGGCGAGATCGCGGCCCTGCTGCGAGCCGAGGGCCTCGCCGGGCCCGGCCCTGACGCTGGCGCCGGGCAACACGCGCTGCCCGCAAGCCCGTTCGTGCTGCCGCGCCGGTCCTACGACGAGCTGTTCGGCATCAGCAGGCTGGTGCTGGCCCTGCTGCGCCGGGCCGCGCTCGCGCGGGGCACGACCTGGCCCGCGCGGCTCGCGGCGCTGGGCGCGCGGGCCGCCGACCACCCGCTGCTGTCCGGCATGGACAACACCGAGACCAGCTACTGCGCCATGATGGCGCGCCCCGACATCGTGCTGAGCGCGGACGGCCCCAAGCTGCTCGACTTCCATGTGGGCGGCGCCTTCCGGGGGGCCGTGGAGGCGGAGGGGCTGACGCGGGTGTGGCGGCGCGTCCACACGCCGGAGGGCGGCGGCGGGGAGCCGCCGTTCACCGGGCACGATCCGCTGGCGGTCAGGGCCGCCGCCTTCGCCGAGGTCTGCGCCCGCCGCCGGCTGCCGCGCGCCGTCGCGGTCATCGGCCGCGCCGCCGACCTCGGACCGGACGGCGCGGAGCGCGAGGTCGCGGGCTTCCGCGCGCACGGCTTCACGGCCGACTTCTTCGAACCCGGCGCGCTCCCCGAGGCCCTGGGCCGCCCGGCCCGGCTGCGCTACCCGCTGGGGCTGTGCCGCTTCTCGCCGACGGCCTGGGCCCGCGAGGGGCTCGCCACGGCGCCCGTACGGGACGCGCAGCACGCGGGGCTGCTCCTGCTGCCGCCGCAGAGCAGCGGGCTGCTGGCCGACCGCAGGGTGCTCGCGCTGGTCTCGGAGGGGCTGCCCTGGATGACGCGGGGCGAGCGCGAGCTGATGGAGCGCTGGCTGCCCTGGACGCGGCTCACCCTCGCGGGCCGCACCACGTGGCGGGGCAGGGAGCGGGAGCTGCCCGAGGCCGTGCTCCAGGAGCGGGAGGCGTTCGTCCTCAAGGGCGCCGTGCCCGGCACCGACGGCGTACTCGTCGGGCGGGACACGGAGGAGGCCCGGTGGCACGAGGCCGTCGGGGACGCCTTCCGGCGCGGCGACGGGGTGGTGCAGGAGTACGTGGAGCCGCTGGGCTCGGAGCTGGAGCTGACGGACGGCGACGCGGTGTGGACCGCGCGGGTGACGGCCGTCTTCGGCCCGATGCTCTTCGCGGGCCGCCCCGGCGGCTGCTGGGCCCGCTGGACCGTGTCGGCCCCCACGGGGCGGACCCCGGCGGGGACGGGCGGCCAGAACGTGGTGCTCGCCTGGGTGCGGGAGCCGTCCGGCCGCCCCGTGGGGGCTCAGCGGTCCTGAAGCGCGCGCAGCAGGCCGCCGCTCCCGGCGAGCGCGCCGTCGGAGAACGGCGGCAGCGGCAGGGCCAGTTCGTCCGACGAGTCGAGCACCGCGCACTGCAGGCGCTGGAGGTCGGGCGAGGGGTCGAGGCCCAGTTCGCGGGAGAGGACGCCGCGCAGCCGCTGGTAGACCTCCAGCGCGCTGCCCCGGCGGCCCGAGCGGTACAGGGCCAGCATGAGCTGGGCCTGGAGCCCCTCGTGCAGCGGGTGCTGCGCGGCCAGCCCGGACAGCTCGCCGACCAGCTCGTGGTGGCGGCCGAGCGAGAGGTCCACGTCGATGCGCTGGTTGAGGATCCCGAGGCGGGACTCCTCCAGGCGGGTCGCCTCGATCTCCAGCAGCGGCCCGCACTGCACGTCGACGAGCGCGGGGCCGCGCCACAGGTCGAGCGCGGAGCGGAAGGAGGCCGAGGCACCCACCAAGTCCCCGGCCTCCAGTGCCCGGTGACCCGCTCCGGACAGCCTGTCGAACTCCGATACGTCGATCCTGCCGCCCTGGGTGTCGAGCAGATAGCCGCCCGGCTCCGTGACCAGGACGCTCTTCGCGCCGTGCGGCAGATCGGCCGGTGGCGTCTCGCCGAGGACCGCCTCGATGAGGTTGCGCAACTGGAGCACGTAGGTCTGAAGCGTCGTCTGCACGCTGCGCGGCGGCGACTCCCCCCACAGCTCCTCCACCAGCGAGGCCACCGAGACCACCTGGTCCGGGTGCATCGCGAAGAGGGCGAGGACCTTCCTGGGCTTGACTGCGGTGGGGACGACGGAGACTCCCGACTGCACGACCCTGCACGGTCCCAGCACGCTGATGTCCATCTCCCGACTCCCTTCGGTATTCCGACGTCGGGGGCCCGATGCTCACGACCCGTGCTGGACAACCGGTCGAGATCACGTGGAGGGCGCCCCGGCGGAGCCCCTCACCCGGCGATGACCGCCGTCGCGCCGGGGCCTGCGGGGGCGGGTCCGCTCCAGACGTTCAGGGCGTTCTCGCCGCGCAGGATCGCCTGGTGCAGGCGGTCGAGGTGGGGTGAGGGCTCCAGTCCGAGTTCTTCGACGAGCGTTCCGCGGAGCCGCTTGAAGGCGATCAGCGCGTCCGAGGAACGGCCGTCCTGGTAGAAGGCGATCATGAGGAGCCCGTGCAGGTTCTCGTAGAGGGGGTAGCGCCCCCGCAGGGCGCACAGCTCCCCCAGCACCTCGCCGTGCCGGCCGAGCCGGAGGTCGGCGGCGATCCGGCGCTCCAGCGCGCTGAGCCTGCCCTCCTCCAGCCGCGTCACCTCGATGGCCAGGTGCCGTCCGTGCGGCAGGTCCGCGAGCGCGGGCCCCCGCCACAGCCCCAGGGCCGTGGTGAACAGCCGGGAGGCGGACTCCATGTCGCCCGTCTCGTAGGCCGCGTGGCCCTGGTGCGTGAGCCGGTCGAACTCCAGCGCGTCGACGTCGGCGGGGTCCACGTCGAGCTGGTAGCCGCCGTGCCGCGTCGCGAGCATCTCCTTGTCGCGGGCCGCGTCACGGGGAGCCGCCTCGCCCTGTCCGTCGCCCAGCGCGAGGCGGAGCCTACGCCGCAGCTGCAGGATGTACGTCTGGATCGTGGTGGTCGCGCTCCGGGGCGGATCGGCGCCCCACACCTCCTCCATGAGGTCCGGCACCGGCACGATCCGGCGCCCGTTGAGCGCGAGCAGCGCCAGGATCTGCCGTGGCTTGGCCGCGCTCGGCACGATCGGGACACCTGCCGTCTCCGCGTGCAGAGTGCCCAGCACTCTGATGAGCATCCGGTGCCTCCTGTCAGAGAAGAAACCCGCTTGGGAGACTTCCACCCCGCCGCCGGAGGGACCAGTGAACAACTCACGATCATGGGCCTGAACGTCCGCCGGAGCGGACCGTGAATTCTTCACATCCAGGTTCGTGACCGCTCCACTACTCCATCACCTGGTCACATGCCCACACTTTTCCTTGCGCAGCCGACCATCACGTTCGGGCCACTCCCCACCACACGACAACCGATCACAGACGGGAGAACCACGATGACAGGTCACGCGCTTTCGACGGACTGGCGGTTCGCGGAGCTGACCGCGCAGTGCCATCTCGACCCCGTGCTCGCCGTGCGTTACGCGGTGGAACCGCGCGACGTGCTCGCCGAGTTCGGCATCGATACCGACGAGGAGACCGAGATCCCCGCCCTGCCCGCCGACGCGGGCTCCGAGGTGACGATCACCAGCCTGGACAGGCGCGAGTGCGTGCCCGTCATGGTCCGCGCCACCGGCCCCTGCTGGGGGGTACCCGTGCCGTTACGGACCCTGTGAGCCGTAGATGGACACGTACACCCGGGTGGGGTTCAAGCGCCATCTCACCCCGGCGGTTGTGCCGGACGACGCGACCTATCTGGTCTCCGAGCAGGGCGTCACCGCGCTTGAGGGTGATGCCGTGGCCATGCTGGCTCCCCTGCTCGACGGCAGCCGCGATCTCCCCGCGTTGGTGCGGGAGACCAGAGGGCTGCTGTCTCCGGCACAGCTCGGCGGCGTGCTGGGAGCTCTCGCCAGGGCCGGCCTCATCGGCCGGTTCGGGCCCTCCCCGCGCCCCGGTTCCCAGGACGCCCACGCGGCGTTCTGGGAGGCCGCCGGGATGGACGGGGGACAGGCGGCGGGGCGGCTCTCGACGGGCCGCGTCCGGCTGCTGGAGCTGTCGGGGTCCGGTGAGGGCCTGCTGACGGCCGAGGCCTTCGCGACCGCGGGCATCGCCCTGACGGCGGACGAGGAGGCGGAACTGACCGTGGTGCTCTGCGAGGACTATCTGTGCGCCGGGCTCGCGGACATCGACGAGGCGCAGCGGGCCGCCGGGCGGCCCTGGCTGCTCGCGAAGCCCTCGGGGGTCACCCCGTGGATCGGCCCGGTCTTCCAGCCGGGCACCGGGTCCTGCTGGCACTGCCTGGCGCACCGGCTGCGCCATCACCGGCAGTCGGAGCTGTATCTCGGGCAGGCGCTGGGGCAGCGCGCGCCGCTGGCGCCGCCGCGCGCGGCGACGGCGGCGAGCAGGGCGATGGCGCTGCATCTGGTGACCCTCCAGTCGGAGAAGTGGCTGGCCGGATTCCGCGACGGGAGCCAGGCCTCGGTGTGGACGCTGGACAGCCTCCGGCTGGACTCCCGGCGGCACGCCGTGGACCGCAGACCCCAGTGCTCCGCGTGCGGGGATCCGGGGCTCGTGGGACGGCGGGTGCGGGGGCCTCTCTCGTTCACGTCCCGGCCCAAGCGTTCGGTCTCGGGCGGCGGGCACCGTTCGCTGCCCCCGCGGCAGGTCCTGGAGCGTTACGAGCACCTCGTGGGCGACGTCACGGGTGTGGTCCGTACGCTGCGGCGGGATCTGAACTGCCCGGAGGGGCTCAACTCCTACGTCTCGGGCAGCAATCCGGCCGCGACGGGCGGCGGGCTCACCTCCTTCCGCAGCGGGCTGCGCGGGCAGAGCGGGGGGAAGGGGGTGACCGAACTCGATGCCAAAGTCGGGGCGCTGTGCGAGGCCCTTGAGCGATATTCGGCCACGCTGCACGGCGACGAGCCGGTGGTGCGCGCGAGCCTCGCCGAGCTGGGGGACGACGCGATCCACCCCAACCGCTGCCAGCTCTACCACGAGCGGCAGTACGTGACGCGGCACGAGTGGAACGCCGCCCGTCCACGGTTCCAGTACGTCTGCGAGCCGTTCGACGCGGACGCCCCGGTCGACTGGACCCCCGTCTGGTCGGTGACCGGCGGCAGACACCGGCTGCTGCCGACGCGGATGCTCTACTTCGACACCGCCGGAGAGCCGGGGCCGACCTACGTACTGGCCGACTCCAACGGCAACGCGGCGGGCAGCAGCCTGGAGGACGCCGTGGTCCAGGGGTTCCTCGAACTCGTGGAGCGCGACGCGGTGGCCCTGTGGTGGTACAACCGCACCCGCGCTCCCGGCGTCGATCTCGACTCCTTCCACGACGGCGAACTCGACGCGATACGCGCCGCCTACGCGGAGCTGCACCGGGAGCTGTGGGTCCTGGACCTCTCCTCCGACCTGGGCGTGCCCACCGTCGCGGCGCTCTCCCGGCGGACCGACAAGCCGCAGGAGGACATCGTGTTCGGCTTCGGCAGCCACTTCGATCCCGCGCTCGCGGTGCGCAGGGCGGTGACGGAGATGAACCAGTTCCTCTCCGCCGTGCGGCACGGGCCGCCCGCCGAGGATCCCGAGCTGCTCGACTGGTGCCGGCGAGCGACGCTGGCCGGGCAGCCTCATCTCGCGCCGGACCCGGGGGCCAGGGCCCGCCGGATGCCGGAGTACGGCTACTGTCCGCGCGAGGACCTGCTGGAGGACATCCACGCCGCCGAGCGGATGGTGCGCGCCCGCGGCATGGAGCTGCTGGTGCTGGACCAGACCCGGCCGGACCTCGGCATCCCGGTGGTGAAGGTGCTGGTGCCCGGGCTGCGGCACTTCTGGGCGCGGTTCGGGCCCGGACGGCTGTACGACGTACCGGTGGAGCTGGGGCGGCAGACGGCGCCGACGCCCTACGAGCAGCTCAATCCGATACCGGTCTTTGTCTAGTTATGGCGCTCTCGTGCGGCGACGCCCCGCTTACTATCCCGCCAAGGCCAAGGGTCTGAACGGGGAGAAGCACAGGTGTGAAGACTCACCAGGCACAGGAAGAGCGAAGCCTCAGCTTCGCCTCGTCCGAGGCGTCGTCGCCGGGTCTGCAGGGCGGGGAAGCGCGGTCCGCGGTCCGCATCTCCTACGCCCTGCTCGTGATCGTGCTGTGCGGAATCTTCTTCTCCGCCTCGCTGCACCTCGTCTACATCGGCGGTTCGCTCCTCCAGATGGCGCTGGGCACCGTCGCGATCGCCGGGCTGTTCGTCACGCAGGTGCTCCGTTCGGCCCCGCGCAAGACCAAGCTGTCGCAGCGCAAGCTGTACGTCGTGCTGGGCGCCCAGGCGGTGCTCGTCTATCTGCCCGTGCTGGTGCTCGGACAGTCCTGGATCAGCCTGCCCGGCCTGCTGGCCGGTTCCGTGCTGCTCACCCTGCGCCGCCCCTGGTCGTGGCTGGTCGCGGGAGCGGTGTGCGTCAGCGTCTCGGTGCTGGCCCTCAGGCTCGGCTTCACCTACAACGAGGGGCTCTACCTGGGCGTGGCGAGCATGACGACCGCCGCCGTGGTCGTCGGGCTGACGCTGCTCTCCCAGATGGTGGTCCGGCTGCGCGCCGCGCAGGAGGAGATCGCCCGGCTCGCCGTCGAGCAGGAGCGGCTGCGTTTCGCGCGCGACCTGCACGACCTGCTGGGCTACAGCCTCTCCGCGATCACGCTGCGCAGTGAGCTCGCGCACCGCCTGGTCGACACCGATCCGGCGCGCGCCAAGCGCGAGGTCACCTCGGTGCTGGAGGTCTCCCGGCAGGCCCTCTCCGACGTACGGGCCGTCGCCCGCGACTACCGCAACATCTCGCTGCCCGCCGAGGTCTCCTCCTCCGTCTCGGTGTTCGAGGCGGCGGGGATCGAGGCGGAGGTCGACACCTCGCTGGAGGGCATACCGAACGCGGTGGGCACGGTGCTGGCGACGGTGCTGCGC
Source organism: Streptomyces sp. NPDC048172 (assembly GCF_043202595.1). NCBI lineage: Bacteria > Bacillati > Actinomycetota > Actinomycetes > Kitasatosporales > Streptomycetaceae > Streptomyces > Streptomyces sp. NPDC048172. The sequence goes on from NZ_JBIDAT010000004.1 coordinate 254,972, forward strand.
GAGGGCATCACCAACGTGCTGCGGCACAGCAAGGTGCGCCGCTGCTCGATCACGGTGACCGTGCTGGGCGGCGCGGCCGTGCTGCGCCTCGTCAACGACGGGGTGACCGAGCCGGACGGCCCGCCGGTCCCCGTGGTGGCCCCGGCGGACGGGAACGGGCTCACGGGCAACGGGATCAGCAACCTGAGCCTCCGGCTCGCCGCGATCGGCGGCACGCTCTCCGCGCGGGTCCGCAAGGACGGCAGGTTCCATCTGGAGGCGGTGGTCCCGCTGGAGACCGGCGCGCCCGACCGCCTGGACCCACCGGTCGAGGAGCTGCCCAACACGGCGTGAGGCCGGTGGAGTTCAGAGGTTCAGAGCCAGCCCTGCTCGCGCGCGATGCGGATGGCGTCGACCCGGTTACGGGCGCTGAGCTTGATCACGATGGTGGTCAGGTAGTTGCGCACCGTCCCGATCGAGAGGAAGAGGCGCCCGGCGATGTCGGCGGCCTCGGCGCCCTCGGCGGCCAGCCGCAGCACCTCCGTCTCGCGCGCGGTGAGCGGGTTCTCGCGGGCCGACCAGGCGCCGAGGGCGAGTTCGGGGTCGATGACCCGCTCCCCCGCGTGGATCCGGCGGATGGCGTCGGCGAGCTTGCTGGGCGGGGCGTCCTTCAGCAGGAAGCCGGAGACCTTGGCCTCCAGGGCACGGCGCAGATTGCCCGGCTGGCCGAGGCTGGTGAGGATCAGCGCGCGGCAGGCGGGCAGCTTCTCGTGCACCTCGGCCGCGGCCGTCAGCCCGTCCATGCCCGGCAGGTCGATGTCGATGACGGCGACGTCCGGGCGGTGCGCGAAGACGGTGGGCAGGATGTCGTTCCCCGAGTCGACCTCCGCGACGATGTCGATGTCCGTCTCGATGTCGAGCAGGGCCACCAACGCCCCCCGGACCATGTGCATGTCCTCGGCCATCACCACTCTGATCATTGTCGAGTTCCCCCGCGGCACTCGGCCCGCACGTATCCCGCTGGTTCCGCACTCAGGCTGCTGGTTCGGTATGCGACGATACCGTCCCGTCCGCGTGCCGGACAGCGGCTTGAGTGCAACCTAAGGCCAAAGCAGTGCCGTGAGTGTAGGCCGTTAGTCGTGGCGGCTCCGTTGCTCCGCGAGCGCCGCGTCGAACAGGGCGACGCTGACCGTGTAGGCGCGGTCCACCACGCAGGTGTGGAAGGTCCATTCGTCCCCCGTTCCCCGGGTGCCGTCGGGCCTGAGCACCGAGGGGTTGCGGTCCTGCGGCCCGAAGCCGAACTGGGTGAAGCGGAACCGCATGCCCTGCCCTATCGCCTTGCTGTAGGCCTCCTTGAGCGTCCAGAGCCGCACCAGCGCGCCGTTGCGCCGCTCCTGCGCGATCCGCGCCAGCATCCGCCGCTCGTGCGGTGTGCAGACCTGCGCGTCGGTGCCCAGGCCCAGCATCGGCCGGTCCTTGGCCTCCGCGTCCACCCCGATCCAGCCGCGCCGGGTGAGCCCGACGAGCAGCAGGTCCTCGGTGTGGCTGAGGCTGATGTCGATCCGGCCGGGGCCGCGCAGATACGGGCGCCCGCCCGGCCGGTAGGCCAGCTCGACGGCCTCGGGCGTGGCCCCGACGGCCGCGCACGCGACGTGCTTGAGGAGCAGCCGGGAGGCGATGAAGCGGGCCTTGATCCCGCGGTGCGTCATCGTCCGGCAGCGCGCGTGGTCCTCGCCCAGCAGCCGTACGAGCCCCGGCGCCTCCAGGTCGGGCGGCGTCCAGTCGCCGAGCCGGGCGTGCACGAGGACGCTGCCGTGCTCCTCGACCGCGCGCCGCACGGGCTCCCAGGAGGCGGCGGGCCCCGTGGAGCGGACGGGGCTGGCGAACGCGGCGGCCTCCGGCTCCGCCACCTTCCGCATCAGGCGGACCCCTGCCCGTCACCCGCGTCCGGCCCGTCCGGCCACTCCGCCCCGTCCGGCTCCGCCGTCACCACGTCCACGTACGCGACGAGGGAGGCCACGTTCCCCATGGACGGGAGCATCTCGGGCAGCGAGATCTCCCGCAGGGTGGGGAAGTCGTCCTCCAGCCGGTTCTTCAGCTCCAGCAGCATCACCGAGTCGAAGCCCAGGTCCTCGTAGAGCCGCTGGGAGGCGTCGAGTTCCTCCCCGCGCAGCCCGGCGATCCCGGCCACCACCTCGTGCACACGCCGCTCCGTCATCCCTGCTCCCCTCAGCTCCTGGAAGCCCTCAGGCGTCGTCGCCGTACGGGCCTCCGGCGAACGGCTCGTCCCCGTACGGGCCGCCCCCGGCGCCGCCGCCCGAGCGGCCGCCGTCGACGGCGACGAGCTTGCGCACCTCGGGCGCGACGACCTCGTGCAGGGGCTGGATCTGCCCGTCGAGGAAGAGCCGGCGCATGGCGGTGCGCTGGAGCTTGCCGCTGGTGGTGCGGCGCACCGTGCCGGGCCGCACGAGGAGCACGTTCTCGGCCGCCACCTCGAACTCCTTGGCCACGCACGTCTGGACGGCCGCCGCCAGCGAGGTCAGCTCGGCGTCGAAGTCCCGCCCCGTGCGCACCTCCTGGACGACCACGACGTGATCGCCGCCGGACTCCACGGAGAACGCCGCGCTGGAGCCGAAGAGCGCGCTGACACGCTGCACGCTGCGCTCGATGTCCTGTGGGTAAAGGTTCCTGCCCCCGACGATGAGTACGTCCTTGAGCCGCCCGGTGAGGAAGAGTTCGCCGCCGTCGAGCAGGCCGAGGTCGCCGGTGCGCAGAAAACCGCCCGCGCCGTCGCTGGTGGTGGCGCGGAAGGCGCGCGGGTTCTCCAGCGGTCTGTTCCAGTAGCCGTGCGCGACGCTCTCGCCCCGCAGCCACACCTCGCCCACCTGCCCGTCGGGGAGCCGCGCGTGGCTCTCCGGGTCGACGACGCGGACCTCGCAGTCGCGGGGCAGCCCGCAGCTCACCAGGGTGCGCGCGGGCCGGTCGGGGCGCGGCTCGCGCAGCCGGTGGTGCTCCAGGCTGCGGGCGTCCGCCACGCGTTCGCGGACGCGGCTGCCGGGCACGCCCCCGGCGACGAGGAGGGTCGCCTCGGCCAGCCCGTAACAGGGGTAGAAGGCCTCGCGGCGGAATCCGGCGGGGGCGAACTTCTCCGCGAAGGCGTCCATCGTCTCGGCGCGCACGGGCTCCGCGCCGTTGACGGCGGTCACCCAGCGGGACAGGTCCAGGCCCTCGGTCTGCTCGGGGCGCACGCGGCGCACGCACAGCTCGTAGCCGAGGTTGGGGCCGCCGCCCGCGGTGATCCCGTACTGGTCGACCATGCGCAGCCAGCGCACGGGCTTCTTGACGAAGGTGACCGGCGGCATCAGCACCCCGCTGGTGCCCAGCCACAGCGGGTGCAGCAACTGCCCCACCAGGCCCATGTCGTGGTGGAAGGGCAGCCAGCCGCCGACGCGGGCGGCGGAGTCCGTGCGCAGCGCCTGCTGCAGGGCGCGCTGGTTGGCGAGCAGGTTGCGGTGGGTGACCATCACGCCCTTGGGCTCGCTGACCGAGCCGGAGGTGTACTGGAGATAGGCCACGTCGTCGGGGAAGAGCCCCGGCTCCTCCCAGGCCGCCTCCGTGCCGACCTGGGTGCGGTCGGTGGCCAGGCACGTCACCTCGGGGTGGCCGATGTTCGCGAGGAGCTGGGAGACGGCGGAGGCGTTCGCGGCGTCGGTGAGCAGATAGCTCACGGAGGCGTCGCGGACGATGTTGGCGACGCGCTCCACGTTCTGCCGCGCCCCGCCCAGCGGCGGCGCGGGCACGGCGACGGCCCCGGCGAGGAGGCAGCCCAGGAAGCTGCTGATGAACTGCCGCCCGTCGCCGTGCAGGATCAGCACGCGCTGCCCGTGGCAGCCGCGCTCCTGGAGCCAGGAGGCGAGCCGCATCGCGCGGGTCCCCAGCTCGCCGTAGGTGAGGGGGGTGGCCGAGAGGGACTCACCGCCGACGTCGCCGTGGCGGTCACCGTGGCGGTCGCCCCGGCGGTCGCCGTCCGCGTCCCCGTCCTCGCGCACGCGGACGAACTGATAGGCGTCCCTGTCGGACAGTTCCGCCATCCTCCGCACGACGAGCTCGGTGAAATTCCTCGGCCCAGCCATCTGCGCCCCCATAGCCGACGATGTGTGACTCATCATCTATGGCCAGAGGGTGACCGTACTCCCTCAAGTACGCCTCTAATGCGTGTGGATGTACCACCTGAAGCATTCAGCCGAGCCGGAGCGCGGCGTCTATCAGGGGCACGTGGCTGAACGCCTGCGGGAAGTTGCCCACCTGCCGGCGGCGCCCCGTGTCCCACTCCTCGGCGAGCAGCCCCACATCGTTGCGGAGCGCGAGCAGCCGCTCGAAGAGGCGGCGGCCCTCCGCGCGCCGCCCGATCAGCGCGAGGTCGTGCGCGAGCCAGAACGAGCAGGCCAGGAAGACACCCTCGCCGCCCGGGAGTCCGTCGCCGCCGACGGACTCCGAGCCGTCCTGCTCCACCGGGTAGCGGCGGACGAAGCCGTCGTCGTTCAGCTCACGCTGCACGGCCTCGACGGTCCCGACGACTCGCGGGTCGTGCGGCGGCAGGAAACCGACCTGCGGGATCAGCAGCAGCGAGGAGTCCAGCTCGCGCGAGCCGTAGGACTGTGTGAACGTGTTGCGGTCCGAGTCGAATCCCTTGGCGCACACCTCGCGGTGCACCTCGTCGCGCAGCGCCCGCCAGCGCCCGACCGGGGGCTCGCCCGGCAGCCTGCTGAGGCGGCGCACCGTGCGGTCGGCGGCGACCCACGTCATCACCTTGGAGTGGACGAAGTGCCGCCGGGGGCCGCGCACTTCCCAGATGCCCTCGTCGGGCTCCTGCCAGCTCGACTCCAGGTAGTTCATGAGCTTCATCTGCAGGACGTGGCCGTCGTCGTCGCTGGACAGGCCCGAGGTCTGGCCCAGGTAGAGCGCGTCGACGACCTCGCCGTACACATCGAGCTGGAGCTGCCCCGCGGCGCCGTTGCCGATACGGACGGGGCGGGAGTTCTCGTAGCCGGGCAGCCAGGGCAGCTCGGACTCGGCCAGCTCCCGCTCCCCCGCGACCCCGTACATGATCTGCAGGTTGCGCGCGTCCCCCGCCACCGCGCGCAGCAGCCACTCGCGCCAGGCCCTGGCCTCCTCGTGGTAGCCGGTGCGCAGCAGCGAGGAGAGGGTGATGGCGGCGTCCCGCAGCCAGGTGTAGCGGTAGTCCCAGTTGCGGACGCCGCCGATCTCCTCGGGCAGCGAGGTCGTCGGGGCCGCGACGATGCCGCCGGTCGGCGCGTAGGTGAGCGCCTTCAGCGTGATCAGCGAGCGCATGACGGCCTCCCGCCAGGGGCCGTTGTACGTGCAGCGGTTCGTCCAGTCCTCCCAGAACCGCTCGGTGTCGCGCAGCAGCGCCTCCGCGTCGGGGCGGGGCGGCGGGCGCAGATGGGACGCCTGCCAGGTCAGGGTGAGCGCGGTGCGCTGCCCCGCGGTCACCGTGAAGTCCGCGTACGTCGTCAGGTCGGTGCCGTAGGTGTCCGCGTCGGTGTCGAGCCACAGCGAGTCGGGCCCGGCGACGGCGACCACCCGGTCGGGGCGCCGGTTGCCGCCGTGGCTCTCGCGGCGCACCCACGGCACGATGCGTCCGTAGCTGAACCGCGTCTGGAGCACCGAGCGCATCCGCACGCTGCCCGTCAGGCCGTCCACGACGCGCACCACGCACGGCGCCCCGTCCGGCGAGCCCGAACGGCCGCGCGGCGGCATGAAGTCCGTGACGCGCACGGTGCCGCCGGGGGTCTCCCACTCCGACTCCAGGACGAGCGAGTCGCCCCGGTAGCGGCGGCGGGCCGCCGGTCTGCGGCCCGCGACGCACTCGGCGGGCGCCAGCCGCCAGGAGCCGTGCTCGTCCTCGCCGAGCAGCCCGGCGAAGACCGCCGGGGAGTCGAAGCGCGGCAGACAGAGCCAGTCCACCGAGCCGTAACGGGAGACGAGTGCGGCCGTCCGCATGTCCCCCACCAGCGCGAAGTCCTCGATGAGTGCAGCCACAACACGCTCCCGACGCCGCCGTCCCGATCAGTCGTCCGGAGCGTATGGAGGGGTCCTCAAGGCACGCTCGGACGCCTCACGGCGTACGACGGAGCACGGGCGCGGCGCACGGCGCAACGCCGTGCGCTCTGCCTCCCCTCCCTCATTTCTCAAGCGTCGCGGGCCACCTTGGCCCGGCCCCGCAGGACCACACAGAGAACTACGCAGAGGATCCCCATGGAGAGTGTGTCCAGGCCGCCTGTAGCGAGCCTTTCCGCGCCCTTGCACGGCACCTTCCTCGGACCGCACCACCTGCTCTACCAGCCGGACACCCCGGAGGGGTTCGTGCTGGGCGCGGTCACGCCGGTACGCCAGCGGTTCGCGTTCTCCGCCGAACTCCCGGGCGAGCACCCGCTGTTCACGGACCTGGCGGCGCCCTTCCACGACCTGCTGCTACCTGTCGAGTCGCTGCGGCAGGCGGCGCTCTTCGCCGCGCACCAGTACTTCCGCGTCCCCGAGCGGCGGCACGCCGTGATCGCCGAGGGCGGCGCCACCGTCACCGACCTGACGCCCTGGCGGCGTACGCACGGGGCGAACGGCTCCCAGGGCGCGCAGCTCGCGCTGGAGCTGGAGCTGACGCCGGTCGACGTGGTGCGGGGCGTGCCGCGCGGCCTGGAGGCGGACGCCGTGGTGAGCATCGGCGGGCACCGCTGCGCGACCGCGCGGGCCCGGCTGGTCTTCGCCACCCCGGGCGTCTACCGCAGCCACCGTGCCGCCGGGCTGCGCGAGAGCGCCGCCGCGACGGCCCAGGAGCGGGTCCGTACGTCCGACGGGGCGCCCGAGCCGCACCAGGTGGGCCGCGTTTCGGCCCGCAACGTGCTGCTGGGCCCGCCCACCGAGGACCCCGGCGGCGACGGCCCAGGGCCGGACGACGGGACGCTGCTCTTCCCCGTCGACACGCGCGCCGCGGCCGAGGCGCTGCAGGCGATGCCCGGCGAGCTGCCCCCGGCGCTCTTCCTGGAGGCCTCGCGGCAGGCGGCGCTGGTCGCGGCGGCGGGTCGGCACGGCTTCGCCCCGGCCCACTCGGTGATGACGCACTGGCACGCCTCGTTCCGCGGCTTCGCGGAGCTGGGGCATCCGCTGTGGTGCGAGGTGCGGCACCACTCCCGCGCGGGCGGCGGCGGGGAACCGGCGCGCGACGCGGGCGACCGGCCCACCAGCGAGTGGCGGCTGGTCTTCTCGCAGGGCAACCGCACGGTGGCCCGGATCCACGCCTCGGTCCTCCAGGACTGCCAGTAACAGACGAAGAACACCGCACGACAGGCACAGCACGACAGGCACAGCACGACTAAGGGGGAGCACCGTGCGTTTCCGCGTTCTCGGGCCCGTGAGCATGGCGCCGCGCACGCCGTCGGCGGCCAAGCCGCGCGCCGTCCTCGCCACGCTGCTGGTCCAGAACGGCAGCGTCGTACCGGCCCACACCCTGATCGACGAGCTGTGGGCCACCGAGCCGCCGCGGACCGCGGCCACGACGCTCCAGGTCTACGTCTCGCAGCTCCGCAAGGCGCTCGGCGGCGACAGCGACGGCGGCGACAGCGACGGCGGCGAGACCGCCGGGCAGCCGCTGCTGACCCAGCCGCCCGGCTATCTGATCCAGGTGGGCCCCGACGAGCTGGACCTCAACGTCTTCGAGTCGCTGCGCGCCGAGGGCCGCACGGCCTACGAACGGCGGGACTACGCCAACGCCTCGCTGCTGCTGGGCCGGGCCCTCACCCTGTGGACCGGCTCGGCGCTCTCCGGCATCCCGCACGGGCCGTGCCTGGAGACGAACGCCGTACGCCTCGACGAGCTGCGCACCGAGGTGCTGGAGCAGCGCATCTCCGCCGATCTGTGGCTGGGCCGCCACCACGAGCTGACCGGCGAACTCATGGCGCTGGCCAACGAGCACCCGATGCGGGAGACGCTGCACGCGCACCTCATGGTCGCGCTCTACCGCTCCGGGCGGCAGTCCGACGCGCTCGGCGCCTACCAGCGCGCGCGGCGGGCCCTCATCGACGAGCTCGGCGTCGAGCCGGGCCCCGTCCTCACCCGCCTGCAAGAACGTATCCTCGCCTCCGACCCCGCGCTCGCCTGGCAGGAGGAGCCGCCTCCGCCACCCCCCGTCCCCACGCGGGCGGCCCCCTCCGGCGCCCCTCCCGCGGACCCCCCTCCCGGCCCGGGGCCCGTGCTGTGGCTGCCGCCCGCCGCCTCCGACTTCACCGGACGCGGCGAGGAACTGGCCTCCGGCGGCCGCATGCTGGCCGAGGCGACGGGGGGCGGGGGCGGGGACGGCGGCGCACGCGTCCTCGCCGTCTCCGGGCGCGCGGGCGTCGGCAAGACCGCGCTGGCCGTACGCCTCGCACACGGCGCTGCCGAGTCGTACCCCGACGGGCGCGTGCTGCTGCGGCTGCGCGACGCGGGCGGCCGGGCCGTGACGCCCGCCGCCGCGATGACCACGCTGCTGCGCAGGCTGCGCCGCGAGGACCTGCCCGGCACGGCGTCGCCGCGCGGGCAGGACGAGCTGGCGGACCTGCTCTACCGCGCCACGGAGGGCCGCAAGCTGCTGCTCGTCCTGGACGACGCCGTCTCCGAGGGCCAGGTCCGGCCCCTGCTCGGCGCCCTGCCCGACACGACCGTCCTCGTCACCGGACGCCGCGCGCTGGGCGGCCTCGACGGGGTCCAGCACCTGGTGCTCGACGTCCTGGAGCCCCGCGACGCCGAGCGGCTGCTGCGCGAGGCCGGAGGACGGCGGATGGCCGAGGAGCCGCGCGCCACCGCCGAGATCGCCCGGCTGTGCGGCTGCCTGCCGCTCGCGCTGCGCGTGGCGGCGGCCGGTCTCGCGGCCCGCGCGCACTGGACGGCGCCGGGCCTGGCGCGGCGGCTGCGCGACGAGCGTACGCGCCTGGCGGCGCTCGCCCTGTGCGACCTGAACGTACGCGGCAGCCTGCTGACGGCCTGTCAGGAAGTGGGCGACGAGGAACGCCGCGCCTTCCGCCTCCTCGCGCTCGCCCCCCAGCCCGACTTCCCGCTGTGGACCGTCGCCGCGCTGCTCGGCACCGATCTCTCCGGCGCCGAGCGCCTCGCGGAGGAACTGACCAGGTCCCACCTCCTGGAGGCCCGCCGGGCGGAGGACGACGGCAACGGCGCGGTCGAGAGCGCGGTCGAGGGCTCGTCCGGCGCCGTACGCTACGGCTTCCCCTCCCTGCTGCGGAACCTGGCCGTCGAGATGCTCGACGAACTCGCCGCGGCCGAACCCCGTACGGCCCCGCGCGCCACCGAACGGCTCGGCCGCGCCTGGCTGACGCTCGCCCGCCACGCCGACGCGCGCCTCGCCCCCGGCCGCGACACGCTCGCGGGAACCGGGGACTTCCCGGACGAGAACGGCGCCGCGTGGGTCGGCCCCGCTCCCCTGCGCTGGTTCCGCGAGGAGTCCACGGGCCTGCTGGAGGCCGTACGCCAGTGCCACGCCGCGGGCCTGTGGCGGCTGTGCTGCGCCCTCGCCTCGGCGGCGGGCGGCTACTACGAGGCGTGCGCGCTCTGGGACGACTGGGAGACCGCACACGAACTCGCCCTCGACGCCGCGCGCCACGGCGAGGACGCCCTCGCCGAGGCGACCCTGCTCCGCTCCCTCGGCGACCTCGCCTGGCAGCGCCGCCGGCACGCGCGCGCCCTCGACCGCTACCGGCTGGCGCGGCACGTGGGCGGCGCGGCCTCCGAGGGCCGCTGCCTCACCGGTGAGGCCGACGTGCTGCTCGACCAGGGGCAGACTGCCCGCGCGTCGCGCACGTACGAGCGGGCCCTCGCCGCGAGCCGTGCCTCGCGCGACCCGCGCGGCGCGATGGAGGCCCTGCGCGGCCTCGCCTTCGCGGCGCTGCGCCGCGAGGACGTGGCGACGGCCCTCGACCGCCTTGCCGCGTGCGGGGCCGAGGCGGAAGCGCTGGGCGACAACCGCTGGGCGTCCTACGCACGCCGCGTCGCGGACCGCCTCCGCGAAACCCCCACGGGAGTCCCCAGCACCCTGGAAGTCCGCCCCGGAATCTGGCTGATCGCCTCACCCCACACGTAAGAGAGTGCCCCTGTCCGCACACCGCCGACTGCGGGTGCGTCGTGGCTGGTCGCGCAGTTCCCCGCGCCCCTGGCTCTCCCTGCAGCGCTTGGGAAGTCTGCTCCCTCCCCCCCCCCACTGTGCTTGGGAAGTCTGCGCAAGGCGCAGGGTTGGCAAGCGCAGCCCCCTTCGCCGGGTGCACCGGTGAAAGAGCCGGGTTCGGGGTGCCCCGGGCTGTGCTTCGCGGGCTGCGGCCGCGTCGTGGCTTGTCGCGCAGTTCCCCGCGCCCCTGAGGGAACCGGGGCAAGCCCCGAAGTCTTGAACCGGTCGCGCCCACGCGGCGGAGCCGCAAAACAAGCACAGCCTCGCGCCCCTGACGGGGCACAGTGCCGTGCCCCTCACAGCTCCTTCTGCAAGGTCTCGCGCAACTGGGCGTACGTGGGGGCCAGTTCGCGGAGGAGGTGGGCCGTCGTTCCGGTGTCCCCACGGGTGAGGGGGTGCTGGACCGCGCCCAGAAGGCGGGACTGGGTCAGCAGGAGGCGCGCGGAGGTGGGGAGGCCCAGGGGCAACAGGGACGTGGACGCGTCCGCCAGGCGTCGTACGCCGACGCGGACGGCGAAGTGTTCGAGGAGGCCCTGGACACCGGGGTCCAGGCCGTCCTCGACCTGGACGGCGAGGGCCTCCAGGGCCGCCGCGCCGCCCAGCGTGCCCGCGGGGACGGGGCGGTCCGCGCGGCCCCCGAGCCAGGCGACCGCACCGGGCAACACCGCACGCAGCGCTTCCTCCGCGGCGACCTCACGGACGCGGACGAAATCGGTCCGCATCACGTACGGCGCATCGGTGTACGTGACCGTGCTGCCCTGCCAGGCGGTGAGGAAGTCGCCCGTGGGGAGCGTCGCGTAGGGATGGCCGTGCGGGTCGTGGAGGAGGACGGAGTCCTCGTCGGCCTCCAGCGCGACCACGTAGTGGTCGCTGCCGCCGGGCTCGGGCGGCCAGGGCGTGCCCGGGTGGTAGAGGAGCATGCCCATGTCCACGGGCCCGACGAGGGCCGGGCCCCGCGCGCACGCGGCGCGGAGCCGGGCCAGGGCCTCCTCGGGCGTACCCCCGCACGTACGTGCGCAGCGCAGGCCGAGGAGGCCGATCGCGTCGTCGAGGCCGACCTCGGGGTCCCAGCCGTACGGGTCGAAGAAGGGCACCGTGCCGCCCGCCAGCTGGGCGCCGAAGGCGGAGCCGGTCAGCGTCTCGATGACGGACGGGCCGGGCGCCCCGGGCCCGAGCACCATGGCGAGGGAGTGCGTGTAGCAGTACGGGCCCGAGCCGGTGTAGTCGATGTCGTTCATGGGCCTACGGAAGGCCCTGACACCGTGGGAGGGTCAACTACTCCTCCGGCTCAGCCTGCTCGGCCTCCTCGGGGTGCAGGTCGCTCTCCAGCACCCCGAGTGCGGACAGGGTGCGCCAGGGCTGGACCGTCGGGGTCGTGTCGGGCATGGTTACGTCCTCCGCTCAGCGACAGGAAACGGCTGCGCAGCAGCGAGCCGAACAACCAGCGGCGCGTCGCCCCCAGATGGGACGGCGAGCCGTGCACGTCGTCGAAGACCTTGAAACGGATGTCGCCGGGCGCCTGCCGGAGCCGGGCGCGTTCGCCGGGCGGGATGATCTCGTCGCGGGCGCTGACGACGTAACGGACCGGGATCCGGATCGCGGCGAGGTCCGCGGCGGTCAGCGCGAACTCGGGCAGCACGGCGAAGAGCTGGTCCCGGTCGGCGGCGCCCGTCAGGCGCCGCAGGGTGTCGAGCGTGATGGCGGGCACGCCCGCGCGCCAGCCGGTGTCACGGAAGAAGTCGGTGACGGGCGCGCCGACGGTCAGCACGCGCCGGATCCGCGCGTCCTTGCCCGCGGCGCGCAGCGCGAGGTGGCCGCTGAAGCTGAGGGCCAGCAGCGAGGTGTCGGCGACCCGGGCGCGGCCCGCGAGGTGGTCGAGGAGCGTGGGCAGCATGCGCCAGGAGTCGGGCGCGTAGACGCACGAGTTCTCGCCGACGCCCGGCAGTTCCGTGACGACGGCCGCGAAGCCGATCTTGCGCAGCAGCGGCAGCAGCGGCGCCCACTGTTCCTTGACGCTGACGATGCCGCCCATCACGATCAGCAGCGGCCGGTCGCGGTCGAGCCCCGAGGCCCAGGCGCGGCAGGTGGCGTCGCCGGGGAGGGGGAACTCCAGGCGCTCCACGTCGTGCTCCCCGCGCCAGGTGTCGAAGGCGTCCACGCAGAGCCGCTGGGCGAGCCGGCGTTCCTCGTCGGCGGGGTACGGGAAGCGGGCCAGCGCATAGCTGCGGCAGGCGGCCAGGAGATCGCCGCGCCGGGACGCGGAGCGCCCCTCGGCCACCCATACGGAGGCCCATGAACGGGCGTCGCCCGGCGTGTCGTTGGCGATACGGGAGACGACGCGCGCCGCGTGCGCCGGGGCCATGCCCTGGCCCCTCGCGTGCAGCAGCGCGAATTCCTTCAGTTCCTGGAGGTGCTCCATGCCGACAGCGTCTCGCCGTCCCCTTCAGCGCTGGTGAAGGCTGAGTTGTGCGCCCCAAAGGGGCGCGGGGAACTGCGCGAGCAACCACAACGCACCGGCAGACTGCGACGCACCGCCAGGGGCAGCCCCTGCCCAGGGCCTCTACCAGTCGCCGAACTCGTCCGCGTCCTCGGAGAGGTCCGCGCCGAGGGCCTCGGTGAGGGCATCCACGATGCCGGCGTCGAGGGTCGTGGCGGCGGCATGGTCGACGGTGCCGCCGAAGCCCGCGTCGCCGACCGCGACGCTCACCGTGTACTGCCCGTCGCTCGCGTCGAGCAGGTACGTGCCGAACGACCACTCGTCGCCCGTGCCGGGCGTGCCGTCGGGGCGGCGTACCTCGGTGGGGGTGCCGTCGGGGCGGAAGCCGAAGTCGGTGAAGCGGAACTGCATGCCGAGGCCGATGGCCTTGCTGTAGGCCTCCTTGAGGGTCCACAGGCGCAGGAGCGCGGCGTCGCGCTCCTCCAGGGGCATGGCCTCGATCAGTTCGGTCTCGTTGGCGGTGCAGAGCTGGCGGCCGAGTCCCGGGCCGTAGAGCGAACGGTCGCTGCGTTCGGCGTCCACGCCGATCACGCCGCCCGTCGCGAGGCCGACGAGCAGCAGCTCGTCGGTGTGGCTGAGGCTGATCTGCACGCCGTCGTAGCCGCGCAGATAGGGGCGGCCCGTCGGCGTGTAGCCCAGCTCGATGTCCTGCGGGGCGACGTGCAGCACCGAGGCCGCGGCGAACTTCAGCAGCACCCGTGAGGAGGCGAAGCGCGTGCGCAGTCCCGGGTGCGTGAGGTCCAGGAAGCGGGCCCAGTCGCGGCCCAGCAGGGCCCGCAGCCGCGGGTTGCCCGCGCGCTGCGGCTGCCAGTCGCCCAGGTGGGCGTAGAGCACGACCGTCGCGTACCGGTCGAGGTCAGCGCGGACTCGGTGCCAGTCCCCCCGGGGACCCGAGATCATGATCGGTGCTCCGAAGGTGCGCCCGTGAGGCGTCCTCCCAGGAGCCGTCATCGAAGTCCTCCAAGCTGTGTCGGAGCGTGCCCAGCACATCGGCGGCGGTCGCGCCGTCGATCACCCGGTGGTCGAAGGTGAGGCCGAGCCGCATGACGGGCGCGGGTACGACGTGGCCGTCGCGGACGACGGCCCGTTCGGCGATCTGCCCCGCGCACACGGTCACCGCCGTGCCGCCCGCCGAGTGGAAGCCGTCCACGGGGCGGTGTCCGAGCGAGCTGACCGAGACGGTGCCGAAGATGTCGGGGCGCCGCCGAGGGTCGCGCAGGGCCGCGCCGAAGAGCGCCCGCCCGAGGAGGGCGGGGAGCGTGCCGAGCTTCAGGACCCGCTGGAATTCGGGGAGTTCGGCCGCGTACCGCCCGGCGTAGCGCTCGACGCGCTGCTGGATGGCGGGCAGTCCGGCGGACTCCAGGCCCGGTACGAGCGCGGAGAGCACGGTGCGTTCGGCGTCCGGACCGACCGGGCGGTCCAGGGCGAGCTTCGCCGTGACGCCCTCGAACCGTACGGTCCGGGGCGCGCGCAGCGGCGCGGGCCAGGGGGTGGCGGCGACCGCGTTGGCCTCGGGGTGCCGGGCGAGGGCGCGCCCCGTGGCGTACAGCAGATAGCTCACCACCGCGTAGCGCTCGCCTCTCTCCCGCGCGGCGGCCCGGTGCCGCTGGACGCGGGTCATGTCGACCTCGGTGTCCAGGTGCACCGGGCGCTGCCGCGCGGCCCACTCCAGGAAGTAGAGGGTGTGGCGGCGCCGGCGCTCGGCGAAGACGGTGCTGCCGAGGCCGCTCGTCCCGCTCACGCCGTGACCGCCAGGTCGTAGATCTCCTTCAGGCTGCGGGCCTCCAGCACCTTCCCCACGGGCACGGAGCGGCGCAGCTCGGACTCGACGGCGGTGACGACCTTCAGCAGGTAGAGCGAGTCCCACTCGGGCAGGTCGTCGAAGTCGGCGGAGAGTTCGTCGGTGCCGAAGGAGACGCCGAGTTCGTCGCTGACGATTCGGGCGAAGTCTTCCAGGGTCATAGGTTCTCCAGGGTCACAGCTTCTCCAGGGCGAAGCCCGCTTTGATCCACTTGCTGGACTCGATGGCGACCGCCAGTGCGCGTTCTCCCGTGGCCATGTGCTCCAGGAGCTTCTCGGTCTGCAGGAAGGGCAGCGCGTTGCCGTTGTTGCCGGTGTCGGCGACGCAGGAGATCTCGCGGGCCGAGGGGACGTCGAGCTCTCCGGTGATACGCGCGGTCATGCGGCCGGAGAGCTGCGGGGGCAGGAGGTAGTGGAGGTCCTCGGCCTCCCAGTCGAGGTCGCCGAGGAGTTCCCAGAGGATCTCGACGGCCATGACGGGCACGGCCTCCTCGATGGCCTTGTAGTCCTCGCGTACGGCCTGCCGGTCGTCGTAGCGGTCGGCGAGGCCGAACCACTCGATGACCTGGCCGGGTTCGCGGCCCAGCCCGGTGAAGCGGTTGAGCACGCGGCGCAGGGCCACCCGCTCCCCCGCGGGTTCGCCGGTGACGACGGCCGCTCCGGCGCCGTCGCCGAAGAGCACGAAGTTCACGATGTCGCCGGGGGCCGCGCCGGACAGGTCGCGGTCGAGGTCGAGGTGCTTGCTGCACACGTCGCCGCCGATGACGAGGCCCGTGCCGTACTCGCCCGAGGCGATCATGGTGCGGGCCAGGCTCAGCGCCTGGACCGCGCCCGCGCAGCCCGACTGGAGCTGGAAGGTGGGCACCTGGTCGAGGCCGAGCTGGTCGGCCACGTGGTTGACGGTGGCGGGCATCAGGGTGTCGGGGGTCGCGGTGCCCAGCACGACGAAGTCGATGTCCTCGTGGCCCGGCCCTGGACCGTCCAGCGCCCGCGCCCCGGCCTGCGCGCACAGGTCGGCGAGCGACCAGCGGACGGTGCCGGTGGCGAGGTCGCGGGCGAAGTGGCGGGTCTTCGTGCCGATGAAGACCTCGATCCACTCCTCGTTGACACCGAGCGCCTTGGCGAGCGCCGCGTTGTCGACGGGGTCGCCGGGCAGCGCGGTGCCGACCGAGGCGAGGTAGGCGGGGGCCTCCGCCGGGGCATGGTGATTCACGCTGTCTTCTCCTCCTTCTCCGCTCCATCCGCGTCCCGGCCGAGGTATTCGCCGAGGAAGTCCGCGAGGTCGCCGACGGTGGCGAGCTGGGGCAGCAGGTCCTGGACGGTCAGCGCGGCGGTGCCGCTCAGCCGCTCCTCCAGGCGGGTCTTGAGTTCCATGATCATGACGGAGTCGAAGCCGAGGTCCTCGTAGAGCCGCAGCGAGGGCGAGAGCTCCTCGACGGCGTAGCCGCCGACCTGCGCGATCGCCTCGTACACCACGGTGGCGACGGGGTCGCCCTCCGGCGGCCTGTCCAGCGTCAGTACGCCGGTGGGTGCCGCCTTCTCCTGGACGGGTGCGGCGGGTGCCGGGGGCTCCTCGGACCGCGCCGTGGCGTCCCGGCGTACCGGCTCGCGCGTCCAGTAGCGGTGCGCGGCGGAGAACGCGTAGGGCGCGAGCGGCAGCGCGGTGCGCTCCCGTGCGGGGTACGCGGCCTCCCAGCGCGGGTCGACCCCGCCCCGGTACAGCTCGGCGACGGCCTCGGCGAGCCGCCGGGCCCCGGACTCCCCGTCCTTGACGGGCAGTACGGACGCCGGGCGTATCCCGCGCGTCCCGCGTGTGCCGCCCGCGGGGCCGCCCAGGTGCGCCGTCATCGACAGCAGGACGGGCTTGGGGCCGATCTCGACGAGATGGCTGGGCCCCTCGGCGAGCAGGCCGCCCGCGGCGTCCGCGAACAGGACGGGCGCGCGCACGTGCTCGGTCCAGTACGCGGCGTCCAGCGCCTCCCCTTCGGTGAGGAGGCGGCCGCGCAGCGTCGAGTGGAAGGGCAGCCGGGGCACTCCGCCGCCGGCCTTCTCGGCCTCGCGCGCGAAGGGTTCGAGCATCGGGTCCATCAGGGGCGAGTGGAAGGCGTGCGAGACCTGCAGCCTGCGCGTACGTACGCCCGTACCCGCCAGCTCGCGTTCGATCCGGCCGAGCGCGGTCAGCTCGCCGGAGAGCACGCAGGCGCGCGGCCCGTTGAGCACGGCGAGGTCGATGAGCGGCTCGTCGGCGACGCGGTCGCGCAGCGCGTCGGGCCCGGCGAGCACGGCCAGCATGCCGCCGCCGGACGGGAGTTGCTGCATCAGCCTGCCGCGGGCCGCGATCAGCCGCGCGGCGCCTTCGAGGGTGAGCGCGCCCGCGAGACAGGCGGCGGCGAACTCGCCGACGCTGTGCCCCAGCAGCAGCCCGGGCTCCGCGCCCAGCTCGGTGAGCGTGCGCCCCAGCGCGTAGCCGACGGCGAAGAGCGCGGGCTGCGCGTACGCCGTGCGGTGCACGTCCTCGTCGCCGTCCAGGAGCTGGTCGCGCACGGAGCGCCCGGTGTGCGGGAGCAGCGCCTCGTCGGCCTCGTCCAGGAACCGGCGGTAGAGCGGGGACTCGCGGTACAGCCGCGCGGTCATGCCCGCGTACTGCGAGCCCTGCCCGGTGTACAGGAACGCCAGCCGGGGCGGCCCCGGGGGCTGGCCGGTGAGCTGGGCGAGCGCGTCGGGCGTCTCGGCGGCCTCGCGCAGCGCCCCGGCCAGTTCGGCGCTGTCGTCGGCGGCGACCGCGAAGCGGAGCTGGTGCCCGGCCTTGACGCGGTTGCTGGTCCAGCACAGCGGTCCCGCGGGCTGCTTGCGCGCGGCGACGGCCTCGGCCTGGACCCGCAGATTGCGGGCCACGGCGTCGGCCCCCGGCGCGGTGAGGGTGAAGATCCCGCAGCCGATGCCGGTCGCTTCGGTCTCCTCCTCCGCTCCGTCACGCGGTGCCGTACGCACGGCGGGCGCCGATTCCAGCACCGCGTGCGCGTTGGTGCCGCCGAGGCCGAAGCTGCTGAGCCCGGCGAGCGCCGTGCCGCTGAGCCGCAGCGGGGCCTTCAGCAGCCGCAGTCCGTGCTCGCGGAGCCTGAGCTGCGGGTTCTCCTTGGCCGCGTAGCGGCTGGCGGGCACGGTCCTGTGGTGCAGCGCGAGGGCGACCTTGATGAGCCCGGCGATCCCGGCGGCGCCCTCGGCGTGGCCGAGGTTGCCCTTGACCGAGCCGATGGCCATCGGGCGCGCGCGGCCCCTGTGGTGGTGGCCGAGCGCCTTGACCTCCATCATGTCGCCGAGGACGGTGCCGGTGCCGTGCGCCTCGGTGAAGACGACGTCGGCGGGGTCGCAGCCCGCCCGCGCGTACGCGGCCTCCAGCACGTCCTGCTGGGCCCAGCGGCTGGGCGCGGTGATGCCGTTGCTGCGCCCGTCCTGGTTGACGGCGGTGCCGCGGACGACGGCGTAGATCCGCTGCCCGTCGGCGCGCGCGTCGGAGAGCCTGCGCAGCACGACGGTGCCGACGCCCTCGCCCCTGCCGATGCCGTTGGCACCGGCGGCGAAGGGCTTGCAGCGGCCGTCGGGCGCGGAGAGCCCGGCCTGCGTGTAGAAGATCGACAGGGCCGGGGTGAGCGCGACGTTGACGCCGGAGGCGAGCGCGGTGTCGCACTCCCCCGACAGCAGCGCGTTGCCCGCGAGGTGCACGGCGACCAGCGACGAGGAGCAGGCGGTGTCGACGGCGAGGCTGGGGCCCTTGAGGTCGAGGTGGTAGGAGATCCGGTTGGCGGTCATGCAGTAGCCGTTGCCGGACCCGGCCTGCGCCGTCACCCGGGCGTAGTCGGTGAGGTGGAGCTGCGCCCACTCGTTGCCCATGATCCCGACGAACACCCCGGTGCGGGACCCGGCGAGGGTCTGCGGGGCGGTTCCGGCGTCCTCGACGGCCCGCCACGCGGACTGGAGCAGCAGCCGCTGCTGGGGGTCCATGGCGGCGGCCTCGCGGGGCGAGATGGTGAAGAACTCGTTGTCGAAGGCGTCGGGGTCGGCCATGAAGCCGCCCTCGGTGGTGTTGCTGCTGCCCTCGGCGCCCGCTTCCTCGGAGTGGAACTCGCGCGCGTCCCAGCGCTGCCCCGGCACCTGGCCGACGCCGTCCCCCGAGCGCATCAGCAGGTCCCAGTAGGCGCCCGTGTCGGGCGCCCCCGGGAACCGGCAGTCGACGCCGACGATGGCGACGGCGTCCTGGGGGACGTCGGTCATCAGACGGCCTCCGACGTGGCGGCGGCGAGCTCCTCGCGCAGGTGCGCGGCGAGCGCGCCCACCGTCGGGTAGTCCCACGCCACGGTCGGTTCGAGGATGACGTCGAAGTCCTCCTCGATGTCCCCGCACAGGCTCAGGGCGGCCACCGAGTCCAGTCCGTACTCGGCGAGCGGGACGGTGGGGTCGATCTCGGCGGGCTGCCGCTTGAGGTACAGGGCGATGCGCTCGGCCAGCCAGGTGGTCAGCGTCTCGGCGGTGTGTCCTGCGGCCGGAACGGACATGATTCGCACTCCTCGGCAAGGGTCGTCACAGCGGACGGATCGGGCTCGGGTCGGGCTCGGTTCGGGCTCGGATCGGGCTCCGGCGGGCGGTTCAGCCCGCCAGAGGTGTGTTGTAGAGGTCGTAGCTCGCGTTTTCCTGGAACCGGCGCAGAACCTCCTCGTGGACACGGGGTTCGGCCTCGGCGGGCAGGTCGGGCGGGCGGTGGCCGAGCCGTCGCGACAGCCGGTGCAGCGCCGCCGCGAGCCAGGCCGGGTCGGCGAGGAACGGGTCGTCGGCCGGCGCCGCTGCCGCCTGCCGCCACACGCCGATCGCGGAGGCCGCGGCGAGCAGCACCGCGTACCGGTCGGCGAGCGCGAAGGAGGCGGGCCGGGCGAGGGCCGTACGGTCCTCCGGCGCCAGCGCGAGGGCCTCCTCCTGGACCTGCCGCAGCTCGTCCATCATCTTCAGCGCGATGCCGTGCGCGGCGCGCTCCACGGGGGTGCCGCTGGGCAGTTCGTCGACGGCGGCGACGAGCGAGGCGCTGAGCCCGTCGCGTCCGCTGGCCAGCGTCAGCCCGTCGAAGGAGACCTCCGGCAGGTCCTCGCGGGGCCGGAACAGCGCGTCGGGCGCGGGGTCCCCGGTGAACCAGGCGCGGCGGGCCAGCCTCGGGAGCTGCGGGATGATCGTGGCCTGGCAGGCGGCGGAGCCCGCGTGCCCGAGGCTGAGCACCGGCAGGTCGCGCACGTGCTTCTGGAAGATCCCGAACTCGCCCTCGCGGACGTAGAACCGGGCGCCGAGGACGATCGACAGCTCGTTCATGGCGTCCGAGAGCATCCTGGGCACCAGGTACTTGACGGCCGCCGCGTAGACGCTGGTCTCGTCCGGCAGCAGGTGCACGGCGCGGGACCCGGCGAGCGAGAGGCTGTCGCAGACGAGGAGGTCGAGGAAGGCCCCGGAGAGGGTGGCCTTGGCGTGCGGGATCTCCATCACGGAGCGCCGGTAGAGCTGCCTGCCGAGCGCGAAGCGGACGACGGTGCGCAGGCTCGTGTCGGTCGCGCCGAGCGCCATGCCGGGCACCGCTGTGCGGGTGATCTGGAAGGCGCGCAGGGCGAGTTCGACGCCCTGGCCCAGCTCGCCGACGAGCGCGTCGGACGGCAGCGCGCAGTCCTCGAAGTGCAGCCCGGACAGGTGGCAGCCGCGGACGCCGACGGCGTCGTAGCGGGGCAGCACCCGGTAGCTGGCGGCGTCCAGGCCGCCGCGCTCGGCGAACATCACCGAGTGGCTGCGGCTGCCGGGCTTGTCGCTGGTGCGGCTGAAGAGCACCCAGGCGGCGGCCCGGTCGGCGTTGTTGATGACCTGCTTGGTGCCGTTGAGCCGGAAGCCGTCCCCGGTCGGGGTGGCCTCGAACTCGTTGCGGACGAAGTCGTTGCCGTGCGCCAGCTCGTGGTACGCGACGGAGACCTTGCCCCCGTCGAGCAGCAGCCGCGCCAGCCGCTCGCGCTGCTCGGCCGTGCCGCAGGTCCACAGGTTGACACCGGCCATGAACGAGGTGACGCCGTAGCCGAGGCCGAGGGCCACGTCCCGGCGGAACACCTGGCGCATGACGCGCACCAGGTTGTCGATGCGCTCCAGCCGGCCGCCGTGCGCGCGGGGGACGAAGTCCGAGTTGAGGACCACGTCGTCCAGCAGCCGCTCACCCGGGGTGAGCATCTCGCCTTCCTCGTCGGCCTCCAGGACGCGCGCGTACGACACGTCGCCCAGGGGGTCGGCCGGGTCGCCGAGGACCTTCTCCAGCTCGGCGATACGGGCGACGACGCGCTCCTCCTGTGCCGCGATACCGATCGACATGGGGTCCTCTCAGCTCTCTCCGGCGCGCGGGCCGGTCGTTCCATGGGGCGTCCGCTGGGGCAGCAGGGAGAACAGCGCGCCCTCCCGGCGGGCCGCGCGCAGACGGGCGAGGAGTTCCTCGTAGGCCGCCGGGTCCCCGGCGGCCGGGTCGCCGAGCCGCGCCAGCAGCCGGTCGAGCGCGGCGCACAGCCACAGCCCGTCCCGCCACAGCGCCCCGGTGGGCCCCTCGGCCGCCGCGTCGGCGCTCCCCGTCCACAGGCCCAGGCAGGCGGCGGCCGCGTAGCACTGGGCGTAGCCGCGGGCGGTCGCGAACGCGGCCTCCGGCACCTCGGCGAGGGAGTCCTGGTGGGCCGCCATCCGCTCGTGCAGCTCGGCGGTCCGCTCCAGCACCCGGCGGGCGCGCGCGGCGGCGCCCTCCAGCGCGGGCCGGGCCGCGGCCCGGCGCTCCAGTTCGGCCACCGAGCGCGGCAGCGAGGCGATGACGCCGCTGCCGCGCCGGGCCACCAGCGACAGCAGCGCGGGGTCGAGGGGGCGCAGCGGGGCGCACAGGTCGTATGCGGCCGCCGCGCCCTCGCCGTCGCCGGTGCCGCGCCGGTAGCCGCGCACCAGCGAACGGAACTGGTTCACCAGTGAGTTCAGGTTCACCAGCGTGTTGCCGTCGAAGAGGCCCACGATCCGGTGGTCCCGCTCGACCTTCTGGAACCTGCCGTCGGCGTAGACGCCCTTGAGGAAGGCGCGCGCCCCCAGCAGCCGGGTGAGGTCGCCGATGACCGTCTCGGTGCCGCTGGGCAGCAGGTACTTCACGACGGCCGAGGTCAGGCTCATCTCGGCGGTCTGGGTGTGCACGGCCCTGGAGGCGACGACCGCCAGGCCCTCGTGCAGCAGGACGTCGGCAGCGCAGGCGGCCAGCGTGCGCCGGGCCTGCGGCAGGTCGATCAGCCGGCGCCCGTACAGCTCGCGCTCCTCGGCGAAGTCCAGGCCGAGGGCGAGCGCGTGGTCGGCGGCGCCGAGCGAGAGGGAGGCGCACATGGTGCGGGTGAGCTGGAGGGCCTTGAGGACGGTCTCGATGCCGCCGCCCTCGGCGCCGACGAGCGCCTCGGCCGGTACGTGCGCCCCGTCGAAGGCGATGCCGGAGATGTCGGCGCCGCGGATGCCGTGGGTGTGCACCTTCGGCACGTGCTGGAAGGTGCCCTCGGCCAGCCGCCGCTTGTCGACGAGCAGCACGCTGAAGCCGCGCGGCCCGCCCTCCGGGGCCGTGCGGGTCAGCAGGGAGAGGAGGGTGCCGCGGGTGGCGTTGTTGATGAGCCACTTCTCGCCCGAGACCGACCATCCGCCGCCCTCCCCCGCCTCCCGCGGCTCCCCGCGCACCTCTCCGGCGAGCAGGTCGCTGCCGTGGGCGCGCTCGGTCAGCGCGAGCGAGGCGGGCAGCCCGGCGCGGACGGCGCCGCCGAGCGAGGTGGCCTGCTCCGCCGTGCCGGAGACCCAGACGCACACGGTGCCGAGGTACGTCTTACCGTGCCCGATCGCGACCGTCAGATCGCGCCGGGCGACCGTACGGGAGAGCTGGAGGAGCTGCTCGTAGTCGCGCAGGCTGCCGCCGTGCTCGACGGGCACGTAGTAGCCGGACAGCCCCCACTGCTCCAGGAGCGCGCAGATGGCGGCCGGGAACTCCTCCTTCTCGTCGAGCTCGACGCAGCGCGCGTACGAGAACTCCTCGGCCGGGTCCCGGGGGTCGCCGAGGAACCTGTCCAGGTCCTCGGCGAGCCGGTAGGGCGGATGCTCCATGTCAGACCACCGGCTCCAGCGGGCGGTCGGTGGCGTCGGAGACCAGCTCGCGCACGGCGGGCTCCAGCACCTCGTACAGCGGCGTGATGGCGCCCTCCAGGAAGAGCTTGCGCATCGCGGTCCGCTGGATCTTGCCGCTGGTGGTCTTCTTGATGGTGCCGGGCCGCACCAGGACGACGTTGCCGGCCGGGATGTTGAACTCCATGCCGATCAGCCGCTGCGCCCCGGTGGCGACGGTCCGCAGGTCGGTGCTGACGGCACTCGTCCGCACCTCCTGCAGCACGACCAGGTGCTCGCGGTCGGTGTCCACGGCGAAGACCGAACCGGCGCCGATGCCCAGGGACTTGTCGCTGGACTGGACGGCGCGCTCGATGTCCTGCGGGTAGAGGTTCCGCCCGGCGAAGATGATGATCTCCTTCAGCCGTCCGGTGACGTACAGCTCGTCGCCCTCGAAGACCCCGAGGTCCCCGGTGCGCAGCCAGCCGCCCTCGCCGTCGCGGATGTGCGCGTCGAAGATCTCCTTGTTGGTCAGCGGCCGCTTCCAGTAGCCGCTGGCGACGCTGTCGCCCTTGACCCAGATCTCCCCGACCTGCCCCTCGGCCCGCTCCTCGAACGTGTCGGGGTCGACGATCCGCACGTCGAAGTCCTTCACGGCCCCGCTGCTGACGAGCTGCCGCGTGGGCGCCTGCTCGCGCGGCTCGGCGATCTCGCCCCGCTCCAGTCCGGCGGCGTCCACGTCCCGTACGACGGGGCGGGTGCCGCGCGGCACACCGGAGATCAGCAGGGTGGTCTCGGCCATGCCGTAGCAGGGGAAGAACGTCTCCGGGCGGAAGCCGACCTGCTCGAACCGCTTGGTGAACGCGCGGATCGTCTCCGCCCTGATGGGCTCGGCGCCGTTGCAAGCCGCCTGCCATGTCGACAGGTCGAGATTCTCCATGTGCGCGTCGGTGACGCGGCGCAGGCACAGGTCGTACGCGAAGTTGGGGCCGCCGCCGATCGTCACGCCGTAGTCACCGATCATCTGGAGCCACCGGTAGGGCCGCTTCAGGAACGAGACGGGCGACATCAGCGCCGCGGAGCCGCCGAGGTAGAGCGGCTGGAGGATGTGCCCGATGAGCCCCATGTCGTGGTAGAAGGGCAGCCAGCCGCCGTACCGCGAGTGCTCGTTCGAGCCCACGGAGTTCTGGATCGCGGCCTGGTTCGCCAGCAGGTTGCTGTGCGAGACCATCACGCCCTTGGGCTCGCTCGTGGACCCGGAGGTGTACTGCAGGAAGGCGAGGCTCTCCGGCGCGATCTCCGGCTCGGTCCACGCGGCGGCGTCCCCGTAGGGCCCCTGGTCCGTCGCCAGGCACAGCACCTCGGTCATGCCCTCGGCCGCCAGCCACGCGGCGATCTCCGGCGCGTTGCCGGTGTCGGTCAGCACGGCACGGGCCTCCGCGTCGCGCAGGATCCCGGACACGCGCGCGAAGTGCTGGCCCTGCTCGGTCGGGAGCGGCGCGGGCACGGCGACGGCCCCCGCGTACAGGCACCCCACGAACGCCTTCACGAACGCCGTCCCCGGCGGATACAGCAGCAGCACCTGCCGCCCCGCCGCGCCGTTCGCCTGGAGCCAGGACGCTATCCGCTTGGCCTCCTGGTCGAGCGAGGCGTACGACAGGTGCTCCGGCGTCGAGCCGCTGGCGTCGTCGGGCAGAAAGATGAACGAGTCCTCGCCGCCGAGCGCTTCTGCTCGCGCGAGCACGAGTTCCGTGAACGTGCGGAAGCCTGTGCTAGTCACGTCGTTCCCTGACCTCTCAGACGAGGATGTGGCGGACACCTAGACCCTCCGGGACGGGCCTAAGGCTTCGGTTGTGTGCCGTATGTCCGGAGACCGGCTCAGGGGCTGCCCCTTGCCCTGCGTTGCCGGGTGCGGGTGCGCTGTGGCTGAGCGCGCAGTTCCCCGCGCCCCTGAGGCGCCCCTGCGGGGCGCCCCGGGGCGACGGACGGGCTCGGCCCCGCCCCCCCTCCCGGGGGCCCGGGGGCGGAGCCCCCGGTTTCGGGAAGGGGCGGGGCAGGGGAATGAGCCCGCACCAGGCGCCTCTCCGGAAGCTGGTCAGAACTCGGCCGTCAGCGTGACGTGTTCCGGGATCGGCGGCAGCGCGGCCAGCTCGTGGGTGAACGTCAGGGTGCCGTCCGGGCTCTCCTCCGTCAGGGCGAAGCCCTGCGTGGGCCAGAAGTCGCGGTAGCGGGTGTTCTTGGCGGTGGGGCGGTATTCGGCGTGCGCGCACCGCGCGCCCGACTCCTTCGCGTGACGGAGCAGCGCGGACAGGGCCGCGTCCTCGATGCCGCGCGCGAAGACGCGGCAGCTCAGCAGGGCGTTGTCGATCCACAGCGCCCCCTCCGTCCAGCGGACGAAGACCGCGCCCACCACGCCGTTGTCCCCGAAGCGGTCGCGGGCGCGGATCGCGAGGGCCTGTGAACCGTCCGTTTCGCGGACGCGCTGGACGTCGGTCTGCTGCAGCCTCCGCGTGGTGAGGTTGAACTGGTTGGTGCGGAGCGTGATCTGCGCGAGGCGCGCGACCTCGTGGTCCCGCGCGGGCGAGAACTCGACGCGGACGTCGAGGCCGCGCAGGTACTCCTCCATCGAGCCCGTGTTCTCCCGCAGGTCGGCCCGCTCGGCGTCGGAGCGGTACTGCCCGGCGCGCAGCCGGTCCTCCGCCGTGAGCTCGCGGACGTCGAACCAGCCGTCGGCGAGGAGCCGTTCGGCGTGGAGCGCCGGTTCCTCGTCCAACGGGACCACCGCGACCTCGGGGAGGCTCCCGGCGACCAGGCCGCGTTCGAAGGGCGAGTCGTCGGCGAAGACGAAGCTGTCGACGCCGAGGTTGAGGCGGTCCGCCTGGTCCCGGAGGTTGCCGTCCTTGGGCTGCCAGTTGGCGGTGACGCGGACGAAGTCGTCCTCCTTCAGGACCATGTCCGGGTGGGACCGGAGAACCTCGCGCACCGGAGCCTCGTCGTTCTTGCTGCAGGCCGTCAGCAGCACGCCCTGCGCCCCCAGCTGCTTGACGACGCGCTGGAACGTGCGGAACGCCTCGCCCCGGTACGTCGTCGCCGCCGCGATGCCCTCGGGGCCGTCGTCGCCGAGGATGCCGTCCCACAGGGTGTTGTCGAGGTCGACCGCGAGGACCTTCTTCGTACGGCCGCGCAGGGTGCGGGCGAGGTGGCCGATCTCGCGGGCGTAGCGGCCGAGGAGCTCCTCGCCGAGCTGGACCTTGGCGTAGGCGGCGAGGCGGGTGTCGCGGACCGGGCCGCCCTCGGCGATCAGGGGGTCGAGGTCGACGACGTGCAGCCGGGGGTGGTGGGTCGTGAGCCGCAGCAGGCCCGCGTTGAACTCCCGCCAGACGACGCCGAGTTCGGCGCGCGAGCGGTGGTCGGCGAGCTGCGCGGTGTGGAAGCGCAGCAGCGGCAGGGTGTTGAGGACCAGCGTGCCCGGCGCGTGGGTGGCGTGCTGCGCGGCCAGGTGGCCCAGCAGCTCCAGTTTGGCGGTCGTGGCCTCCGTTACGTCCTCCACCCGCCAGGGGACGGGGAGTTCGCCGAAGACCACGTCGGCGTCGAGCACGCACAGGGCGAGTTCGGTGCCGTCGGCGTAGAGCGCGCTGCCCGTGTCGCGCAGCTCGCGCAGCCACGCGTCGTGGTCGCCGACGGTGGCGCGCAGGGGGATGCCGTGCCGGGCGAGCTGCGCGGTGAGCGGCGCGGTCAGCCCGTCGAGGGTGCCGTGTCCCGTGACGGCGGCGGTGAGGGGGACGGTGCCGGGGTGCCGTTCCTCGATCTCCTCGACGGGTACGCGCGCGAGCAGGCGTCCGGCGCGGGCCAGGTCGGCTGGGTCCAGCTCCGCCAGGAGTCCCGGCACCGCGGGGTACTCGACGGCGAGCTTTCCGGTGGTGTGGAGCTCCCTCAGCCGCTCCAAAGCAGGTGCTGCCACGGTGTCGTCCTCACTCCTGACGGCGGGGGTGGTGTCGGTGGACACCGGGCAGCGTCACCGCGGGGGCTTAAGGGCCGCTTGCGCAACCCGGGCTTTAGCGCCCGCCGTGACCTTCGTCGCACCGTACTTTCCCCACTTTCCCCGGAGGACGGAGAGGCAGGGCGATGGAGGAATCCCTGGAATCGCAGGTCTGCGTCGTGGGAGGGGGACCCGCGGGGCTCGCTCTCGCTCTTGAGCTGGCGAGGCGGTCCGTCGACGTCACGGTGGTCGAGCAGAGCGGGCGGTTCGACCGCTCGTTCCGCGGGGAGTCGATCTCGCCGGACTCGGTGTGGCTGCTGCAGCGGATGGGCGTGCTGGAGCAGGTGCGCGGCAGCACCCTGGAGACGCGCCGCCTGGAGATCGGAGAGCGCGGCAGGACGGTGCTGGCCGCCGAGTTCGGCGACTTCGACCTGCCGAGCCCGTACCCGATGGAGCTGCCGCAGCCGGTGATGCTCGCGGCGCTCGCCGAGCAGGGCCAGGCGCTGCGCGGCTTCCGGCTGCTGCGCAAGGCCACGGCCACAGGGCTGCTGCGCGCGGCCGACGGCCGGGTGACGGGCGTCCGCTGCAAGGGCCCGGACGGCGAACTGGACGTGCGCGCCGCCGTGACGGTGGGCGCCGACGGCCGGTTCAGCAAGGTCCGCGAGATGGCGGAGCTGCCGTACGAGAAGACGCCGCTGGAGCGGGACTTCGTCTGGTTCAAGGTGCCGCGCCCCGAGGTGTGGGACGCGCACACCTACCGCGTACGGATCGTGGAGGACCGGCACGGGCTCTTCATCCCCACGGTCCCCGACCTGATCCGGATCGGCTTCAACATCCCCAAGGGCGGGCTGCGGGAGCTGCGCAAGGAGGGGCTGCCCGCGCTGCACGCCCGTATCGACGAACTGGCGCCCGAGGTGTCCGAGGGCGTACGGGAATCCGTCACGCGCTGGTCGGACACCTCGATGCTGGACATCTTCACCACGGTCGTCCCGCGCTGGTCGGCGCCGGGCCTGGTGCTCATCGGCGACGCCGCGCACACCCTCACCCCCGTGCTGGGGCAGGGCGTCAACCACGCGATCACCGACGCGGTCGTGCTGGCCGGGCTGCTCGCCGAGGCGAGCGACGCGGGCGACGCGGGCGACGAGCGCGCCGCGCTCGACCGGGCCGGGGAGACCTTCCAGCGCGGACGGCAGGCCGCCGTGGACCACGCGCGGCTCGTCCAGCTGCGCCAGGAGCGGGCCTTCGCGCTCTCGGGGCCGCTGCCCTCGCTGCTGCGCCGCACCGGCTACCGGCTGGTGAACGGCAGCTCCCGGCTGAAGCGGAAGGTGCTCTCGGGCGTCTACTACCCCCTCCAGGAGGCCGCCGCGAGCGGCTCCCGGGCCGTGGAGACCGCGCCCGTGCCCGCCGTGCTCCCCCTCCCCTCCGAATCCGAATCCGGCTCCAACTCCGGCTCCGACTCCGCGAAAGGAACGCGACGATGACGGACGACGGCGTGCTCCCCTACCCCTTCGAGCGGGCGCCCGGCCTTGAGCAGTGCCCGATGTACGCGAAGCTGCGCGAGCAGTGCCCGGTGGCCGAGGTCCGGATGCCCAGCGGGGACTCGGCGTACCTGCTGACCTCGTACGAGGACGTACGCACCGCGCTGTCCGACCCCCGCTTCAGCCGCGCGGCGACGCTGGAGGAGGGCGCGCCCCGGCTCGCGGCGGCCCCGCAGCGCTTCAAGAGCCTGCTGAACATGGACCCGCCCGAGCACACGCGGGTGCGCAAGCTGGTGTCGCGCGAGTTCACCGCGCGGCGGGTGGCGGCGCTGCGGCCGCGCGTGCAGGAGCACACGGACGCGCTGCTGGACGCGATGGAGCGGCAGAGCCCGCCCGTCGACCTGGTGCCCGCGCTGGCGTTCCCGCTGCCGGTGACCGTGATCTGCGAGCTGCTCGGCGTGCCGTTCGAGGACCGCGAGCAGTTCGGCGCCTGGTCGAGCGTCTTCCTGGCGACGACCTCCCGTACGAAGGAGGAGATGCTGGCGGCGCAGGCGGGCCTGCGGAACTATCTGGCGGAGCTGGTCGCCGCCAAGCGCGAGGACCCGGGCGAGGACCTGCTCTCGGCGCTGGTCTCGATCCACGACGAGGACGAGGACCGCCTCCAGGAGGAGGAGCTGATCTTCCTCGGCATCTCCCTGCTCGTCGCGGGCCACGAGACGACCGTCAACCAGATCGCGAACAGCGTGGTCTCCCTGCTGACCCACCCCGAGCACCTGGAGCGGCTGCGCCGCGAGCCGGAGCTGCTCGGCAACGCGGTCGAGGAGCTGCTGCGGCTGCACCCGCCGGGCGACGAGGCGCTGCTGCGCATCACGACCGAGGACGTGGAGCTGAGCGGCGGCGTCACGGTCCCCGCGGGCAGCGCCGTGCTGGCGGGGCTCAGCTCGGCGAACCGGGACGGCCGCCAGTTCGAGCGCCCGGACGAGGTCGACTTCGACCGGCCGACGAACCCGCACTTCGCGTTCAGCCACGGCCCGCACTACTGCCTGGGCTCGGGCCTCGCGCGGCTGGAGCTCCAGATCGCGATCGGCTCGCTGATCGCCCGGTTCCCGACGCTGCGCCTCGCGGTGCCCGTCGAGGAACTGCGCAGGCCCGAGGGGATGCTGGTGCACGGCATCACCTCACTGCCGGTGGCGTGGTGAGGGGCATGACGACGAGGGGTGTACCGGCGTTCTTCTCGCGGCGGATCGCCAGCGGCATCCATGTCGCCGCGCCGCCCGAGCAGGTGTGGGACGTGCTCGCCGACTTCGCGCGCTTCCACGAGTGGAACCCGTTCCTCGTGGAGGCCGCGGGGCGCCCGGAGCCGGGGACGCGGCTGAAGCTGCTCTTCCGGCTGCCGGACGGCGGCATGGAAATGGTCTTCCGCCCCACGGTGCTCGCCGCCGAGCGGGGCCGGCTGCTGCGCTGGCGGGGCCGGTTCGGGATGCCGGGGATCTTCGACGGCGTGCACTCCTTCGTGCTGACGCCCCGCGCCGGGGGCACGGACGTGCTCCAGAGCGAGGACTTCTCCGGCGCCCTGGTGCCGGTGCTCCGCTCCGTCATCACGGCCACCGAACGGGGCTTCGCCCAGCTGAACACCGCGCTCAAGTCCCGTACCGAGCCGCAACGCGTCCTTTAGTCCCCGGCGCGACCGTGGACCCGCCCAAGCACATCCAAGAGTGAGAGGCGGGGGACGATGCACGACGGTGAGGATCTGGAGACACAAGTCTGCGTGGTCGGCGGCGGCCCGGCGGGGCTGACGCTCGCGCTGGAACTCGCGCGCCGCTCGGTGCGGGTCGTCGTGCTGGAGCAGAGCGCGCGCTTCGACCGCTCGTTCCGCGGCGAGTCGGTCTCCCCCGACTCGGTCTGGCTCCTGGACCGGCTCGGCCTGCTGGAACGGCTGACCGACGACTACCAGCAGATGCGGCGCATGGAGATCCAGGACGCGGGCCGCACCGTGCTGCGCGCCGACTTCTCGACGTTCCGCTACCCCTATCCGTACCCGGTCGAGATGCCGCAGCCCGCGCTGCTGACGGCACTCGCCGAGGAAGGCGCACGACTGGACGGCTTCACGCTGCTCCAGCGGGCCACCGCGACGGAGCTGCTGCGCGGCGGGGACGGCCGGGTCACGGGCGTACGCGCGCGGACGCGCGAGGGCGAGGTCACCGTGCGGGCCGCGCTCACGGTCGCCGCGGACGGGCGCTTCAGCAAGATCCGCGAGATGTCCGGGCTGCCGTACAGCAAGGCGCCGCTGGAGCGGGACGTGGTGTGGCTCAAGCTCCCGTTCCCCACCGAGTGGGACGACCGTACGTACCGGATCCGCATCGCGGGCGACCAGCACGGGCTGTTCATCCCGACCCGGCCCGACAGCGTGCGCGTGGGCTTCAACATCCGCAAGGGCGGCCTGCGCGAGCTGCGCTCCCAGGGCCTCGACGCGCTGTACGAGCGGCTGGACACGCTGGCGCCCGAACTCTCCACGGCCGTACGCGAGAACGTCCGCGCCTGGTCCGACACCTCCATGCTGGACATCTTCACGACGACGGCCCCGCGCTGGTCGATCCCGGGCCTGGTGCTCATCGGCGACGCCGCGCACACCCTCACCCCGATCCTGGGCCAGGGCGTCAACCACGCCATCATCGACGCGGTGACGCTGGCTCCGCTGGTGCGGGGTGCCTTCGAGGAGGGCGGCGGTACGGCTCCGCTCCTGCGGGCCTCGCGCGAATTCCAGTCCGCGCGAGAGGGCTCGATCCGCAAATCCCGCTCGCTCCAGCTCCGGCAAGAACGCCTCTTCGCCCTGAGCGAGCCGATTGGCGGTGCCTTCCGCCGTGCCCTCTACACCTCCGTGGGGCGCAGTCCTCGTCTGACCCAGCGCGTGTTGGCCCGCGCCTACTTCCAGTTGCAGAAGCCTGGCCCGCACCGAGTGCCGGTGGCTGCTGCGTAGGGGCTGCCCCTCTCCGTAGTTCGCAGTCTGCGGGTGCGTCGTGGCTTGTCGCGCAGTTCCCCGCGCCCCTGAAGCCGCCCCTCCGGGGCGCGCTTCGGGGCGCCCCGCCGTTCGGGGCGCCCCGTAAGGGGCGCGGGGAACTGCGCGAGCGGGCACGACGCACCGGCAGTCCGCGACGCACGGGCAGGGGCAGCCTCTGCCCGGCACGCAAGGCAACGGCCCCGGCCAAGAGAGGCCGGGGCCATACGTGCTGGGGGCCTACCAACTCACCGGCAGCCTCTCCAAGGCATGGACCATCATTCCGGTCGTCATCCGGAGTGCGGACACGTCCTCGGCGAGGCGCAGTCCGGGGAAGCGGGCCAGCAACGACGAGAGCACGATCTGGAGCTCGGCACGAGCAAGCGCGGCCCCCAGGCAGAAGTGGGCGCCATGCCCGAAGGCGAGCTGGGACGTGGCCGAGGGGCGCGCCGGGGCGAAGACGTCCGGCGGAAGCTCGGTGAAGACGGACTCGTCACGGTTCGCGGAGCAGATCGCGGCGAGCACGGCGCTCCCCCGGGGGATGAACGTGTCGCCGACGGTCACGTCCTCCAGGGTGACCCGCAGGGGACCGCCGTCCCCGATGGGATTGATCCGGAGCAGCTCCTCGACGGCGTGCTCCATCGCCTCGGGCCGCTCCCGGAGCGCCGCGAGGTGCTCCGGGTGGCGCAGCAGGGTCAGCACACTGGTGCCGATCATGCTGACGGTCGTCTCGTGCCCGGCGACGAGGAGCGTGATGCCCATCGTGATGAGCTCGGGCTCGGAGAGCCGGCCCTGTTCGTCGCTGGCGACGACGAGGGCGCTCATCAGGTCGTCGGCGGGCTCCTCCCGTTTGCGCTGGATCAGCGCGCCGAGGTAGGAGACCATCTCCGCGCGGCGGGAGGCGACCTCCTCGGGCGTGTGCGAGGTGAGCGAGACGAACGCGTCGGACCAGTCGCGGAAGCGGTCGCGGTCCTCGAAGGGGACGCCCAGCAGTTCGCAGATGACCATGACGGGCAGCGGGAAGGCCAGCAGGGTGTTGAGGTCGGCGGGCGGGGAGGCCTTCTCCATCCCGTCGAGCAGCCCGTCGGTCAGCTCCTGGATGCGGGGCCGCATGTTCTGCACGCGGCGCGCGGTGAACTCCCGCGAGACCAGCTTGCGCAGCCGCGTGTGCTCGGGCGGGTCCATGGTGAACAGGCCGCCCGCCATGGGCGGGTTCCTGGAGAGCTGGGGCGCGCCGGGCGCCACGGTGGCGGCCCGGCTGAAGCGGGTGTCGGCCAGGACGGTACGCACGTCCTCGTAGCGGCTGGCGACATAGCCCTCGTCGCCGCTGGGCAGCCGGACGTGGGCGACGGGGCACGTGGCCCGCAGCTTCTCGTACGTGGGCGGGACCTCCACGGCGGAGGGGCGGTGGAACGGATAGCTCAGCTCGGGCTCGGTCACGCGGTCTCCCTCTGAAGGTGCGGGTCAGGCGGCGCCGTGCAGCGCCCGGTACTGGCGGCGGTGGACGAGGCGGCCCACGACCGGCCACAGGAGCCGGACCGGCGGCGGCAGCCGGCGCATGTAGTCGGCGCGCTGCTGGTCGTCGGCGGAGGCGAGGAGTTCGCCGAGCATGTAGATCTGCTTGTTCTTGGGCACCGCGTCCCGGCCGCGTTCGCTGAGCCGGTCCCACTCGCGCTGGGTGAACCGGCCGTGCACCAGCGGGAGGACGAGCTTCTCCTCGTCGTCCAGGTGCTCGGCCAGCGCGGGCGTCATCGTGGCGACCGCGGCCGCGAGCCGGTCGCCCGCCTCGGGTGCGGCCGACTCGCGCCACACGGGCAGCAGGCGCTCGATCTCCTCCAGGTCCTCGGCGATCCGCTCGTGCTGCTCCTCCATGCGGCGCATGGTGGTGGGCGGCACGTCGGTGTCGGAGTTCAGCCGGGGCCAGACGATCTCGTCCTCGGCCTTGTGGTGGTCGTCGAGCATGTGCAGCAGCCCTGCCAGGTGGGCGCCGACCGTGCCGGCGCGGGCCTTGTCCCCGGCGGGGACGCGGCGCACCAGGCCCGGCACGGCGGCGAACTCCTTGCGGAAGAGCCGGTGCGCGAGGACCAGGTCGGTGGTGTTGACCTGCGCTGCCCCGCTCTCGCGTGCCTCACTCATCGGACGGACACCTCCGGTTTTCCGGGCTCGTCGGCGTCGGCATCGGCGTCGGCGTCGGCATCGGCCGCGGCGGCGCGCTCACCGTCGTCATCCGGGTCCCGCGCGGGACGCTCCGGCGGCGGCGCCTCGCTCTCCATCTTGTCCAGCCGCAGCGCGGTGTGGAGCCGCCGCAGCGGTCCGGGCAGCCACCAGTTGGCGCCGCCCATGAGGGCCATCAGGGACGGTACGAGCAGCGCCCGTACGAGCGTGGCGTCGACGAGCACGGCGAACGTCGCGCCGAGGCCCAGCTCCTGGATGAACACCAGCCGGGAGAGGGCGAGCGCGCCGAGCGCGACGCTGAAGAGGATCGCGGCCGAGGTCACGATGGCGCCCGTGCGGGCCAGCCCCTCCTTGACGGCGGCGCGGTCGTCGCCGAGGCTCGCCCGCGCCTCCTTGATACGGCCGAGGAGGAAGACGTTGTAGTCGGTGGACAGGCCGAAGGCCAGCGCGAAGACGACGACCGGCGTGGTCACTTCGACGCCCGGCTGCGCGGCGAAGCCCAGATTGCCGTCCTGGAAGGCCCAGACGAGGAATCCGAAGGCGGCCATGGTCGTGAGCGCGTTCATCACCAGGGCCTTGACGGGCAGCACCAGCGAGCCGGAGAACGCGAAGAGCAGCAGCAGGGTGACGACGACGAGCACGGTCAGCGCCAGCGGCAGCTTGTCGGCGATCGAGTCGCGCTGTTCCAGGAAGTCCGCGGTGACGCCCGTGTAGCGGGCCTTGTGCGGTGCGTCGAGCGCCTGCACGTCGGTCGCCGCGTTCTTCGCGGTGTCGCCCAGCGGGTCGCCCTGGAGCACGGCGTCGATCTCCCAGTGCCCGGCGTCCAGGCGCTTGGGCTCGGCGACCGTCCGGACGCCGTCGACCGCCGCGACGCGCTCGGCGTACGCGGCCAGCCCCTGGTCGCCCCGGGTGTCGAGGACGATCTGGAGCGGCGAGGTCGTCGGCTCGGTGTAGTCGCGCTCCAGCTCGTGCGCGAGCTGCCCGGCGCTGACGTCCTTGGGCAGCGTGGTGGCGTCGACCCCGGTGAAGCGGATGCCGGTGACGGGCGCGGCGATCAGCAGCAGCACGGCGGCGGCGCCGACGGCGACGACCGCGGGGCGGCGCATCACGGCGGAGGCGATGGCGCTCCAGCGCTTGCCGGCCGCGTCCTTGTTGGCTTCCTTGCGCTGCCAGCGCTTGGGGGACAGCGCGTTGACGCGCTGCCCGAGCGCGGCGAGCATCGCGGGCAGTCCGACGAGCGCGAAGAGCGCGGACGCCGCGACGGTGATCACTCCGGCGAGGCCCATGGAGCGCAGGTACGGGTGCGGGAAGACCATCAGCGCGGCGAGCGCGGCGGCGACGGTCAGCGCGCTGAAGAAGACGGTGCGGCCCGCGGTGGCCAGCGTGCGGCGCAGCGCGGCGACCCCGGCCCCGGTGGCGGCGATCTCCTCCCGGTAGCGGGAGACGATGAGCAGCCCGAAGTCGATGGACAGGCCGAGGCTGAGCGCGAACGCGAGGTTCAGGGACCCGCTGGAGACCTGCATGGCCTCGGTGGCGATGCGCAGTCCGGCCAGCGTCAGCAGCAGCGAGAGCAGCGCGCCGACGACCGGCACGCAGGCCGCGACGACGCCGCGGAAGACCAGGAAGAGCAGGATGAGGATGACGGGGGTGGCGAGGCCCTCGGCCATCGCCAGGTCCTTGTTGGAGACGTCGGCGACCTGCACCTGGCCGGGTGTGGGCCCGCCCAGCAGCGTACGGTCGCGGAGCGCGGGATCGGCGTCGATCGCCTTCTGCAGCTCACGCTCGGCGTCGATGGTCGCCTTCTCCTCCATGGAGCCGACGTTGCCGATCACGACGGTGCTTCCGCCGTCGCGCGCGATCAGGCCCTTGCCCGCGGGATCCGCGTAGTCGACGACCTGCTTGACCTCGGAGCGGGAGCGCAGCAGCTTCTCCGCGGCGCGCACCGCCTCGGGGCGCGGGTCACCGGCCTTCAAGGGCGTGCTGGTATGGATGAGCAGCGCGTAGCCGCGCAGGGAGTCGACGCCGGTGGCGTCCTGGATGATGTCCCTGGCGACCAGGTTCTCCCCGTGGGGATCGTAGTAGTCGGCGCGGCCGTTGGTGAGCGCGCTGTTCACGGTGGCACCCACCGCGCCCGCGAGCAGAGCGGCAAGCGTCAGCAGCAAGAGGGCGATTCGCCGTCGGCGGTGAAGCACGGTGCCTAAGGATGCGAGCATGCCCCGCATTGTCGTGGCGCCGACTAGAGGACGGCTCAAGCGGAAGCGGCGCCGTACGCCCGCCCCGGAGCCCGACGGGGCCCGAGGAGTTCTCTAGCGCGAGCCGTTCCAGTGGGAGCCTGCTCGCACTCCTGGAGGGCTCTGAAATGTCACCTCTCACCCGCGCCCGGACCCTCTTCTCGGTCGACGCCACGCGTGTCCTCCACCGGTTCGGCGCCGACCACGCGGACAGGCCGCTGCTGGTGCCGCCGGAGCCGCTGGAGTATCCCGGCTACGGCACCCCGGAGCTGACCGGCGGGCAGCTGCGCGAGCTGGGCCACCGCATGGCGCACGCGCTGCGTGCGCGGGGCGTCGGGGTCAACACCCGCGTCCTGATCGTCAAACGCGAACACCCGGACTATCTGCTCTACCTCTACGCGTGCATCGCGGCGGGCGCGATCCCCGTGAGCGTCAACGCGGCCACCGGCTGGCCGTACACGGCGGCCGTGGCGCGGCTGGCCGGGGTGCGGTACGTGCTCACCGACACGGAGACGCTCGCCGCCCCCGGCGCCGAGGAGGAGCTGGGCCCCATGCTGGACGACGGGGTGGCGGTGCTGCGCGTGGGCCACGGGGGCGGAGCCGCCGAGCCCGCCGTCCGTACGGCCGCGAAGTGGTGCGCGGAGCACCCGGCCGTCACCGACTTCGTCGACGCCGTCACGCGGGCCCCCGCCACGGCCCCGCCGCGCCGCCGCACCGGGCACGACACCCCGCTCGGCCTCTTCCACACCTCGGGCACCACGGGCGTGCCGAAGCTGTGCATCTGGAGCCGCCGGAACACGCACCGGATCTGGCAGCTGATGATCCCGACGCTGCCGCTGGGCGCGGGCTCGCGGGCGCTGCTGGCGGTGCCCTTCTCGCACCAGATCGCGTTCGCGCTGGCCACCGGCATGATGCTGTGCGGGGCCCGCGTCTCCACGACCTCGCTCTACGACCCGCACGCCGCGCTGGCCGCCATCGCGCGGGACCGGATCTCGCACGTGATGGCGTTCCCGCACCTCTACATGCGGATGGCGGCCGAGGACCTGGACGCCTACGACCTCAGCTCGATGCGGGTGTGGAGCGTCGGCGCCGACAAGGCGCACGCCCCGCACATCGCCCGGCTGACGGGCTACGGCAGCGTGAAGCTCCCCGGCAGGCCCAGGGGTTCCGTCTTCCTGGACTCCTACGGCTCGACCGAGATCGGCGCGGGCGGCATCCTCCAGGTGTGGCTGCCGGGCTCGGCGCCCGAGCCGTGCGTGCAGGGCAAACCGATGCCGACGCAGTACGGGCTGCGCATCGTCGACGAGCACTGGCGGGACGTGCCGCGCGGGCGTACGGGCCGGATCCTGGTCCGCTCCAGCTCCAGCTTCGACGGCTACTGGGACAACCACACCCGCTGGGCCGAGTCCCGGATCGACGGCTGGTGGTGGGGCGGCGACGTGGGCCGGATCGACGCGCGGGGCCGCCTGGTCTTCCTGGACCGCGAGGCCGACTCGGTGCACACGCCGGGAGGGATGCTGCGGACCCTGCCGTTCGAGGAGCGGCTGCTGACGCATCCCCGGGCCATGGAGGCGGCCGTCTTCCGGTCCGGCACGGACCCGGCGACGGGGCTGGGCCGCGCCGAGGCGTGGGTGGCGCCGCGCGGCGTGCTGGAGGAGGCCGACCTCGCCGCGTGGGAGCCCGGCGCGCGCGAGCGGCTGGAGCGCGAGCTGACGACGCTCGTGGACGACGCGCGGCTCGGCCCGCCGCTGAGCGCCGTGCGCGTGGTGCCGCTCTCCCGGATCCCGATGGGCGTGACGGGCAAGGTCCTCAAGCGGCGCCTGCGCGAACTGGCCGAGGGCGAGGGCGGCGAGCCGTCGTGAGGGAACCGACGGACCTCACCGAGCCGACCGAGCTGACCGTCGCGCTCGTCGGCGCCGGTCCGCGCGGGCTCTCCGTACTGGAGCGGCTCGCGGCCAACGCCGCGCTCTTCCCCGCGGGCCCGCGCCTGACGGTGCACCTCGTGGACCCGCACCCGCCGGGCGCCGGGCGGGTGTGGCGCACCGAGCAGCCCGCCGAGCTGCTGATGAACACGGTCGCCTCGCAGGTGACCGTGTTCACCGACGCCAGCGTCGAGCTGGTCGGCCCCGTCACGCCGGGCCCGAGCCTCTACGAATGGGCGCGGTTCCTGTCCCTGATGGGCCCGTTCGACGGGGTGCGGTACGGCGAGGAGGTGCTGGCCGAGGCCCGTACGCTCGGCCCCGACGCGTATCCGACGCGTGCCTTCTACGGGCACTACCTGGAGTGGGCGTTCCGCCGGGTGCACGACGGCGCTCCGGACCGGATGCGCTGCGTCGTGCACCGCGCGCGGGCCGTCGAGCTGACCGACGAGGACGTACCCGGCGAGGACGTACCCGGCGAGGGCATACCCGGCGAGAACGGGCCGCACGGCCTCCAGCGGCTGCGCCTGGAGAACGGCACCGAGCTCGCCGGGCTGCACGCGGTGGTCCTCGCGCAGGGCCATCTGCCGCTGCGCCGCACCCGCCGCCAGGAGGAGTACGCGCGCTTCGCCGCCGCGCGCGGCCTGCGCTACGTCGCGCCCGCGAACCCGGCGGACCTCGACCTGTCCCCCACCGTGCTGCCGCCGGAAGAGCCGGTCGCGCTGCTCGGCCTCGGGCTGAACTTCTTCGACCTGCTGTCGCTGCTGACGACCGGGCGCGGCGGCTCGTTCGTCCGCCGGGACGGGCGGCTGGTGTACGTACGCTCCGGCGCGGAGCCGCGACTGATCGCCGGTTCGCGGCGCGGCATCCCCTTCCACGCGCGCGGCGACAACCAGAAGGGCCCGCACGGCCGCCACGTACCGCTGGTGCTCACCGACGAGGTCATCGACCAACTGCGCGAACGCGCCCGCGCCGAGGCCGGTCTCGACTTCCGCGAGGCCCTGTGGCCGCTGATCGCCAAGGAGGTCGAGACGGTCTACTACGCGGCGCTGCTCCAGGCCGCCGACCGCCCAGCGGACGCGCGCCGGGTGCGCGCCGCCTACCCCGGGATCCGGCACCGCGGCAAGGCGCAGCTCGCGCTGCTGCGGGAGCTGGGCATCCCGCGCGAGGAGCGCTGGTCCTGGCAGCGGATCGCGACGCCCTACGCGGGCCGCCGCTTCGGCTCGCCCGGCGAGTTCCGGACCTGGCTGCTGGAGCATCTGCGCCGGGACGTGGCGGCGGCGCGCGGCGGGAACGTCGACGACGCGGTCAAGGCGGCCCTCGACGTGCTGCGCGACCTGCGCAACGAGGTGCGGCAGCTGGTCGAGCACGGCGGCCTGACGGGCCCCTCGCACCGCGAGCACCTGGACGGCTGGTACACGCCGCTCAACGCCTATCTGTCCATCGGGCCGCCCGCGCGGCGCATCGAGGAGGCCATCGCGCTGCTGGAGGCGGGCGTCCTGGAGGTGCTCGGCCCCGGCACCCGGGCCCGTACGGACGAGGAGTCGGGCCGCTTCGTCGTCGAGTCGGCCGAGATCCCGGGGGCCCGAGCGGAGACCCGCGCGCTGATCGAGGCCCGGCTGCCCGGCATCGACCTGCGGCACACCGCCGACCCGCTGCTGACACGGCTGCTGGTGCGCGGCGAGTGCCGTACGCACGTGCTGAACGGGCCGCACGGCAGCTACGAGACGGGCGGCGTCGCGGTCACCCCGCGCCCGTACCGCATGCTCGACGCGGAGGGCCGCGCGCATCCGCGCCGCTTCGTCTTCGGCGTGCCCACCGAGTCCGTGCACTGGGCGACGGCGGCGGGCATCCGGCCCGGCGTGAACTCCGTGACCCTGTGCGACGCCGACGCCCTCGCGCGCGCGGTCCTCGCCTTCTCCGGCGAACGCCCGGAGGGGAACGGGACCCCGGCGGACGAATCCCCCGCTTTCCCGTTTGCAGTTGCCAGGCACACGCATACGTCCCTACGTTGAGACGCGTCGTGTCCGATGAGCGCTGTGCGTACGGGGGTTGAACGACGAATGGCTTGGGACGAGTGGGAACAGCTGAAGGCGTCCTCCGCGGCGGACCAGGGATCGCCGCACATGCAACTGAACGGCACGCCTGACGGCGACGGCCCGCGCGGGGGATATCCCTCGGCCGCCAAGAGCGGGCCGAACCTCGTGGTGAACAACGACTC
Organism: Streptomyces sp. NPDC048172; assembly: GCF_043202595.1. NCBI lineage: Bacteria > Bacillati > Actinomycetota > Actinomycetes > Kitasatosporales > Streptomycetaceae > Streptomyces > Streptomyces sp. NPDC048172. The sequence continues at coordinate 294,637 of NZ_JBIDAT010000004.1, forward strand.
GCTGGGCGCGCTCGGCAACATGGCCTACGAGCTGCGCGAGCGCATCCGCGTCGACTCCGACCACGCGCGGCCCGCGACGTTCGACGCCTCCATCGAGCTCTTCAACGACGGCCTGGACATGGGCTCCGCGCTCACGGAGCTGCACGACGCGTGGAGCACCAAGACGACCACGCTCAAGGACGCCTGCGGCCGGATCTCCAACCACCTGGACTACACCAAGGCCAAGCACGCCAAGGACGAGGTCCACGTCCAGGGCGAGATGTCGTCCATCGCGAAGCTCGACAAGTGGATGAAGAAGGACTGAGGTACGGCGATGGGGGCTAAGGCCGACATGCTGACGGTGCGCGAGCTGCGCGACCTGCGGCTGGGCAAGCTGAACACGGCGGTCACCGACTGGCGCGAGATGGTCCGCAGACTCCGCTCCATCGCCGACCCCGCCGACTTCGAGGGCGGCGGCGCGGGCGGTGGCGGCGGTGGCGGCGGCGGCAAGGGGAAGGGCGCCGTGTCCGCCGCCGGGCTCAGCACCGCGGCGGGCAAGGCCGAATGGGACGGCGAGAACGCCGCCGTCACCAAGGAGTTCGTGTCCAAGACCGCGGTCGAGATGTCCGAGATGACGGCGGAGGCGTCGGACGTCCTGGGCATCCTGGAGTCCGCGCACCGGCGGTTCACCAAGCACAAGGAAGACCTCGAAACCGTCATCGACGACGTCAAGAAGCAGCACATCCACATCAACGCGCAGGGCACGGCCCTGGAGGCGGACGGCACGGCCAAGGCCGACAAGCCGACGCAGGAGCAGATCGACGCCGCGGCGAAGCGGATCGAGCGGGTGCTGTGGGAGGCGGCGGAGTCGGACCGGATCGCGGCCCGCGAGCTGCGTGCGATAGCGAAGCGGAAACACGACTTCAGCGGCCTGAACGCGGACAGCCTCAAGGCCGCCGACGCGCGGCAGGGCGAGGAGGACGCCGCGTACTGGACGAAGAAGCTCCACGACCTCGGCAACCACCCCGAGAAGCTCACCGAGCCGCAGCTCAAGAAGTTCAACGAGGCGCTCCGCAACCAGCGCGACAACCCCGCCTTCACCACCACCTTCACCCAGCTCATGGGCGGCGAGGGCACCCTCCAGTTCTGGCGCTCGCTCGCCGACCCCGGCAAGGGCGACACCCCCACGGGCGCCCGCGCCGAGCTGCTGGGCCACGTCCAGGACAACCTGAGCATGACCCTGGCCAACGCCACCCGCCAGCAGACGCCGGGCATGCAGGCGTGGGAGGACGACATCATCAAGGCCGGCAGCAAGGACTTCGGCCACCCCGGCATCATGTCCAAGGTCATGGGCTTCCAGGTCATGAGCAACCTGATGGGCAAGGGCAAGTTCGACAAGGGCTTCCTGGACCGCTACGGCGACGCGATGCTCAAGTACGAACGGGGCAAGGGCAAGGGCCCCGAGGCCTGGGGCCTGATGGGCATGGGCACCGACCTGGACCACTCCAACGACAAGTCCCGCGGCAACGACCCCATGACGGGCTACCTCAAGGCCCTCAGCCACAACCCCGACGCGTCGACGGCGGTCTTCAACGACGCCGACAAGGCGGACTACCTCCTCAAGGAACGCGCCTACTACGACGAGGACAAACTCGACTCCGACGGCGCCCCCGCCGACCAGAAGCTCCTCTCCCGCGAGGCCCTCGGCGACGCCCTCTTCGCCGCGGGCAGCGGCATGAACCCGGACGACCCGACCGCCACCTACGTCGACCACCGCCCGGAGCACAAGGAGGTGCTCAACGGCGCCCTCTCCCGCCTGGCCGACAAGGGCGACGACATGCCCGCGGCCATCCGCGACGACATGGCCCGGCTGCTGGGCAACCATGGCGAGGACACCCACATGACGATGGGCGGGCTGGACAAGGAACGAGTGCTGGACCGGGACGATCTGCTGGCGGTCTCCAAGCAGATCTCCCGCGACCCGGACAGCTACCAGGTGCTCAACCAGTCCATGGACCGGGCCATGATGCAGGACATCAACGAGACCACGAAGGTCACCGAGGAGCAGGTTCCCGGTGACAGCCTCGACCGGTCGGGCCGCACGGTCGGCTTCCTGGAGCAGGCCCGGCGTGACGCCATCGGCGAGAAGACCGCCGCGGAACTCAAGGACGCGGGCTGGGGGGCGAAGGGGATGGGCGGCTATCTGGCGGTCGGCACAGCCGCCTCGTTCCTGCCCTGGGGCGGTGGCCACGTCGACCACGCGGCGTTCGCGGTCAGCAAGGCGCTCGTCGAGGACGAGACCGAACGGATCCAGAAGAACGAGTCCACCGAGCTCAAGGACATCGCCACGAGTCAGAACCATCGCTTGAGCGCCCTCAAGGACCATTGGTACGAGACCAACCGGGACTGGGCCATGGCCGATGGCGACTACTCGAAGGGGCACGGCGCGATGGCGAAGATCAACGCAGCGGCGCACGACGGCACGGACGACAACAAGCGGGAATCCGGGGACAAGTGAGACTCACACGACGGCTCCGCTGGACGGCACTCCCCCTCGCCGCCCTGGCCCTGCTCCTCCCGGCCGTCTCCGGGTGCGCGGGCCGGGAGTACGAGGTGCCGCGCAGCATCTGCGGGGTCAAGGTTTCCGAGGACGTGATCGACCCGCTGCTGGGAGACGGCGAGAAGCTGGAGCAGGAGCGGGAGCGGCGCGAGTTCAGGGATCGGCACTTCGTGCGGTGCAATGTGACCGTCGACGGCGGGGACGGGCTCTACATCACGCTCTACGAGTGGCCCAGCGTGGGCCGGAAGAGGTCCACCGAAGACCACCCCCGGTACATCAAGAATCCCCCCTTCTCCGGCTGGGCCGAGGTACGCGACGGCAAGAGCCTGGGTAACACCGCGTGCCGGACGGGCTCCAAGGACAGGTCGGATGCCCTGACGTTCGAGTTCACCCTCCACACCGTGAAGGGCGACAGCGCGGACGAGCGCCGCGCGGCCACCGAGCGCTTCGTCAAAGCCTGGCTCCCCGGCGAGAAGAAGAAGGAAGGCTGCACCCGGCGGTAGCGCGCGGCGGCGGGGCTAGATCGCCGGTTCCAGAGGTGGCGGCGCGGGGACCGATGTCGTGTGGCCCGCTCGCATGCGGGCGAAGTCGAGGACCTGGTCCGTGAGGATGTCGAGGCGGCGTGCGGTGCGGGGGTCCGTGCCGTAGCCCTCCCCGTCGCGGAGGTCGAAGGTCGCGTCGGCCCCCACCACCACGCCCATCGGCGCCGCCCAGGCCCGCAGGGCCTGGACCGAGGCGCGCATGCCCGCGAGGGCGGAGGCGCCGGCGACCTCGTTCCAGGCGACGGTGATGCAGCCGACGGCGCGCCCGTCGAGGTAGGCGGGGGTGTCGTGGGCCAGGTCCTCCGCGTGGTCGAGGACGTTCTTCATCAGCCCGGACATGCCGCCGTGGTACGTGGGGCTGGCCAGCAGTACGCCGTCGGCGGCGCGCAGCGTGGCCAGCAGCCTGCTCTCCTCGGCCGTGCGGATGCCGCCGTCCGGATCGTAGAGCGGGAGCACCAGGTCGCGGCCCGCGACGACCGTCACCTGGGCGCCCGCTCCCCGCGCGCGGGCCGCGCACGCGCGCAGTGCCTGGGCCGAGACCGAACCGGCCCGCAGTGAGCCGCCGAGGGCCGCGATGCGGATCATGTCTCGTCGCCTCCCGCCGTCGGCAGGACGAACGGGAAGCCGTGGCCGTCCAGTTCACGCGCCGAGTCCGTCACCGCGTCGCACACCGCCTCCAGGTCGGCCACGCTGTGCGCGCCGCCCGTGAAGAGCATGGGCAGGCTCAGCGTGTAGAAGCCTCGCTTGCGCAGCATGAGGGTGAGGAGGAAGAAGGCGATCGGGTTGGTCGCGGCCGCGAACTCCCGGTAGTCGGCGTAGCTCTCCTTCTCCAGGAAGGCGAAGGAGCCGATGAAGTCGCCGAAGCCGACGAGGCGCAGGGGGATGGCCGTCTCGGCGCGGAACGCCGACAGCCTGCGCTGGATCAGGGCGACCTTCGCCCGCGTCTCCTCGTAGTACGTCTCGCCCTGCTCGTGCAGCAGCTTGAGGCTGGCGTACGAGGCGCACAGCGACAGGTGGTTGCCCGCGTGCGTGGTCTGGACGCACGTCTTGCGGCCGATGTCGGTCAGCGGGAGGCCGCTGGTCTGCATGTGGTCGAGGAGTTCGGCGCGTCCGCCGACCGCGGAGAGCGGCAGGCCGAGGCCGGTGATGACCTTGCCGTAGCAGCACAGGTCGGCGGGGATGCCGAAGTGCCGGGCCGCGCCGCCGGGGCCGTAGCGGAAGCCCGTCAGCACCTCGTCGAGGATGAACGGGATCCGCAGCCCCCGGCAGGACTCGGCCACCGAGCGGATCAGCGGCACGGTGTGCTCCTCGTACGGGAACGACGAGGAGACGGCCTCGCCCAGGACGCAGGCGAGCTGGTCCTTGTGCCGCTCGATGAGCGCGAGGGCGCGGGCCGGGTCGTTGGGGAGGACCAAGAGGTCACGGGGGTCGGCCACGGGGATGCCCGTGAGGGCCGGGCGGCGCTCCACGCCGCCGTCCTCGGCTCCGCCGGGGAAGGGCGCGGCGGGGTGGCCGTGGTACCAGAAGGCCGTGTTGTGCATGCCGAGGTCGTGGACGCCGTGCAGGGCGCCCTCGAACTTGGCGACCATGCGCCGTCCGGTGTGCGCCCGCGCGATGCGGATCGCGGCGGCCGTGGCGTCCGTGCCGGAGTTGAGGAACGCGAACTTCTCGCAGTGCGGGACGAACTCCCTCAGCAACTCGACGAGCTTCGTCTCCACCGGATGGCAGTAGCCGTTCCCGGTGGTGGCGGCGAGCTGTTCGCGGACGAACTCGACGACCGGCTCGGGGCTGTGCCCGTGCAGGGCCTGGGCGCCGAAGCCGAGGTGGCAGTCGAGGTACTCGTTGCCGTCGGCGTCGGTCAGCCTGCTGCCGTGCGCGCCGGTGGCGACGAGCGGGAACTGCGGGGCGTGGAAGGGCCAGAAGACGTGGTTGCTGGCGTCCACCTCGCGGAGCCGGGCCGTCGCCGCGGAGGACTTCTCCTGCCGCTCGGACAGCTCGGTGAACAGCTCGATCAGCCACGGCTGGCCGAGCATCTCGGCTACCAGGCTCTCGACGGAGGCCGCGGAGGTGTCGGAGGTTGCGGATTTCACCGTTGTGGTCATGAGGGGTCTCCGGCGCGTGTGGCGGTGAAGACGCCGTAGCGCATGACGTTCCGCTCGTACGCCTGCTTCATCAGCGGGACGGAGTTCAGGAAGCGGAAGATGTCCATGCCCTTGGCGCGGATCAGCTTCCAGACCATGGAGGGGTTGCGGACCACGGGCTTGACGGCCTCGCTGGAGATCTTCCAGGTGTCCGCGACCTGCTCGGACCAGTCGGCGGTGCGGATGCCGGTGAGGCCGAGCTCTTCCACGAGGGTGCGGTAGTGGTCGAGGGGCAGCACGTGGGAGACCACGAAGTCGCGGTAGATACGGTCGAGGAGCCGGGCCTCGTCCTTGGCGAGCTTGTCGTCCCGCGCGCACCAGGTCGCGACCAGCAGCGTCCCGCCGGGCTTGAGCACCCGGGCGCACTCGGCGAGGAACTTCCGCTTGTCCGGCATCAGTTCGCAGCTCTCCAGGGCCCAGACGACGTCGAACGTGCCGTCCTCGTAATCCGTGGCCATGGCGTCCATCAGCCGGAAGGTGGTGCGGTCGGTCACTCCGGCCTCGGCGGCCTTCTCGCCGGCGCGGACGATCTGCTCGGAGCTGATCGTGATGCCGTCCACGGTGCAGCCGAGCTTGCCCGCGAGGTGCACGGAGGAGGCGCCGACGCCGCAGCCGACGTCGAGGACCCTGGCGCCCCCGGCGATCTCGGAGAGGCCGCCGAAGGCGAGCAGCTCCTCGATGAGCCGGACCTGTGCGGCGTGCCGTCCGGGGTCGGGCTCGCCCTCGGCCCAGTAGCCGTGGTGGATGTGCTCGCCCCACAGGTCCTCGTACAGCTCGATCAGCCCGTCGTAGTGATCCTTGATCGCGGCGTGCAGATCGGGCGTCGACCACTTGGGGGTCAGTGCGCTCGTCATCGTCGAAACCCTTCTTGTCCAGCGTCGGTTAGAAGCGCACCAGCGCCGATTCCATGGTCAGCCCGGGGCCGAAGGCCATCACCACGCCGTATTCGCCGGGTGCCGGGCGGCTGGTCCGGAGGATCTCGTCGAGGATCAGCAGGATGGTGCTGGACGAGCAGTTCCCGTACTCGCTCAGCACGGCGCGGGTCGGCGCGAGCTGCTCCTCCGTCAGGTGCAGCCGCTCCCCGACGAACTCGACGATCTTCGGGCCTCCGGGGTGGATCCCCCAGTGCTGGACGTCCTCCGCCCCGATCCCGAAGGGGGACAGCAGCCGCTTGACGAAGGGGTCGATGGTCTCGGCCAGGTAGAACGGCACGTAGGGCGAGAGCGTCATCCGGAACGCCGAGTCCTCGATGTGCCAGCTCATGGCGTGCGAGGTCTCGGGGTGCGTCTCGGTGTGCGTGGCCAGGACGACGGGGCCCGGCCCTCCGTCGTCGGCGCCGAGCAGCAGCATCGCGCCCGCGTCGCCGAACAGCGCGTTGACGACGGCCTGTTCGGAGCTGACCTCGGGCCGCAGGTGCACGGAGCACACCTCGGCCGTACCGACGAGGGAGAGGTCGCCGGGGCGGGCGGTGATGGAGTCGAGGCCCGACTTGAGCGCGTTGAACGCCGCGTAGCAGCCCATGTGGCCGATGAAGGTGCGCCGCAGGTCCTGCCGCAGCCCGAACTCCTTGGCGAGCAGCATCTCGGGCGTGGGGCCCGCGTAGCCGGTGCAGCTCGCGAGGACGAAGGAGCCGACGCGTTCCCGTTCGACGCCGTCCAGCACTCCGGCGACGGCCTCGCGGCCCATGCCGAGGACGTGCTCCTGCCAGGCCATCATGCGGGGCTTGATGGGCGGGAAGCCCTCGTCGTAGAGGTTGCGGGGGTCCCAGGCCATGTGGCGCTGACGGACCCCGCAGTTCGCGAAGACCTCTTTGAGCTTGGGGACCTCGGCGAAGTGCTTGGAGTAGTACTTCTCGTAGGCGTCATCCTGCGGGACGACGTTCTTGGGCGCCGCGGTGCGCAGCGCGTGGATCCGGGCGAGGCCCTTGCGGTCGCCGTTCTGCCGGTCGCTCATTCGACGCGCTCCTTGATCGCCTGGAGGAAGCCCTCCGTGATCTCCTCGCTCTGCTGCTTGGCGAACGGCTCGACCAGCGGCAGCACCACGGGCGCGATGTCGACGTCGGCCTCGGACCGGGTCTCGATCTCCAGCCGGGTGGTGCCGGGGGAGGTGCCGGGCTCGGTGCGGAAGGTGCCCCAGGAGCGGAAGTTGTCGGTGCCGCCCTCGTCCGCCGGGCCCCAGGTGATGTGCGCCGGGTCGGAGGTGTCGAAGCGGGAGCGGTAGTCGGGGGTGTGGCTGACGGCGCCGTTGGAGATGGTCGTCAGCACGTAGTGGTAGGTGCCGTCGGATTCGGCGGTGAGGCTCTCCACGCCGGGCATCAGCCGCCCGCAGCCGACGACGTCGGCCAGCAGCTTGTGTACGGCGTCCGGCTCGGCCTCGATCTCGATGGCGCGAGTGCTTGCGGAGCGTAGGGCAACCATGACGTCCTTCTCAGTCGGTGCTGCTGTGCTGCTTGGCCTTGACGGCGTGGCCGATGTAGCTGGCCGAGGTGTCGCCGGTCAGGGTGAAGGCGCCGAGCCCGCGCCGGGAGAGCAGGCCGCGCAGCAGGTGCGGCCAGGAGGCCGCGGGGGCCAGGCCGAAGGTCTCGGCGAGCCGCAGCCGGTGTCCCGCGAGCAGCGTGGCCAGCTCGGCGGGCTTGATGAACATCCGCCAGTTGTGGGTGCCGGGGCGGATGATCCGGGTGAGCTTCTCGGCGACGAGGATGAGCAGCAGATAGCTGCGCACGGTGCGGTTGATGGTGTCGAAGACGAGCACGCCGCCGGGCACCAGCAGCCGGTCGATCTCGGCGAGCGCCGCGGGCAGGTCGTGGAAGTGCTCCAGCACGTCGGAGGCGACGACGGCCTCGGCGCAGCCGTCGGGCAGCTCGGTGCCGTAGGCGGAGCCGACGCGGTAGGTGACCTCGACGCCGGTGGCGGCGGCGTGCCGCCGCGCGGTGGCCACGGTGTCGGCCGACAGGTCGACGCCGGTCACGGAGTAGCCCCGCGAGGCCATGTTCTCCGCGACCAGGCCGCCGCCGCAGCCCAGGTCCACGATCCGGATGCGGGAGGCGGGCACGCCGGGGAAACGGTCGCGCAGCACCCGGTGGAAGTAGCCGGTGCGGGCCGGGTTCATCTCGTGCAGCGCCCGCAGCTGGCCCTCGGGGTTCCACCAGTCGTCGCCGACCTCGTCGTAGTACTCGTTGTCGATCCGCGCCCCGGTACGCGCGTCCGTCCGCGAGGTGCTCATCACACCCACCTCGGCGTCTCGACGGGGCTGATGCCGAGCGTGGCCTTGCCGATGAACTCGCGCGCCATGTCGTTGGTGAACGGCAGCAGCGGACCGGCCTTCACGTCCCGCCAGATCTGCCCGATCCGGGAGCCCTCGCGGATGCCGGAGCCGCCGATGACCTCGAAGGCGGTCGCGACGACGTGCTCGGCCTCGTTGGTGATGAAGTACTTCGGCACGCAGGTGTCCGCGACGAAGGCGGGCAGGTCCTCGCCCGGGTCCAGGTGGTGGCGCGCGTACTCGGTCAGCAGCGCCTCCATGGTCGCGAGCGAGGAGCGCATGCGGGCCACGGCGAACTGGATGCCGGGCAGCCGCGCGAGGTCGCTCACGGCGGTGGTCGAGCGCCCGCGCGTCCGCTCGATCGCGAGCTCGTACGCGCGCTCGGCCAGGCCCAGGAAGACCGCGGCGAAGCAGTAGTGGCCCCACTGCTGGCGGGCCATCACGAACAGCGGCGTGAGCCCGTCGGGGAAGACGGAGTCCTCCGCGGGCACGCTCAGCCCGCTCAGCCGCAGCGAGTGCGAGCCGGTCAGCGGCAGCGCGAAGCCGCTCCAGGGCGCGACGACCTCGACGCCGCAGCCCTCGCCCGTCGGCTTCTCGATGAAGAACGCGGCGAGGTTGAAGGGCGGCTCCAGATGGTCGTCGTCCAGCCCGGCCGTGACGACCAGGTGCGTGGCGGCGTCGAAGCCGGTCGCGAAGTGCTTGGTGCCGTCCAGCACGAAGCCGTCGGGTACGCGGCGCGCGGTGGTCGAGGGCCGCACCCAGTTGCCGCCCGAGCCCTCGTCGGTGAACGGGCCGACGACGAACGCGCCCTCGTCCCGTACGGCCGTGAACATCCGCTCCCGTACGGCGGCCGACAGGTCGCCGCGCATCGAGCCGGTCAGCACGGCGTGGATGGCGAGGGTGAAGGCGGTGGAGCCGCAGCCGCCCGCGATGATCCGCAGCAGCCTGGTGTTCTCCTCCAGCGTGGCCTCGAAGCCGCCCATGTCGCGCGGCACGTTGACGGCGGCGATGCCGGAGTCGACGAGGTCGCGGATGTTCTCGGCGGCGAACTCCCCCGCGTCGTACCGCTCGGCGGCCCGCTTCTCGAAGCGCTCGGCCAGCTCGCGCGCCGTGGCCTCCAGCCGTTCCCACTCCTGAGCGCGACTGTCTGTCATCTCTCAGCCCTCCCAACGGGGTTCGGCGAACACCGGCACGCCCAGCGCGTGTTTGCCCGCCCACTCGGCGGTGACGTCGGAGTTCGGCGGCACCAGCAGGCCCGCGACGACGTCCCGGTACGCGCGCTGCAGCGGGCTGTCCGACAGCAGCGCCGAACCGCCCTGCACCTGCATCGCGAGCGTGACCACCTCGTGCGCGAGGCGGCACACGCCGTTCTTCATGACGCTCATCTCGATGTAGTGGCCGAGCGGGTCGGCCGCCGTCGCGCGCTCGTGGTCGGCGCGTACGGCCGAGTAGAGGTGCGCCGAGGCGGCCTCCAGCTTCGTCTTCATCTCGGCCACCCGGAACTGCACGCCGGGCAGGTGCGCGACCGTACGGTCCAGCACGTGCAGCGTCCGTTCGCGCTGCGTGGCCACGACGCGGTCCAGCGCGCCGCGCGCGATCCCCAGGAAGACGGAGGCGAAGCTGCACCAGGCCCAGTGCACGCCGCGCATGAACATCAGCGGCAGCGTGCCCGGCTCGCCCACCATCCGGTGCTCCTCGACGAACAGCTCGTCGACGGAGAGGGAGTGGCTGCCGGTGGCCCGCATGCCCGCCGCGTCCCACGGCGCGGTCACGGTCACGCCGGACTCCGGCTTGGGCACCAGGAACCCGGCGGGCTGCGGCAGCCCCCGGTCGTCGGTCAGCGCAGCGGAGAGGAAGAGCAGGTCGGCGGCGGGGAACCCGGTGAAGAAGCCCTTGCGCCCGTTGAGCACGTAGCCGCCCTCGACGGGCCGCGCCTTGGTGGTCGGATGCCACCAGTTGCCGCCGACGCCGGGCTCGCTGAAGCCGCCCGCGATGACGGCGCCGTCCCGCACGATCGCCTCGTACGCCCATCCGGCGCTGTCGCTGCTGATGCCGGCGATCATGGCGATGCCGTGCACATGCATGTTGACCGCGAACGCGGTGTTGGAGCAGGCGCCCGCGAGGATCTCCTGCGCGCGGCACAGCTCTTCGAGGCTCGCGCCGCCGCCCCCGTACGCGGCGGGCACGGTCATGGCCGTGTAGCCGGACTCGACGAGGTCGGTGATGTTCTCGTGCGGGAAGGAGCCGTCGCGGTCGTGGGCCGCGGCCCGCTCGGCGAAGGTCTCGGCGAGCTGCCGCGCCAGATCGACGTACCGCGTGTCGGCAGTGGTGGCGGTGGTCATCGGACCCCCTCGCGTACGGACTCGGCGACCGACTGCTCGTCGGGAGCCACGGTCACCAGGTACTGGATCAGGCTGCCGAGCGTGTCGCCGTCGGCCTGGGTCGCGCCGCTCATCCAGAACGTGAAGTCCACATCGCCGATCTCCGCCCGGATCCGGTCGAAGAACTCCGCGAGCTGGACGGAGTCCAGGGCGATGTCGCCGGTGAGCGTGCACTCGTCGGTGACCGTCATCGCCGCCGCCTCCGGCCGCACGACCGTGACCAGGTCGATGAGCAGAGTCCGCAGGGCTTCCGCCCGTTCGTCCCGCACGTCCACGTCCACTCCCTAGGGCTGGTTTTCCGACGCACCGATGCTGGGCGCCGGGCCTGTAGCGCCGGTTGTGCGAGGCCTGGGGCCGCCACCCGTGCGGCCGTGCCGCTACGCGCGTAGCATCCGTGCATGAGACCTGCGGAATACAGCGACGAGGACCTGGAACAGCACGCGCGGCGGCTGCGGGCGGCCGACGACGGACAGCGTTCGGCCTTCGAGCACGACGTCGACCGGATCCTGTACTCCACCCAGTGGCGGGCACTGGCCGGAAAGAGCCAGGTGGTGGCCAGCGCCGAGCTCGGCGCTTACCACACCCGGCTCACCCACTCGATGAAGGTCGCACAGCTCGGGCGGCGCATGGCGGAGCGGCTGGAGCGGCGCTACGGGGGCCCGAACCCGGCGCTCGTCGAGGCGGCCTGCATGGCGCACGACATCGGGCACCCGCCCTTCGGCCACGCCGGGGAGACCGCGCTGCGCGCGACCATGGACGAACTCCGCTTCTCCGGCGGCGTGCTGGACAGCTTCGAGGGCAACGCGCAGACGCTGCGCGTCCTCACCTTCCTCGCCGCGCACAAGTACCCCGGGCACCGGGGGCTGCACCTGACCCGGGCCTGCCTGGACGCCTCCGTGAAATACCCCTGGGAACGGGCCCCGCGCGACCAGGGCCCGGCGCGGCACCGCAAGTGGGGGGTGTACGTCGCCGACCGGGAGGCCTTCGCCTGGATCCGCGAGGGGCGCGAGGACTTCGCCGTGCCCGTCGAGGAACAGATCATGGACTGGGCCGACGACGTCACCTACGCCTGCCACGACGTGGAGGACTTCTACCGCACGGGCCTCATCCCGCTGGCCGCGCTCTTCCCCGCCGACGGCGACGGCGGCGCCGAGACGGAACGGGAGACGCGGCGCTTCGTCGACTACGTCGAGGCCAAGCGGCGCGCCGAGGGATCGGACTTCGACCGTGCGGGGGCCCTGGCCCTGCTGGCCGACATCGGCAAGCGGCTCGCGGTCCACGCGCCGTACGGCGGCGCCCACGAGGACGCTGTCGCGGTCAACCGGCGCACCGCCGACCTCATCGCGTACTTCACGCGCGGCATCGGCCTGGAGGTCACGGGGCGGGCCCCCATCCGTTACGGCGCCCGCCTGGTCGTCCCGGACGGGCACCGTGCGGCGTGCGAGCTGCTGAAGGAGCTGGTGTGGTGCTACGTCATCGACCGCCCCGCGCTCGCCACGCAGCAGCACGGGAAACGGCGCATCGTCAGCGAACTTCTCCGCTGGACGCATGAGTCCCCGCAGCTCCTTCCGCACGAGCGCGCGGAAGAGCTGGCGCTCCATGCCGACCCTCTCCGTGCCGCCGCGGACCATGTGGCCTCGCTGACAGAGGGTCAGGCCGTTGCCCTCCACCGCAAACTCTCCGGCACGAGCCTAGGCTCAGTAAGCGACAACGTCTGACCCTGCCCCTGTTTCTCCCTCCACCCCCCTGTGCTTGGCAGGTCTGCGCTTCTCCCTCCACTGTGCTTGGCAGGTCTGCGCTTCTCCCTCCGCTGTGCTTGGGAAGTCTGCGCAAGGCGCAGGGTTGGCAAGCGCAGCCCCCCACGCCGGGTGCCCCGCGTACAAGAGCCGGGTTCGGGGAGCCCCGGGCTGTGCTTCGCGGGCCGCGCCCGCGTCGGGGCTTGGCGCGCAGTTCCCCGCGCCCCTGAGTGGGCAAGCCCAAAAGTCTTGGACCGGTCGCGCCCCGCGGCGGAGCCGCAAAACAGACACAGCCCCGCGCCCCTGAGGGAACAGGGGCAAGCCCTGGTGTGAGGGGGCTCGGCGTGTTGGCGCCTCTAGGAGTCCGGGGCGAGTTGCCGGGTGCGTAGACCGGCGATCAGGGACCAAAGCTTGGCGGGGGTTTCGAAGACGTCGGGGGCCAGTTCGTTGTCGGGGACGACGATGTCGTAGGCCGTCTCGACGCGGACCAGGAGTTCGACCATGGCCAGCGAATCGAGGCCCGCCGCCTTGAGGCGCGTGTCGGGCCCGAACTCGCCCTTTTCCGCCAGCCGGGGCAACGCCCCCACCAGCACCTCCACGAAGCGCTCATCCCACTGCTGCTCACTCATGCGCGTACTCGCTCCTTCGTTCGGATCTCGGACCGTTCCAGGGTGAGGCGGGTCGCCGAGACCACGCCGCGTTCGCCGTCCGTGACGTCCGTGACGACCTCCGCCGGAGCCGGGTGGCCCAGGAAGCCGAGCAGGCTGGCCGACAGGCCGTACGCGCCGACGTTGGGGAAGGCCAGGACCATGCCGGGGCGCAGCCCGCCCGGGATCTCGACCTGGCGGCCCAGCAGGTCCGCCGGGGTGCACAGGGGGCCTGCGAGGGTGATGCGCTGGGTGGCCTCCGCGCCCGCCGGGCGCAACGGGCGGGCCGACATCGGGAGGAGGCGGCCCAGGCCCGAGAGGCCGCCGAGGTGGTTGATCCCGGCGTCGAGCACCGCGAAGTCCGCGCCGCGGCTGCGCTTGACGTCCGTCACGGTGCACAGCAGCCGCCCGGCGCCGCCCACCAGGTGGCGGCCGGACTCGAAGGCGACGACGGGGGTGCCGTCGCGCCAGCCCGGGAGCCATTCGTCCAGGGCCGCGCAGACGACCGCGCGCAGGCCGCCGTAGACGGGGCGCTCCCCCGGCACGGCGTAGGGCGCGGCGAATCCGCCGCCCAGGTCGACCAGTTGGAGGTCGAGGCCGAGGCGGTCGCGGAGCTGGGCTGCCGTGTGGACGCTCTGGACCAGCTCCGCCGCGAGGCCCGCCTCGTCCCGCGCGTTCGTGAGCGGGAAGAAGTGCAGGCCGACGACGCGCGTGCCGGGCGGGGTGAGGAGGCCGCGTTCCGCGGCGTCCAGCAGGACGTCCTCGTCGAAGCCGAACTGCGAGGAGCTGCCCGTCATGCGCAGGCCCGCGCCGCCCGGCGCTCCGGCCGCGTTGACGCGCAGCACGCACCGGGCCTCGGCGCCCTCGCCCGCCGCGGCGGCGCCGATGCGCGCCAGGTCGCCCGCCGATTCGGCGGAGAAGGAGCGGACTCCGGCGCGTATCGCCTCGTCGAGTTCGCCGGGGGTCTTCCCGGGGCCCGAGTAGAGGAGTTCGGAGGGCGGGCAGCCCGCGCTCAGGGCCGAGGCCAGTTCGCCGCGCGAGGTGATCTCGGCGCGGGCGCCCTCCGCACGGAGCGCGGCGACGAGCGCGGGGTGCGGGTTGGCCTTGAGCGAGTAGTAGAGGCGCGCGGGTTCGGGCAGGGAGGCGCGCAGCTCGCGGCAGGCCGTACGGACGGCGGGCAGGTCGTAGACGTAGAGCGGGCTGCCGTACTCGGCGAGCAGCTCCTCGTCCCACTCCGGCGGGGCGGTGTCAGGCATCCGCTTCCTCCCACTCCTTCAGCAGCGCCTTGAGCCGCTTGCGGTCGGTCTTGCCGTTGGGGGTCAGCGGCAGCGCGTCGAGGACGTGGCAGTCGTCGGGGACCTTCGCGTCCTCCAGCCGTTCGGCGAGCCGTGCCCGCACCTGTTCGCCGGTCAGCTCGCCGACCGTGAACAGGACCATGTCGCGGCCCTCCTCGGGTACGAGGAGCGAGGCGGCGCGCACGCCGTCGATGTCGAGCGTCGCCGCCTCGATCTCGATGGCGCTCATCCGCAGGCCGCGCCGTTTGAACAGGTCGTCGCGGCGGCCCTGGAAGTAGAGGTGGCCGTCCTCGTCCAGCCAGCCGTAGTCGCCGGTGTGCAGCACGACCTGGCCGTCGGCCCCCGGGCGGAAGCGCTGGGCTGTGGCCTCGGGGGCGCGCCAGTACCCGGCCATGACGTGCGGGCCGCGCGCGGCGATCTCGCCGATCTCGTACGGGGAGAGCCGTCCGCCCTCGTCGTCGAGGATCAGCACCTCCGTGCCGGGCAGCGCGGGGCCCACCGAGCCGGGGCGGCCGATGTCGCCGTCGGGCTCCAGGATGGTGATGCGCTTGCACTCGGTGGTGCCGAACATGGGGGCCACACGGGCGCCGGGGAACGCCTCGCGCAGGGAGGCGATCAGCGGGGCGCCCAGCGCGGCGCCCGTGTTGGTGAAGAGGCGGATGCGGGTGCGCCGCCGGTCGCGGGCGGTGAGCTTGACGAGCAGCTCGCCGAGCGAGGGGACGACGGGCACGACGGTGGCGCCGTTCTCCCTCGCGTAGCCGAGCAGCCGCGCGTGGCTGTCGGCGTCGGAGAGCAGCAGTTCGGCTCCGGACAGGGCGCACAGCAGCGCCTGGTAGAGGCCGTAGTCGAAGGAGAGCGGGACGGCGGTGAGGACGACGTCGTCCTGGCGGTAGCCGAGCCGGGCCGCGATGGCGCGGGCCGCGAAGGCGACCGGCGCGTGCGGGCAGGCCACGGCCTTGGGCGCGGAGGTCGAGCCGGAGGTGTAGATGAGCAGCGCCAGCCGGTCGGCGGGCACGGGCGGCGCCGGGTCCTCGGGCGGGTCCTCGGGGCCCGGCCAGGTGAGGTCGATCTCGTCCAGCACGGCGGCGCGGCAGCTCTCCGGCCAGCGCAGCTCGTCCACGCCCTCGCGCTCCTCGGGCGTGGTGAGGACGAGCGCGGGCGCGGCGTCCTCCAGGACGGCCCGCAGGTGGAAGGTCTTCATGGCGGGGCTGACGGGCACGAAGACCGCGCCGTGCCGCCAGGTGCCGTAGAGCGCGGCGAGGAACTCGCGGACGCTGCCGGTCCGCGCCAGCACCCGGTCGCCGGGGCGCACGCCGTACTCGGCGAGGCGGAGCGCGAAGGTGCGGGACGCGGCGTCGAGCGTCGCGTACGTCCACTCGCCCGCGCGGTCGCGGGCGGCGGGCGCTGAGGGGTGGAGGGCGGCGGCGCGGCCGAGGAAGACCTCGGCGGCGTTCTCGACGCGGGGCGCGGCGACGGCCGTGGCCACGGCGGCGGGGCTCCCCTCGGGGTGGCCGTTCTCCCGTGCGCCGGTGTTCTCGGCGACGAATGCGATGGTCACTGCCTGACCTCCCCGATCCCGACGGGCGTCCAGTCGGGTTCGTCATCGATGCGCAGCACGGCGCAGGTGCAGCTGAATCCGGAGCCGCCGCCGACGAGCAGCACCGTGTCCCCGGCGCGCAGGTGGCGGTGCTCCACGAGGTGGTTGAGCCCGGCGAACTGGTCGCCGGCGCCGAGGTGTCCGACCTGCCGCGCGAACTCCCAGGAGGAGCGCTCCAGCGGGATGTCGAGCACCTGCTGGGCCTGCCAGTCCATGCGGCTGCGGCCGCTGGCGGGGACCACGATGCGGGTGATCTCGTCGAGCGCGACGCCCGCGTCGGCGAGGGCTGTGCCGACGGTCTCGCGCACGATGCCCGCGACGCGCGTGCTCGCGCGGCGCATGCCGCCGTGGTGCTTCATGTAGTGCGCCACGCGCCCGTTGAGGTCGAGGGGTTCGCGGGTGGGCACCGGCCGGAAGCCGGAGCCGCGCATCACGGCCTCCAGGGTGTTGTCCACGCCGGTCGCCGTGGACAGCAGCGTGGCGAAGCCGGAGCGCCGGGAGAGCAGGACGGCGGTGCCGCCGTCGCCGTAGACGAAGCCGGGCTCGCTGCTCCAGCGGCGGATCATGGGCTCGCCGAAGCGGTCGGCCGTGGTCACCATGGCCGCCTCGCCCGCGAGTCCCGCGGCGAGCTGTCCCGCCGCGATCTCCAGCGCGCCGACGCCCGCGTTGCACTCCTGGCGCACGCCGAGCGCGGGCACGGAGCTGCCGAGCGCGTGCCCGGCGACGTAGGAGGCCGCGGGCCACATCTCCACGCCCTGGAACCAGATGCTGGTGTGCAGCAGCAGGCCCACGCCCTCGGGGTCGAGGCCCGCGGACTCGGCGCGCTTGACCGCGGCGACGGCCGCGTGCACGGCCATGTCGGGCGGCGCGACGTCGTCCGACGCCACCCGGACGGCGATCAGTTCGTCGGCCGCGTGCTGTTCGGGGTCGTAGTCGCCCGCCTCCACGGCGGACCACGCGGTGACGGGTCCGGGCAGCCAGACGCCGGTCCCCGCCACGTGAACGCCTTGCCAGCGCATGTTCCTCCCTCGTCGCCGGGTCTGCCGACTGGCAGCGTCGGCGCGGGGGCTTTGGCTTGGCTAAAGCCGTGGCTCCGAGCATCGCGGCATGCGGACACCGGATGCGGAACTGGAAGCGGACGTGGGCCACCCCCGGCGGTGGTGGGTGCTGGCGGTGCTCTCGCTCGCCCTGTTCATGATCATCCTCAACAACGGCCTGCTGAACGTGGCCATCCCGCGCATCATGCGGGACCTGGACACCGGCATCACCAGGACCCAGTGGATCGTGGACGGCTACGCGCTGGTCTTCGCCGCGTGCCTGCTGACCGCCGGGACGCTCTCGGACCGCTACGGGCGCAAGCGCGCGACGCTGCTGGGCACGGTGGTCTTCGGGCTGGGCTCACTGGTGGCGGTCACCGCCGAGGGCGCGACCCAGCTGACGCTGGCGCGCGGCCTGATGGGCGCGGCGGCGGCATGCGTGATGCCGGGCACGCTCTCGATCCTGGTCGACGTCTTCCCCGCGCGCGAACGGCCCCGGGCCATCGCCGTCTGGGGCAGCGCCTCGGCGCTCGGCGTCGCCGCGGGCCCGGTGCTGGGCGGGGTGCTGGTCAACCACTTCTGGTGGGGCTCGGTCTTCCTCGTCAATCTGCTGCCGGTGGCCGTCGTACTGGTCGCGGGGGCCGCGCTGCTGCCGGAGTCGGCCGCGAAGGTCCCGCGCCCGGCCGACCCGGTGGGCGCGCTGCTGGGCTCGGCGACGATGGTCGGCCTCGTCTACGGCGTCATCCACGCCTCGGGCAGCGGCTGGACGTCCGGCCCGGTGCTGGGCGCGTTCGCCGTGGCGGCTGGCGGCGGCGCCGGTTTCGTGGCCTGGGAGCGGCGGCACCCGGCGCCGATGGTCGACTTCGCGCTGCTGCGCAAGTCCGCGTTCCTGGGCGCGAGTACGGGCAACATGCTGCTGTTCCTGGGGCTGGCGGGCACGCTGTTCGTGCTCACGCAGCAGATGCAGTTCGCCATGGGCTACGGCGCGCTGAAGGCGGGCCTCGCCCTGGCGCCGCTCGCGGTGGCGGTCGGCGCGGGCTCCGCCTTCTCCCCCGCGCTGGCCCGCCGCACGGGGCCGCGCGGCGGCGTCGCGGCGGGCCTGGCCTGCGCGGCGGCGGGCATCCTCGTCCTGACCCGCTCGGCCTCGGGCTACCCGGTGCTGCTGTGCGGGCTCGCACTCTGCGGGGTGGGCGTCGGCCTCGCCCTGACCCCGGCGACGGACACGGTGATGCTGCTGGTGCCGCCGGACCGTTCGGGCAACGCGGCGGCGCTCAACGACACGATGCAGGAGCTGGGCAACGCGCTGGGCGTCGCCGTCGTCGGCACCGTGCTGGCCCGCCGCTACACCCACGGCACGGCGGAGAGCATGCACCCGCCCCGCACGCCGGGGGCGCGCGACGCCTTCGAGCAGGCGGCCTCGGCGGGCTTCGCGGTCGCCGCCGCGCTGGTCCTGGCGGGCGCGGCAGCCGCGGCCCTGCTCCTCCCCGGTCCCCGGCGTGAACCGTTCCCGCCCGCGCTCCACCAGGGCTCTAGCCCTCCCGTAGAAGACTCGGAGAATTGGGCATCCACGAGGTGAGGCGGTACGCCATGTCCGAGCCCTCGCTCCTGAGCCGGGCCCTCTACCGGGGCCCGTCCCACGAGACGCTGCACGAGCGGTACGCGAAGCGGGGCGTCATCGACACCTCGGCCCCCGTGCGCGCGGTCAGCGGCATCCACGTGGCCGCGCCCCCGGAAGCGGTCTGGGCCCGCCTCTCCGCTCTGCCGCGCTGGCCGGAGTGGGTGCCGGGCGTCGCCTACGTACGCCTGGGGCCCTCCGGGGTCGCCCCGGACGCCGCGTTCCGCTGGAAACTGAACGGCACCCGCATCCGTTCGACGCTCGCCGTGGTCGACCCGGGCCGCGAGCTGTGCTGGACGGGCCTGCTGGCGGGGACGAGGGCAGTGCACCGCTTCCGCCTCCAGGAATCCGGTGGAGGCACGGAAGTCGAGTCCGAGGAGTCCATCGGGGGCCCGTTCGTGGCCCTGTACTTCGGCAGCGAGAAGCTCCAGCGGGTCCTGGAGTCCTGGCTGACCGCGCTCAAGACCACTACGGAGGCAAGCCCGTCATGATCCAACTGGCCCTGGCCAACAATCCGGTCCTCTTAGGAATCCGCTTCCTCCTGGAACTCTTCGCCCTGGGCTGCTTCGCCCTCTGGGGCTGGCGCAAGACGCCGGGGCCGTGGCCGGCCCGCCTCCTTGCCGCCATCGCGCTGCCGGTCGCGGTCGGCTGGGCCTGGGGCTCTTTCGCCGTCTCCGGCGACGAGTCCCGCTCCGGCGAGACGGACTACGAGACGCCGGGCCCCTTACGCCTCCTGCTCGAACTGGCGGTCCTCTTCGGGGCGGTGGCCACGCTTTACCATATGCAGATCAGGCGGGTCGCCAAATGGTCCCTGATCGTCATGATCGCCTACCAGATAGCCGCCTACGACCGCATAGCCTGGCTCCTCTCCCATTGACGCCACCCATGCGCTTGGCCCCATGCCGGGTGCCCCGCGCACAAGAGCCGCGCCCGGGGTGCCCCGGGCTGTGCTTCGCGGGCCGCCCCCGCGTCGTGCCTGATCGCGCAGTTCCCCGCGCCCCTACCGGGCCACGTCCTGCTTCGCCCTCCACCCCACAGCGCTTGGCAGGCCTGCGCTCCTCCCTCCGGCCCTGCGAAGCTTGGGAAGTCTGCGCAAGGCGCAGGGTTGGCAAGCGCAGCCCCCACGCCGGGTGCCCCGGTGAAAGAGCCGGGTTCGGGGTGCCCCGGGCTGTGCATCGCGGGCTGCGAGTGCGTCGTGGCTTGGCGCGCAGTTCCCCGCGCCCCTAATCGGGCAAGCCCCGATGCGTTGTGACCGGTCGCGCCCCGCGGCGGAGCCGCAAAAAAACACAGCCCCGCGCCCCTGAGGGAACAGGGGCAAGCCCCGACGTGTCGTGAACGGTCGCGCCCTAATCGCTGGGAGACGGGGCCGGCAGGGTGCCGGGGAGGAGGGGGAGGGAGCCTTCTTCGTAGAGGGTCCTCATGAGGCGGCGTTGGATTTTGCCGCTGGTGGTGCGACGGACCGTGCCCGGACGGACCAGGGCGACAAGACCGAGGGGCACGCCGAACTCGCCGTTGACCGCCTTCTGGAGGCGCCGGACAAGCGCCGCACGATCGAGATCGGCGGCCGAGCCCTTGATCTCCTGGACCAGAACGAGCCGTTCACGCCCGTCCGCGCCGGGCACGGAGAACGCCGCCCCCGTGCACAGGGAGGCGTCCACCTCGCGGGCCACGGCCTCCACGTCGTGCGGATAGACGTTGCGGCCGTTGATGAGGATCATCTCCTTCAGCCGCCCGGTGACGAAGAGTTCGCCGTCCACGTAAGCGCCCAGGTCTCCGCTGCGCAACCAGAGACGGTCCGCGCCCGTGCCTTCCAGGCTCGCCCCGAAGACCTCCGCGCTCTGCTCCGCCCGCGCCCAGTAGCCCCGGCAGACGCTGGTCCCGGCGAGCCAGATCTCGCCGACCCTGCCGTCGGCCAGCGGCCTGCGGCTCTCGGGGTCCACCACGCGCACCTCGAAGTCCTGGGCACGCACGATGCCGCTGCTCACCAGCTCACGCGTGGCGGCCCCGGAGGAGGGGGCAGCGAGCGAGCCTCGCTCCAGAGACCTCGCGTCCACCGTACGGATCACGGACGCGCTCTCCCTCGGCGTGCCGGAGACCAGCAGCGTGGCCTCGGCCATGCCGTAGCAGGGGAAGAACGTCTCGGGGCGGAAGCCGACGGGCCCGAAGCGGGCGACGAAGGCGGTGACGGTGTCGGCGCGCACGGGCTCGGCGCCGTTGCACGCCGCGCGCCAGGTCGACAGGTCGAGCCCGGCCAGCTCCTCGTCGCGGATGCGGCGCAGGCAGGCGTCGTACGCGAAGTTGGGCGCTCCCCCGTCCGTGACGCGGTGCTCGGTGACCATCTCCAGCCAGCGCACGGGGCGGCTGAGGAAGGTGCCGGGGGCCATCAGCGCGGCGCGCGCGCCGAGTTGGAGGGGCTGGAGGACGTGCCCGATGAGCCCCATGTCGTGGTACATCGGCAGCCAGCTGCCGAAGACGGAGTCCGCGTCGGAGCCCATCGAGCGGGCCAGCGCGTCGCCCTGGGCGACGAGGTTGGCGTGCGAGACCATCACGCCCTTGGGCTCGCTGGTCGATCCCGAGGTGTACTGGAGGAACGAGAGCGCGTCGGGCGTGAGCTCCGGCGCGCGCCAGGACGCCGCGTCGCCGACGGGCCCCTCGTCCGTCACGACGTACGTGAGCCCGTCGAGCCCCTCCGCCTCCGCGAGCCAGCTCTCCACGAGGGCCGCGTGCGCGGAGGTCGTGAGGACGAGGCCGACCTCGGCGTCGGCGGCGATGCGCGAGAGCCGCTGGAAGTGCTGGCCCCGCCCGGCGGGCAGCGGCGCGGGCACCGCGACGGCACCCGCGTACTGGCAGCCGGCGAAGGCCGCGACGAAGGGCAGCCCGGAGGGGTAGAGGAGCAGCACCTGCCGGGCGGCGAGGCCACGGGCCCGGAGCAGCGAGGCGATGTCCCTGGCCTGCTCGTCGAGCGCGGCGTAGGTGAGATGTTCGGGGGCGAGCCCGGCCGCTCCCTGGTCCCGCAGGAAGACGTACGCCTCGGCGTCGCCGCGCGCGTCCACGCGCGCCCGTAACCGGTCGGTGAACGTGCACGACTCCGCTCGCACCATGCGCGTGCGTCCTTTCGTCGGTCGCGGTCGGCTCAGACTCCTACGCCCGCGAGCACCGGCTCGTAGGCGTACTGCCGCAGCAGCGAGCCGAGTTCGCCGAGGAAGTCCTCCTCGGCGGAACGGATGAAGAAGTGGTCGCCCGGCAGGGTGCGGACCTCGCAGCCGCGTGCCGCGTACCGGCGCCAGGCCAGCACCTCGGGCACCGTCACCAGCTTGTCCTCCTCGCCCGCGAAGAGGTGCATGGGGACGCGGAGGGGCTCGTCGTAGAGGACGGAGGCGTAGCCGTTGCACAGCCGCAGGTCGTCGCGGGCGACGGGCATCAGCGCGGAGAGGAAGTCCGGGTGCTTGAGCAGCGGCGCCGGGATGCCGCCGAGCTGCGCGAGGCTGGCGACGAGCTCCTCGTCGCTGGCGCCGGGCGCGGCGATACGGGGCGGCGGCAGGTGCGGCGCGCGGTAGGCGCTGAGGACCAGCGCGCGGGGCATCAGCGTGCCCTCGCGCTGCCGCCGCTGGGCGAGGGCGTAGGCGATGAGGGCGCCCATGCTGTGCCCGTAGAGCACGTGCGGCTGCTCCAGCTCCTCCTCCAGCTGGTCGCTCATGTCGTCGACCAGCTCGTCGAGGTCGGTGAACCGGGGCTCCGTCATCCGCCCCTCCCGGCCGGGGAGCTGGACGGGCACGACCCGTACCCCGGCTCCGTGCGCGTCGAGTTCGCGCTGCCAGCGGCCGTACGCGGAGGCGCCGCCGCCCGCGTACGGGAAGCACAGCAGCCGGGGCACGCCCGGCTCCGGCGCCTCGCCGCTCTTCCAGGGCAGATATCGAGTCATGGCGCTCCGCTCGTCCTCGTCCGGCGTACGCGTCCCTTGCCGTCGCGCGCGCAGCGGCAGCGTGCCGTGTCCCGCTAAACCGCCGCCAAACCGCGCAGCCGGGGGAAGGAGGGCACGGCGACGAGGAAGACGAGCGTGGTGAGGATGTACGGCCAGGTGAGCGTGTGGCCCCCGAAGGGCGAGAAGAACGAGGTGACGGCGACGGTCAGTACGGTCGAGGCGACGGCTCCGACGGCCGCGTAGACCAGCGTCCAGGGCCCGCGGGCGAGGAAGACGCTGCCGAGCGCCATGGCGACGAGCACCGCGTTGTAGCCGAGCAGCCCCTCGACGACGCCGGTGGCCGGGGCGCCCAGCGCCCAGGCGGTGGCGGTGCCGACGGCGCTGCCGAGGCAGGCGGTGAACCCGGCGTGCAGGTCGGCGACGAAGATCCCGATCAGGAAGATCACGCCCACGTACCACTGCGGCATCAGGAAGATCTGGCCGACGTTGGCGAAGAAGGCGTGCGCGAGGTCGCCCCAGTTCAGCGCGGCGTCGCCGTGCGCGGTGCGGGGCAGCGCGGAGAGCGAGGAGCCCTCGTGCCAGATCCGCTGGAAGCCGGGCGCCGCGATGGTGACGACGCTCGCGATCAGACAGAACGGCAGCGTGAACGTCGGCAGGTCCCAGGGCTTGAGGAGATTGACGAGCGCCCCGGTGACGACGGCGGCGACCACGGCGCCGCCGAGCGCCATGGCCCAGGTCGAGGCGTGCCCCGGGCCGAGGAAGACGGCGAAGGCGACGGCGACCAGGCAGCCGTTGAAGCCCTCCAGGCCCGCGCCGATCCGCTCGCGGTCGACGCCGAGCCCGTGGGCCACGGCCGTGCCGACGGCCGTCCCCACGATCCCGTAGAGCCCGTACTGCCAGCCGGAGGCGAAGAGGGCCGCGACGAAGAACGCGCCGCACGCCGCGTTCGGCATGAAGTCGACCTGCGCGATGCCGCGCAGCACCTCGAAGCAGAAGCGGACCGGCTGCCGCCGGGCCAGAGCGGGGGTGGGCACGGCCCAGGGCGCGGTACGGGTCATAGGTGCAACGTACAACTGTGTACGCCGCCGGTGGTCGGCGGCCCGGGGATCAGCGGGGCAGCGCGCCCTCGATCGCCGCGACGACCTCCGGAGCGTCCGGCTCGGTCTGCGGGGCGAACCGGGCGACCGGATTGCCCTGGCCGTCCACGACGAACTTCTCGAAGTTCCACCGGATGTCCCCGCTGTGGCCCTCCGCGTCCGCCGTCCCCGTCAGCTCCTCGTACAGTGCGTGCCGTCCCTCCCCGTTGACCTCCACCTTCTCGGTCATCGGGAACGTCACCCCGTACGTCGCCGAGCAGAATTCGGCGATCTCCTCGGACGTGCCGGGCTCCTGGCCCATGAACTGGTTGCAGGGGACGCCGAGGACGGTGAAGCCCCGGTCCGCGAACCGCTCGTGCAGCTTCTCCAGGCCCGCGTACTGCGGGGTGAGCCCGCAGCGGGAGGCGACGTTGACGACCAGGACGGCCTTGCCCTCGTACTGTGCGAGCCGCGCGGGGCCGCCGGTCAGGGACGCGATCTCTACCTCGTGAATGCTCATGCCCGGATGCTAACCGGCGCCCCCTCGGACAGGTGTTAGGAAACTTTCTTCACCTGACCCGCAACCCCCGCCGGGGCCGCACGTCTTGTGGGGTGTAGGCGGGCGACAACGGCGAGCGATGTCGGATGAGGTGGACGAGGGAGATGCAGCCCACATACGTCATGCTGGGAGCAGCACCGCACGCCGCGGTGATGCCCCTGACGGCGGCGGACACCCCGCGGGTCATCTCCCGGCCGTTCCGGCTCCTCCGGCGCCCCCGCCCGCGTCCCGCCGCACCGCCGCCCGTACGGGAGTCACGGCGTGCCGAACGCGCGGCGGGACGGGACGGCGGACGGCAGAGCCTGGCCGATCTGTACGAGGCGCGGCGGCTGGACATGGTGCGGCTCGCGGTCTTCCTCGTCGACGACCGGCACACCGCGGAGGACGTCGTGCAGGACGCCTTCGCGGCGGTCTGCCGACGGCACGGCGCGGCGCTGGACGACCTCCAGGACGCCGCCTCGTACCTGCACACCGCCGTCGTCAACGCGGCGCGCTCGGTGCTGCGGCGGCGCCGTACGGCGCGCGCCTACATCCCGCCCCACGAGGGTTACGGCGCGCCCGTCGACGAGCGGCTGCTGCTCGCCGAGGAGCACCGGCAGGTGCTGGACGCGCTGATGAAGCTCACCTGGCGGCAGCGTGAGGTACTGGTCCTGCGCTACTGGTCCGACATGACCGAGGCGCAGATAGCGGAGGCCCTGGGCCTGTCGCGCGGCACCGTGAAATCCACGGCGAGCCGCGCGCTGGACGCCCTGGAGAGGCTGCTGGAGGACGGGCCGTGACGCGGCGGCCCGGGGTGGAGGAGCGGCTGCGGGCCGCGCTCGACGCGCGCGCCGATCTGATCACCCCGCAGTCCCTGCCGCCGGGCGCGCCGCCCGCGGCGCGGCGCTGGGGCACCCGGCACGTCCGGCGCACCGTGCTCGCGGTGACGGGGGCCGTGCTGGCGACGCTGGCGCTCTGCCTGCTCCTGCTCCCCCGCCGTGACACCACGGAGGACGACTCGGGCCCCGGCTCCGGCCCCGCGAGGTAATTCCACAGATTCACGCCCGGCGACCACGGAACTCACCTTCCGGGGGCGGACGGACGTGTGCCAGAAGAGCGGGCGACAAGCGCCCGTTCAACGGATGGTAGAAAGGGAAAGAGTTCATGGCGAACAAGACCCTGGAACACATCAACGAGGTTTCCTCCGCCCGTTTCGGCGACCTGACCGAGCACGCCGAGGCGGAATTCGCCCTCACCGGTACGCCGATCGCCTCGACCCCGGCGTTCGTGGCCCTGGCCACGCTCGGCGCGGCGGGCGCGGGCGTGAGCGCGTACAACTACGCGAACGACTGAGAACCGCTGAGCCTCGCGTAGTCCTTTAGCAGGGCGCGGGCGGGAAACCCAACTCTTGCCGGTGTTGTTCTCCCGCCCGCGCCCTTTCCCGAAAGGCATTCCCCCCATGCCCCGCAAGCCCCGCATACGCTCGGTGTTGCGTTCCTTCTTCTCCCCCTCCTCGCTCGGCAGGGAAAAGGCCCTCACGTCGATGGAAAGGCTCAGCGCCGCCACGCATCTGGTGGCGAGCCTGGAGTATCTGGCGACGGAGCGGCACCGGCGCCCCGGCGGCCTCAACGACTGGTCCGTCGTCCGCGACAGCTACGCGGCCCGCTCGAAGCCCACCCGTGCCGTGCTCGACGCCGTCTCCCGCCCCGCCGTGACGCGGGCCCTGCACGTCGTGGCCGTCGGCGCCGCCCTCTCGCTCCTCGCGCCGACCTCGCGGCGCACGCGGCTGGCCGCGAACGCGGCGCTCTCCGGGATCGACCTCGTCCTCCACCCCCGCCACCACTTCGGCACCGACGGCGCCGACCAGGTCTCCTGGCTCGTCCAGACCTCCGCGACGCTCGCCCGTACAGGCCGCAACCCGCGCCTGGCCGACGCCTGCCTCTGGTTCGTCGCGCTGCAGTCGGTCCTCAACTACGCGGCGTCCGGTTACGTCAAGCTGGCAGGGCCCCTGTGGCGCGACGGCGACGCGCTCCAAGGCATCATGCGCACGGTGACGTACGGCGACGAGCGCACCTGGCGCCTGCTCCGCCGCCACCCCCGCGTCGCGCGGGCCCTCGGACTGGCCACACTCGTCATGGAGTGCACGTACCCGGCAGTCTTCCTCTTCGGCGGGCGGCTCGCCAAGCCGTACGTGGCCGCCGCCGACGCCTTCCACCTCGCCAACGCGCGGCTGATGGCGCTCGGCCGTTTCCTCAGCGCGTTCGGCGCGATGCATCCGGCCGTGCTGTACGTGACGGGCGCGCGCGAGAAGCCGCTGCCGGACGGCCGTACGGAACGGCGCGACGACCTCTTCCCCGCGCTCTGCGCCGGTACGGCCGCGGCGGCGGGGCTCGCGCTGGCCGTCTCCAAGCAGCGGCGGCGCGCGGTCGTACGGGCGGGGCGCGGGGACGAGGAGGCGTTCACGGCGTCCTCGGGGAACGAGCTCTCCTTCCGCCGCGTGGGCGTGGACTCCGGCATGGGCCCGGTCCTCGTCTTCGAGAACGGGCTCGGCGCGACGATGGAGCACTGGGAGCGCGTCGTCGCGCGCGTCGCGTCCCGGCACCCGGTGATCACGTACAACCGCGCCGGGTACGGGCGCAGTACGTACGCCGACGAGAGCCACTACCGGCTGGCCGAGGCCGAACGCGATCTGGAAGACCTCCTCGCCCACGTGGCCCCGGACCGCCCGGTGATCCTGGCCGGCCACTCGCTCGGCGGACACCTGGTCTGGCGGACGGCCGCGCGGCTGGGCGGCGAGCGGATCCGGGCCCTGTGCCTGGTCGACTCCAGCCACCCGGGCGAGCTGCTCGCCTCCGAGCGCCAGCGCACCGGCGAACTCGCCCTCGCGCGCGAGCTGCCCAAGGCCGAGTTCTCGCTCCGCGTCGGCCTCGGGCTGCAGCGGATCGCGCCCGAGTGGGCGGAGCTGCTGCCCGCGCACGTACGGAAGCTGGCCCTCGCGGGCTACCGCGACCCGGGCCAGGCGGCGGCCCTGCGCCGCGAATGGCTCGCGGCCCGCGAGGACTTCTACCGCTACGAGGGTGAGCTGCCCAAGGTCGGCTCCCCCGTGCTGGTGCTCAGCGCGCAGCACGCGGTGGAGAAGGACGCGGAACACGCCCGGCTCCAGAAGGAGTTCGCGGCCTCCGCACCGCGCGCCACGCACACGACGGTCGAGGACGCGGCACACGAGGACATCCTCGCGCACCCGGCGTGCGCGGAGCGGGTGGCGACGGAGCTGCTGGCGTTCGTGGAGGGAGTGACACAGCATGGCCACTGAGAACAACCCCGCGTTGGGCCCGGCGGGAGTGGCGGCGGCCACCGCGCTCGCGGCCTGGTTCACGGTCACGGCGCTGAGCCAGCACCCGGACCGTACGAACTTCGACCGCGTCCGGCACCTGGACTGGATCGGCCTCGGCATCCCCGACTGGCGCTTCTTCGCGCCCAATCCGGCCCAGCAGGACTACCGCCTCTTCCACCGCTCGCTCGACGCGGACGGCGACGAGACGGCGTGGCGCGAGGCGATGCCGATGGCGCGGCGGCGCTGGACGCAGGCCCTGTGGTTCCCCACCCGCCGCCAGGACAAGGGCTTCTTCGACCTGATGTCCCAGACGGTCACCCTCATGAACGAGCCCCGCGCGAAGGTCTCCGACACGGTGCCGTACCGTCTCCTCGCCGGGCACGTCGAGCACGAGCTCCGCGCCGAACACCGCCGACTGGGCCGGCCCCTCCCCCGGGGCTTCCAGTTCCTGGTAGCCCAAGACGGAGGCTACGACAACGAGGAGGAGCCCTCCTACCTCTTCACCTCAGCCTTCATCCCCCTCCACCCCCAAAAACCCTGAGCGTCTCCTCCCTCCGCCCCTCTGAGCTTGGGAAGTCTGCGCAAGGCGCAGGGTTGGCAAGCGCAGCCCCCCACGCCGGGTGCTCCGGCGATAGAGCCGGGTTCGGGGTGCCCCGGGCTGTGCTTCGCGGACTGCCGCCGCGTCGTGGCTTGTCGCGCAGTTCCCCGCGCCCCTAGGGAGAAGGGGCAAGCCCCGAGGTGTCGTGACCGGGCGCGCCCACGCGGCGGAGCCGCACATCAAACACAGCCCCGCGCCCCTGAGGGAACAGGGGCAAGCCCCGAGGCGTCGTGACCGGGCGCGCCCACGCGGCGGAGCCGCAAATCAGACACAGCCCCGCGCCCCTAGGGAGAAGGGGCGAGCCCCGCCGCCGGCCGGCGGCTCTGGAGGGTTGTGGTCGTCAGGAGGGCGGCTGTGGTGAGCAGGGCGGCGGCCAAGAGGAGGCTCAGGCGCATGCCTGAAGGGAAGTTGCGGGCGACGAGCGTGCCGAAGAGGGCGACGGAGAGCGCGCCGCCGGTCTGGCGGGAGGTGTTGAGGACGGCGGCAGCCGTCCCCGCCCGCTCGGCGGCGACACTGTCGAGCATGAGCGACGTCAGCGACGGCATCGCCAGCGCCCCGCCGACCCCCACCGGCACCATCAGCAGGACGACGACCGTGACGGGCGGCGTTCCCGGGCCCGTCGCCGCCAGGCCCGCGACGCCGGACGCGAGGGTGAGCAGGCCCGCGACGATCACGGCCCGGGCACCGAAGCGGGCGGCGAGCCGCGGTGAGGCCACGTTCGTGACGGTCGTCGCGGCAGCCATCGGCACGAACGTCGCACCGGCCGCGACCGGCGAAAGCCCGCGCACCTGCTGGAAGTAGAGGCCGAGCAGGAAGACCGCCCCGTAGAACGCGGCGTTGAGCGTGAAGCCGATCGTCACCGGTACGGCGACCGCGCGCCGCCGGAAGAGGGCGAGCGGCACCATCGGCCCCGCGGCCCGCGCCTCGACGGCCACGAACGCGATGCCCGCGGCGAGCGCCAGCGCGAGCGAGCCCAGCACGGCCGGTCGCGCGAAGCCCCCGTGGCCGCCCTCGATCACCGCGAACGTGAGTGCCGCCAGCCCGGCCACCGCCGCGAGCTGCCCCCGTACGTCCAGCGGCGCGGGGCGGCGCGGCGAGCGGGTCACGCGCGCGAGGAGCGCCAGGCCGAGGAGGCCCACGGGCAGGTTGATGAAGAAGACCGCGCGCCAGCTCAGTTCCGAGGTCAGGAGTCCGCCCAGCGCGGGCCCGGCGGCCAGCGCGACCGCTCCGGCGGCCGTCCACAGTGCGATGGCGCGGGCGCGTTCCCCGGCCTCGGCGTAGGCCTGGCGGATCAGCGCGAGCGAGGTCGGCAGCATCACGGCCGCCGCCGCGCCCTGCGCCACGCGGGCCGCGATCAGCGCGCCCATCGTCGGCGCGAGCCCGCATGCCAGCGAGGCGGCGGTGAAGAGGCCCAGCCCCCAGCCGTACGCGCGCCGGGCGCCGATCCGGTCGGAGAGCGAACCGGCGGAGAGCATCAGCGCGGCGAACATCAGCGTGTAGCTGTCCACGACCCACTGGAGCCCCGCCATCCCGCCGTGCAGCCCGTCCCCGACGGCGGGGAGGGCGATGTTGACGGCGGAGACGTCGACGGTGATGACGAAGAAGCCCAGCAGCGCGGCGAGCAGCGCGGGCAGCGACGCCCTCTCCCCGCGCGGGACTCGCGGGGCTCGCGAGGGTGACGTCGACGGTTTCGCAGGGGCGGGAAGTGTTCTCGTGGGCATGCCGGAACGATCGCCGAGGCCGGGCCCCGGCGGCAGACCGCGCTCTTCCGGGGAGTGCCGTGCCAGGGTGTGACAGGGCCCCTCACGGCCCTCCCGTCCCCCGCCTCTCCTGGGACAATGGACCGATGAGCACCGAAGCCAGCACCAACGGCGGCGGCACCAACGGCGGCGGCAGCGAGGGCACGGAGCTGGGCCGTTTCCTGCGTGCCCGCCGCGCCCGCGTACGGCCCGGGGACGTCGGCCTTCCCACCGGCACCGGCATCCGCCGCACCCCCGGGCTGCGGCGCGAGGAGCTGGCGACGCTGGCCGGGGTCAGCGTCGACTACTACACGCGGCTGGAGCGGGGCCGCGAGACCCGCCCCAGCCCGCCCGTCGTGGCCGCGCTGGGCCGTGCCCTCCAGCTCTACGGCGACGCGCTCCAGCGGCTGCGCGAGCTGGCCACTCTCGCCGCGTGCGCCACGGAGCGGGAGCCGGTGCCCATCAGCCGTACGGTCCGGCCGTCCGTCGTCCAGCTCCTGGAGTCGCTGCGCCCCACCCCGGCGTACGCCGTCAGCCGCATCAACGACCTGCTGGCCGCGAACGGCCCCGGGCTCCGCCTGCTGCCCGGCATGGACGAGTGGCCGCCGCACCGCAGGAACGTCACGCGGTACATGTTCCTGCACCCCCAAGGCCGCGTCCTCTACCGGAACTGGGAGGACATGGCCCATCACAGCGTCGCCCATCTGCGCGCGGTCGGCGGTGCCGACCCGGACCAGCCGGAGCTGGCGGCGCTGGTCGGCGAGTTGGTGATGAAGAGCCCGGACTTCGCCCGGATCTGGGCCAAGTACGAGGTGGCGGCGCGCGGCGGCGGCCTGAAGGTGTTCCAGCATCCGGACGTCGGTGAGATGTCGCTCACGTACGAGGTGATGACCCTCTCCCGGACGGACGGCCAGCGCGTCGTCGCCTACCAGGCGTCGCCCGGCACCCCCGACCATGACGCGATGCTGCTGCTCGACATGGCCAGTCCCGAGGACGCTTTCACTTTGACAGCGGACGGACCCACGGCATAACTTTCCGGCCACCTGTATCGCACAAGGATCCGAGTCCGAGGGGGGCGGCCGTGACGACGACTCTGCGTCTCACCCAGCGCCGGTACCTCGACCTGCGGCGGTCCACCAGCACGGGATGTTGAGGGGCACCTCCCCCGTTCCCCGCTCGCCCACGCAGCACCCTCCCCCTGGACCGTCATGCCCTCCGCCCGCGTATCGCGGCGCGGCCTGCTGTCGCTGGCCGCCGCCTCTTCCGGTGCCGCACTCCTGTCGTCCTGCGGCACCGGATCCGCCTCCGACGGCAAGGTCGTGCCCTTCTACACGACCGAGTCGGACCCCAAGTCGCTCGCCTTCTACCGCTCCGTGATCAGGAGGTTCGAGCGGAAGCACCCCGGCGTCACCGTGAAGATGACGCTCTACTCGGACGAGAACCAGCTCCAGTACCTCCAGTCGGCCATGCAGACCGGCACCGACATCGGCGTCTTCGCGCCACCGGCCGCGAACATCCTCGACTGGGCCGTGAAGGGCTATCTGCTGCCGCTCACCGGCATGATCGAGGAGATCGGCCGGGACGACTTCCTGCCCGGCACCCTCGTCCCGCACGGCGGCGAGGAGTACGCGATGCCGTTCCAGGCCAACGCGTCCGTCCTCTACTACCGCAGGGACCTGCTCGACAAGGCGGGCATCGACCCGCCCCGCAGCTACGGCGCCTTCCTCGGCGCCGTCCGCGAACTGCACGGCCGTGACGGCGTCGACGGCATCTCCTCCGGCGCGGGCAACACCCCGGGGATGACCACCCAGTTCCTCGCGCCCTACGTCTACCAGGCGGGCTGGGACTACTACGGGCCCGACGGCGAGGTGCTGTTCGGCAAGGACGAGGTGCTCGACGGGGTGAAGCGGCACGTCGCGATCATGCGGTACGGCCGCAAGGGCGCGTACAACACCAACTACCCCGACCTCATGAACACGTACATCTCGGGCAAGGCCGCCTTCGCCACCATGGCCGGGCGCCTCGGCGTGAACCTCGCCGCGCAGAACCCCGAGGTCGCCGAGGCCACGGGCGTACTCCCGGTCCCGGCGGGCCCGTTCCGCACGGGACGGCTGGCATACGGCGGCAAGAACCAGTACAGCGTCTTCGCGCACACCCGCCACAGACGCGAGGCCCGCGCCTTCCTCCAGGAGCTGACCACCGGCGAGAACGCGCTGAAGTTCTCCCTCACCGTCCCCGGCCACCTCGTCCCGCCGCTGAAGTCCGTCAAGGCGCGCCTCCGCGCGGAGATCGGCACCTCGGAGGACCCGTACCTGCGCAAGCACGGCGACTGGGTCCGTACGATCCTCGACCTCGTCCCGCACGCGCTCAGCCCCGACATGGCCATGGGCTCGGTCGTCGACGGGCGGTACGACGGGAAGCTCTCCAACCCCTGCCCCTGGGCGGGCAAGGCGTGGGCCCCGCCCCCGGCCGACGCGACGATGGTGCAGTCGATCCTGCTGCGCGGCGACGACCCGGAACGGGCGTGGCGCCGCGCCGTCGAACAGTTCTCCTTCGCGGCCCGCGACTGGCGGAAGGCCAACCCGGAGTGGAGGCCCGCCGCATGACGCTCGTACGAGCCGCGCAGTACGCGGCGCTCGTCGCGGTCGTCGTGATCGCGGATCTCCCCCTGCTGTGGATCGTGCTCACGGCCCTCAAGCCGGACCAGGAGATCATCGCCTACCCCCCGACCTTCCTCCCGCACGACCTCACGCTCGACAACTTCCGGACGCTCTTCGAGATCTCGCAGTTCGGCACGTACCTGACCAACTCACTGATCGTGGCGGCGTCCTCGACGGTGCTCGTGGTGCTGCTCGGCACCTGCGCCGCATACGCGCTCGTACGGTTCCGCATCCCGGGGCTGCGCTGGGTCGGGGAGCTGTCCCTCTTCGCGTACCTGGTGCCGCCGATCCTGGTGCTGGTGCCGGTCTCGCAGCTCGTGGCCCGCTTCGGGCTCGCCAACAACCTGGCCGCGCTGATCGTCATCTACACGGCGACGCTGCTGCCCTTCGCGCTGTGGACGCTGCGCTCGTACTTCCACGGGCTGACCGTGGAGCTGGAGGACGCGGCGATGGTCGACGGCTGCACCCGCTTCGGCGCCTTCGTACGGGTCGTGCTGCCGCAGTCCGTGCCGGGGATGGTCGCCACGGCCGTCTTCGCCTTCAACGCGGCCTGGAGCGAGTATCTCTTCGCCTCCACGCTGATGGCCGACCCGGAGAAGCTGACGCTCAGCCCCGGCCTCTCCCTGCTCATGGACCAGACGAGCGTCTACTCGTGGGGCGTGCTGATGGCCGCCGCGCTCATCGTCGTCGCACCGGTGCTGGTGCTCTTCGTGTTCGTACAGAAGTTCCTCGTCGGCGGCATAGGTCAGGGGGCCGTGAAGTGAGACCGTCCACGCCCCGCAGGGGCCTCTCGGACCGCACGCTGGGCACGCTGATGCTGCTCCCGGCCCTTCTGCTGCTCCTGGTCTTCGCCGTGTACCCCTTCCTCGCCTCGGTCTTCGACAGCTTCTTCCACGTCGACTTCCTCACCCGCGAGCACACCTTCCTCGGCCTCGACAATTACCGCCGCCTGTGGGACGACCCGGCCGTACGCGGCGCGTTCGCCCGCAGCGTGCTGTGGGTCGCCGGGAACGTGGTGGTCCAGGCGGTGGCGGGGGTCGGCATCGCCCTCCTCCTCAACGCGGGCCTGCGCGGCCAGACGCTGGCACGCGGCCTCATCCTCTTCCCGTACGTCGTCCCCGCCGTGGTCGCCGCGATGGTCTTCCGCTTCGCGTTCAACGACACCTCGGGCATGGCGGGTTACGTCCTCCGCACGCTCGGCCTCAGCGACTCCCTCACCAACCCCTTCGCCGACCCGGCGACGGTGATGGGCGCGCTGGTCGCCGTGAACTGCTGGAAGTACGTGCCGTTCATCGTCATCGTCGTCCTGGCCCGCCTCCAGACGCTGCCGGGCGAGCTGAAGGAGGCGGCATCGCTGGACGGCGCAGGCCGCCTCGGAGTCTTCCGCTACGTCACGCTGCCGTGGATCGCCCCTGCCCTGATCGTGGCGATGCTCATGCGCACGATCTGGACCGCGTACGACTTCGACCTGCCGTACCTGTTGTCGGGCGGCGGCCCCATGGACACGTCCACCACGGTGCCGCTGGAGATCCGCAAGCTCGCCTTCGCGGACCAGGACTTGGGCCTCGCCTCTGCGTTGGCGGTCTGCGTAGCGATCCTCCTGGTAGCCGGAGCCCGCCTCTACCTGAGGGCGTACAAGGCCTCCGAGAACGCCACGAACTAGCCCTCCTCCGCTGAAAAGGGGGTGCCCCTTGCCGCACACCGCAGACCGCGCCTACACCGTGGCTAGCCGCGCAGTTCCCCGCGCCCCTGGCGGGGCGCTCCTGCCCCACCCCTGCTCCGCCGACCACCCCTGTGCAGCACCGCCGGGACCCAACTGCCCCCGACCGCCCATCGCGGACTACCGCCGCGTCGTGGCTTGTCGCGCAGTTCCCCGCGCCCCTGAAGGGGCAAGCCCTGTTTCTCCGCTTGCTGCGCTTGGGCCACCCGCGCAGGCGGGGCACGCCCCACCTCTCCCTTCTGCGCTTGGGAGATCTGCGCAGGCGGGGCGCACCCCCGCTCCTCCCTTCTGCGCTTGGGACATCCGCGCAGGCGGGGCGCACCCCCACTCCTCCCTTCTGCGCTTGGGACATCCGCTCAGGCGGGGCGCACCCCCACTCCTCCCTTCTGCGCTTGGGACATCCGCGCAGGCGGGGCGCACCCCCACTCCTCCCTTCTGCGCTTGGGACATCCGCGCAGCCGGGGCGCACCCCCACTCCTCCCTTCTGCGCTTGGGACATCCGCACAGGCGGGGCGCACCCCCACTCCTCCCTTCTGTGCTTGGGAGGTCTGCGCAAGGCGCAGGGCTGGCAAGCGCAGCCCACCATGCCGGGGGCGCACGCTGTTCCGGCAAGTCATGAAAGGGCTCGTGTCCATGTCTGACGTGATCGACAAAGTTGCCGGGACACCCATCGTTCTACGGGCGTTCCGCGACAAGGCTTACGCGCACACCCAAGGCGCCCACGACGCCCTGCTGGCCGGAACCGAAGGGCTGGGGCGGCCGGAGCGGGCCGCGCTCGCCGCGTACGCGGCAGAACTCGACGGGGCCCCCGCCCTGGCCACGCACTATCGGGGCCTGGCCCCCACCCCCGAACCCAGCACCCGCTTCACCGCACTGCGCCGCCACGCGGAACTCCTCGTACGAGCCCCCTCCACCGCGACCCCCAGAGACATAGAGGCCCTGGCCCGAGCGGGCTGGGGCGCCCCGGAGATCGTCGCGGCCTCGCAGCTCATCGCGTTCGTGACCTACCAGTCGCGCCTCGCGGCCGGACTGAGGGCACTCGGAGGGCACCCCGCCGAAGGTGAGGCCGCGGAGCCACCCGCGTACGAGACGGCAAGCGAAGGACGCCCGTTCACGCTAGAACCCCTGGAATGGGACGCCTGGGTCCAGACCGTGGACGTGGACACCGCGACGCCCGAGCAACTGGCGGTGCTGGAGGAGTCCCTCCCCACCGCGAAGACCTCCCCGTACTACCTCGCCCTCGTCCACGACGTGACGGCACTGCGCGAACGCTCCCGGCTGTACAACGCGATCATGTACGCGCCGCGCGGCCTCGACCGCCGCGACCGCGAGATCGCCGCGCTCGCGGTCTCGCGCGTCAACGGCTGCGTGTACTGCGCGTCCGTGCACGCACGCCGCTTCGCCCAGCTCAACAAGAAGGACGCGGGCCCCGCCGAGGCCCTGCTGCGCGAGGGCCCGGCGGCGGACACCGGAACGGCGCGGCGCCGCGCGGTCACCGACTTCGCCGTACGCCTCACCCGCGAACCCGGCCAGCCGCTCGATCTGACGGCGCTGCGGACGGACGCGGGTCTGGACGACATGGAGATCCTGGACCTGATCCATGTCGTCGCCGTGTTCGCCTGGGCCAACCGCCTGATGCTGACCCTGGGCGAGCCCCGTACCACCGACGCCGTCGCCGTCACCGTCAAGGAGCCCACCGCATGACCCTGGACCACCCCCTCATCGACGCGGCACGCAAGCTGGCCGCCGAGACCCTCTCCCCCGCCGCCGAGCGGCACGACGGCGAGGGCGTCACGCCCGAGGCGGTCGCGGCGGTGAAGGCGTCGGGCGTGCTGGGCGTCAACGCCCCCGCCGCGTACGGGGGCGCGGCGGCACCGGCACCGGTGGGGCGGGAGATCGCGGAGATCCTGGCGGGCGCGTGCTGCTCGACGTTCTTCGTGCAGGCCCAGCACCACACGCCCGTACGGACGCTGGCCGACGCCGACGCCGACGGCGAGGCGGCGCGCGAGCGCTGGCTGCGCCCCCTCAGCGACGGCACGGCGCTCGCCGGGATCGCCTTCTCGCACCTGCGGGCCTACCCGAAGCTGCCGGTACGCGCGTCACGCGCACCCGGCGGCGGCTGGCGCTTCGACGGGCGGGTGCCCTGGTACACGGGCTGGGGCCTCAACGACGTGTTCCTGCTGGGCGGCGCGACCGAGGAGGGCGAGGTGGTCTTCGCCGTGGTCGACGCCGTCGAGCAGCCGGGGCTCGCCCCCACGGCCCCGCTCCAGCTCGCCGCGCTCACCGGCACCCGTACGGTCGGGCTGCTGCTCGACGGGCTCACGGTGCCGGAGGAGGCGGTGGCCGTGCGGCTGCCGCAGGAGGAGTGGGCGCGGGCCGACCGCCCGAAGAACACCAACACCAACCCGGCCGTCTTCGGCGTGGCTCGCGCCGCCCTCGGCCTGCTCGACGCGTCCGGCGACGGCGAGGCGAAGGAGACGGCGGGCGTCCTGCGCGAACGCCTCGACGCCGCCCGCCGCGACGCGTACGCCCTGGTGGACGAGGTGCCGCCCGCCGAGGCGCTGGCGGACAGGCTCGCGGTCAAGACCCGCGCCTACGACCTGATGCGGGCCGCCACCACCGCCGCGATCGTCGCGGGCGGCGGTCGCGCCTTCGCCCTCTCCAGCCCGGCCCAGCGCCTGGCCAGAGAGGGTCTGTTCCTGGTCGTCCAGGGCCAGACCCCGGAGGTTCGCACGGCCCACCTGGCGGCCCTACGGGCGTGACCGGGCCGGGTCTCCGCGCGGATCCGCCCGGTCGGCCAGGTGCCCGGCGGCCTGGGCGCGCAGCGGACCGCCGATGCCGGTGTCCCCGGCGACGGCGGCGAGCGCGTCGTCGGCGCCCGGGGCGTCGGCGCACGCGAGAAGGTACGCGGCCTGCGCCCGCACGGCATCGGGCAGTTCGGAGTCGCGGACGTACCCGTGCAGGTGGGCCGGGCCCCGGTCGTCACCGGCGTACGTCATCTCGCCCGCGGCCTGCACCCGTACGTACGGGTCGAGGCCGGGATCGCGGGCGAGCCCGTCGAGCGTCGCGTCGTCGGGGGCGCCCTCCAGCATCGCGGCCAGCAGGGCGACGGCGTGCTCGCGGCTTCCGGCCCCCAGCGTGGTGTCCCGGGCCAGCGCGGCGAGCTGGGCCACGGAGTGTGCCGGGTCCGCGTGCCGCAGCAGCTCGTACACCGTCCCCATCCGGTCCAGCGGAGGCAGGGAGGCGTCGCGCGCGAACGACTCCAGCAGCGCGGGCCCGCGCGGGTCGCCGAGTCCGGCGAGGGCGCCCGCCGCTTCCTGCCGGGCGGCGAGCGGCTGGGCGGGGTCGCACGCGAGGGTGTGCAGGGCGCCGGAGCCGCGCGCGTCACCGCGCGTGGCCAGCGCGCGGGCGGCCGACTGCACGCCCTCGGCATCGAGTGCGCTGCCGAGAGCGAGTTCACCGAGCAGCTCGGTGCCCTTGTCGTACGCGGTGTCCGACAGCCACTGTGCCGCCTCCACGCGCTCCCGGCCGTCGAGCGAGGGGTCGTGGACGAGGGCGACGAAGTGCGCCTCGCCGCGTTCCCTGTCCAGCCGGGTGAGCGCGTTCGCGGCCTGGCGCCGGTGGAGCGGGGGCAGGCGGGGGTCGCGGACCATGTCTTCCAGCAGGCTCCCGCCGTGCGAACCACCGTGCGAACCGCCGTGCGAACCGCCGTGCGAACCGCCGAACGGGCCCGCGAGTTCGCGCAGGGAGCGGATCGCCTCCGCCCGCTCGTCCGCCTCGCGGGCGCCGTCCCGCGCGAGGGAGTCGAGGGTCCGGGCGGCCCGGTCGAGGACGGAGTCCGGGAGCCGTGTGCCGAGCGAGACCAGCCCGGCGATGTAGCGCGCCCCCTGGAGTCCGCTGAGTCCGTCGAGCCCGGCGATGCTCTCCAGCATCCGCACGCCGTCGGCCGGAACCGCCTCGCCCCGGTCGAGCACGAAGCCTATGTACGAGAGTTGGCCGACGGACGACGCCCTGTACCCCTCGACGCAGAGAAGCCGCACGTCCTCGGCGGGCACGGCGCGGGCGGCCAGGTGCTCCAGCAGCGTGTGGTGGAGGAACTCGTAGTCTCCGCCGCGCAGCGTCAGCAGGCCGCTGCGGCGCAGGCTCGCCTCCAGGAAGTCCCGCCACGCCTTCGCCGAGACGCCGGGAGGCTGCTCGGTGTCCCGCAACGAGGCCAGCAGGTCGAGCACGGGCCGTTCGTCACCGCCGTACTGTGCGGAGGCGAGCGCGCTCATCAGCTCCGGCCAGGTGGTGAGGACCTCGTGCGCACGGTCGACGGCGGTCCCGCCGTACCGCTCCAGCGCGCTGCTGGTCTGCGGCACGATGCCCGTCGGCCCGGCGGCGTACTGCCGTTCGTTCAGCAGCTCCACGAAGTCGCGGTAGAGGGCGCCGCGGCTCGCGGGCAGCGGCTCGTCGGGCCGGGCCGCGTGGAGCTGGCAGAGCATGGTGGCCATCAGGGGCACACGGGCCAGCTCCTTCATGCCCGTGCGCCGCAGTGCGCCGAGGAAGGTCTCGGTCACACGGTCCGTCCCGGGCACCCCCAGGGCCACGAACCACTTGCGCGCGAACTCGGGCAGCTGCTCCTCGTCGAAGGCCTGGAGCTGGTAGCAGGGCGTTCCTTCCCCCAGCACGGCCAGGTCGCTCTCGGGGAGCGGGCGCGAGGCCAGGACGAACCGGTGCGTGGGCCGCTCCGCCGCCGCGACGAGGTTCTTCACCACGCTGAGCACCCGGTGCCGGGCAGCGGCATCGGTGATCTCGTCGACCCCGTCGACGAGCACCGTCCAGGGCACGCCGGGGGCCGGTACCTCCTCGAAGAAGGACGGCGGCAGCTCGCCGAGCAGGCCGTGGGCGCCCAGCTCGGACAGGGCGTGGCTGCTGAGCGCGCGGCCCAGCGTCTCGTCGGCCAGGGCCGCGGCGGGGACGAGGACCGGCACGGGAGCCGCACGCCCTTTCCGCCGCCGTTCCAGCAGCGCGGCCACATGGCTGCGCAGCAGGCTGGACTTGCCGCATCCCGGGTCGCCGAGCACGAGGCACAGCTCGTACGGGCCCGTGAGCACGCTCTCCGCCGAGACCCGCTGCGGCTCCTCGTGCCCGCCCCTGGGGACGGCGTGCTGACGCAGGTAGACCTCGGACAACGACGGAACGGTGCCGGGCACGACGCCGGGATACGGGTGCTCCCGGACGGCGTTCTCCACGGCCTTGAGATAGCGCGCGAGCCCGGCCGGGCGGACCGCGCCGCCGACGTACACGTTGCCCACGTACCCGGCCGCGAAGCTCCGGTTGTCCGCGTGGACGGACGGCCCGCCGTGCGAGGAGGCGTGCGGCTGTGCGTACGGCGGTGCGTGCGGCGGTGCGTGGGAGGGGCCAACAGCGGCCGGACCGGTCAGCCCTGTCCCTGGTCCGGCTCCGGAGGGCCCTGGATCGTGACGTCCCCATGGTGCACGCCGGTCGCGAACGACCCGCCCTCCGCCGTGACGCGGAAGTCGCCGCCCACGGCCACGCCGCCGGCCCCGGCCGACACCCCGGGCCCGGCACCGTGCCGCCCCAGCAGCTCCCGTAGCTCCGAGGCGGCCGATTCGCGCTCCTCCTCGTCCAGTTCCTCCAGGAGGTCGGCGAACCGGCCCCGCCACGCGGCCCGCTGCTCCGCGCGCGCCTCCGGATCCCCGTCCCGTACGGCCGCTTCGGTACGGTCGAGCCGCTCCAGCGCGAGGCCCTCGCGCCTGTCGTCGCCCCGTCCGAACCACCGGGCGACCCCGTCCCGCAGGCTCTGCCAGGCGTCCGTGCCCGCCGCCTGCACGAGCGCCGTCCCGCCCGACGCGGCCAGCGCGGCCACCGCTGCTGCTTCCTGCATTACCGCCCCTCTCCTCCGTGCGCCCCTACTCCAGCGTGTCGCACGGTGAGCGGGCAATGCGATCTCCGGCCACGTTGAACGAGTTACGTGGTGGAGCGCGCCCGGTCGAGCAGTACGAGCGGGATCGCGGCGGCGGCGAGGGCCGCGCCGATCAGGCTGACCGTCGTGAGCGCGGCGCCCCGGGTGAGGACGGCGGCGGCGAGGGCCGGGGTGGCGCTGATGCCCAGTTGGAACGCGGAGACGGTCGTGGCGCCCGCGAGGCGCGGCGCGTCGGCGGCGATCGCGAACACCCGTCCGTACACGGCGGGGTTCACCACGAACGCGGCGATCCCGAGCAGCGCCACCACCGGCACCACCGCCCACGCCCGGTGGACTGCGACGGTCATCGCGAGCGAGAGCACGACGAGCGCCGCTGCGCCGGTGAGGAGCGCGGCGTGCGGGCGCCGGTCGGCGACGCGTCCGCCGATGGACAGGCCGACGAAGGCCCCGGCCCCGAACAGGGCGAGCACCGCCGGGATCCATACCTCGCCGAGCCCCGTCAGGTCGGCGAGCATGGCGGCCAGGTAGTTGAACGTGATCATGTACGCCGCCGTCGTCAGGACCGTCACCGCGAGGATGCCCCAGAGCGCGGGACGGCGCATCGCCGCGAGCTCCCCCGCGAGGCCGGGCCGTACGGGAGAGACGGCACCGCCCGCCGCCCCGTCGGCCGCCCCGTCGGCCGGGATGCCCAGCAGGCAGCCGACGAGCCCGGCGACGGTCAGCGCGACCACGGCCCAGAAGCCGCCGCGCCAGTCGGTGAAGTGGCTGAGCAGCGTGCCCGCGGGACCGCCCGCGACCATCGCCACGCTGAGCCCGCTGACCACGACCCCGGAGGCCCGCGCGTTACGGTCCGGGGTCACCAGGCCGATCGCCGTCACCGAGGCGACGGCGAAGAAGCCCGCGTAGGCGACCCCGGCCACGATCCGGGTCAGCAGCAGCACCTCGTAGCCGCCGAGCAGCCCGACGGCGACGCTCGCGGCGAAGACGCCCTGGGTCACCGCCAGCGTCGTACGGCGCGGCCACCGCAGGCTCAGCACGGCGAACGGCGGCCCGCCCACGACGACGCCCAGCGCGAACCCCGTGATCAGGAACCCGGCCGACGAGAGCGAGACCTCCAGGTCGGCCGCCACGGCGGGCAGCACACCCGCGAGCAGGAACTCCGCGCTGCCCATCGCGAACAGGCAGAAGCCCAGCAGATAGACACCGGCGGGCAGCCGACGGTCCCGCTGTTCCGAACGGCCTCCCGAGCGGCCTTCCGAACGGCCTTCCATGACCGTTGCGTCCATACGGATCACCTCCACCGGGAGGGTCCGGGTGGCCGCCCCGTTCCCGCAACGAGCGTTGCCGTTTCCGGGACGCATTGATTGACTGCCCCCATGAACGACCAGCAGCCCAGCGTCAGCGCCGCCATCGAGCAGATCGCGCCCCGCCTGCGCCGCGCCCGCGAGAAGAAGGACCTCAGCCTGGCCGAGCTCGCGCGCGCCACCGGCATCTCCACCAGCACGCTGTCGCGCCTGGAGTCGGGCCAGCGCAAGCCGAGCCTCGAACTCCTCCTGCCGGTCACCGCCGCGCTCGGCATCCCCCTCGACGAGATCGTCGCCGCGCCGCGCGTCCTCGACCCGCGCGTGCCGCAGCACCCCACCCGTAAGGACGGCCGCGTCCTCGTCCCGCTCTCCCGCCGCCAGGGCGAGCCGCGCGCCTACAAGATGGTGATCCCGGCCCACGACGAAGAGCCCCATCTGCGCACCCACGAGGGATACGAGTGGCTCTTCGTCCTGCGCGGACGGCTCCGCGTCCGCCTCGCCGACCAGGACTTCGTGATGGGCGAGGGCGAGGCCGCCGAGTTCGACTGCCGGACCCCGCACTGGTTCGGCGCCGCGGGACGCGGCAGCGTCGAGCTGCTGAGCCTCTTCGGCAAGCAGGGCGAACGCATCCACCTGCGGACGCCCGGCCGTTGACGCCCCCTCCCCCCCTCTTACGGCGTGACACCGTCCAGCTCCGCCCACACCGTCTTGAGCGGCGCGGGCCCCTCCGTCACGCCCCACCGCGCGCTCAGCGCCGCGACGATCAGCAGTCCGCGCCCGCCCTCGTCCTCGTCCCCCGCCCGTTCCGGCTCGGCGGGCGGCCGCTCCTCGCACCGCGTGTCCGTCACCTCGACCCGCAGCGCCTTCGCCGTACCGTCGAGAACGAGCCGCAGCTCGAAGTCCCGCCCCGGCACGCGCCCGTGCAGCACCGCGTTGGACGCCAGCTCCGCCACGACGGCCCCGGCCTCCTCCGAGGCTCTCGCCCCGTACGGGACGCCCCACGCGTCGAGCTGGTGGAGCGCGAGGAGGCGGGCGAGGCGGGCCCCGCGCCTCGTGGCGGAGAACCGCTGGCAGAACACACGTACGGTAACGGGTGCTTGCGGCGGCGTTGTCGCGTGCATATGTCTACGGTGACCGTCCTGACCCGGCGTGACCAGCACTCCCGCCCGTACGGTGGGTACCCGTACGCCTACGGGGTGTCGACAGTACGCTGATCAACCCGTAACCCTGTGTGCATGAACGACCACGAAGAACCCGAATCCTCGGACAGCCTGCGCGAGTTCGGCGAGATCGTCCGCTGCTTCCGCGAACGCGCCGCGATGAGCCAGCCCGAGCTGGCGGGGAGGGTGGGGTACTCCCCGCACACCGTCGGCTCCATCGAACAGGGCCGCCGCTTCCCTCCCCCCGACTTTCCGGCCAAGGCCGACGAGGTCCTCGACGCCTTCGGCACGATCGAACGCGCCGCGCGCCATCTCTCCCGCAACCCTGGCCTCGCCAACTGGTTCCGCCGCTGGGCGAAGTTGGAGCGCGACGCGATCGCCCTCTACACGTACGAGTGCCGGGTGATCCCGGGGCTGTTGCAGACAGAGGCGTACATGCGCGCTGACTTCAGCAACCGAGTACCGCCCCTGCCGGACGCTCGCCTGGAAGCGCAGGTCGCAGCACGAATCCAACGACAGCGCATGCTGCGCGAGCGGCAAGAGACCTCGTTCAGCTTCATCGTTGAGGAGGCGCTGTTCCGCCGCTGCACGGGCGGTCCCGCCGTGACGCGCGAACTGATCGACTCCGTCCTGACGTTGGTGCAGCTCCGGAACATCGAGATCCAGGTCATGCCCCTCGTCCAGGAGAACCACTCCGGGCTGGCCGGGCCCATCCAGCTTCTGGAGACCCCGGAGAGCGCTTGGTACGCCTACTGCGAGGGCCAGCGAGGAGGCGTCCTCGTCACTGACGCAAAAGAAGTCAGCGTTCTCCAGGCGCGATATGCAAGCATGCGCTCACAGGCGCTCACCCCGAAGGACACGGTGAGCTTGCTGACG
The DNA here is from genome assembly GCF_043202595.1 of Streptomyces sp. NPDC048172. Classification (NCBI taxonomy): domain Bacteria; kingdom Bacillati; phylum Actinomycetota; class Actinomycetes; order Kitasatosporales; family Streptomycetaceae; genus Streptomyces; species Streptomyces sp. NPDC048172. The sequence continues at coordinate 338,284 of NZ_JBIDAT010000004.1, forward strand.
CAGATGCGAGGAGAGCTATGAACTGGTTCAAGTCGAGCTACAGCAGCAGCGATGGCGACAGCTGCGTCGAAGTCGCGCTCTCCTGGCGCAAGTCCAGCCACAGCGGCGGGGACGGCGATGCATGCGTCGAGGTCGCCCCGTGCGCCGAGGCAATCCACGTGCGGGACTCCAAGGACATCACGGTCCCCCACCTCACCCTCTCCCCCGAGGCCTGGGCAGCATTCACGGCGTACGCGCGAGCCACTCGCGCCTGAGCAGGCCGAACACCCAGGAGTCGGAGACCTCGCCGTTCACGACGCAGTCCTCGCGCAGGGTCCCTTCCCGTAGGAACCCGGCCTTCTCCAGGACCCGGGCCGATGCCGCGTTGCGCGTGTCGGCCTCGGCCTGGACCCGGTTCAGATCAAGCGTGTCGAACGCCCAGCGCAGCAGGGCGTGTACGGACTCCGTGGCGTACCCGTGGCCCCACATGGCCTCGCTGAGGCAGTAGCCCAGCGAGGCGCTGCGGAACTCCGGGTCCCATTCGATCAGGGCGCACCAGCCGACGAAGGCCCCGTCCGAGGCACGGTCGATGGCGAGGCGCGCGCCCGTGCCCTCGTCCGCCAGTTCCCGGCACTTCGCGAGGAAGCGCGAGGCGCGGGCACGCTCGGTCCACGGCGGCGAGTCCCAGTACCGCATCACGGTGGTGTCGCTGTGGAGCGCGAAGAGGGCGTCCGCGTCGGTGTCGGCGAAGGGGCGGAGCCGCAGGTGGGCGGTGTGGAGTTCGGGCGTGGGCAGAGTCATGGGCCCTATCTTGCACCGTGAGTTACGGCCAGCAGCGCCGCGAGGCCGTCCCGCAGGTCCTTGAGGAAGAGGTCGGGGACCTCCAGGGACGGGAAGTGGCCTCCGCGCTCGGGTTCCGACCAGCGGACGATCTGCCGGTACCGCTGCTGCGCCCAGGGGCGCGGGCACTTCTCGACGTCGCGCGGATAGGCCGTGATCGCGGAGGGGACGTCGACCCGGAGGTCGGGGTCCAGGGAATTGTGGCTCTCGTAGTAGATGCGGGCGGCCGAGGCGCCGGTCCGCGTCAGCCAGTACAGGGTGACGTCGTCGAGGACGCGGTCCAGGGAGATCGTCTCGAACGGGCTGTCCTCGGTGTCCGACCACTCGGCGAACTTGTCGAGGATCCAGGCGAGGAGCCCGACCGGTGAGTCGACGAGCGCGTACCCGGTGGTCTGCGGCCGGGCCGCCTGCTGCTTCGCGTACGCCGCGCGGCGGGCCCAGAAGTCGTGGGTGTCCTCGGCCCACGCGCGCTCGGCCGCCGTCAGCCCGTCGGTCGTCATCCCGGGCGGCGCGTCCGCGAACGTGGTGTGGATGCCGAGGACGTGCGCGGGGAACCTGCCGCCGAGGACGGTGGTGATGTTGCCGCCCCAGTCGCCGCCGTGGGCCAGGAAACGGTCGTAACCGAGCCGCCCCATCAGCTCGACCCATGCGGCGGCGATCTTCTCGGTCCCCCAGCCGCTGGTGGACGGCCTGTCGCTGTAGCCGAAGCCCGGCAGCGAGGGGACCACGACGTGGAACGCGGGCGCGTCCGCGTCCGCCGGGTCCGCCAACTCCTCCACCACGTCCGCGAACCGGACGACGCTGTCCGGCCAGCCGTGCGTCATGAGCAGAGGGGTGGCGTCCGCGCGCGGGGAGCGGCGGTGCAGGAAGTGGATCCCCAGGCCGTCGATGGTCGTACGGAACTGGCCGATCCGGTTGAGCTGCTTCTCGAACGAGCGCCAGTCGTACTCGGTGCGCCAGTAGGTGACGACGTCAACGAGGTCGGCGAGCGGAACGCCCTGCTCCCACCGGCCGGAGCCGGTCGCGTCGCGCGGGACCGTCTCGGCCTCCGGCAGCCGCGCCGCGGCCAGCCGGGCGCGGAGATCGTCAAGATCGGCGTCGCTGGCGTGGGCTTCGAATACGTGCACGTCGCTGGTCGGGCGGGACATGAGACCTCCTGGCCTTGGAGCCTTGATGGAACCGGCTAAGACGGTTCTAGCAGCTTCCGGCGTCGGCCCGCAACCGGCTAAGGTGGTTCCATGAGTGCTGGATTCCCTGACTTCCGCCTCGGCACCGTCCTCTCCACGAGCTTCACGGGGACGCTGTCGGAGCGGCACGGCGAGCCGATCGAGCGCATCCCCGTTCCCCACCGGCTCGTCGACTGGCTGGCGGTCTACGGCCTCGCCGTGGACTCCTGCAGCCCTGCCCAGCTCGAACGCGCCCGGGAGCTGAGGGAGGCGATCCACGCCGCCGCGACCGCGGCCGCGCGCGGGGACGCGCTGCCCACGCCCGCCGTCGAGGTCATCAACGACTTCAGCGCCCGGGGCCGGGCCTCGGCGGCCCTGACGCCCGAGGGCGAGCGGCAGTGGCGGCTCAGCTCGGCCTCCCCCGTGGAGGACGCCCTCGGCGTGATCGCCGCCGACGCGATCAGCGTCATCGCGGGCGAGCGGGACGGAAAGCTGGCCCTTTGCGCGTCACCGACCTGCCTGGCGGCCTTCTTCGACACCAGCCAGAGCCGCACCCGCCGCTGGTGCGACATGAACACCTGCGGGAACCGCCAGAAGAAGGCGCGCTTCCACGCCAAGCAGCGCGCCTGAACCGTGACAGGAGGTGTCACGATTCGCTGAGAGCGTGGGCGTAGTCGACGTACCGAGTGAGGAGCCCACGTGGGATCTCAGGTCAACCCGTGCATCACGTTCAACGGCAACGCCCGGCAGGCGATGGAGTTCTACGAGCGCGTGTTCGGCGGCAAGCTGGAGCTGAGCACCGTCGCGGACTCCGACAAGGTCATGCACTCCCGCCTCGACACCCCGGCCGGATACACGCTCATGGCATGGGACTTCCCGGACGACAGGCCGGGCCATCCGCCGTACCGCCCGGGGAACAACGTCGCGCTCTTCCTGGACGCCGACGGCGACGGCGACGAGGACGAAGGGAACGGGCTGCGCGACCACTTCGGGAAGCTCTCCGAAGGCGGCACCGTCACGCTGCCGCTGGAACAGCAGGTCTGGGGCGATGTCGCGGGCTCGCTCATCGACCGCTTCGGGATCACCTGGATGTTCAACATCAGCACCACTTCGCGAGGCACCTGAACCGTCCCGGAAGTCGAAGGCGGACCTTCAGACGTTCGCCTGCCGGGCGAAGGGCCCCCGCAGGGCCGCCCATTGCAGGAGCAGGACGGTCTTGCCGTCGGTGATGCGTCCGTCGTAGGTCATGGCGAGGGCCTCGGAAAAGGGGAGTTCGAGGACTTCGATGTCCTCGCCCTCCTCCTCGACCCCTCCGCCCGCGCCGGTCCGGTCGGCCGGGGTGTAGGGAGCGGCGAAGAAATGGAGGCGCTCGGTGACGGAGCCCGGGCTCATGTAGGCGTCGAGCACGTGGGTGAGCGGGCCGAGTTCGACGCCGAGTTCCTCGGCGCTCTCGCGGCGGATCGCGGTGTGCGGGTCCTGGGCGTCGAGCAGCCCGGCCGCCGCCTCGATGAGCATGCCGTCGAGGTGGCCGTTCACGTAGGCCGGGTAGCGGAACTGGCGGGTGAGCAGGACACGCCCGGCTTCGATGTCGTAGGGCAGGACCACGGCGCCGTTGCCACGGTCGTAGGTCTCGCGCTGCTGGGTCTCCCAGCGTCCGTCACGGCGCCGGTAGTCGAAGGTGGTGCGCCGCAGGACGTGCCAGCCCTGGGAGGTGAGCTCGACGTCGCGTATCCGGACGTCGGGGTTGCGGTCGAGGTCACGCCCGGCGAGGTGGAGACCGGTGCGTCCACGGTGATCGGGGGTCTCGACGCCCGGGCCGCCCGTCACATGGCCTCCCGCGCGTCGCCGTCGGCGCCGGAACGGCAGGGGCCTGCGAGGGGGATGAGCAGAGGCTTGTCGGTCATGGCGGCTAAGATACACGCAGAAACGTGCAAGAACAGGAAGGAACGTGAATGCTGGCCGCCGAACGACGCACACACCTGCTCGGTCTGCTCGCCCGCACGGGAAAGATCGTGGCCAAGGACGTCGCCGTCGAACTGGGCATCTCCGAAGACAGCGTGCGGCGCGACCTCCGCGATCTCGCCGCCGAGGGGCTGTGCCAGAGGGTGTACGGGGGCGCGCTGCCCGCCTCTCCCGCGGTGGTGGACTACGACGCCCGGCAGGCGGTGGCCCCGGACGGCAAGCGGAAGGTCGCCGCCGCGGCCGCCGCACTGGTGCGGCCCGGCGGCTCGGTGATCCTCGACGGCGGCACCACCGCCCTCGCCGTGGCGCGGGCGCTCCCGGAGGACCTCGCCTGCACAGTGATCACCCACAGCCCGACGATCGCCACGGCTCTGCTCGACCACCCGCGGGCGGAACTCTTCCTCCTCGGGGGGCGCGTCTTCAAGCACTCGGCGGTCGCCTGCGGCGCCGCCGCGGTCGAAGCCGCGCAGAACGTCTCCGCCGACCTGTGCCTGCTCGGCGTCACCGGCGTCCACCCGGAGGCCGGACTGACCACGGGGGACGCCGAGGAGGCGGCGATGAAGCGTGCCCTCGCCGCGCGGGCCGCGGACACCTACGTCCTCGCCTCCCACGAGAAGATCGGTACGGCCTCGCCGTACCGCGTCCTGCCCTGGGGGAAGATCACCGGGCTGATCACCGACGCCGATCCTCACGACACGGTCATCGAGTCGCTCAAGACACTCGGCGTGGAGATCCTCCCGGCCTGATGCCCCTCGGGCCATGGGCTATGGGCTATGGGCTACGGGCTCAGCGCCGTCCGCCGAAGGTCCAGGTGTGGATCTCGACCTCACCGTAGAGCTCGGCGCACGGGTCGCCCGCCATCATCGCCCCGGCCGCGTCCCGGTCCGGCAGCTCCGCGAGGAGCGCGGTGCCGCGCCAGGCCGTGCCGTCCTCGGAGAACAACGGGCCGTAGGCGATGAGGCGTTCGGCGTACTCGGCGGTGAAGTAGCCGCGCTGAGCGTCCTCCAGGGCCTGGGGGACGCCGGGCGCCGACCCGTGGGCGAGGATCAGGAACCGCTCGTACCCGGGCCGCTCCCCGGCGTACTGCCACATCGTGCGGCCGAGGACGTTGCGCCAGCGGCGGATGAGGACCTCGTCCTCGTAGACACCGGCGCGGTGGTTCGGCTCGTCGTACGCGAAGGCGCGGACCGCCTCCGCGTCGGGGAGGTCGACGATGTGCAGGCTGCCGGTCACCGTGTCCCCGTCGGGGGCGAACGTGGGACCGCGGGCGATCATGCCCTCGGCGTACTTGTCCATGAAGGCCCAGTGGTCCTCGCCCAGGCTCATCCGCAGGTCCCACGTGCCCGGCCTGTCACGACAGTAGAACAGGTGCTCCATGACCGTCCGTCCCTCCCCGAAGAGCCGCCAAGCAGCGGCAGCGGAGCGTAACAGCCGGGCGCCAGGGCTCCGTCTCAGGGGTTCTGGAACGTCACCTCGGGGTTCGCCTTCGACGGGCCGTCGAGCAGCTTCTGGTGGTGACCCTTGAGGTGCTGCTCGAAGAACGCGCCCACGTACCCCGTGTTGATCTCCCCCGACCTCTTCCCGGACAGCGGGGCCTCCGGGTCGGTGTAGCCGAGCTGACCGGCGAGCACGGGCAGGTCGTTGAAGCTGAAGTGCCCGGCGTCCTTGACCGTGAGCCACTTCTTCCAGCCCTTGAGTCGGCTCCAGTCGCGCGGCCAGGTCTCGTCCTTGCTGCCGGGCCTGTGCCCGGCCTCGGTGCCGAACATCAGCACGGGCCGCCCGAGCGCGGCGCGCGGCACCGGCGCGAAGAACGTACCGTCGAGGTTCGCGGCCGCCCGGATGCGCGGGTCGCTGCCGAGGGCGTACGCGGAGGCATTGCCGCCGAGGGAGTGCCCGGCGGCTCCGATCCGCTTCGGGTCGATCATCGAGGCGTACCGCCCCGCACCCTTGCCTCCAGGACCGAGCAGCTTGTCGAGGGCGAACGACATGTCCGCCGCCCTCCCCCGCGCCGCCTTGGCCAGCAGCTTCTTCTCGGCCGCGTCGTCCGGCTGCTGCTCGACCCGCTCGCAGGCCACGCAGTCGACGAGGCCGCCGGGGAACTCGGTGCCGAACGACTCGTACGCGTGGTCCAGCGACGCGACCACGTAGCCGCGCGAGGCGAGGTCCTCGGCGAGGTGGGTGAGGGTGGCGCGGTTGAGGGTGAAGCCCGGCGAGAGCAGCACCAGCGGGTGCTTCCCGCGTGCGGGCGCGGCTCCCGTACGGGCGTGGGTGCGGGTGGCGGCGACCGTGGCCGGATCGATCTTGTCGTCCTTCTTGATCCCCTTGAGCAGCAGCTCCGCCTCCTTGCCCGACATGTAGGGCGCGGTCTTCCCCTGCCGCTCCCCCTGCTCGCGCGCCGGGTAGTACAGCGACATCATCAGCCGCCGCGGCCCGGCGGACGGCACCCACGGGTCCTTGCGCGAACGGTCCACGAGCTGCTGGGCGTCGCGCCCGACGGCGTACGGGCCGCTGAGCTCGGGAATCGCGAGCCGGGGCTTCTCCTCCGGTGCGGCGGAACCTGCCGAACCTGGCGAACCGGCCGGGCTGGCGCTGGCCGACGTGCACGCCACGGTGGCCAGCAGCGGCCCGAGCGCGGCGACGAGAACGGCGGTCTTGCGGCGACGAGTTGAGATCATGCCGCGAGCGTAGGGAGAACGGGAGGCCGTTCCCATCGACGAAAGTAAGGTCCTCCCCCGGCCGAAAGGCAGACTCCGCGCCCCTCCCGCCCTTGCCACAGTGGTGATCCGCACACGGGAGGGATCACCATGGAAGACGAACGGCCGGAGGCCACGCATCACCACCCGGACGCCCCCTGGTGGGCGGGGACGGGCCCGGCCGGAGCCGTGGCCATGATCGTGTTCGGGGCCGCCGCCGCGCTCTGGCTCTACCTCCGCCTCCCTGGCACCCCGGACGCCGACGGCACCCTGCCCGGCATGTTCTACGGCGCGGCCAAGGTCGCCGCCCTAGGCCTCGTCCTCTCGGGCGGCGCCGCGCTCAATCGCTTCCGTCGGCCTTCGGGGGCAGCGGGCGGACGGTGAGCATCTGTTCCGCGCGGCCGACGGGGCCGTGGACATCATGGAGGACGGTGCTGGTGAGGCCCTGGCCCGTGGGTCCGAAGGTGACGGTGGTGTCCAGGCCGGTCCAGTCGCCCTCGGGCTGGCGGTGCAGGTGGATCGTGAGGTCCACGTTCGGGAACATCCAGTCGGTGGGCGACTGCCGTACGGCTATGCCGTTGGCCGTGTCGACGAGCGCGAGGAACGAGGCCACCGGGCCGATGGGCTCCCCCGCCACGAGGTCGAGCGGGGTGGAGATCCAGGCCGTCGCGCGGCCGGGGCGCGGCGGGGCGAGCGGGCGGGCGTCGAGCGAGGCGATGTACCCGCCCGGCCACAGGTCCCCCATCGCCCAGGTCTCCAGCTCCCCGGGCGGCGTGAGCCGCTCGTCGGCGCCCCCGGCGACGGCGGCGGTGTCCCCCGAGGCCAGCAGCCAGGCGCGGGTCCGCACGACGGGGCGGCCCGCGATCCGGACGACGGCTTCGAGCAGCTCGATGGTCCGCCCGGGCCGCACGCTCTCCACCGTCACCTCGCACTCGTCCAGCGCGGGCTTCCCGAGGATGTCGTGGCTGATCCTGCTCAGGACCAGGCCGGGCCGCGGCCGGTCGGCGAGGTGACGGTCGAGCGCGTGGACGACGAGCCCGCCCAGCGGGCTGAAGTGCTGCTCGTCGTCGGACCAGGCCCCGCTGGCGTGCGGGGTGGGCTTGAAGGTGTGCTCGCCGGTGCGCTCGTAGTAGCTGCCCTGGGACGGTGTGCCGGTGGTCAAGGGTGCCTCTCCTCGCTGCGGTGATCGTCGCGGTGATCGTCACGTCGTACAGCCGAGGATGGCGCAACACGGTCACCGGTGCCCACACCGGGTGCCCCCTGCGCAGCCCCTGCGCACGGACGGGCCTCAACGGGTCATGTGGGCGCCCCCGTTCACATTGAGCACCTGGCCCGTGACGTGCCGGGCCCCGGGCGAGGCGAGGAAGGCGACGGCGCCCGCGATGTCGGCGGGGGCACCGGGCCGCCCGACGGCCGTCGCGGCGACGAGCTGGGAGCGCCGGTCGGCGGGGAGCCGGTCGCGGAAGAACTCGGTGTCGGCGACGTAGCCGGGCGAGACGACGTTGGCCGTGACGTCGCGCGCGCCCAGCTCGCGGGCCAGCTCGACGTTCCACGCCGCGAGGCCCGCCTTGGCCGCGCCGTACGCCCCCGCGCCCTGGTCGGCGGCGATCGAGCCGATGTGGACCACCGCTCCCCCGGCCGCGAGCCGGTCCTCGACGGCCTTGGTGGTGAGCGCCGCGCTGAGCAGGTTGGCGTCGAGGTTGGCGCGGAAGCGGCGCGCGTAGGAGGCGAGCCCGCCCTCCTCTTCGCTGTCGAAGTCGGTGTTGCCGCCCGCGTTGTTGACGAGCACGTCGAGGGGGCCGTCCAGCTCGGCGACGAGCCGCTCGACGGCGGCGGGGTCGGTGTGGTCGCAGACCACCGGCTGGGCACCGGTCTCCTTGGCCGCCGCCTCCAGCGGGGCCCGGCGCCGTCCCGTGATCACCACGGTGTCCCCGCCGTCCCCGCCGTCCGCGAAGTGCCGGGCCACCGCGAGCCCGATGCCCGTGGCTCCGCCGGTGACGAGGATGCGCCGTGCGCGCCGTGTCATAGGGTGACCTCCGTAGCACTGTCGTTCAGGTCTAAATTTAGAGCTAAACGTAACACCGCAGGGAGGCCCCATGGCAAGCGAGAGCGGCGGGAGCGACGCGTATCCGCTGGACAGCGCGTCCGGCTACCCCGTTCAGGAGATCGCCGACGCCTGGGAGCGCGAGCGCCCCGGCACGCCCGTCTCCTCCATCGGCGTCGTCACCCCCGTCTGGCGGCTGGCGAAGCTCCTCGGCGACGACCGCCGCCGCGTCCTGGCCGGCGCCGGGGTGGACGCGGCGACGCTCGACCTGCTCAGCGTCCTGCGCCGGGCGGGCGAACCGTACGCCCTGACCACCCGCGAACTCGCGGCCCGCTCCCTCGTCACGGCGGGCGCGATCTCCCAGCGCGTGGCCCGCGCCGAGAAGGACGGCCTGGTCACCCGCCGCCCCGGCGAACCGCGCCCCCGCGCCGTCACGGTCGCCCTCACCGACGCGGGCCACGCCCTGGTCGAGTCCACCGTCGACCAGGTCCTCACCCGCGAGGCCGACCTGCTGAGCGGCCTCACCACGGCGCAGCAGACCCAGCTCGCCGGACTCCTCCGCGTCCTCCTCCAGGACGTACAGCGGCGCCTGGGCGACGACCGCATCACCCACGTCGGGGCCACCGGGGAGGCCGGGGAGTCGTAGCCCGCCCTGCGCGCCCTACGGGGCTGAGTACGGGCCGCCCCGGACCGTGCGCTGCAGACCGCGGCTGCGCCATGGCTTGTCGCGCAGTTCCCCGCACCCCTGACGGACGCCCCCGAGGGGCAAGGTCAAGCGCGCAGGCCCGCCGCGACGCCGTCGAGGACGACCTTGAGGCCCGCGTCGAAGGTGGCGCGGAAGTCGAGGTGGGCCGTCTCGTCCATGACCTTGGCGAGGGTGGGATAACGACCGGTGGCGTTGAGGCGGGCGAGGTAGGGGGCCACGACGCGCTGCCACTGCTCCTCGCTCATCCCCGTGACGCGCTCCGCGCGCCGCTCGGTGATCTCGCGGCGGGACGCGCCCACCACGTACGCGTTGACCGCCTCGACCGCGCGCATCACCCGGTTGAGGTCCTCGAAGCCGGGGGTGTCGTGCAGGGCCGCCAGCGACCGTTCGAGATGGGCCAGGCCCTCGGGGCCCAGGTGCGGGCGCCCGCCGAGGAGTTCGGCGAACCACTCGTGGCGCAGCACCGCGTCGCGCACGCGGTGCGCGAGCGCGCCCAGGACCCCGCGCCAGTCGCCCTCCAGCACGTGGAGCGGCCCGGCCATCTCGCCGTAGACCGCGTCCGCCATGAGGTCGATCAGCTCCTCCTTCGTCGAGAGGTAGCGATAGAGCCGCATGGGGCCCGCGTCGAGCGCGGCGGCGACCTTGCGCAGGGAGACGGCCTCCAGCCCGTCCGCGTCGGCGAGCTCGACGGCCGCGCGCACGATCCGGTCGCGGCTCAGCGGGCTCGGCGCCGGGCGCGTGGCGGGCTCGGGGCGCTCCCATACGAGCATCGGCTCGCCCTCTCCGGTCCCCCCGGACTCACCTCGTGCCGCCATCGCGCCTCGCCTCCCATCGTGCCCACGCGACGGACGTACGCCCGCACGCGGACCGGACCCGCGCAGCAGGCCCCTCGCTCGCCGGGCAGGCGCGCCCGTGCGGGGCTCACGATACGCGGGTCTCGTGCGATACGCTGTATCGTCCGATACGGCGTATCGCGAGTACGACGTACGCGAGACGTACGCGAGACGTACGCGTATCGGAGCCGGGCATCGCCGCCGTCGCAACGGAAGGGGCACCACATGCGCATCGCCATCGTCGGAGCCGGTCTCGGCGGGCTCACGCTCGCCCGCGTCCTGCACCTGCACGGCTTCGACGCGGTCGTCTTCGAGCGCGAGGAGTCACGCACCGCGCGCGGGCAGGGCGGCATGCTCGACCTGCACACGGAGACCGGTCAGCGGGCCCTGCGCGAAGCGGGATTGGAGGCGGAGTTCCGGGCGCTCGCCCGGCGCGAGGGCCAGGACATGAAGCTGCTCGACCACACCGGCACGCTCCTCGTCCAGCACGACACCCCCGAGGACGCCCCGCTGGAGCGCCCCGAGATCGACCGCACCGACCTGCGCGACCTGCTGCTCGACTCGCTGCCCGGGGAGGCCGACGGGGTTCCGGAGGGGGCCGTCGTCTGGGGGCACGCGTTCACGCACGCGACGCCGCTGCCCGGCGGCGGGCACCTGCTGCACTTCGCGGACGGCGCCACCGCCGAGTGCGACCTGCTGGTCGGCGCGGACGGCGCCCGTTCGCGCGTACGGCCGCTGCTCACCGACGCCGGGCCCCGCCACACCGGGGTCAACCAGGTGGACTGCGGCCGCATCCCCGACGCCGACCGCACCCGGCCCGAGCTGGCGGCCACGGTCGGCCGGGGCAACTACTGGGGCATCGGCGACAGCCAGACCGTCGCGGCCCAGCGCAACGGGGACGGGAGCGTCCGCGTCGGCATGTCCCTGCGCTCCCCCGCCGACTGGTTCGCCACCAGCGGCCTCTCCTTCGAGGACCCGGACCGCGCCCGCGCGGGCCTGCGGAACCTGCTGGAGGCACGGGGCTGGTCCCCGGTCTTCACCGCGCTCGTCGAGGCGTGCGAGGGCCCCGTCGTGCCCCGCCCCATCGAGGCGCTGCCCACCGGCCTGACCTGGGCCGTCACCCCCGGCGTCACCCTCATCGGCGACGCCGCGCACCTGATGCCCCCGGTCGGCGAGGGCGCCAACCTCGCGATGCTCGACGGCGCCGAGCTCGCCCTCGCCCTCGCCGCCAGCCCCGGCGACCCGGCCGCGGCCCTGCGGGGGTACGAGACGGCGATGTTCGAGCGGAGCGCGATCGCGGCCCGCGAGTCCGAGGCGATCCACACCATGATGCTCTCCCCCACCGGCGCCCGGGACATGGCCGCCTTCTTCAGCCGGGAGGCCGAGCACGCCTGACAGCCACGGGCCTGAACCGAACGCGTCACCCCTGCGTTACAGGTGAGGACAGGCCCGCGGGGCGTCGCGAACAATTCCGGTCACGGCCCCCGACGGGGCACGGCGCGACGCGGAGGGTGCACGGAAATGCAGGTTTCACGGCGCTTGCTGCTCACGGCGTCCGGAGCGGCCCTGCTCACCGCAGGCTGCACCGGGCAGGAGAGCGACAAGGAGAGCGACGCCCCCTCGGGCGGCCCCTCGGCCCGCCCCTCGGGCCGCCCGGTCGACTGGAGCGGGGCCCTGGGCGTCAACTTCAACTCGGAGCCCGGCGGCATGCGCCTCGCCCACCTGAAGGACCTCTCCACGGGCTGGGTGCGCGGCTTCGTCCCCCTCGTGCCCCGGACCGACCGCGGCCCCGTCACCCGGCAGCCCCCCGTGGCCACCCTGCTCACGGCGCACGAGAAGGGGTACGCCACGATCCTCTCCCTCAAGTTCCCGCACCCCCGCGAAGCTCTGCCCGAGCCGGGCACCTCCCGCATGGAGAAGGAACTGGCCCGCGTCGACCGGGTACTGAAGGCCGTCCTCGGCAAGGTCGACATCCTCGTCATCGGCAACGAGCCCTTCATCGAGAGCTCGAAGTCCGACCGCGACGGCCCCGGGGTCAACGTCTTCTACGAACACGTGGCCCGCCACGTCATCAAGTACCGCAAGGAGAAGTTCGCGAAGGGCTGCCGCACCCGCCTCTACATGGGCGCGCTCACCTGGCTGGACGACCCCGCCAAGCGGACCGGCGCGACCCGCCGCTGGCTGGAGTTCGTCCACGACACCCGGGAGATCGAGGGCGTCGACATCCACCCCCACGTACGCTCGCTGGAGGGCAGCAAGCAGTACCTGGACTACGTGGTCCCGCGCCTGCGCGAGGACCAGAGGTTCCTCGCGACCGAGTTCTCCCTAGTGCACCTCTGGGGCGACAACATGAAGACCCGGATCCCCGCGGAATTCGCCGAGAAGTGGAAAATGCCCCCGAACTTGAGGGTCTGGCAACTCCTCAAACGAGCGGCAGCCAACCCCTTCCCCCAGGCAAAATGGGACGACTTCCTCTCCATGAGCCCCTGGTTCGACGGCAACAAGCACTACGTCCGTGACCAGATGGCCCAGTTCCGCGCCACGGGCAAACTCGGCGTCGCCACGTACGGCGTCGTCCAGGGCGAGTCCATGGTGAAGGGCATCAAGCCGGCAAAGAAGCCCTGGCTCCTCAACAGCCTCTACGCCACCCGCACGGTCCGCCCCACCGGCACATCCGTAACGGGCCGCAACCCCGCCTTCCAGGCGGACTTCAAGTCCCTCCAACGCAAGGAAGACCGCGTCCCGGTCCGCACGGGAGAGGCCTCGACCTGAGGCGCCCGGCGCGCGAGAGGGCACCCCGCAGTCGTGACGTCGGCCAGTACGTGACGTGCCGACGTGGACTGCTGGGCGCCCTCTCCCACTACTTGAGCACCTCGAATCACCGAACAGACGGCTCCGCCGTCAGGATCAGTGTGCTTTCCTCTTCCCTTCAGACTTGCTGCTGCTGGACTTGGACGCCTTGGCGGGTTCCTGCGCGCTGGAGCTGCCGTGCGACTTGCCGCTCTTGCTCTTGTCGCGGTGGCTCGACTCTCCACTGTGCCCCTTGCTGTGCCCGCTGGAGGTGGCATGGGCATAAGCAGCAGTGCTTGCCTGAGCCTCCGCCTTCTGCTGCCTTTGATGGACGTACTCGTCTGCGTACCACTTGAGCCAGTCATCCTTATCCGGATTCGCCTTCACCTTATGCTTTCCATCGTTCCAGGTGATTTTCCCATGCGGGCGGACGCGGCCGTCATTCCAGATGTACTTGGCGTACTGTTTGTAGTGATCAGGCCACTGTTTCGAGTCCAGAGGAGGCACCTCTCTACGATCATCACCCGCCTCGATGTCGGGCACCTGCTGCCGTTCCTCCGCCTGGTTGGCCTGGTTGTAGTGCATCGCCCCCCTAGCAAAGGTGACGACCCCGTTCACGAATTCCGCGGCCCCCTGGTGCCCACCGACTTGCTTGTTCTCCTCACCGGCGAAAGCACCAGACAGAGGCCCTGACGCCGCGTATCCGGTGCCTAGGGCAATACCTGCCTCAGCCCAGTCGACCCCTTCTCCACGCACCACCTTCGCACCCGTTTTCCAAGCACCCTCGGTGGCCAGGACATACTGACCTGCGGCTCCGAGACCCTTCAAGCCCTTCGCCGCGTAGCTCTCGTCAGGGAATTGACTCCCAATACCCGAAATAATATTTGGGGCGGCATCGGCCAGCAGCCTCACAGCGCGCGTCGGGTTCTCCTGGACAAAACTCCAGGTGGCCTTTGCGGCATCGCCGACGGCGTTGAACGCTTTCCTGATCCACGTCTCGTTGGTGCTGGGGTCGTGGTTGATCGCGTAGAACCCCGCTTCATTGGGGTCTTCGCTGGCGAGGCGTACCATGGCGCCGGCGTCCGAGGGGGGCAGTGGCGCATCGTAGACCTCATCGCCCGAGTAAGCCAGTTCCCCATTTGCATCCACGTACATGGAAACGTAGGAGTTGATGCTGTTCCCGGAGCCGTCTGAATACGGCGACCCATCGCGTTCGGGCATTTCACGCTTCCTTCTCGACGGAGGTCGCTCCATACGGAGCCTGGTGACGTCGAGTTGAGCGACGCCGACCGGATCGTCTCCAGTCGAGAGGCAACTACGTCCCTGCCCCGGAATCGGTTCACTCCCGGCGGGCTCCGCCTGCCGCGGACAGCACGCGGCGCCCGCCAAGCGTCCGGTCGGGGACATGGCGAGCGCCGCGTCGGTATCCGTACGCCGTTGTACGGAAGCGAGGGGGATCCGGAGGGCTAGACCGTGAGGGAGCGGTCCGTGGGGCGGATCGGGGAGGGGAGGGCGCTCGGGGCGCCCGTGAGGTAGCGGTCTACCGCCTTGGCGGCCGAGCGGCCCTCGGCGATGGCCCAGACGATCAGGGACTGGCCGCGGCCCGCGTCGCCCGCCACGTACACGCCGTCGACGTTCGTCGCGTAGTCGCCGTCGCGCGCGACGTTGCCGCGCTCGTCCAGGTCGACACCGAACTGCTCGACCAGCCCGTTCTCACGGTCCACGCCGGTGAAGCCCATCGCCAGGGTGACGAGCTGGGCGGGGATCTTCCGCTCCGTGCCCGGCTTCTGCGTGAGCTTGCCGTCGATGAACTCGACCTCGATGAGGTGCAGCCACTGGACGTTGCCGGCCTCGTCGCCCTCGAAGTGCGTGGTCGAGACCGAGTAGACGCGTTCGCCGCCCTCCTCATGGGCCGAGGTCACCTTGTAGAGCATCGGGAAGGTCGGCCAGGGCTGGCCCGGCGCGCGCTCCTCGCCCGGCTTGGGCATGATCTCCAGCTGGGTCACCGAGGCCGCGCCCTGGCGGTGGGCCGTGCCGACGCAGTCCGCGCCGGTGTCGCCGCCGCCGATGACGACGACGTGCTTGCCCTCCGCCGAGATCGGGGGCGCCACGAAGTCGCCCTCCTGCACCTTGTTGGAGAGCGGCAGGTACTCCATCGCCTGGTGCACGCCGTTCAGCTCGCGGCCCGGGACGGGCAGGTCGCGGGCCGTGGTGGCACCGGCCGCGACGACGACCGCGTCGTACCGCTTGCGCAGCTTGGCCGCGTCGATGTCCCGGCCGATCTCCACGCCCGTACGGAACTTGGTGCCCTCCGCGCGCATCTGCTCGATACGGCGGTTGATGTGCCGCTTCTCCATCTTGAACTCGGGGATGCCGTAGCGCAGGAGGCCGCCGATGCGGTCGGCGCGCTCGTAGACGGCGACCGTGTGCCCGGCCCGGGTGAGCTGCTGGGCCGCGGCGAGCCCGGCCGGGCCCGAGCCGATGACGGCGACGGTCTTGCCGCTCAGGCGCTCCGGGGGCTGCGGGGTGACGCCACCGGTCTCCCACGCCTTGTCGATGATGGAGACCTCGACGTTCTTGATGGTCACGGCGGGCTGGTTGATGCCCAGGACGCACGCCGACTCGCACGGGGCCGGGCAGAGACGGCCCGTGAACTCGGGGAAGTTGTTCGTGGCGTGGAGGCGCTCGGACGCGGCCGTCCAGTCGCCCCGGTACGCGTAGTCGTTCCACTCGGGGATGAGATTGCCGAGCGGACAGCCGTTGTGGCAGAAGGGGATGCCGCAGTCCATGCAGCGGCCCGCCTGCTTGCTGATGATGGGCAGGAGGGAGCCAGGGACGTAGACCTCGTTCCAGTCCTTGACCCGTTCCTCGACGGGGCGGGACTCGGCGACCTCGCGGTCGGTGGTCAGGAAGCCCTTGGGGTCAGCCATTGGTCGCCGCCTCCATCATCTTCTCGTGGGTCTCGGACTCGGAGAGCCCGGCCCGCTCGGCGGCGTCCTTGGCGGCGAGCACGGCCTTGTACGTGGCGGGGACGACCTTGCTGAAGCGCGGCAGCGCCGTCTCCCATTCGGCGAGGAGCTTGGCGGCCACGGTCGAGCCGGTCTCCTCCTGGTGGCGGCGCACCACGTCGTGCAGCCGCGTCTTCTCCTCGGCGGAGGCGTCGGCCATCGGTTCGACGGTGTCGCGCACGCCCACGTTGACGTGTCCCGGGTCGAGGTCGATGACGTACGCGGTGCCGCCGGACATGCCCGCGCCGAAGTTCCTGCCGGTGCCGCCGAGGACGACCGCGGTGCCGCCGGTCATGTACTCGCAGCCGTGGTCGCCGACGCCCTCGGAGACGACCAGCGCGCCGGAGTTGCGGACGCAGAACCGCTCGCCCACGCGGCCGCGCAGGAAGAGCTCGCCGCCGGTCGCGCCGTACGCGAGCGTGTTGCCCGCGATCGTCGAGAACTCGGCGAGGTGGTCGGCGCCGCGGTCCGGGCGGACGACGATCCGGCCGCCGGAGAGGCCCTTGCCGACGTAGTCGTTGGCGTCGCCCTCCAGCCGCAGGGTCACGCCGCGCGGCACGAACGCGCCGAACGACTGGCCCGCGGAGCCGGTGAAGGTGATGTCGACGGTGTCGTCGGGCAGCCCGGCGCCGCCGAACTTCTTCGTCACCTCGTGCCCGAGCATCGTGCCCACGGTCCGGTTGGTGTTACGGATCGCGACCTGCGCCCGTACGGGCTGCGCGGACTCGGCGGTGTCGGCGTGCAGCGCGTCGGCGGCGAGCTTGATCAGCTGGTTGTCGAGCGCCTTCTCCAGGCCGTGGTCCTGGACGGTGACCTGGTGGCGCTTGGCGCCCTCGGGCAGCTCGGGGACGTGGAGGAGCGGCGCGAGGTCGAAGCCGCGCGCCTTCCAGTGGTCCACGGCGCGGGAGGTGTCGAGGAGCTCGGCGTGCCCGATGGCCTCGTCGAGCGAGCGGAAGCCCAGCTCGGCGAGGAGCTCGCGGACCTCCTCGGCGATGAACTGGAAGAAGTTCACGACGTACTCGGCCTTGCCGCTGAACCGCTCCCGCAGGGTGGGGTTCTGGGTGGCGATGCCGACCGGGCAGGTGTCCAGGTGGCACACGCGCATCATCACGCAGCCGGAGACGACCAGCGGCGCGGTCGCGAAGCCGTACTCCTCGGCGCCCAGCAGCGCGGCGATGACGACGTCACGGCCGGTCTTGAGCTGGCCGTCGGTCTGGACGACGATCCGGTCGCGCAGCCCGTTGAGCAGCAGCGTCTGCTGCGTCTCGGCGAGGCCCAGCTCCCAGGGGCCGCCCGCGTGCTTGAGCGAGGTCAGCGGGGAGGCGCCCGTACCGCCGTCGTGGCCGGAGATCAGCACGACATCGGCGTGCGCCTTGGACACGCCCGCGGCCACGGTCCCGACGCCGACCTCGCTCACCAGCTTCACGTGGATACGTGCGGCCGGGTTGGCGTTCTTGAGGTCGTGGATGAGCTGGGCGAGGTCCTCGATGGAGTAGATGTCGTGGTGCGGCGGCGGCGAGATGAGGCCGACGCCGGGCGTCGAGTGCCGGGTCTTGGCGACCCAGGGGTAGACCTTGTGGCCCGGGAGCTGGCCGCCCTCGCCGGGCTTGGCGCCCTGGGCCATCTTGATCTGGATGTCGTCGGAGTTGACGAGGTACTCGGAGGTGACCCCGAAACGGCCGGAGGCGACCTGCTTGATGCTGGAGCGCCGCGCCGGGTCGTAGAGCCGCTCCGGGTCCTCGCCGCCCTCACCGGTGTTGGACTTGCCGCCCAGCTGGTTCATGGCGATGGCGAGGGTCTCGTGCGCCTCGCGGGAGATCGAGCCGTACGACATCGCGCCGGTCGAGAACCGCTTGACGATCTCGCTGGCGGGCTCCACCTCGTCCAGCGGCACCGAGGGCCGGTCGCCCTTGAGCCCGAACAGGCCGCGCAGCGTCATCAGCCGCTCGGACTGCTCGTCCACGCGCGAGGTGTACTGCTTGAAGATGTCGTAGCGCCGCTCGCGCGTGGAGTGCTGGAGCCGGAAGACCGTGTCCGGGTCGAACAGGTGCGGCTCGCCCTCGCGGCGCCACTGGTACTCGCCGCCGATGTCCAGCGCGCGGTGCGTGGCGGAGATCCCGGAGGCCGGGTACGCCTTGGCGTGCCGCGCGGCGACCTCCTTGGCGATCACGTCGAGACCGGCGCCGCCGATCTTGGTGGTGGTGCCGTGGAAGTAGGTGTCGATGAACGACTCGTCGAGCCCGACGGCCTCGAAGACCTGCGCGCCGCGGTAGGAGGCGACGGTGGAGATGCCCATCTTGGACATCACCTTGAGCACGCCCTTGCCCAGCGCGTAGATCAGGTTGCGGATGGCCTCTTCGGGGTCGGCGTCCCCGTCCAGGAACGTCCCGGCCCGCACCAGGTCCTCCACGGACTCCATGGCGAGATACGGGTTCACGGCCGCGGCCCCGTACCCGATCAGCAGCGCCACGTGGTGCACCTCGCGCACGTCGCCCGCCTCTATCAGCAGGCCCACGCGGGTGCGCTGCTTGGTGCGGATGAGGTGGTGGTGCACCGCCGAGGTGAGCAGCAGCGACGGGATCGGCGCGTGCTCGGCGTCCGAGTGGCGGTCGGACAGCACGATCAGCCGGGCGCCGGACTCTATCGCCGCGTCGGCCTCGGCGCAGATCTCCCGGATCCGCTCGGCGAGGCCGTCCCCTCCTTCGGCGACACGGTAGAGACCGGAGAGCGTGGCGGTCTTGAAGCCCGGCAGGTCCCCGTCGGCGTTGATGTGGATGAGCTTGGCCAGCTCGTCGTTGTCGATCACCGGGAACGTCAGCGAGACGCTGCGGCACGAGGCCGCCGTCGGGTCGAGCAGATTGCCCGCCGGACCCAGCGGCGAGCGCAGCGAAGTCACCAGCTCCTCGCGGATGGCGTCCAGCGGCGGGTTCGTGACCTGCGCGAAGAGCTGCGTGAAGTAGTCGAAGATCAGCCGGGGCCGCTCGGAGAGCGCCGCGATCGGCGAATCGGTCCCCATGGACCCGATCGGCTCGGCGCCCGTACGGGCCATGGGCGCGAGCAGGACGCGCAGCTCCTCCTCGGTGTACCCGAAGGTCTGCTGCCGCCGGGTGACGGACGCGTGCGTGTGCACGATGTGCTCACGCTCGGGGAGGTCCTCCAGCTCGATGATGCCGCTGTCCAGCCACTCCTGGTACGGCTGCTCGGCGGCGAGCTGCGCCTTGATCTCGTCGTCCTCGATGATCCGCCCCTCGGCGGTGTCCACGAGGAACATCCGCCCGGGCTGCAGGCGTCCCTTCCGCACCACCTTGGCCGGGTCGATGTCGAGGACGCCGACCTCGGAGGCGAGGACGACGAGGCCGTCGTCCGTGACCCAGTACCGCCCGGGCCGCAGGCCGTTGCGGTCGAGAACGGCGCCGACCTGGACGCCGTCGGTGAAGGTGACGCAGGCGGGTCCGTCCCAGGGCTCCATCATCGTGGAGTGGTACTGGTAGAAGGCGCGGCGTGCCGGGTCCATCGAGTCCCGCGCGCCCTCGCTCTCCCACGCCTCGGGCACCATCATCAGCACGGAGTGCGGCAGCGAACGCCCGCCGAGGTGCAGCAGCTCCAGGACCTCGTCGAAGGTGGCGGAGTCGGACGCGCCGGGCGTACAGACGGGGAACGTCTTCGCCAGCTCGGCGGGGAGCTGGGACTCGCGGGCGCGCATCCAGTTGCGGTTGCCCTGCACGGTGTTGATCTCACCGTTGTGCGCGACGAAGCGGTACGGGTGCGCCAGCGGCCAGCTCGGGAAGGTGTTCGTGGAGAACCGCGAGTGCACCAGCGCGACCGCGGTCGCGAAGCGCCGGTCGGACAGATCCGGGAAGAACGGCTCCAGCTGCCCGGTGGTGAGCATGCCCTTGTAGACGAGGGTGCGCGCGGAGAGCGACGGGAAGTAGACCCCGGCCTCGCGCTCGGCGCGCTTGCGCAGCACGAACGCGATCCGGTCGAGAGCGACGCCGCTCTTCCCTTCGCCCTGCACGAAGAGCTGCCGGAAGCACGGCATGGTCTCGCGGGCGCCCGCGCCCAGCAGGTCGGGGGCGACGGGGACCTCGCGCCAGCCGAGGACGGTGAGCCCCTCCTCGGTCGCGATCGTCTCGATCCGCGAGACGGCCTCAGCGGCGTCGCTCTCCTCGGCGGGGAGGAAGGCGATGCCGACGGCGTACGAACCGGCCTCCGGCAGCGCGAAGGGGACGTTCTCCCGCAGGAAGGCGTCCGGGACCTGGAGGAGGATGCCCGCGCCGTCCCCGGTGTCCGGGTCGGAGCCGGTGGCACCCCGGTGCTCCAGGTTCCGCAGCACGGTCAGCGCCTGCTCTACGAGGTCATGGCTGGCGTCGCCGGTAAGGGTCGCCACGAAGCCGACACCGCAGGCGTCGTGCTCGTATCGGGGGTCGTAAAGGCCCTGCTTGGCAGGGGATGTCGATACAGCGCGCATCGGCTCTCCCGTCGTCTCGTGGCAAAGGTGCGTACCCGAGGGACGACGTTGGCCCTCATGCGGCAAAAATTTTCGTGCAGGTTACATGATGGCCGTCTTCCCGAACAGTGGATACGCGAGTCCACGATGTGGACACACGAGGTGAGGGGACGACGGCCCTGTGGGGCCTGCGAAAGGGGTTCTGCGACGGTTCTGCGGGGGGTCACCCCGCGCACGGCGAAACGGGCGTCATTGCCCGTGGGCCTTCTTGCTCCTGCCCACCGATGAACAAACTGAAACCGCCGAGTAACACGCGGATCATGCCGTGCGTGCGCGCCGCGCGCCGTGACCCAGACCACACCTGTTCCGGCTGTGTTCGTTTTGCGGCTCCGCCGCGTGGGCGCGACCGGTTCAAGACTTTTGGGCTTGCCCGATTAGGGGCGCGGAGCTGTGTTTGATTTGCGGCTCCGCCGCGTGGGCGCGACGGGTCACGGCACGTCGGGGCTTGCCCCTGTTCCCTCAGGGGCGCGGGGAACTGCGCGCCCAGCCCCCACGCGGGCGCGCCCCGCGAAGCACAGCCCGGGGCACCCCGGGCGCGGCTCTTGCACGCGGGGCACCCGGCGCAGGGGGCTGCGCTTGCCAACCCTGCGCCTTGCGCAGACTTCCCAAGCCCAGTGGGGGGAGGAGCACAGTGAGGGGTCGGGTCAGCCCAGGATTACCGGGAGGGACTCCAGTTCGTTCTGGGTGAGAACGGGGCGGTTGCGGATCTCGGAGAGGGCGGCGCCGAGCCGAAGGCCGGGGAAGCGGGCGAAGAGGGCGGGGAGGGCGATGGACGCCTCAAGACGGGACAGCGCGGCACCGGGGCAGATGTGGGGCCCGTGCCCAAACGCCATGTGACGGATCGGCGTCTCACGGCGTACATCGAAGTCGTCCGCGTTCTCCCCGTGCTGCGAACGGTCCCGCCCGATCGCCCGGTACGACATCACGACCCCCTCCCCCTCACGGATCACCGTGTCGCCCACCGCGATGTCCTCCGTCGCGAACCGCAGCAGCAGATGCGTGGACGGCGACTCCCACCGCAGCGTCTCCTCGATCACGACGTCCCAGCCGATCTCGCCGTCCAGGACGAGCCGGAGCTGGTCGGGATGGGTGAGCAGCGCCCGTACGGCGCAGAGGATCAGGCCGATCGTGGTCTCGTGCCCGGCGGCGACCATCGCCTCCAGGTTGCCCGCGACCTCCTCGGGCGTCAGCGGCTCGCCGCCCTCGTCGGCGAGGACGAGCGCGCTGGTCAGGTCGTCCACGGGGCGTGCCGTCTTCTCGCGGACCAGGTCGGCGTAGATGCCGTCCAGTTCCTCGATGACGGCGAGGCGCTCGTCCTGCGGGGTGAGCATCGAGAAGAACGCGTCGTACAGCGTGTGGAGACGGGGCCGCAGCGCGTCCGGCACGCCCATCAGCTCGCACACCACGGACATCGGCAGCGGGCCGGCGAAGGCGGCCTTCAGGTCGACCGGTTCACCCGGCGCGTCCGCCGCGCCGCGCGCCATCTCCTCCAGCAGCCGCTCGCAGATCGCCTCGACCGTGGGCCGCAGTTCCTCAAGACGCCGGGGCGTGACCGCCTGGGCGGTCTTCACGCGCAGGCGACGGTGCTCGGCGCCGTCGACCGTGAACATCGAGCGCCCGGCGTCGACCATCCCGATCAGCGGCCATTCCTGGGTGACCTGGCCGGACTTCCACAGGTTCCACTGGCGGATGTCCTTCACCAGGCGGCTGTCGGTGAGGAGCCTGCGCGCGTCGGCGTGCGTGGTGATCGTCCACGCCTCGGCGCCCATCAGTTCGATCCGCACGACGGGGCCCGCCTCGCGCAGCGCCGCGGTCTCCCCCGCGAGATTCCCGATGAGCGGGTCGATCACCAGCGGATCGAGGGCCACTCCGCCCGCCCCGCTCGAACCCTCGGAACCGGTCCCCATCGGGCACTTCATCGTCAACCTCCGTACGCAGGGGTGGGAGCGAACTGGACGGGCAGGACGGTCATGCCCCGCAGGAACGGGGACGGCCGCCGGGCGAGGGTCTCGGCGGGCACCGCCAGGTCGAGCCCGGGGAGCCGGTCGAGGAGCACCTCGATGCCCGTACGGGCGATGATCTCGGCTATCTCCTGTGCCGGGAAGGGGCACTGGAACTCGCCGTGGCTGAAGGCGAAGTGGGCGAAGTTGCTGTTGCGCAGGCCGTCCGCCGAGCCGCCCGGGTTGTGGGCCGCGGGGTCGGCGTTGGCACCGGCGAGGCCGAGCAGCAGCATGTCGCCCGCCTTGATCGACTGTCCGCCGAGCCGGGTGTCGCGCGCGGCCCAGCGTCCGGCGAGGATCTGCGTGGGGGTGTCCTCCCACAGCACCTCGTTCATCGCCTCGGGCACGCTGTGCCGCCCGCCGGTGAGCGAGGCGGCGAAGCGGTCGTCGGTGAGCATGAGCCGCACGGAGTTGCCGATCCAGTCGGCGGTCGGCAGGTAACCGGCGGCGGTGATCGCCATCAGGTCGAGCGTGTACTCCTGGTCGGTGAACGGCTCGGGGTGCGTGACCATGTACGAGACCACGTCGGCGCCCGGCGTGGTCTTCTTGTGCCCGACGAGCTTGCCCATCAGGGCCACCGCGTGGTCGAAGCCGCCGATCGCGTCGGCGCCGCCGTCGGCCATCGCGCCGAGCGAGTCGATCAGCGCCGCGTCGTCGGCCTCCGGGAAGCCGAGCATCCGGGCGAGCGCGAGGACGGCGAGCGGCTTGGCGTACGCGGAGATGACCTCCGCCTCGCCCGCGCCGCAGAACCGGTCGATCAGCCGGTCGGCGATCGCCTCCGTGGAGCGGCGCAGCTCGACATGGCCGACGCGCTCCAACGCGTCCTGGACCATGGTCAGATGGCGCCGGTGCTCCTCACCGACGGTGAAGTACACGGACGGCATGCGCTGGCCGACCATCGGACGCAGCGGCCAGTCCTCGGGCAGCGTCTCCCACTGGTTCCAGAGGCCGACGTCGCGGGGGAAGAGCGTGGAGTCGGTGGTGACCTGGTACATCTCCGTGTAGCCGATCACCAGCCAGGCGGGCACGTCGCCCGGGAGCACGACGGGCACGACCGCGCCGTGCTCGCGCCGCATGTCGCGGTAGACGCCTTCGAGGTCGGTGTGGAACCGGGGGCCCATGAGGGGGACGGGATCACCGCCGCCGTGGGCCGGGCAGCCGGGTGGCGGTTGCGGCGGCGGACCTTGCGGCTGTGCGTGGGGCTGACTGGTCACGATCGCTTCTCCCCTAGCGGCCGGTGGCGCTGAACGTCGGTTGTTTCCCGCTTCCTGTCAACTTGAAGACACCCTAGGTCCGTTGGGGATCATCATGGGCCACATCCCGCACACGAGTCATCACTAGTTCACGCAT
Organism: Streptomyces sp. NPDC048172; assembly: GCF_043202595.1. Classification (NCBI taxonomy): domain Bacteria; kingdom Bacillati; phylum Actinomycetota; class Actinomycetes; order Kitasatosporales; family Streptomycetaceae; genus Streptomyces; species Streptomyces sp. NPDC048172. The sequence goes on from NZ_JBIDAT010000004.1 coordinate 362,162, forward strand.
TTTTCGAAACACCCTTGACACCTCCCGGCCCTGTGAAGAGTATCTGTAAACGTTTTCAGCTTGGCTTTCAGCGTGCTGTAAAGGTTTACAGCTTTACGGCGGACTCACCGGAGCGGCAAAGGAGCTGCCAGATGTCCGAGGGCGGACCACCCACCATCGTGTCGATCGCGGAACGCGCGGGCGTCTCGATCGCCTCGGTGTCCCGGGTGCTGAACGGGGTGGGGGCGCGCCCCGACACCGTGCGCAAGGTCGAGCGCGCCGCGGCCGAGCTGGGCTATGTGCCCAACGCCGTGGCCCAGTCCCTCAAGGGCGGCCGCACCAAGCAGCTCACCTTCGCCATGCAGGACATCGGCAACCCGGTCTACGTCACCATGGTCCGCGAGATCCAGGCCGAGGCCCGCGCCGCCGGATACCGGCTGCTGCTCCACTCCACCGACGCCGTGATCGAGGACGAGCTCGCCGTCGTGCGCAGCCTCGGCGACCGTACGAGCGACGGGCTGATCCTCTGTCCCATCCGCATCACGCCCGAGCACATCGAGGTGCTGAGCCAGGCCGCCGGCCCGGTCGTCGTCATCGGCTCGCTGCCGGGCGACGTCCAGGTCGACGCGGTGCAGGCCGACTCCGTGGCGGGCGCCCGGCTCGCCGTGCAGCACCTCGCGGAGACCGGGCGGCGCCGCATCGCGCTCATCAACGGCCCGCTCGACACCGTGCCAGGCCACAACCGCCGCCAGGGCTACCTCAAGGCCCTCGCCGATCTCGGGCTGCCGCACCACCCCGAGGCCGAGCGCGCCACCGAGTTCGGCCTCGCCGCCGGACGGCGGGCCGCCCACCAGCTGCTGGACGTACACCCGGACCTGGACGCCTTCTTCTGCGCCAACGACCAGCTCGCGCTGGGCGCCAGCCAGGCCGTCCACGAGCGCGGGCTGCGGATGCCCGAGGACATCGCCGTCGCCGGGATGGACGACAGCGACCTCGCGCAGGCCGCCTGGCCCCCGCTGACCAGCGTCGACCTCGGCTCCGTCGAGCGCGGCAGGCTCGCCGCGCGGATGCTGCTCGACCGGCTCGCGGGCGCGGACCTCGACACGACCGCGGCGCGGCGTACGACCGCGGTCCCCCGCCTCGTCGTCCGCGGCTCCACGGACCCCTCGGCCTCCCCCGCGGGGAGGTCCGCGTGAGCGCCGCGACGGCCCCCACCGGGCCCTCCTCGCCGCCGGCCGGGAGCAGAGGCACGCCCCCGCCCCGTACGCCCGCCGCGCGCAAGCGGATGCTCGGGCTCGACCACGGCGCCTGGTTCCTGCTGCTGCCCGCGCTGCTGCCGATCCTGGTGCTGAGCGCCGGGCCGCTGCTCTACGCGATCTCCCTCGCGTTCACCGACTCGCAGATGGGGCGGACGGTCGACACGGACTTCGTCGGCGTCGACAACTTCCGTACGCTGCGCCTCGACTCGCTCTTCTGGGAGTCGTTCCGCATCGGCCTCATCTGGGCGGTCTGCGTCACCGCGCTGCAGCTCCTGCTCTCCCTCGGGCTGGCGCTGCTGCTCAACCAGAACCTCCGGTTCCGCTGGCTGGCCCGTACGCTCGCGCTCGTCCCCTGGGCGATGCCCGAGGTCGTCGTCGGCATCATGTGGCGGCTCGTCTACCACCAGGACGCGGGCATCCTCAACAAGACGCTGCGCGACCTGCATCTGATCAGCGAGAACATCGACTGGCTGACGAACCTCTCCCTCGCCCTCCCCGCCGTGATCCTCGTCGGCGTCTGGGCGGGCATGCCGCAGACCACCGTCGTCCTCCTCGCCGGGCTCCAGAACGTCCCGCAGGAGCTGAACGAGGCCGCGCAGCTCGACGGCGCGGGTGTCTGGCGCCGGTTCGCCTCGGTCACCTGGCCCGCGGTCCGGCCGGTCGCCATCGCCATCACGGCGCTCAACTTCATCTGGAACTTCAACTCGTTCGGCCTGGTCTACGTGCTGACCCAGGGCGGCCCCGGCGGCAAGACCCGGCTGCCGATGCTCTTCGCGTACGAGGAGGCGTTCAAGTACGGCCAGTTCGGCTACGCCGCCGCGATGGGCGTGGTGATGATCGCGGTCATCGCCGTCTTCCTCACCGTGTTCCTGCGCAAGCGCCTGAAGGAGGACGCCTCATGAGCGCCGTGAGAGCCACCCGTGCCGCAGGGCGCACCGGGCAGTACCTCGCCCTGCTCTGCTACCTCGTCTTCCTCGCCTTCCCCCTGCTCTGGCTGCTCTCCACCTCGTTCAAGTCCCCGCAGGAAATGGGCAGCATCGATCCGACCTGGATCCCGAAGTATCCCTCGCTCGACAACTTCCGCGAGGCGTTCGAGACGCAGCCGCTGGCCCGTTCCGCGCTCAACAGCCTGATCGTCGCGGGCAGCGCCACGCTGATCTCGGTGACCATCGCGGTGCCCGCCGCGTACGCGCTGGTCCGCTTCCGCTCGAAGGTGAGCAGCGCGGCCACCGGCTGGATCCTGGTCAGCCAGATGTTCCCGTTCGTGCTGGTGATCATCCCGCTCTTCCTGCTGCTCAAGAACGTCCACCTGATCGACTCCCTCTCGGGCCTGATCATCGTGTACGTCGTCTGGAACCTGCCCTTCTCGCTCTGGATGCTCCAGGGGTACGTCAAGGCCGTGCCCGTCTCGCTGGAGGAGGCCGCGGCGATGGACGGGGCCAGCAGATTCCGCGTCCTGCGCAGCGTGGTCCTCCCGCTGCTCGCGCCCGGCCTGGTGGCGACGCTGATGTTCTCGTTCGTCACCGCCTGGAACGAGTTCTTCTTCGCCCTGGTGCTGCTCAAGTCCCCGGAGAACCAGACCATGTCCGTGATCCTCACCCACTTCATCGGCACCGAGGGCGTGGCGGACCTGGGCCCGCTGGCCGCCGCCTCCGTCCTCGCGACGATCCCGAGCCTGCTCTTCTTCGCGCTGCTCCAGCGACGGCTGGCCAGCGGCATGATCGCCGGGGCGGTGAAGGGCTGATGCGCCGCGTCCGGGTCCGCGTCCGTACGGCGGCCGCGGTGCTGCTGTCCACCGCTCTCCTCGCCGCGCTCACCTCCTGCTCCGGCGGGGACGAGGGCGGCGGCGACGGCACCGTCACCCTCGACTACTACAGCCTGGCCTGGCAGAAGGAGTCCGTCGCTGCCAACAAGAGGCTCGTCGCGCGCTGGAACAAGGCCCACCCCAGGACCAAGGTCCGCTACGTCCAGGGCTCCTGGGACAACGTCCACGACCAGCTCCTCACCTCCTTCGAGGGCGGCGAGGCGCCCGACATCATCCACGACGACGCCAGCGACCTGACGGACTTCGCCTACGGCGGCTACCTCGCCGACCTGCGCGGCCTGCTCCCCGGGAAGCTGCGCAAGGACATCCCGCAGCGCACCTGGGACAGCGTCACGATGAACGGCGGCCGGGTCTACGGCGTGCCGTTCTCCCAGGAGCCGCGGGTGATCGTCGCCAACAAGAAGCTGCTGGAGAAGTCCGGCGCGCGCATCCCGACGGCCGAGAAGCCCTGGACGTGGGACGAGTTCGAGAAGTTCTCCCGCGACCTCACGGTCAAGGGCAAGCGCTTCGGGACCGTCTGGACGATGAAGGAGCCGGTCAAGCAGTCCGTCAACCTCTCGCAGTCGACCGGCGGCAAGATCTTCACCAAGGAGCGGACGGACGACGGGCCGAAGAACGAGGTCCGCTTCAACCGCCGCGACTCCGCCGTCAGCGAGCTGATCAACCGCCAGGTCAACGAGGACCGTACGGCCCCCAGGAGCGGGCTCGGCATGGCCGGGTCCGACGCGCTGCCCGGCTTCTTCGCCGGGAAGTACGCGACGGTGCCGCTCAACTACTCGTTCCGCCAGCAGGTCAAGCAGCAGGCGCCCGACGGCTTCGAGTGGACGGTCCTCCCGATGCCGCGCGGCGAGCGCCCGGGGCAGAACGCGCAGGGCGTCGTCCCGCAGACCCTCTCCGTCGCCGAGGAGAGCTCCCACAAGCGGGCGGCGGCCCAGTTCATCGCGTACATGGCGCAGCCCGCGCACATGGCCGAGCTCGCCAAGGGCGACTGGATCCTCCCGACGGGCCGCGAGGCCCTCAAGGACCCGGCCCTCAACCGGACGAAGGACGGCTGGCGCATGGGCGTCGACACGGCGAAGACGCTCCGCCCCTCCCCCACCCTCGGCGTACGGGGCTACGCGGAGTGGTCCGACAAGATCGCCACCCCCGCCTTCCAGCGCTACTACAACGGCGACACCTCGCGCGACGACCTCGCCCGCTCCCTCACCCACGACGGCCAACTCATCCTCGACCGCTACCAGAGGTAGGCACGATCCGCACCATGACGCACAGGGACGACAGGGACAGAGCCCGGGGAGCCATGCTCGGGCTGGCCGTCGGCGACGCGCTGGGCGCGCCCGCGGAGAACATGAAGCCCTCCCAGATCCGCGAACGCTGGGGCCACATCGAGGGCTTCGTCTCCGACGACCCCGCGGGCACGGACGACACCGAGTACGCCCTCTTCTCCGGCCTCCTCCTCGCCGAGCACGGCGAGGCCCTGACCGTCGAGGACGTGGAGCGGGCCTGGCACCGGGACATCGCCGACCGCGACGAGGGCGCGTTCAAGGGCGCCGGGTTCAGCGAGCGCGGCACGCTGGAGAACCTGCGGCGCGGCCTCGCCGCGCCCATCTCCGCGCAGCACCGGCACGCGTGGAGCGACGGACTGGCCATGCGCGCCGCGCCGTTCGGGGTCTTCGCGGCGGGACGCCCCGCCGAGGCGGCCCGCCTCGTCGCCATCGACGGGACCGTGAGCCACGACGGCGAGGGCATCTACGGCGGGCAGGCGGTCGCGGCGGGAGTCGCCGCCGCGATGGTGAGCGAACACCAGGACGCGGTGATCCAGGCGGCCCTGTCCGTGGTCCCCGAGAACTCCTGGACGTCCCGCTCCCTCCAGCGCGCCGTCTCCGCCGCGCGCCGCGCCCGCCGCAGACCCGACGCCACCCGGCTCGGCATCGAACGCGAGGTCCGCTCCTCCGTCGTCATCGGCGGCTACCCGTGGACGGACCTGGCGCCGGAGGCCGTGGGGCTGGCGTTCGGGGCCTTCACGGCGACGTGCGGCGCCTTCACCGACTCCGTCCTGATGGCCGTCAACATGGGCCGCGACGCCGACACCACGGCCGCCGTCGCGGGTGCCCTCGCGGGCGCGCTGCGCGGCGCGCGGGCGATCCCCCAGGACTGGTCCGACGCCATCCGCCCCGCCCGCGGCACCTGCCTCCCCTCCATGACGGGCCGCCACGTCGTCGAGATCGCCGACCAGCTGTCCGCGGACCGCGCCGAGGCCAAGGAGGCGTCATGACCAGCACGCTCGCCGAGAGCATCGCCGGAACGGCGGGAGGCGAGGGTCCCCGGCGCGTCGAGGGGCTGCTGCTCGGGCTCGCGTCGGGGGACGCCGCCGGGTGGCCCGCCGGGCGGCACCGGGCCGCGCGGCTGCCCGACTGGACGCGGCGGCTGACCCGCGAGCTGGACACCTTCGCCGAGCAGAACGCGACGACGACGCTCCCCGTGCCGATCGCGCTCAACCAGCCGCCCGAGCCGCTGCGCCTGGGCCCGTCGGACGACGCGGAGTGGGCGGCGTTCACCGCGCACGCCGTGCTGTCGGCCGACGGGACGCCGCACAGCGACCTCACGCCCGACCAGCGCGTACGGGCGGCGCTCACGCTCTCCTGGAACGCGCTCGCCGACGAGGTCGCGGCCGCCGCCGAACGCGCCGAGGAGATCGAGTCCGCGCAGATCCCCCTCCGCGCCCGCATCTCCGTCCGCGCGGGCCTCGGCAACCTCGCCGCCGGGCTGCGGCCCCCGGCCACCGGCCACGACAACCCGCACTACTTCGACGACGCGGCCTGCGTACGCGCCGCCGTGCTCGCCGTCGTCCACCCCGGCGACCCGGTGGCCGCGGCCGGGCTCGCCGAGTTCGACGCGCGCTACACGCAGGACGACGACGGGGTGCACGGCGCCCGCGCGATGGCCGCCGCCGTCTCCGTCGCCCTCGCGGGCGGCCCCGTCGAGGAGGCCGTCGCCGCGGCGCTCGCCCAGCTCCCCGACGGCACCGAGATCCGGCGCAACGCGCTGCGCGCCGTCGAGCTGGCCCGTACGGCCGTCGCGGACCGGCCGGGACTGCCCGGCAACGCGTTCGCGCTCGTGCCCGTCCTGGAGCACGAGATCGTCGACCACGTCTACAGCTACGGCATCGCCGCCGCCGAGACCGTGCCCGTCGCGCTCGCCTGCGCCACGGCCTCGGCGGGCGTCCTCAGCGAGGCCGTACCGGCCGCCGCCTGCATGTCGCGGGTCGCCGACTCGGCGCCCGCGCTGGCCGGTGCGCTGACCGGAGCGCTCGGCGGCGCGCCCTCGGTCCCGCGCGCGTGGCGCGAGGCGTGCCGGGCCCTGTCGGGCTGCTCCCTCCCCCAGTTCGCCGGGGCCGACCTGGTCGAGACGGCCGACCGGCTCGCCACCCACCACCTGATCCTGGAAGGACCCCTGGAGACATGAGCACCCCCCTCTCCCTGGAGGACCGCACCGCCGGCTGCCTGGTCGGCGCGGCGGTCGGCGACGCGCTCGGCGGACCCGTCGAGGGCTGGACCCCGGAGGCCATCGCCGAACGGCACGGCGGACGCGTCCAGGGCATCGTCGAGCCCTTCTACAAGGACGAGTGGCGCACGGCCCGCCCCATCGCGCCGTACCACAAGGGCGACGGGCACGTCACCGACGACACCTTGATGACCCACGCCCTGGTCCGCGTCTACGAGAAGGTCCGCGACCACCTCGACGCGTACGCGGTGGCCGAACACCTGGTCCCCGACCTCATCGGCACCCCGCGCTGGATCCCGGAACTGGAGGCGGAGGCCTTGCCTTTGCAGCGCATCTTCCTCGCGGAGAAATGGCTGGTGGCGAGGTTGCACTACGGCCATGTGGACCCGCGCGAGGCGGGCAGCGGCAACATCGTCAACTGCGGCGCCGCGATGTACATGGCGCCGGTCGGCGCGGTCAACGCGGGCAACCCCGGCGCGGCGTACGCGGAGGCGCTGGACGTGGCGGCACCGCACCAGTCCTCGTACGGGCGGGAGGCGGCCGGAGTCTTCGCGGCGGCGGTCGCGGAGGCGTACCGCCCCGGGGCGACGCCGTCGTCGGTGGTCGAGACCGCCCTGGAGCTGGCGAAGGACGGCACGCGGGCGGCGATCGAGGCGGTAGCCGAAGTGGCGTCCCGCTACACGGACTTCGAACCGGCGCTCCGTCCCCTACGGGAGGCCGTCGCCCCCTTCGACACGGTCGGCCCCGACTACCGCAACCCCTCCCTGGGCGCCCGGCGCCCGTCCCGCCTCCACGCGATCGAGGAGCTGCCGATAGCGCTCGGCATGCTGCTCATCGGCGGCGCCGACTACCGGCACACGGTCCTCGGCTCCGTCAACTACGGGCGTGACTGCGACTCCATCGCCACGATGAGCGGGGCGATCGTGGGCGCGCTCCGCGGAGCGTCGTCGGTACCGCCGGAATGGTCCGAGGAGGTCTCCCGGGCCAGCCGCCTCGACCTCACCGGTCCGGCCGCCGCCCTCTCGGCGGTCACCCGCGAGGTCTTCACCCGCGACCTCACCCGCCGCCGCACCCACGAGTCCGCCTTCGCGGAACTGGGGGGTACGAGGTGATGCCGCCGCCCCTTGAGCCCCGAGAAGAGCCTGCCCCGTACTGTGCGTCGCGGGCTGCGGCTACGCCGTGGCCGCCCGCGCAGTTCCCCGCGCCCCTCACGGGGCACGTCCACTTCGCCCCACTGCGCTTGGGAGGTCTGCGCAAGGCGCAGGGCTGGCAAGCGCAGCCCACCACGCCGGGTGCGCGTGCCACAGGGCCGAGCAGAGACTGCCCCGCCACGTGCATCGCGGGCTGCGGCTGCGCCGTGGCTGGTCGCGCAGTTCCCCGCGCCCCTGGAGGGGCAAGCTCTGTCGTCTTGGACCGGGCGCGCCCACGCGGCGGAGCCGCACATCGACGGAGCCCCGCGCCCCTGAAGGGAGCCCCTCATGAGCACTGAGCGGAAGACCATGCGGCTTACCTGGGTGCAGCCCGAGGATCTCGTCGGGCATGAGTTGGCTCAGGCTGTGCAGGATGGGCGGGACGTCGAAGACGTACGGGAGCGGTGGTTTAGCGCCGGGGGGCAGCCGGCGCCAAGCAGGGCCGGGGCCTCCTCCACACCACCGAGCCCCGAACTCCGTGCCCTCGCAGAGACCCTGCTCGACGAACTCGGCCAGCGCACTTCGCCGCTCGGCGAACCCACAGCGCTGGACGCGATCCGGGCCGCGTGCCCGGAATGGCCGACGCCCGCAGCAGTCGCCCCCGGGCTCAGAGAACGGCTGCACTCGGCATGGCTCGGCAGAGCGGCGGGGTGCCTGCTCGGGAAGCCCGTGGAGAAGGTCACCCTCGACGGCATCCGGGCCCTCGCCCGCGCCACCGGAAACTGGCCGCTCGACGACTGGTTCACGGAGCGCGGAATCGACCCGGCGACAAAGGCCGCGCACCCGTGGAACCGCCGCTCCGCGCCCACCTCCCTCGCCGAGAACATCGACGGGATGCCCGAGGACGACGACCTCAACTACCCCCTCCTCAATCTCCTCCTCCTCGAACGGCACGGGCACGCCTTCACCACCGCCGACGTCGCGAAGCTGTGGCTGGACGAGCTTCCGGCAGGCCGTACGTTCACCGCCGAGCGCGTCGCGTACCGCAATCTGCTGGACGGGATCGAGCCGCCACAGACCGCCACCCGCCGCAACCCGTTCCGCGAGTGGATCGGGGCGCAGATCCGCGCCGACGTGTTCGGCTGGACCCACCCGGGCGACCCGGGGGCCGCCGCGGAGGCGGCGTGGCGGGACGCGGTGCTGACGCACACGGCGAACGGCGTGTACGGCGCGATGTTCGCCGCCGCGGCCCTCGCGCACGCCGCGGGCCAGGGCCCGGGCACGGGCACGGGCACGGACGTGCACGCCTGCCTCGCCGCGGGACTCGCGGTCGTACCGCCCGGGTCCCGCTACGCGCAGGCCGTCCGTACGGGCATCGAGGCCGCCCGCGCGTCCGCCGACTTCGACGACGCCGTGGACCGGATCCATGACGCCTACCGCGACCACCACTGGGTGCACGTCCTCCCGAACGCCGCCCTCCTCGCCGCAGCCCTCACCCACGCGGACGGCGACTTCACCGCGTCCATCTGCCGTACGGTCTCCGGCGGCCTGGACACCGACTCGAACGGCGCGACGGCGGGCTCCCTCGCGGGCCTGCTGGCGGGGTCGCCCGACGCGCTCCCCGCCCGCTGGACCGAGCCCCTCCGCAACCGCCTCGCCACCACGGTCGGCGGCCTGGACGGCATCGGCTTCGACGAACTCGCCGCACGTACCGCCGCGTTGGCGCAGGGAACGAGCGAACGACGCGCCGTCCTCGCCGTCTTCGGCAGCGCCAACATGGACCTGGTGGCGACCGTCCCCACGGCACCCGCGCTCGGCGAGACCGTGACCGGAACCGCGTTCCGCACCGTCCCCGGCGGCAAGGGCGCCAACCAGGCCGTGGCGGCGGCCCGCGCGGGCGGCGTCACGCACATGATCGGCGCGGTCGGCGACGACGAGTTCGGCCAGGAGATGCGTGCCGCGCTGGACGAGTCCGGCGTGGACACCGGCGGGCTCCGTACGGCGGAGGGCGCGAGCGGCATCGCGCACATCACCGTGGACGGCAAGGGCGCGAACTCGATCATCGTCGTCCCCGGCGCGAACGCCACCGTCACCGGGCTCGCGGCCGACGACGAAGAGCGGATCGCCCGCGCCGACGCCCTGCTCCTCCAGTTGGAGACGCCCATGCAGGGCGTGGTCGCGGCGGCCCGCGCCGCCCGCGCGCACGGCACCCGTACCGTCCTCACCCCCGCGCCCACGCAGCCGCTCCCGCCCGAACTCCTCGACACGATCGACCTGTTGGTGCCGAACGAGCACGAGGCCGCCGCCCTCACCGGCGAGCGGGACCCGCACGCGGCGGCGGACGCGCTGCTCGCCCGCGTGCCCGAGGTCGTGATCACCCTCGGCGCGCGCGGCTGCCTGTACGCGGCGCGGGGCCGGGCGCCCGTGACCGTACCGGCGTACGAGGTCGAGGCGGTGGACACGACCGCCGCCGGGGACACCTTCGTCGGCGCGCTGTGCACCGCGTACGCGGAGGGCGTCGCGATGCCGGAGGCGCTGGCCTGGGCCTCGGCCGCCTCCGCGCTCGCCGTGCAACGCCCCGGCGCCTCCTCCTCGATGCCCACCCGCGCAGAGATCACCACCCTCAGCAGGCAAAGGACCACCGCGCCATGAACGACCGCGCCATGAACGACACCGCCCCGCCGCCCCTCCAGGGACTCCGCGTCCTCGACCTCGCGACCCTCTTCGCCGGTCCCCTCGCCGCCACGCTGCTCGGCGACTTCGGCGCCGAGGTGATCAAGGTCGAGCACCCCCGCAAGCCCGACCCGTCCCGGGGCCACGGGCCCAGCAAGGACGGCGTCGGCCTGTGGTGGAAGCTGCTGGGCCGCAACAAGCGCACCGTCACCCTCGACCTGTCCGCCCCCGGCGGCCGCGACGTGCTGCTGAAACTGGTGGCCGAATCGGACGTCGTCATCGAGAACTTCCGGCCCGGCACCCTGGAGAAGTGGGGCCTGGGCTGGGAGGAGCTGTCGGAGGCCAACCCGGGGCTGGTGCTCGCGCGCGTGACCGGCTTCGGGCAGACCGGGCCGTACGCGCGCCGCCCCGGCTTCGGCACGCTCGCCGAGGCGATGAGCGGCTTCGCGGCGGTCACGGGCGAGCCGGACGGGCCGCCGACGCTGCCGCCGTTCGGCCTCGCGGACTCGATCGCGGCGCTCTCGACGGCGTACGCGGTGATGACGGCGCTCGCGGGCCGCGACCGCAACGGCGGCCGGGGCCAGGTCGTCGACATGGCGATCATCGAGCCGATGCTGACGGTGCTGGGCCCGCAGCCGATCTGGTACGACCAGCTCGGCTACGTCCAGCCCCGCACCGGCAACCGCTCGGCGAACAACGCGCCCCGCAACACCTACCGCACGGCCGACGGCCGCTGGCTGGCCGTCTCGACGTCGGCGCAGTCCATAGCCGAGCGCGTGATGCGGCTGGTGGGGCGCCCGGAGTTCCTCGACGAGCCGTGGTTCGCGACGGGCGCGGGCCGCGCCGCGCACGCGGAGGAGCTGGACGAGGCGGTCGGCGGCTGGATCGCCCGGCACGACGAGGCGGAGGTCGTCCGCGCCTTCGAGGAAGCGCAGGCGGCGGTCGCGCCGGTCTTCGACGTGCGGGACGTGATGGAGAACGAGCAGTACCGCGCGCTGGGTTCGATCACCGAGGTCGAGGACGAGGACCTGGGCACCGTGAAGATGCAGAACGTCCTCTTCCGGCTCTCCGAGACACCCGGCGCGATCAAATGGGCGGGCCGCGCGCACGGCGCCGACACGGACGAGGTGCTGACCGGCCTGGGCCTGACCCAGGCCGAGATCGCCGCACTGCGGGAGGAGGGCGCGCTATGAGCACCGGGACCCCCCTGACCTGGCTGTACGTACCGGGCGACCGCCCCGAGGTCGTCACGAAGGCCCTGCGCTCGGGGGCCGACGTGGTCCTCGTCGACCTGGAGGACGCGGTGGCGCCCGCGCGGAAGGCGTACGCGCGGGCCGCGACGGCCGAACTCCTCGCGGACCCGGCACCGGGGCCCGTACCGGTCCACGTACGGATCAACGCGCTGGACGGCCCCCTGTCCGAGCAGGACGTCCGCGCCCTCGCGGGACTCCCCGGCCTGACGGGCCTCCGCCTCCCCAAGGTGACGGGCCCGGCGGACCTGGCGCGGGTGGTGGCCTGGACGAACAGCACACCCCCGCCCCTCTACGCGCTCCTGGAGAACGCCCTGGGTGTGGAACGGGCGTACGAGATCGCGACCGGCCCTCCCACGCCGCACGGCATCGCTTTGGGCGAGGCCGACCTCCGCGCGGACCTGGGCGTGGTGGAGGGCCCGGGCCTGGCGTACGCCCGCGGCCGTACGGTCGTCGCGGCCCGCGCGGCTGGTCTGGCCCCGCCCCCGCAGTCGGTCTACCCGGACGTCCGGGACCTCGCGGGACTCGCGACGTCCTGCGCGGAGGGCCGCGCCCTGGGCTTCCTGGGCCGGACCGCGATCCACCCCCGCCAGCTCCCGGTGATCGAGGCCGCCTACCGCCCCACGGCGGCGGAGGTGGAAGCGGCGGAACAGGTCATCCACGCGGCGCAGTCGGACGCGGGCGCCCTCGCCTTGCCGGACGGCCGTTTCGTAGACGCGGCGGTAGTAGCAGGAGCCCGCCGCACCCTATCCCTGGCGGGCCCCACCGCACGTAGGGGCTAGCCCCTTCTCCCCAGGGGCGCGAGGGGCTGTGCCTATTTTGCGGCTCCGCCGCGTGGGCGCGACGGTCACGACACGTCGGGGCTTGCCCGTTCAGGGGCGCGGGGCTGTGTTCGATATGCGGCTCCGCCGCGCGGGCGCGACCGGTCACAACACCTCGGGGCGTGCCCGTTCAGGGGCGCGGGGAACTGCGCGACAAGCCACGACGCACTCGCACCCCGCGAAGCACAGCCCGGGGCACCCCGAACCCGGCTCTTTCACCGGAGCACCCGGCGTGGGGGCTGCGCTTGCCAACCCTGCGCCTTGCGCAGACTTCCCAAGCGCAGTGGGAGGGAGGAGCAGTCGTGCCCCGTCAGGGGCGCGGGGAACTGCGCGGCAAGCCACGGCGCAGGCGCAGGCTGCGAAGCACCGTGCGGGGCAGCCTCTGCCCAGGCCCTTACCCGACGGCGACGCCGAACAAGGTGCCCAGGCCATACGTGACGGCCGCCGCCGCGCCGCCGAGGGCCAGCTGGCGGAGGCCGCTGAACCACCAGCTCTTCGCCGTCACCCGAGCGACAACCGCCCCGCACACGAACAGCCCCACCAGCGCCAGCAGAACGGCGGGCCAGAGTGCCGAGGCCCCGAACAAATACGGCAGTACGGGGAGCACCGCGCCGACCGAGAAGGAGAGGAACGAGGAGACGGCGGCGACCGTGGGCGAGGGCAGGTCGCCGGGGTCGATGCCCAGTTCCTCTCTCGCGTGTATCTCCAAGGCCTGCTCCGGATCCCGGTGCAACTGCTTGGCGACCTCCAGCGCCAGCTCCGGCTCGACGCCCCGCGACTCGTAGAGCGCGGCCAGCTCACGGACCTCCTCGCGAGGGCTGCGGCGCAGCTCGCGCCGCTCGACCTCCAGCTCGGCCTGCACCAGCTCCCGCTGCGAGGCCACGGACGTGTACTCGCCCGCCGCCATCGAGAACGCGCCCGCCGCGAGCCCGGCGAGGCCCGAGATCACGATCGTCTGGGAGGAGGCGGAGCTGCCCGCGACGCCGGTCATCAGTCCGAGGTTGGAGACGAGCCCGTCCATGGCGCCGAAGACGGCGGGGCGCAGCCAGCCGCCGTTGACGTCACGGTGCGTGTGGTTGTCACGGTGGGCGACGTGGGTGGACTGGGTCGGATCTGAGACCCCGGCATCGGACATGGCCGGTCGCGCTCCCTTCACGAGCTTCGCTGACACACTCGAAGATATGCGCGATCCAGGGGTCCGCGCCAGCAAGGAAGGCCGTACTTACCTCTCTGACCTGCGCTTTTCCTCAAGGGCCGTTCCAAGGTCGTCCACGACGAGATGCTCCTTGTCGACCCGCCCCGTCCGGTACGCGGCCCGCCCGACCATGTGCGCGGCGACCGGTGTCGTCAGCAGCTGGAAGAGGCCGACGAGGAGCAGCGTGCCCAGGTCGATCACGCTGCGCAGCCAGAGCCCGGCGCCGAGGAGCACCAGCAGCAGCCCGAAGGACTGCGGCTTGGCCGCCGCGTGCATCCGCGTCAGCACGTCCGGCAGCCGCGTCAGCCCGATCCCCGCGAGCAGGCACATCAGTGCCCCGCCCAGCATGCAGACGACCCCGGCCAGATCCGCCACCCGCGTCCAGTCCATGGCCATGCTCATGTGCCCGCGCCCTCCTCGTCCGCCGACTCCTCGCCCGCCTCGTCCCGCAGCGCCATGAACCGGGCGACGCCGACCGAGCCGGTGAAGCCGAGGAAGGAGAGCACCAGCAGCACCGGCAGGTAGTACGCGTTGCGCTGCACCGCCGTCTGCACACCGATGCCCGCCATGGCCACCGACACGAGCGCGTCCAGCGCCACGGCCCGGTCCAGCGTCGACGGTCCCCGTACCAGCCGCAGCGTCACCATCGCGCCGGAGGCCAGCAGCAGTCCGACGATGACCGCGATCGTCACGCCCACGGCCCGAACACCTCCTCGGCGGTCTCCGACGCGTCGATCGCGGCGACGTCGGCGGGCGTGCCGAAGGCCCGTACGACGCGGGCCTCCAGGCGCAGCACCTCGCGCCGCGCGCGGTCGCGTTCGGCCTGGCTGCCCGCGCCCAGCACGTGCAGGTAGAGCGTTCCCGCGCGGCGGTCCAGCTCCAGCACGGTGCTGCCGGGCACGGCGGAGACGGCGACCGCCGTGACGGTGAGCATGAGATCGCCGGGGCAGCGCATCCGTACGCCCAGGACGGCGCAGCTGGGCGGGCCCGGCGCGAGGATGGACTTGTTGAGGCGCCAGCTCGACACGACCATGTCGCCGATGAAGCGCAGCGCGAAGCGCAGGACGCCCACCGGGTGCAGCCGCGCCTGCTTCTCGATGGGCGGCAGCGGGAAGACGAAGACGACGAGTACGCCGACGAGCACGCCCGACAGCACGTTGGCGACCGAGACCGTGCCCCAGAGCAGCACCCACAGCACGGTCAGCCCGAGGATCATCGGCCACTGCGTGGCGCGCAGTCTGCTCGCGTCGGGCAGCCGCTGAGGGGCCGTCACCTGCCCATCACCGCCTCCACGTAGGGCGTACGGGCGAGGAGTTCCTCGGCGGCGCGGCCGGTGAGCCCGAACAGGGGTCCGGCCAGCACGGTGAACGCGAGCCCGAACAGCACCAGCGCGATGGTCGCGCCCGCCATGGTGCCGGGCAGGGTGCGCGTGGTGGTGATCGCCTGCCCGCCGAACGTGGCCACGCGCACGGTCCCCGCGGGCACCCCCGCCGGATCGACCCCGGAGTCGGAACCGGAGCCGGAGCCGGAGTCCGAGCCGGACGAATCCGTACCCGTGTCGGAACCGGAATCGGAGTCGGAGTCGTTGTCCGGCTCCGCCGTGTCCAGCACCGTGCCCTCCGCGCACATCTCCGGCGTCGGCGCCCGCCAGAACGCCAGGTTCCAGGCCTTCGCCATCGCGTACAGCGTCAGCAGGCTCGTCGCCGTCCCGGCCGCGACCAGGACGTACGCCATCGCGCCGCCGTCCTCGACCCCGGCCCGCAGCAGCCCGAGCTTGCCGAGGAAGCCGGAGAGCGGCGGGATGCCCGAGAGGTTCATCGCGGGGATGAAGAAGAGGACGGCGAGGAGCGGGGAGAGCGTCGCGAGGCCGCCCACGCTCTGCAGGTCGGTGCTGCCGCTGCGGCGTTCCACGAGCCCGGCGACGAGGAAGAGGGTGGTCTGCACGGTGATGTGGTGCGCCACGTAGAAGACCGCCCCGGAGATGCCGCCCGGGGAGTCGAGGGCGATGCCGAAGACCATGTAGCCCATGTGGCTGACGAGGGTGAACGAGAGCAGCCGCTTGAGGTCCGTCTGCGCGACGGCGCCCATGATGCCGACGGTGAGCGAGAGCAGCGCCACGAGCATCAGCGCCTCCTCCAGCCGGTCGCCGGGGAAGAGGAGGGTCTGCGTGCGGAGTATCGCGTAGACGCCGACCTTGGTGAGGAGTCCCGCGAACACGGCCGTCACGGGCGCGGGCGCGGTCGGGTACGAGTCCGGCAGCCAGGCCGCGAGCGGGAAGACGGCCGCCTTGATGCCGAAGACGGTCAGCAGCGCGATCTGGATGACGGTCTTGATCCCCTCGGGCAGCGCGTCGAGCCGGGAGGGGAGTTCGGCCATGGTCACGGTGCCCGCCGCCGCGTAGACCATCGCGACCGCGGCCATGAAGAGCACGGAGGAGAGCAGCGAGACGATCGCGTACGTCGCCCCGGCGCGGATCCGCGCGATCGTGCCGCCGAGGGTGAGCAGCACGTAGCTCGCCGTCAGCATGATCTCGAAGCCGACGTAGAGGTTGAACAGGTCGCCCGCCAGGAACGTGTCCGCCACCCCGGCGACCAGCATGAGGTAGGAGGGGTGGAAGACCGAGAGCGGCGTCGCCTCGTCGTTGTCGGCCATGCCCTGGCCGAACGAGTAGATCAGCACGCACAGGGTCACGGCCGAGGAGACGACCAGCATCAGCGCGGAGAGCCGGTCGGCGACCAGCACGATCCCGACGGGCGGGGCCCAGCCGCCCGCGTACATCACCTGCGGCCCGTGCCGGTCGGCGGCGACGAGCAGCACGAGCGAGATCGCGAGCACGGCGATGAGCACGGCGGCGCTGATGAAGCGCTGCACGCGCTCCAGGCGCATGCCGATGACCAGCTTCAGCCCCGCTGCGCAGAGCGGCAGGACCACCGGCAGCGGCACGAGCGCCGACACGACGGATGCGGCCTCGACCGGCTGTGCCCCGCCGCTCATGAGTCCGGCCTCTGTCCGAGGGCTGTGCACGGGGTGCCCCTCGACGTGCGTCGCAGACCGCGGGTGCGTCGTGGTCGCTCGCGCAGTTCCCCGCGCCCCTGACGGGGCCCCGTACTCATTCGTCCCGGCCCAGGATCGTCTGCCATGGGTCGTCCTCCCCTGCGCTCTCCTCGGCGGTCTCCTCGGCCCTGGCCTGCCGGGCCCGGAACGTGCGGCGCATCTCGCGCCGCCGGGCGCGGGGCGGCGCCGCGGCGCGCTCCTCCGCGTACTCGGCACGGCGTACGACGCGGATGTCCTCGGTGTCGTCCTGCACGTCGTCGCTGCCGGAGAGCTGCCAGGAGCGGTACGCCATGGTCACGAGGAACGAGGTGAGCGCGAGCGTGATGACGATCGCGGTGAGGACGAACGCCTCGGGCAGCGGGTCCGCCATCCGCGTCACGTCCGAGCCGGGGTAGAGCAGCGGCGCCTCGCCCGCCGCGCCGCTGGTGGCGAGCATCAGCAGGTTGACGCCGTTCCCGACGAGGACGGCGCCGAGCAGGATGCGGGTGAGGGGGCGGGCGAGCAGCAGCGCCGTACCGGCGGCGAAGAGGACACCGCCGGTGACCACGAGGACGAGGGTCTCGGTCATGAGGCGCCGCCCCGCTGCCCGCCCCGCTGCCGTTCGTCGGCGGCCCGCGCCCGTTCCCGTTCGATACGGCGGTCGATCTCGGAGCCGAGGCTGCGCAGCACGTCGAGGACGACGCCGAGGACGAGCAGGTAGACGCCGGTGTCGAAGAGGACGGCGCTGGCCGCGTGGACCTCCCCGAGGACGGGGAGTTCGGCGTGCACGGAGCCGGACGCGAGGACGCTGCCGCCGAGGAAGAGCCCGGCGAGGCCCGTACCGGTGAGGATCAGCAGCCCGAGGCCGAGCAGGAAGCCCGCGTCGACGGGCGCGGCGGCGGCGAGTTCGTGGCGCCCGCCCGCGAGGTAGCGGACGGCGAGCGCGAGCCCGGCGACGAGACCTGCGGTGAAGCCGCCGCCGGGCAGGTTCTCGGCGCAGAAGAGGAGGTAGAGGGAGAGGACGACGATGGGGTGGAAGACCAGCCGGGCCATCACCTCGAACATCACCGAACGTCCCTCGGGCGCCAGGCTGGAGCTCGCCGCGAGCCACGTACGGCGGGGAGCGACCGGCGAACCGCCGCCGCGCGGCGGCAGGGTGACGGGGCGTCCGGTCAGCTTCCACGCGTCGAGCCGTCCGGGCGGCGTCGCGGCGCTCGCGCCGCCGCCCCGCCCGGTGCCGCCCGTGTGCGTCCCGGTGCCGGGGCCGGCCCCGGGGACGGGCAGCGCGACGGCGGCGCGGGCGCGGCGGCGCAGATAGACGAGGCTGGTGACGCCGATGGCGGCGACGGCGAGGACCGCGGACTCCCCCATCGTGTCCCAGGCGCGCAGGTCGACGAGGGTGGTGGCGACGACGTTCTTGACGCCCTCGTGCGCGGTCGCGGTCGGCAGCTCGTGCCCGGCGGGCGGCGCGAGCCGCGCGGCGGCGGCCAGATACGTGAGCCCGGCGACGAGCCCTCCGGCGGCGACGGCGAACACGAGCTGGGTGACGCGGCGTACGCGCCAGGTGCGCTGCCCGGCGGGGAAACGGGCCGGGAGCCGCCGCAGGACGAGCACGAAGACGATCAGCGAGACCGTCTCGACGGCGAACTGGGTCAGCGCGAGGTCGGGCGCCCCGTGCAGGACGTAGAGCACGCCCGTGCCGTAGCCGGTGATCCCGGCGAGGATGGCGGCCTTCATGCGCTGGTCCGCCAGCACGCAGAGCACGGCGACGGCGCAGACGCCCACGGCCACGGCCAGCTGCGGGACGGAGTCGAACCAGCGCGGCTCCCCGATGTGCTGCCAGGGCTGGTCGGCGGCGAGCGCCACGCCCTCGAAGCCGACGAGGACGGCCAGCGCGGTCCCCAGGTAAACGGGCAGCGAGCCGCGCTGGACCATGCCGGTGCTCTGCAGCGAGAGCCGCTCCAGGCCCCACAGGGCGTGCGCGAAGACCACGTCGCCGTCGAACTGCGCGATCCGGTCGCCGAGCCGGGCGAGGGGCCGCCCGGCGAGGAAGATCAGGAGGCCCAGGGCCCAGGCGAGCGCGGAGAGCCCGAGCGCGGGCCCGAAGCCGTGCCAGAGCGCGAGGTGGAAGGGCTCGCCGCCGGGGTCGGGGAACGTGCGCGCGTACCGCGCGAGCAGCGGGTCGAGCCAGAGCACGGCGGGCCCCAGCAGCAGCCCGCACAGCGCGCAGACGGCGGGCGGCACGAAGAGCGCGGGCCCGGTACGGGCGGGGGTGAGGGGCTCCACGCCGGGCTTACGGCCGAAGGCGCCCCACAGGAACCGCAGCGTGTACGCGAACGTGAGCCCGGAGCCGAGGACGACGGCCCCCAGCGCCCACGCCTCGGCCGTGTCGCCCTCGGCCAGCGCCTGCGCGGCGGCCTCCTTGGCGGCGAAGCCGAGCAGCGGCGGCAGCCCCGCCATGGAGGCCCCGGCGAGCACCGCGACGGCGCACACCCACGGCATCCGGCGCCCCAGCCCGGAGAGCCGGTCCAGCTCCCGCGTACCGGTGGCGTGGTCGATGATCCCGACGGTGAGGAAGAGCGGGGCCTTGAAGAGCGCGTGCGCGAGGATCATCACGGCCCCGGCCAGCGCCGCGTCCCGGGTGCCGTCGCCCACGAGCAGGGTGAGGAAGCCGAGCTGGCTGACCGTGCCGAACGCGAGCAGCCGCTTCAGATCGGTCTCGCGCAGCGCCCGCCACCCGCCGAGCAGCATCGTCACCGCGCCCAGCACCAGCACCGTCCCCCGCCAGGGCACGACGTGCGCGAACGCGGGCGCGAGCCGCGCGACGAGATAGATCCCCGCCTTGACCATCGCGGCGGCGTGCAGATACGCGGAGACCGGCGTCGGCGCGGCCATGGCGCCCGGCAGCCAGAAGCTGAACGGCCACACCGCGGACTTCGTCAGCGCCCCCACCAGGACGCACACGAGCGCGGTCGAGAGCAGCGGCCCGGCGGCGGGCGGGTCGGCGACGATCCGCGAGAGGCGGTACGTGCCCGCGGCGTGCCCCAGCATCAGGAAGCCGACGAGCATCACGAGCCCGCCGAGCGTGGTGACGAGCAGGGCCTGCAGGGCGGCGCGGCGGTTCTTCCTGCGCTCGGGCGTGTGCCCGATGAGGAGGAAGGAGAAGACCGAGGTCAGCTCCCACATCACGTAGAGCACGATCAGGTCGTCGGCGAGGACCAGCCCGAGCATGGCCCCGGCGAACGCGGTGAGCGTCCCGGCGAAGGCGCCGACGCGGGGCTCGTCCCGCCGGAAGTACCCGGCGCAGTAGACCATCACGAGCGCGCCGACGCCGCCCGCGATGAGCACCATCAGCAGCGCGAGCGCGTCGCAGCGGAGCGCGACGCCGACCCCCAGTCCGGGGATCCAGTGCCACTCGGAGACGAGCGTGTGCCCGTCGGCGACCTCGTCGTGGTGCGCGGCGGCCCACACGGCGGCGGCGCCCGGCACGAGCGCGAGCAGGAGGAACGCGCGAGTGCCGAGCCACCGCACCAGCGGCACCGCCGCGCAGGCGGCGCCGAGGTGAAGGAGGATCAGCCACAGCACCTCCCGAGAATTGCACACGAAACGGCACAATCCGGGCAGGCGTTGCGGGAGCCGCCGAAGCTACGAGGTGGAGCCGTCCTTGGCCTTGTCGCCACCGTCCCCGGCATCGGCCTTCTCGGCCTCGGGCTCGCTCTTGGCGTCGGGCTCGCTCTTGGCCTCGGGCTCGTCCTTGGCGCCGTCGCCGTCGCCGTCACCGTCGGAGGACTTCGCCTCCTCGGCGGCACGTTCCTCCGCCGCGCCGGGCTCGACGACCTCTTCCCGGCCGGGGCGGCGCTTCGCGGAGATCACGATGTAGGCCACGGCGGCGGCGAAGACGACGATCGCCGTCCAGTTGTTGAGCCGCATGCCGAGCACGTGGTGCGCGTCGTCCACGCGCAGGTACTCGGTCCAGAACCGGCCCACGGTGTACCCGGCGACGTAGAGCGCGAACGCGCGTCCGTGCCCGAGCTTGAAGCGGCGGTCCGCCCAGATCACCAGCAGCGCGACGCCGACGCACCACAGCGACTCGTAGAGGAACGTCGGGTGGTACGTGGCCAGGTCGGGCGTGTCGACGGGGCGGTGGTCCTGGTCGATCTTCAGCGCCCAGGGCAGGTCGGTGGCCTTGCCGTACAGCTCCTGGTTGAACCAGTTGCCCCAGCGGCCCAGCGCCTGGGCGAGGACGATGCCGGGCGCGACCGCGTCCGCGTAGGCGGGCAGCGGGATGCCGCGGCGGCGGCAGCCGATCCAGGCACCGACCGCGCCGAGCGCGATGGCGCCCCAGATGCCGAGACCGCCGTCCCAGATACGGAAGGCGTCCACCCAGTTGCGCCCGTCACCGAAGTAGAGCTGATAGTCGGTGATGACGTGGTAGAGCCTGCCGCCGATCAGGCCGAACGGCACGGCCCACACGGCGATGTCGGCGACCGTGCCGGGGCGTCCGCCCCGGGCGACCCACCGCCGCCCGCCGAGCCACACCGCGACGAAGACGCCGAGGATGATGCACAGCGCGTAGCCGCGCAACGGAAGCGGCCCGAGGTGAATCTCACCGGCCGAGGGACTGGGGATAAAGGCAAGGGTCTCCATGGCGCCCCCGACGCTACCGTGCCGCACGCCACCGTCCGCAATCAGCCCGCACAACGGCTCCATAACGCCCCGGGCCCGCCCGCGTACGGCCGGTGGCCGTACGGCCCGTGGCTAGGCCGCCTTCTCCTCGACCATCTTCTTCAGCTTGCCGGGGGTGAGGGGGTTCGACTGGTCGCTGTAGACATCCTTGCCGTCGAGCAGGATGGTCGGCGTCGCCTTGTACTGCGAGTTGCTGAAGGAGTCGTTGGACTCCTTCACCCACGCGTCGTGCTTGCCGCTCTTCACGCACTTCTCGAAGCCGGGCCCGCTCAGCCCGTCGACCTTGCCCGCGAGGTCGAGCAGCCGCTTGTCCTTCGCGAAGGCGTCGTCCTGCTCGGCGGGCTGGTTCTGGTACAGCACGTCGTGGTACTCGGGGAACTTGCCGCCGTCGCGCGCACAAGCCGCCGCGTTCGCGGCCTTCTTGGAACCGCTGCCGCCCATGTTGCCGTCGATGAGCGTCACGAGGTGATACTCGGTCTTGAGCTTGCCCGCCTTCTCCAGCCCGCGCACGGTGCTGCGGAACTGGTTCTCGAACTGGGCGCAGGCCGGGCAGCGGAAGTCCTCGTAGACGGTGAGCCGGGAGGGCGCCGACTTCTTGCCGACCGTGATCGGCTTGGCGTCGCCGCCGGAACCGCCGTCGTCCTTCTTCGTCTGCGCGACGACGACGGAGACCGCCGTCGCCACGACCAGCACGCCGACGACGACGGCCCCCACCTTCAGCGTCCTGCGGCGCTTCTCCGCGCCCTTCTGGCGCTCCTGCTCCTCACGCAGCCGCTCCCTCGCGGTGCGCTTCCCCTCATTGTTCTTCTGGCTCATCACACCCAGAGCCAACGACTCGCCGTCGAGGCGAAAGCCGACCTCCCCCCCTTTTCACCCAAAAGGGTCCCAAGAAGGGAGTGCCCCTTGCTCTTCCGCGAAGCTTGGGAAGTCTGCGCAAGGCGCAGGGTTGGCAAGCGCAGCCCCCCACGCCGGGTGCCCCGCGTACAAGAGCCGCGCCCGGGGAGCCCCGGGCTGTGCTTCGCGGGCCGCGCCCGCGTCGTGGCTTGTCGCGCAGTTCCCCGCGCCCCCGAACGGGCGAGCCCCGATGCGTCGTGACCACATATCGGAGACAGCCCCGCGCCCCTAGGGAGAAGGGGCGAGCCCCGACGTCTTGAACCGGGCGCGGCGCTGAGGGCGCACCCTCCGACAGGGTGCGCCCTCAGAATGGGCTAGCTTCGGCGGACGCCGGCCGCCAATTCGCCCGCGAGGGCGCGGACATCCGCGAGGCCGGAGTCGAGGTCGGCGGCGTCCAACAATCGTTTGACGAAGGCCGAGCCGACGATGACGCCGTCGGCGAAGGAGGCGACCTCGGACGCCTGGCGGGCGTTGGAGACGCCCAGGCCGACACAGACCGGCAGCGAGGTCGTCGCCCGGGTCCGAGAGACCAGAGACTCCGCCTCGCGGCCGACCGACTCACGTGTGCCGGTGACGCCCATCAGCGAGGCCGCATAGACGAAGCCGCTGCCCGCCGCCGTGATCTTCGCGAGGCGCTCGTCGCGGCTGCTCGGGGCGACGACGAAGACGGTCCCGAGCCCGTTCGCCTCGGCGGCCTTCCGCCAGGCGTCCGACTCCTCGACGGGCAGGTCGGGAAGGATGCAGCCCGCACCCCCGGCCTCCCCCAGCTCGGCGGCGAAGCGCTCGACCCCGTACCGGTCGATCGGGTTCCAGTACGTCATGATCAGCACCGGCTTGCCCGTCGCCGCGTGGGCCTCGCGGACCGTACGGATCACGTCCGCGATACGGACGCCGCCGCGCAGCGCGATGTCGTCGGCGGTCTGGATGACCGGGCCGTCGAGCACCGGGTCGCTGTGGGGCAGGCCGACCTCGACGACGTCGCAGCCGCTCTCCAGCAGGGCGGTACAGGCGGCGATCCCACCCTCGACGGTGGGGAATCCGGCGGGGAGGTAGCCGACCAGGGCCGCGCGGTTCTCGGACTTGGCCTGTGCCAGCGCCGCGTCCAGCAGTTCGATCGTGCCGCTCACTTGGCCGCCCCCTCGTCGTACAGGCCGAAGTACCGCGCGGCCGTGTCCATGTCCTTGTCGCCGCGCCCGGAGAGGTTCACCAGGATCAGCCCGTCCTCGCCCAGCTCCTTGCCGAGGTCCAGCGCGCCCGCGAGCGCGTGGGCGCTCTCGATGGCCGGGATGATGCCCTCCGTTTCCGAGAGGAGCCGCAGCGCCGCCATCGCCTGCTCGTCGGTCACCGGGCGGTACTCGCCGCGGCCGCTGTCCTTGAGGTAGGCGTGCTCGGGACCGATGCCCGGGTAGTCGAGCCCGGCCGAGATCGAGTACGGCTCGGTGATCTGGCCCTCGTCGTCCTGGAGGACGTAACTGCGCGAGCCGTGCAGGATGCCGGGCTCGCCGACGGAGAGGGTCGCGGCGTGCTCGCCGGACTCCACGCCGTGGCCCGCGGCCTCCAGGCCGACGATGCGGACGTCCTCGTCGCCGAGGAAGGCGTGGAAGAGCCCGATGGCGTTCGAGCCGCCGCCCACGCAGGCCGCGACGGCGTCGGGGAGGCGTCCGGCCCGCTCCAGGATCTGGCGCCGGGCCTCGACGCCGATGACGCGGTGGAAGTCGCGCACGAGCTGCGGGAAGGGGTGCGGGCCCGCGACCGTACCGAAGAGGTAGTGGGTGCGGTCGACGTTGGCGACCCAGTCGCGGAACGCCTCGTTGATCGCGTCCTTGAGCGTACGGCTGCCGGACGTGACCGGGATGACCTCGGCGCCCAGCATCCGCATCCGGGCGACGTTCAGCGCCTGGCGCTGGGTGTCGATCTCGCCCATGTAGATCGTGCAGTCGAGGCCGAAGAGGGCGCAGGCGGTGGCGGTGGCCACGCCGTGCTGGCCCGCGCCGGTCTCGGCGATGACGCGGGTCTTGCCCATCCGCTTGGTGAGCAGGGCCTGCCCCAGCACATTGTTGATCTTGTGCGAGCCGGTGTGGTTGAGGTCCTCGCGCTTGAGGAAGATCCGGGCGCCGCCCGCGTGCCGCGCGAAGCGGGGGATCTCGGTGAGCGCGCTGGGCCGGCCGGTGTAGTTGACCAGCAGGTCGTCCAGCTCGGCGGCGAACGCCGGGTCGGCCTTCGCCTTCTCGTACTCGGCCGCGACCTCGTCGACGGCGGCGACGAGGGCCTCGGGGATGAACTTGCCGCCGAACGCGCCGAAGTAGCCCTCGGGGCTGGGGATTCGGCTTTCGGGGTCAGGGATGAAGTAGTCGGACATGGGTGTGCCCTTGCTCCTCGGGTGCGTGGGTGGTTGCGGTGACGCCTGCGGCGCGTGCCGGGCCCTGATCCCGCTCCTCCGCAGCCCACGGCTCGGGGCGGAGCCCCGGTGGAAGAGAGGGATCAGCGACCGAGGGCACGCCATCGGCGGCCCCGCACCTGCCCCGGCTCGCACCCGATGTGGTACCGCACCTCGCGCCCCCGCACGCGCCGCGCGGGCGCGCGGCACCCGCGCGGGCGGCATCCCCGCGCGAAGCGCGCGTAGCGGAGGTCGGCGAGCATGGAGGGTCAGCTCCGCCCGTGCCGCAGCGCCGGGTGGGCGCCCGCGGCGACCAGGTCGGCGACGGCCGCCTTCGGGTCCTTGCCCGTGACCAGGGACTCCCCTACGAGCACGGCGTCCGCGCCCTCGTTCGCGTAGGCGATCAGGTCGTGCGGGCCGCGGACGCCCGACTCGGCGACCTTGACGATGTGGTCGGGGATCTCGGGCGCGATCCGGGTGAAGTTGCCCCGGTCGACCTCAAGCGTCTTCAGGTTGCGCGCGTTGACCCCGATGATCTTCGCGCCCGCCTCCAGGGCCCGCTCGGTCTCCTCCTCGTCGTGCACCTCGACCAGCGGCGTCAGGCCGATGGACTCGGCGCGCTCGATGAGGGAGACGAGGGCCTCCTGCTCCAGCGCGGCGACGATCAGCAGGATCACGTCGGCGCCGTGCGCCCGCGCCTCCCAGAGCTGGTACGAGGAGAAGACGAAGTCCTTGCGCAGCACCGGCACGTCCACCCGGGCGCGGACCGCGTCGAGGTCGGCCAGCGAGCCGCCGAAGCGGCGCTGCTCGGTGAGGACGGAGATGAGGGCGGCACCGCCCGCCTCGTAGTCCGCGGCGAGGCCCGCCGGGTCGGCGATGGCCGCGAGCGCGCCCTTGGAGGGGCTGGAGCGCTTGACCTCGCAGATGACGCGGACGCTGTCGCCCTTGAGGGCCGCGAGTCCGTCCTTGGCCTGGGGCGCCCGTGCCGCGCGCTCCTTGAGTTCGTCGAGGCTGACGCGCGCCTGCCGCTCGGCGAGGTCCTCACGCACGCCTTCGATGATCTCGTCGAGCACACTCACGCGAGCGGCCCCTTTCTTGGCTGGGGGCGGCCCCCACGAGGCTCCGCGGGGGATGGTCAGGTCAGGCACTGTGATGGTATCCGCCGGGGGACGGAGGTCTCGCATCCGGTTGACCGTAGTCCCGCATTCCGGACAATTCTTCGAGCGATCAACGCACCGTAACCCGCAGGTCACGGCGTGAGCCCCGCCCCCAGGGGCGTGTTCCGGACAACTGTGAACGCGGCCGTCAGGGCACACGCGGCCCAGCCGTGCCAGGCCCTGAGCCGCACCGGGAAGGCGTACGGGAGCCCGCGCGCCGTCCGTACGAACCAGTGGGTCCACAGGAGCGCGAAGAGCGCGAAGGCGGCCACCGCGAGCGCGTTGGCGCCCAGCGCGGCGCCGAGGTCGCCGTGCGCGACGGCGTACGCGCAGCGCAGCCCGCCGCAGCCGGGGCAGGCGAAGCCCGTGACGGAGAGCACGGGGCAGGTGGGGTAGTGGCCGGGCTCGTTGGGGTCGAAGGCGGCCACGTACGCGAAAGCCGCGCCCAGCCCGGCGAGAACGCCGAGGGGCGCGGCGAGGCGCGGCACCGCCGTCCGGGAACGGGGGCGGGGCCGCGCCGTCACGGCGTCGTCACGCCGGTCGGTCAGGAGTGCGCCTCGGCGGTCTGCGGGGCCGCGGACTGCTTCTGGGCCTGGGCCTGGGTGAACTTCTGCGTGTGGGCCTGGAGCTGGTCCTTGGTGAGGCCCTTGCTCTTCTGGCCGAGGCCCGCCGCGCGCATGATCCCGCCGACCACGGCGCCCGCGAGGATCAGCACCAGGCTCGCTGCCACGCCGACCGGCGAGGGCATGACCATGAAGACCGAACCCGTGCAGAAGCCGATGAAGGCGATGATGACGCCGGTCCACGCGGCGGGGGTGTGTCCGTGGCTGTGCGCCATGAGTGCTCCTTGTGTACGTGGTGTACGTGTGACGTATGCGAACGAGGCGGGGCCCGTCACGGGGCCTCCGCCCCCCATTGTCCCTCGTCTGTCACGCGGTGCCGTGCGTGGGGTCCTCACCGCGGTCGAGGGCCTTCCACAGATCCTCGGGCCGGTCGGGGTCCACGCGCGCGGGGCGCGCCGCGCGGGGGCCGCGCGCCGTGCGCTCGTAGCGCCCGCTGCCGGACATCGAGGGCCACGCGCGCCCGAAGCGCAGCGCGAGCAGCCCGGCGATCACCAGCAGCAGCCCTCCGGCGGCCGAGACGTACGGCCACGCGCTGAGGTGGACGGCGCCGATGTCGCTGCCGGTGAGGCCCGAGGTCTTGGCCGCCTTCTCGGCGAGCGCGTCCGGCGAGTCGGCGCCGATCAGCGCGGAGGCGATCACCCCGGCGCCGCAGAGCGTGAGCAGCACGGCGACCGTGACGCGCCCGGCGCGGCGCACCGCGAAGACCGCGACGAGCGCCGCGAGGCCGACGAGCGCCAGGGCGCTGGGCAGCCCGGTGACGTCCCCGCCCTTCGCCCGGACGGGCACCGTGCCCTGGGCGAAGGCGGCCGTGGACTCGCTCCAGGTCTGCCCGGCGGCGACGAGCGCGAGGGCGGCGCCGACCGCGCCGCAGAGCAGCGCGACACCGAGTGCGCGCCGGGCCGCGCGCTGGCCCGTGGGGCGCTCGGGGCGCGCCGCGCGCTCGGAGCGCTCGGCGCGCTCAGGACGCTCGGGGCGCTCGTCGGGCTCGGAGGATGCAGAAGTCACCCTTCCACGCTACCGCTGAGCCGTTCGGCCGTACGGACCGCCCTCAGCACGGCCGCCGCCTTGTTCCGGCACTCGGCGTCCTCCGCCGCCGGATCCGAGTCGGCGACGACGCCCGCACCTGCCTGGACGTAGGCGGTGCCGTCGCGCAGCAGCGCCGTACGGATGGCGATCGCGGTGTCCGAGTCGCCCGCGAAGTCGAGGTAGCCGACGCAGCCCCCGTAGACCCCGCGGCGGGTGGGCTCCAGTTCCTCGATGATCTGGAGGGCGCGCGGCTTGGGCGCCCCGGAGAGGGTGCCGGCGGGGAAGCAGGCGGTGAGCGCGTCGAAGGCCGTACGCCCCTCCGCGAGCTGGCCCGTGACGGTCGAGACGATGTGCATCACGTGGCTGTAGCGCTCGACGGACATGAAGTCGACGACCTCGACGCTGCCGGGCTCGCACACCCGCCCGAGATCGTTGCGCCCGAGGTCGACGAGCATCAGGTGCTCGGCGCGCTCCTTGGGGTCGGCCAGCAGTTCGTCGGCGAGCGCGCTGTCCTCGCGCGGCGTCGCGCCGCGCGGCCGGGTACCCGCGATGGGGTGCATCATCGCGCGCCCGTCCTCGACCTTGACCAGCGCCTCGGGGCTGGAGCCGACGATGTCGAAGCCGTCGAAGCGCAGCAGGTACATGTACGGGCTCGGGTTGGTCGCGCGCAGCACCCGGTAGACGTCGAGGGCGCTCGCCTCGCACCGGGCCTCGAACCGCTGCGAGGGCACGACCTGGAACGCCTCGCCCGCGCGGATGCGCTCCTTGACGTCCTCGACCCAGCCCTTGTACGTCGCGCCGCCCGACCGCGCCTCGAAGTCCGGCAGCTCGGACGGCGGCAGCGCGGCCGGGGCGACCGGGGCCGGGCGCGCGAGGTCGGCCTCCATCGCGTCGAGCCGCCGTACGGCGTCCGCGTACGCCTCGTCGACGCCCGTGTCCAGGTCGTTGTGGTTGATCGCGTTGGCGATCAGCAGCACGGTGCCGTCGCGGTGGTCGAGCACGGCGAGGTCGGAGGTGAGCAGCATCGTGAGCGGCGGGAGGCCGAGGTCGTCCTCGGTGCTGTCGCCGATCTTCTCCAGCTGCCGCACGACGTCGTAGCCGAGGTAGCCGACCATGCCGCCGGTGAACGGCGGCAGCGCGCCGAGGCCGCCGCCTGCGCCGTCCTCGTGCAGGTCACGCGGGGTGTGCAGGGCCTCCACGGTCTCCCGCAGCGCGTGCAGCGGATCGCCGTCCGTCGGTACGCCCACGGGCGGCGTGCCCCGCCAGTGCGCCTGCCCGTCCCGCACGGTGAGCGTGGCGTCGCTGCGGACGCCGACGAACGAGTACCGCGACCAGGTCCTGCCGTTCTCCGCCGATTCGAGGAGAAAGGTGCCGGGCCGCTCCGCGGCGAGTTTCCTGTACAGGGCGATGGGCGTGTCCCCGTCGGCCAGGAGCCGCCTGGTCACGGGGATGACGCGACGGTCCTCGGCGAGCGTGCGGAAGGCTTCGAGGGAGGGTGCGCTGCGGGTCATGCGGGCGAGCGTAGTGGGCGCTGACCGTACCTTTGGCGCCCGGCGTACCTGGGCCACCCCGCATCGGGGCTGCATCCGGGCTGCCCCGTCCCCTGCTTCGCAGGCTGCGGCTGCGTCGTGGTCGCTCGCGCAGTTCCCCGCGCCCCTGACGGGGCGCTCCAGCGCCCGGAAGCGCCCCGGAGGGGCCGCTTCAGGGGCGCGGGGAACTGCGCGGCCAGCCACCGCGCAGCCGCAGCCTGCAAAGCACGCACGGGGGCAACCCGGACGCAGCCCCCAGAGGCGTCAGCTCAACGCAAGAGGGTCGGCGTCAAAGCACGAGTGAGCGCCCGTGTGGCACGCGGGGCCTACCTGGTCGACCTTGATCAGGACCGTGTCCGCGTCGCAGTCGAGGGCGACGGACTTGACCCACTGGACGTGCCCGGACGTGTCGCCCTTGACCCAGTACTCCTGGCGGCTGCGGCTCCAGTACGTCGCGCGCCCCGAGCTCAGCGTGCGGGAGAGCGCCTCGTCGTCCATCCAGCCGAGCATCAGCACCTCGCCGGTGTCGTGCTGCTGGGCGACGGCGGGGAACAGGCCGTTCGCGTCACGCTTGAGGCGGGCGGCGACGGCCGGGTCGAGAGAGCTGGCGGGGATGTCGTTCGAGGGCATGTGCTCCATTGTCCCGTACGCGCGCTGGGGAAGAATGGGCGCATGTCGACCCACGCCAAGCGGGAACGCCTGCTGCTCGCCGATCTGCTGGAAGCCAACGGCCCCGAGGCCCCGACACTGTGTGAGGGGTGGAAGACCCGCGATCTCGCCGCGCACGTCGTGGTGCGCGAGCGCCGTCAGGACGCGGCGGGCGGGATCCTGATCAAGCCGCTCGCGGCGCGCCTGGAGCGCGTCCAGGGAGAGTTCACCGCCAAGCCGTACGAGGAGCTGATCCAGCTCATCCGCACCGGACCGCCCCGGATGTCGCCGTTCTCCGTGAAGCAGGTGGACGAGGCGGCGAACACCGTCGAGTTCTTCGTGCACGCCGAGGACGTGCGCCGCGCGCAGAGCGACTGGACGCGGCGCGAGCTGGACCCGGTCTTCGAGGACGCGCTGTGGCGCCGTCTGGAGAGCGGCGCCCGGGTGTACGGGCGCAAGTCCCCGGTCGGCCTGGTGCTGCGCCGGCCCAACGGGCAGACCGCCGTCGCCCGCAAGGGCACCCCCGTGGTGACGGTCACGGGGGAGCCCTCGGAGTTGCTGCTGTTCACCTCCGGGCGGCAGGAGGTCGCCGACGTGCAGCTGGAGGGCGAGAAGGACGCCGTCGCGCAGGCGTACGAGGCGCGGCTCGGCATCTGAGCGGACTTTCTCCGGCCGGAGGACTCCTGACGGTGGGTAACCGGGCGTATCCTCACCGGACATGGGGGTCCCAGGAACGGGCGCCGCGTGTCCGCACACCCTCTTCTCGGGTGCGCGGTGCGCCGGCCGCCTGACCGTGACGGGGTACTGCGACGGGTGCGGGCGGCACCCGCGCACGGCGGACCCGGACCCGAGCCCGCGCCCGGGGAAGCAGGAGGGCGGGGAGCGCGCGGGGGCACCGGCGCTGCTGGCGCTGCCGTGGCTCGCGCCCCGCGCCCCCGGCGCGCGGCTGATCCCGGAGGACTCCCCGCCCCCGCCGGGCCGCAAGTGCGGCAATCCGGAGTGCGGGGCCTCGCTCGGGCCGCCGCTGCTCGAACTCCCGCTGCCGCCCGAGGGGTTCTGCCCGCTGTGCGGCCACCGCTTCTCGTTCGCGCCCTCGCTGCGCACCGGGGACACGCTCGCGCAGTACCGGGTGCGCGGCTGTCTCGCGCACGGCGGGCAGGGCTGGGTCTATCTCGCCGACAGCACCGAACTGACCGATGTGCCGCCCGTGGTGATCAAGGGGCTGCTGAACCGGCACGACGAGCGGATGCGGAAGCTGGCCACCGAGGAGGCCCGCTATCTCTACCGGGTGAGCCACGAGGGCATCGTCGGCTTCCACAACTACGTGCGCCACACGCACCCGGGGGACGCCGAGCCGACCTCGTACCTGGTGATGGAGTACGTCGGCGGCAGCACTCTGGAGGAGATCGTCACCCAGACCCGGCGGGGCGAGCTGCCGCTCGGGCGGCCGCTGGACATCGAGACCGTGCTCGCCTACGGCTGTCTGATCCTGGAGGCGCTGGGCCATCTGCACGGCCTGGACCTGGTCTACAGCGACCTGAAGCCGTCGAACGTCATCCACGTCGGCGACCGCGTCAGGATCATCGACCTGGGCGGGGTGCGGAAGGCCGGGGACCAGCAGTACGAGCCGACGCTCTCGGAGCCGTTCGCCGCGCCGGAGGTGCTCGCGCGCCGTACGGGGCCGACCGTCGCGCACGATCTGCACACGGTCGGCAGGACCCTGAGCGAGCTGGCCGCCTACGCGGTGCGGGACGTGCCGGGGCTCGCGATGCGCTCGTTCCGCCGGGTGATCGACCGGGCGACGCACCCGCTGCCGAGCTACCGCTTCTCCTCGGCGCGCGAGATGGCGGGCCAGCTGCGCGGCGTGGCGCGGGAGATCAGGGCGCTGCGCGAGGAGCGGGACGCCCCGGAGCCGTCCCGCTACTTCACCCCCGCCGGTGAGCTGCTCGGCCGCGAGCTGGGCACGGTGCCGCCCCGCGCCCGGTGGCTGGACGGGCCCCCACCGGTGCGGGGGCGGCGGTTCCGCTCGGCGCCGCTGGACCCCGCGATCCCCTCGGCGCGCGCCTTCGCGCTGGGGCTGCCGGTGCCGGACCCGCATCCGGCGGACCCGCGCGCCGGGGAGTTCGGGCTGACGACGTACGACCCGCTCCAGGTGCTCCAGCAGGACGCCGCGCGGCCCTCGTCCGAGATCTGCCTGCACCACGTGCGCCGTCATCTGCTGCGCGGCGGCGGCGAGGAGGCGCTGGAGCGGGCCGCCCGGGAGTACGCGAAGGCCATGGACATCCTGGGCGCCGGACCCCCGCTGCGCTGGCGGCTCGCCTGGCACCAGGGGCTGCTGGCGCTGGCCCGCGCCGACCTCGCGCGCGGCACGGGGACCGGTAGGGACGAGCGGGAGCAGCTGGAGGCGGCGCGTTACGCGTTCGACCTGACGTACGGCGCGATGCCCGGCGAGTACGCGCCCAAGCTCGCGCTCGGCTACTGCGCGGAGCGGCTCTCCCCGCGCCCGGCCGAGGCCGAGGAGTTCTACCGCGCGGTGTGGTCGCGCAACCCCGCGCACGGCAGCGCCGCCTTCGGGCTCGTCCGCCCGGCCCTCGCGCGCGGCGACCGGCGGCGGGCGCTCGGCGTGCTCGACCAGGTGCCGACGGACTCGCACGACCACGCGGCCGTACGCGTCGCGGCGCTGCGCGTCCTCACCGCGCGGCTGGCGGGCGAGCGCCCCGCGCTGCCCTCGCTCGACGAGTTCGGGGAGGCGCAGCGGCGGCTCGCCGGTGACCTCGCCGACCAGGAGCTGCGCGACGCTCCGCACGTCGGCGAGGAGGGCCGCACCCGGCTGAAGGCGGAGGTGCTGGAGTGGGCGCTCGACGTGGTGACGAGTGCGGTGGTGACGAGCGCGGGGGTCGGCGAACTGCCGTACGGGGAGATCTTCGGACCCCCGCCCGTGGTCCCCGCGCCGCGCCGGTCGCGCGCCGCGCGCGGGGCGTACGCCGCCGTGCGGGAGCTGCGGCGCCGGGCCGGTGCCGCGCCGCCGGGGCCCGAGACGCTGGTGCGGACCCGGCTCGCCGCCTGTTACGGCACGCTGGCGCGGCTCTCGGGCGACGACGCGGAGCGCGAACGCTTCGCCGACCACGCCAACGCCGTACGCCCGAGAACCCTGACCTGATCCGGGAGGCTCCGATGGCCGGGAGCGGCGAGCGCGGGCTG
Source organism: Streptomyces sp. NPDC048172 (assembly GCF_043202595.1). Lineage (NCBI taxonomy): Bacteria > Bacillati > Actinomycetota > Actinomycetes > Kitasatosporales > Streptomycetaceae > Streptomyces > Streptomyces sp. NPDC048172. The sequence continues at coordinate 394,972 of NZ_JBIDAT010000004.1, forward strand.
TACGCGCGGCTGACGGTGGACATGCGCACCGACCAGTACGCGGACCGGCGCATCCTGGTGCGCTCGGTGGTGCGCGCCGACATGTACGAGGAGCGGCCGGAGGGCGCCGGGGCGCACTGGCTCCCCGCGCCGGGAGCCGGGAGCGGGGTCGGAGGCGAGGTCAGGGGCGGGGAGCCGTCGGGGGTCGCCGTGCTGATCGCGGTCGACTTCGCGCCGGGCGCGCCGCGCGCGGACGGGCTCGGCGCCGAGGAGCGGAAGCGGGCGCTCGTACGGGCGGCGGGCGCGGCGGTCGACGCGCTGCCGGACGGCACGCACTTCGCGCTGCTGGGCGGGGGCGCCCGGCCCCGCGTGGTCTATCCCTGGACCGGCGAGTGGGCGGTGGCCGGTGACGAGCCGCGCCGCCTGGCCCAGTTCGAGACGCAGGGGATGATGCCGCACAGCGCGGCCGACGAGGCCCGTACGAGCTACGCCGCGTGGCTGGCGCTGGCCCGTCGGCTGTTCACGGACACGCGGCCCGCCGTACGGCACATGATCATGGTGACGGACGGCAGCAGCGGTGACGAAGGCGGCGGCACGGCCGTCCTGGACCGTGAACTCGCCGCCTGCGCCGGGCGGTTCACCTGCGACGTCCTGGGCGTCGGCGACGGCTGGCGCGTCGGCCCGCTCTCCCGCATCGCCGCCGCGCTGCACGGCGCGGCGGACGCGGTGGACGAGGAGGACGACGAGGACAGTGGGGACGGCGGGGAGGGCGGTCTGGGCGGGCGGCTCGCCGCGACCGTACGGGGGCTGGTCGACGCGCGGCTGCCCGCGCTGCCGGTGGAGATCACCGTACGGAAGGGCGTACGGCTCGTGTCGTTCGCCGAGGTCTCCCCCGTGCGGCGGGGGTTCCCCGTCGAGGCGCCCCCGCTGGACGCCCCGGAGGCGCCGCGCGCGCACCGCTTCACCACGCATCTGTGGTCGGCCGGTACGCGGGAGTACCAGGTCGAGCTGGTGGCGAGCCCGCACGGCGAACCGCTGGACGAGCTCCTCCAGTTGGCGTCCTTCGTACTGGGCGGCGGGACGGCGGCCGTGGCCGTCCCGGTGCTGGTGCGGTGGACGGACGACGTGACGGCGGCGGGCACCTCGCGCTTCACCGCGCGCGGCCAGAGCGTGCTGTACCACGCGCGGCGCACCGACCGGGTCACGGCGTACATGGAGGGCTGCGACGCCGCGCTGCGCGGGGAGCGCGCGCACGCGGAGCAGCTCCTCGGCCACGCCTGCCGGCTGGCGGCCGGAGCGCGGGACGAGCTGCTGCTGACGCTGCTGGACAGGGTCGTGCACGTGCTCGACCCCGGCGGCGGCGTGGTGCGGCTGCGCGCCTCGGTGGCCCCCTTTGACCTGCGGCGCAGCCAGTTGCGCGCGCAGCGCGTGCCCCCGTCGCCCGCGCCCGCGTCCTCGCCCCCGCCGCCCGACTGCCCCGCCTGCGGCGCCGTCCCCTCCCCCGGCGCCCGCCACTGCGTGCGCTGCGGCACCCGCCTGCGGCGGACGGCCCCGGACCGCCAGGGACGGGAACGGGGACGGGAACGGGAACGGGAGCGCGGAGGGGACCGGTGGTGACCCGTACGCTGCTGCGCCGTCATCTGGCGGCGCTGGTGGTCCTCTCGCTGCTGTCCGGCACGGCGCTGCTGGTCTCGTACGACGTGGTGCACCGCTCCCCCGAACGCGTCCGCACCAGCACCGCGCTGGCCGCGCAGCAGGTGGCGGCGGCGCGCATCGCGCTGGAGACCGCGCACCGCAACGCCGAGGCGGCCGTGGGGAAGCCGTCCTCCCGGGTGACCGGAGTGGGCGAGGGGTTCCGCACCCAGATCTCCGCCGCCGACCAGAACCTCTCGCGCGCCGCCGACAAGCAGCTCGCGGGCTCGTACGGCCGGGGCGAGCTGGACACGGTCGACGGGCTGCTCACGGTCTACGCGGACGCGGTCAACCAGGCCGCCGGGATGTACGGGGAGAAGCCGGAGGACATGGCGCCCGGGGCGCGCGACGAGCTGAGCACCATGCGCGAGCTGCGGATGACGGAGGCCGGTTCGCTGATGCACCGCCGGGTCACGGGCATGCTGCCCCGGCTGGCGAAGCTCCAGGAGCGGCAGCTCGAACAGGTCCGCAGGGAGCTGGAGTTCAGCACGGCGCAGCGCGTGGGGTGGGCGCTGGCCGAGGCGTTCCTGATCCTGACCGGGCTGGTGCTGCTGTCGGCGACGGCCGTGCTGCGGCGGCGCTGCGGGCGGCTGTTCAACGGCTGGCTGCTGTGCGGGCTCGTACTCACGCTCGTCCTCGCCGTCGTCCCGGTGCGCTGGACCAGCACCACGCAGGACCGGCTCGACACGGTGAGCACGCGGCTGACGAGCCTGGAGCACGCGGCCACCCAGCGGAACATCACGCGTACGGCGGCCGAGGTCCGGCACGCGGCGGACACCGCGCACGGGCGCGCGGGCCCCCTCCTCGGCTTCGGCGCCTGCGGCGTCGCCCTGCTGGTGCTCCCCGCCACCGGGCTGCTGCGCCGCCTGCGCACCGACTACGGGAAGGCACGGCCATGACGCGCACGGCCATGACGCGCGCCACCCGGACCGTACGGGCGCTGCTGGGCGCCCTGCTGCTGGTCCTCACCGCCGCCACGGCCGCCGGGTGCGGCGACGGCTCCGGGCTGGGCGCGCCCGAGGACCGCCCGGTCACCGTCCTCGGCCCGTGGACCGGCGCCCAGGAGGACGACTTCCGCAAGCTGCTGGACAGGTCGGGCGTCCGCTACACGTACCAGGGCACGGCCGCCCAGCGCGAGGTGCTGCTCTCCCAGGTCCAGTCGGGCAACCCGCCGGACATCGCGCTGCTCCCGGGCCCCGGCGAGCTGGCCGACTACGCGCGCAAGGGCCATCTGCAGTCCCTGGAGGGGCTGTACGAGCCGGAGGAGTACGGCGACGAGGGCCCCTGGCAGCCGGTGGCGAGCGGCGCGGGCGGCAGCTACTGGGTGCCGGTGAAGGCCGATGTGAAGAGCCTCGTCTGGTACCGCGCGGGCGGGCCGCGCCCCGACGGCTCCGCCGTCGGGCAGTGGTGCCTCGGCATGATCGACGACGGCGCCTCCGGCTGGCCGGGCAGCGACTGGATCGAGGACATCGTGCTCCAGGGCTACGGCACCGGCGTCTACGAGCGCTGGGCGGGCGGCACGCTGCCGTGGACGGACAAGCGGATCGCGGCGGCGTGGCGGGCGTGGGGCCTGCTCCTCGCGCAGGACGACGGGCGCGGCCCGAGCGCCGCACGGCGGGCGCTGCTCACCGACCACCGGGGGAAGCCCGGCGCGCACGGACTGCTCTTCGGCGGGGGCCGCCGGTCCTGCGCGCTGGAGCACCAGGGCACGTTCGCGCGCTTCTTCTACGGCGACCGCGCCGACGAAGCGCGCTTCCGCACCTCGCGCGCGCTGCTGCCGGGCGGCCCGTACATGTACGAGGGGCCCGAACGCAGCGAGGTCTCCGCCGACTTCGCCGTGCTCTTCAAGGGCGGCGGCGGCCCCCCGGACAACCGCCGCCGCCTGCTCTCCTACCTGGCCTCGGAACAGGGCCAGCGCGCCCTGCTGGAGACCCCGCACTACTTCTCCGCGAACTCCACGGCGTACACCAGCGGGGACAGGGGGCGGATCGCCCGGCGGCTCACCGGGCGGGACAGCGAACGCTGCCTCGACGCCTCGGACGTGATGCCGCCGACGGTCCGGGACGCGTTCTACGAGGAGGTCCTCCGCTTCCTCACCGCCCCGTCGAAGGACCCCCTCCCCCGCCTCCGCGCGATCCAGTCCATCCAGCGGACGGAACGCGCCCGCCTCGGACTCGGCAAGGGGAGGGCGTGGATGAGGGGGGTGTGCACCTAGGGCCAGTCGGGGGCCGGGTCCTCGGTGAACAGCGGGCGCAGGGCGCCCACCGCGGCGCCGACGCAGGTGGCGTGGAGTTCCGCGCGGGTGCAGGTCTCGCGCGTGAGCCAGTCCACGACCAGCACCTGCACGAACACCAGCCATGCCTTGAGCGCCGCGGAGACGGCGTCGTGGGCGCGCTCGTCGGCGAGCGGGAGCACACCGAGCAGGCGGGCGCGCAGGGCGTCGAGCTCGTCCGTCATGATCGTCTGGATGACGGGGTCCCCCGCGAGCACCCGGTTGGCGGCCAGCACGGCCTGGCGGTTCGCGATGAAGTAGTCGAAGTGGGCGTCCAGGCCCTGGGTGAGCTGTTCGACGAGCGTGGCGTCCGGATCGAAGCGGGTCGCCGCCAGCAGCCGGTCGGACGCCTCCTGGTACATCGCCGCGAAGAGCGCGTGCTTGCTGGGGAAGTGCCGGTAGAGCAGGGCGCGGGAGACTCCGGCCTCCCGCGCGACGTCCTCCATCAGCACGTCGTCGTACGGGGTGGCGGCGAAGAGGCGGGCACCGACGTCGAGCAGCTGAGCGCGGCGGTCGGCGGGGGTCAGGCGGCGACGGGGTGGCACGCGTCGAGCTTACTTGACATGTGTCTACCAGTGGCGCCTACCCTGCCCCTTAGTAGACACATGTCAACTAAAGAACCAGGGGGAATCGTGCGGAGAGCACTGCGGGGGTTCGCGTGGGTGATGGGCGTCGCCTGCGTGGCGATCGGCCTGTTCCATGTGGTCGGCGGCAACGCCGCGATTCCCGGCGAGGCCGACGCGGGCGCGACCCTCGACAGCCTCGGCCGGTTCTTCGGCGCGATCTTCGCCGGGTACGGGCTGGCCTGGCTGTGGGCGGTCCGGCAGGATCCCGTCCCGGCGCGCGTGGTGCGGTGGCTCGCCGCGGTGTTCCTGCTCGGCGGCGTCGGGCGGCTGCTGTCCCTGGCCGTGCACGGATGGCCGCACGCGTTCCAGGTGGCACTGACCGTCATCGAACTGGCCCTGCCGCCGGTCCTGTTCTGGCTGGCCGACGCCGACGAACGCGCGCGCCCGGCCTCAGGCCCGGCCTCGGGTCCGGTGGGCCGATGAGCGTCGCCCTGCTCGCCGCGCCCGGCCAGGCCGATGCGCCCTCGGCCGAGTTCCTGATCCCCTCCCTCTTCCTGGGGTTCCTGTTCACCTTCGTTCCCGCGCTGCTCGCCCGGCGGCTGCTGAACCTGCGGTCCGGGGTGCTCAGGATCGCGTTCTGCACCCTCGTGGCCCTCACGGTCAGCGGCTCCGCGATGGGCCGGTACGTGCAGGAGGGCAACGGGTGGTCCCTGGCGACCGTCTTCTGGGGCGTCACGCTCGCCCTCACCATGCTGATGCTGCTCGTGCTGGAGGCGTTCGTCCCCGGCGGCCTCGGCCCGGTCGGCCTGGTCAAGGAGCTCCACCACCGCGTTCTCCGCGCCCGGCGTTACGCCCAGGTCAGCGCCATCTCCACCCGCTCGGGGCTGCCCCGCTTCGCCGCCGGGCGCCCCAGCCGCAACACCCCCGAGCGCAACGCCGACTTCGCCGCGGCGCTGCGCCGCACCCTGGAGGAGAGCGGCGTCACCTTCGTCAAGCTCGGCCAGCTGCTCTCCACCCGCCGCGACCTGCTGCCCCCCGAGTTCATCGACGAACTGAGCAAGTTGCAGAACGAGGTTCCCCCGGCCCCCTGGGCGCAAGTGCGCGAGCAGTTGGAGGCCGAACTCGGCGCGGCCCCCGAGGAGTGCTTCAAGGACTTCGACCCCACGCCCCTCGCCGCCGCCTCCATCGCCCAGGTCCACCGGGCGACGCTGGCGGACGGCCGCCCGGTGGTGGTGAAGGTGCGGCGCCCCGGGATCGTCCGCGTCGTCGACCGCGACCTCGACATCGTGCGGCGGATGGCCCGCACCCTGCAGCGCCGCTTCGCCTGGGCCCGCACCATCGGCGCCGCCGACCTGGCCGAGGGCTTCGCCGACTCGCTCCGGGAAGAGCTCGACTTCCGCGCCGAGGCCCGCAACCTCGCCACGGTCGCCGCCGCCGGTGCCGGCCGCTCCCCCGTGCGGCTCCCGCGGGTGCACGAGGAGCTGACGACGGCCCGGGTCCTGGTCATGGAGGCCCTCGACGGCATCCCGCTGGGCAGCGCGGACGCGGCCCTGACGGCACGCGGCACGGACCGCGAGGCGCTGGCCCGTACGCTCCTCGACGTCCTGCTCCGCCAGATCATGGTCGACGGCGTCTTCCACGCCGACCCGCACCCCGGCAACATCCTCCTGCTGCCCGACGACTCCCTCGCCCTGATCGACTTCGGCTCGGTCGGCCGCCTGGACACCCAGCTCCAGGGCTCGCTGCAGCGCCTCCTGCTCGGCATCGACCAGCGCGACCCGGCGGGCGTGCGGGACGCCTTCGTCGAGATCATGGACCGCTCGGACGCGGTGGACGGCGAGTCCCTGGAGCGCTCCCTCGGCCGCTTCATGGCCCGCCATCTGGGCCCGGGGCTGACGCCCGACGTGGAGATGTTCACGGACCTCTTCCGCATCGTCTCCGCCCACGGCGTCGCCGTCCCCGCGGAGGTCGCAGCCGTCTTCCGCGCCCTCGCCACCCTGGAGGGCACGCTCGCCCATCTGGCCCCCGGCTTCAACATCGTCAACGAGTCGCGTGCCTTCGCCGACCGGGAGATCACCGCGCAGCTGCGCCCCGAGTCGCTGCGCGAGGCGGCGCGGGACGAACTGGTGTCGCTGATGCCGCTCCTGCGCCGCATCCCGCGCCGGGTGGACCGGATCACGGCGGACCTGGAACGCGGCGCGTTCACGGTCAACACCCGGATGTTCGCCGACCCCGCCGGCCAGCGCGTCCTGTCCGGTCTCCTCCAGCAGGCCCTGGTCGCCGTACTGGCGGCGACCACCGGCCTCATGTCCGTGGTCCTGCTGGCCAGCGGCGGCGGCCCCCGGATCTCCGACCAGCTCCACCTCTACGAGGTCTTCGGCTACAACCTGCTCGTGCTCAGCGTGATCATGATGCTGCGCGTGCTGGTCGGCGGCTTCCGCGGCCGCGAGAGCCGGGGCAGGGGCCGGTAGCAGCCCTCACTCACGCCTTGGAGCCTCCGGCCACGGGAGCCACGGGCAGTTCGGCGCGCAGGCAGACCCGGGAGGCGAGCGGCAGGAGCCCGGCGAGGCCGAGGACGCCGCAGCACACGAAGACGGGCCCGGTCCCCCACACCCCCGCCGCCGCGCCGAAGACGGGGTACGACAGGGGGGCCAGCCCGAGCGAGCTGAGCCCCGCCACCGAGGTGACCCGGCCCAGGTAGGCGGGGTCGGCGGTGATCTGGATCAGCGCCCGCGAGAGCCCGCCGCACATGCCGCCCGCGAGCCCGGCCAGCGCGGCGAGCCCCGCGGCGGCGGGCAGCGCGGGGGCGAGTCCGACGGCGCCGACGGCGAGCGAGGCGACGGCGGCGCCCGCGCACTGCACCGCACCCGCGCGCGGCACCCGGCCCCGTACGGCCAGCACGAGCGCGCTCGTACCGGCGCCGACGCCGAAGGCGCTGACCAGCCACCCGACGCCCGTAGCGCCCCAGCCGCGCTCGGCGGAGAGCAGGACGAGGCCGACGTTGAGCGGCCCGTTGACGGCGAGCTCCAACAGCGCGCCGCTGAGCGCGAGGCGGGCGATCAGAGGGTGCCGCCGCACATGCCGGAGCCCGTCCCCGAGTTCGCGCCACGGGGTGGCGCGCGGAGACGGCGGTACCTCGTCGTCCGCCGACGCCCCGCCCGCCGTCTCCGGCACTCGTGTCCGTACGGCCGCGAGCAGGGCCAGCGAGACGGCGAACAGGCCCGTCGCGACGGCGAACGCGGTCGCACCGCCGCCGAGGCCCAGCGCGAAGCCGCCGAGCGGCGGCCCCGCCACATTGCCGAGCCGCACGGCGAGGGCGCTCATCCCCTGCACCCGGGCGAGCTGGTCGCGGGAGGTGAGGCGGGGCGGTAGGGCCCCGACGGCGGGCACGAACAGCGCGTCGACGGCGCCGAAGACGAGCGCGCCGAGGACCAGCGGCCACAGCCCCGTCGTGCCCGCGCCCAGCGCGAGGGCCACCGCGAGGACGACCGCGCAGCGCACGGCGTCGCTGACCAGGACCACCCGGCGCGGCCCGTAGCGGTCGGCGACGACCCCGCCGCCCAGCATCAGCACCACGCGCGGCACGGCGCTGACGGCGAGGACGAGTCCGACCCCGGCGGGGCTTGTGACGCGCTGCGCCGCCCAGCCGAAGGCCAGGAAGCAGATGCCGTCGCCGACCATGGAGACCGCGTACGCCGCGAGCCAGCGCAGCACGGCGCCGTCGCGGTGCGCGGGTCTGGGCCGCGCCGTCGCGGACGCCGCCGCAGGCGCCGTTACGGGCGCCGTCATGGGCGGAAGGGGAACCCGTAGAGGTGCAGGGCCACGTGCTCGCGGTGAACGCCGTCGTCCCCGGTCTCGGCCTCCGCCGTACGCGCGCGCGCCTTCCAGCGCGCCGTGACCTCGGCCAACTCGGCCTCGCACTGGGTGAGTTCCCCGGGCGTGAGCCGTACGAGCGTCTCGGAGCTGAACGCCGCGTCCAGCCACTCCTTGGGCCAGGACGCGGCCTGTTCGAGGAACGTCGTGTACTGCTCGCCGCGCGTCTCCATCAGCCGCCGCACGACCGTCGAGGCGACGGCGGCTCCCTCCGGCCGGTCGCTGAAGTCGGAGGTGCGGAAGCTGAACGGGCGCTCGTCCGAGGGCGTCCACCAGCGCTCGCGCGCGTCGCCGCTCCGGCCCTCCGGGGGCTCGGACTCGACGATGAAGCCGTGCTCGGCCATCTTCCGCAGGTGGTAACTGACCAGCGAGACGGCCTCGTCGACCTGCTCGGCGAGCTGCGAGGCGGTCGCGGTGCGGACGGCGCTCAGCGCGCGCCACAGCTCGATGCGGAGCGGGTGCGTGAAGACCTTGAGCGCGGCGAGATCGGTGATGCGGTTCTGGACATGCGTGTCATGCGCGTCGTGCGAATCGTCGGCCATGACCCGACCGTAGATACAAAAGAGAAGTTGTGCAATTGGATTTGCGCAATTATTTTTGCGTAAGCTCCCCTTCGAACCCGGCCAGCAGCGCGTCCAGCGCGAACGTGAAGCGCGCCGCGTCCGCCTCCCCCCTCGACCCCCCGGCCTCGCGCGCGGCACGGGCCAGCAGCGGATAGGCGTCGGCGTCCACGGCGAGCAGTTCGGCGACGCCCTCGCCGCCCGCCTGGGTGGCCACGTGTCCGACGGCGAAGCCGGTCAGCGCGTGCACGACATCCAGGGCGCGGACCGGCGCGAAGCCCGCCCCGCACAGGGCCGCCACCATGTCCTCCATGGTCCGCAGGTTGCGCGGCGTCATGGCGGGCCGGGCCATCAGCAGCGGCATCACGTTCGGATGCGCGGAGAGCACGGCCACCAGCGACTCGGCGTAGGCCCGCAGGCTCTCGCGCCAGCTCGCGGCCCCGAACTCGGGCGGCACCGCCTCCGCGACGACCCGCTCGACGATGCCGTCCAGCAGCGCGTCCTTGTTCGGCACGTAGTGGTAGAGGGTCATCGCCTCCACCCCCAGCTCGGCGCCGAGCCTGCGCATGGAGAGCGCCTTCAGCCCTTCCCCGTCGGCCAGCCGTACGGCCGCCTCCAGCACGGCCTGCCGCGTGAGTCCCGCGCGATGCCCACGCGCCCTGTTGGCCGCCATGACGTTCCTCCCGGCCCCGATTGACGATTCTTACAGCGTAAATATAGCGTGGGCAGCAGAGTCTTACGACGTAAGAATAGGAATGCGGGAACGGAGAAGGGATCACCCATGTCACTCCGCACTGTCATGTACTCCGGACTGGCCCTGACCGCGGCGGCGGCGCTCGTGCCACTGATCGACCTGGCCACCGTGGACAGCGTCACGGACCACGTCCGCGCGGCGTATCCCGACTGGTCCGCCTCGGACGTGAGCAAGGACCGCACCGCCATCGTGAGCTACCTGGCCGTCGTCGGCGCGCTCGGTGTCCTGTGCTGGCTGTGGGCGATCCGCTCGGTCGGCCGGGGCTCGGCCCGCGCGCGGGCGGTCACCACCGCGCTGTTCGCCGTCGGCGCCTGCTGGGCGCTGTACGACCTGACCTGGTCCTCGGCGGAGTACGCGCACGTGATCCCGGTCCTCTACGGGGTGCTCGGGCTGCTGCCCTGCCTGGCGGGACTGGCGGCCGTCGTCCTCGTGTGGCGGGGACGGGAGGACGGGTGGCAGAGCGGGTGGCAGAGGGGCGGGCCGAGCGCGCCGTGAGCCGGGACGGGGTCGGGGCCGCCCGGCTCACGGCCGTTCGTCAGAGCTTCACGCCGTAGCCCGCGAGCCACTTCGCGGGGTCGATCGCCGAGCCGTACTCGGGCGTCGTACGGACCTCGAAGTGCAGGTGCGGGCCCGTGGACTTGCCGGTCGAGCCCGACTCGGCTATGTGGTCCCCGGCGCCGACGGACTGGCCGTCCTTGACCAGGATCTTGGACAGGTGCGCGTAGTGGGAGTACTTGCCGTCGGCGTGCTTGATCACCACCTGGTTGCCGAAGGAGTTGTCCCAGTCCGCGGTGACGACGGTGCCCTTCACCGCCGCCTTGACGTTCGTTCCGGTGGACACCGCGATGTCCGTACCTGTGTGCCCGTGCGACCAGTTCGAGCCGGACGCCTGGTACTCGGCGGTCTTGGTGCCGCCCGCGACCGGGCGTACGGCACGGTCGGTGTTCAGGGTCAGCTCGTCCCCTGCCTGCAGCAGGTCGGGATCGCCGCCGATGGTCGACTTGTTGGCCTCGTACAGCGCCTTCCAGCCGCCGTCGACGTCCTGCTCGTCGGCGATACGGGAGAGCGTGTCCCCCGACTTCACGGTGTAGCTGTCCCCGTCCCCTCCGGCCGCGTTGGCCATCGAGGCGCCGACGAGCGGCAGCGCCAGCGTGGCCCCGGCGGCGGAGACGCGCGTGACGAGCTTGCGGGCTCTGCCCTGGGGACGCTCGGCGCGGTGCCGGGCGCGGTGGGGGCGGGGGTAGGGATGTTCCTCGAAGGGGGTCGGTGACGACGCATACGTCATCGGGTGACTCCAACTGTCTCCGGCCGCCTGCGGGGTGAGCTGTCGGGCTGGGGCGGGAGAACGCCCCGCCACGCCCCGGAATCCGGGACGCGGCTTCGCCCCTAGCCGTCACCGTGGTGCGTGTGGGGGGTGTGACGGCGAAGGTGGGTCCCCCGCTCCTGCCCTGCGGTTGCGGTTGGGGGGAGGTGCCGCGTCCGGCGCGGGCAGGATTCGGCGTGCTGACCGGCGCGGTGTTCGCCTCTCGAACACGCGGCACGCTAGGGGGATCTTCCCCCTGAGCACAACCTCTTCACAGAAGTGCGCCCCGAACTCCCCCTGCTCGCAGGGCACTTCACCCACGCTGGCCCCGGCAAATCCCCCATGGCCGTCTCAGTGCCGACTCGGGGTCGGGTTCGGGGCGTTCCCGGATGGCACGGGCACGAGGGGACGGAAGCCTGTCCGTATGACTTCCCTCTCCCGACGCGGGCTCCTCGCGGGCGTCGCGACCGCGACCGCGCTCGCGACGCTGGGCACGACCGGTCAGGCAAGCGCGGCGTCCGCGCTCCCGCCCCTCGACCCCGCCGCGCTGCGCGCCGCGATCGGCGATCTGCGCCACCCGCCCGCCGTCGCGGCCCAGCTGCGGGTCAGCGGCGCGGCGGGCCGGTGGTACGGCGCCTCCGGCGTCTCCGACACGGCGACGGGGCGGCCGGTGGGCCCGAACGACAAGGTGCGCGCCGGGAGCGTCACCAAGCCGTTCGTCGCCGTGGTCGTCCTCCAGCTCGCGCGGGAGGGCCGCGTCGCGCTCGACGCGCCCGTACGCCGCTACCTCCCGGAGTTGCTGCCCGGGACCGGCGCCTTCCGCCGGATCACCGTCGCGCAGCTGCTCGACCACACCAGCGGCATGCCCGACCACATCGGGCTCGCGCCGGACGGCACCCCCGAGGACGTACTGCGGCACCGCTTCGACAGCTGGACGCCGCCCCAGGTCGTGGCGACGGCGACCAAGCGCCCCCCGAAGTTCGAGCCGGGCACCAAGCAGGAGTACCGGGGCGTGAACTACATCCTGGCCGCGCTGGTCGCCGAGCGCGTGACGCGCCGCCCGTACGGCGCCGAGGTCCGCGACCGGGTGCTGCGCCCGCTGGGCCTGGGCCACACGGACCTGCCGTCGCTCTCGGGCCACGACACCGGAATCCACGGGCCGCATCTGCACGGCTACCTCGACATGACGGACGGGCGGCGCGAGGACATCACCGCGTACGACATGTCGAGCTCATGGGCGGAGGGGGAGCTCGTCACCACCACAGGGGACCTCACCCGCTTCCTCGCCGGGCTCTTCTCGGGGGCGCTGCTCCAGGGGCCGTGGCTGGAGCGGATGTTCACGCTGCCGCCCGACGGCGTACGGATGCTCGACGGCAGCCCGGCCCGCTACAGCACGGGCCTCCAGACCGCCACCGTCAACGGCGTCACCCTCTGGGGCAAGACCGGCGAGCAGTACGGCTACGGCACGGGCGCCTTCTCCACCCGCGACCAGCACCGCCGCCTCGTCTGGACCTTCACCCCGACCGGACTGGACGCCGACCGGGGCAAGATGAGCCAGCGCGTGGTGGAGGCGGCGACGGCGCGCTGACGCACGGCGGAGGGGCTATGTCTTCCAGTCCCGGAGACAGCGGGCTGTCCGGGAAAGGTCGGACCGTCCGGCCTCGGAGTCCTTGGTGAGCTTGGCGAGCGCCTGCGGAGGCGGATCGATGGGCTCCCCGGACTGCCCCATGTACTCCCAGGCGCACACGGCTCCGATCAGCCGGTTGTAGTCCTCGAAGGGCCTCAGCCGGACCATCGTTTCCAGAAGTACGGCGGCGCGGGTGGGCACCTCCTCGTAATAGACCTCACCGGCGAAGCGTTCGAACCGGTGCCTCTCCACCGCCGAGTGAAGAGCGCCCCAGTCCCGGAGCACCGGGTCCGAAGGCACATTGCTGGACTGGATTCCGAGGATCCAGCCCGCGTCGATGAAGAGGGTCACCGGTCTCCCTCGTCGAACATCTCGATGAACTCCGGGGCGAGCAGGGCGAACTTCTCGCTCGCGCCCTCGATGAACGACTGCCGCTGCCGCCGCCGGACGACGTCCTCGGTCAGTATGTCGTGGGCCAGACGCTTGATCGCCTTGCCCTGTTCTTTGGCCTCGGCGCGCAGCTCGGCCAGCTCTTCCTCGGTGAATTCGATCGTGATTCCAGGCATACGAGCAGGCTAATCATGGCGCAACCATGATCGCTACCGCCGTCACTACCACGAGCGAATCCGAAGCTCACCCCTCCCCCGCACGCCCCCTCCCCCGCACCGTGAGCAGCAGCAGGCCCGCGAGGACCAGGGCGACGCCTGTCCAGGCCCACAGGCCGAGGCGTTCGCCGACGACCAGGACGCCGAGGAGCGCCGCGACCACCGACTCCAGGAGCGTCAGGGTGGTCGCCGTGCTCGGGGTCGTACGGGCGAGGCCCGCGCCGAAGAGGACGTATGCGAGGCACATGGGCACGGTCGCGAGGTAGCCCGCGACGGCCAGGCCCCTCGGCTCGGTCAGCAGCGGGCCGCCCGTCAGGGCCAGTACGGGGAGCAGGAGCAGCGCGCCGAGCCCGAAGACGGCGCCCATCGCGGCGCGCGAGGAGTGGCGGCGCATCAGCCCCGAGCCGCAGCAGGTGTACGCGGCGTACGCGGCGCCGCCGAGCAGGCCGAGCGCGACGCCCGCGGCGGCGTGCGGCGCGCTCCCCTCGTGGCTCTCGCCGGTGAGGACGAGCAGGACGCAGCCGACGCCCGCGGCGAGGGTCGCCGCCGCCCAGCGGCGGGTGAGGCGGGTGCCGTCGAGGGTACGTTCGAGCAGCGCGGCGAAGACGGGCGAGGAGCCGATGGTGACGACGGTCCCGACGGCGACGCCCGCCCAGGCCATGGCCGTGTAGAAGGCGAGCGGGTAGACGGCGACGGCCAGGCCGCCGCACAGGACGCGCGGCAGCGCGCCCCCGCCGCCGCGCGGCACGGCGAACGCCGAGCGCCCCGCGAGGAGGAACGTGAGCAGGCCGCCGATGCCCATGGTGGCGGCGCCGATGGAGAGGGCCGAGGCCCCGGCCGGGGCGAGGCTGGCGACGGTGCCGGTCGTGCCCCACAGCGCGGCGGCGGTGAGGACGAGCAGCGGCCCGGACGCCGTCGCAGCGGGCGCGGGGGCGTAGGACGTACGAGAGGAAACGCGTTCGGACATGCGGGGAGACACCTGGTCCTGATCAGGGGGTCGGCTGCGGGCGGTCGCGTGAGGGCGCAGCGGACCACGGCGGCGACGTCAGGGACGTCCGCGCCTGTCAGGGTGCTCGGAAGCGTCTGGTGGGTGCGCCCTCAGAGGGACGCGGGGGGCGGTGTGACCGTGTGCCAGTACGTGGTGTCCATGGCGGGGAGGGTAGCCCGCACGGCACGGGCCACGTCACCCCGTCCGTATGCTGGCCGCGGCGCCCGCCGATGAACCGCCCTCACCCCTCCCCGCCCCGCAGCCGCTCCGTGAGGATCCGTTGCAGCTCGCGTGCCGCGCGGGGCGGGGAGACGTCGCCTCGGTGGGCGACGGAGATCGTGCGGTGCAGGCCCGGCGACGCGAAGCGGGTGGCGCGGAGGCCCGCGCGGTCGGCGACCATGCCGGGGACCACGGCGATGCCCAGTCCCGCCCGTACGAACGCGAGGACCGCGTCCATCTCTCCTCCCTCGACGCCCATGACCGGCTCGAAGCCCGCCTCGCGGCACGCGGCGACCGTGAACTCCCGCAGGTCGTACCCCCGGCGGAACATCGCCAGCGGGCGGTCCCGGAGGTCCTCCACGCGGATACGGGTGCGCCGCACCGGCGGCGGCGCGTCCGGGGCCGAGACGACGACCAGCTCCTCGCGCAGCAGCTCGGAGGTGTGCAGGACGGGGGCCTGCCCGTGGAGCGGGGTGATGATCAGGGCGAGGTCCAGCTCGCCCGCGGCCAGCACCCGCACCAGGTCCTGCGAGCCGTCCTCGTGGACGACGAGGTCGACGCCCGGGTAGGCGTCGTGGAAGGCGCGGAGCACGTCGGGGACGAGGCTCGCGCAGAGGCTCGGCGTCGCCCCGAGCCGCACCCGGCCGCGCTGGAGGCGGGCGACCTCCTGGACCTCGCGGCGCGCGGTCTCCGTGTCGGCGAGGATGCGGCGGGCCAGCGGCAGCAGCGCCTCGCCCGCGTCCGTCAGCGAGATGTGGCCGCGTGCGCGGTGGAACAGCTCGGCGCCCAGCTCCCGTTCGAGCGCGCGGATCTGCTGGGAGAGCGAGGGCTGCGCGACGTGCTCGCGCTGCGCGGCGCGGGTGAAGTGGCGGGTGTCGGCGACGGCAGCGAAGTACCGGAGCTGCTGGAGCTGCATGGGAACAGCGTAATCAAGATTCATAGGCACTGGCTATCCATCGCAGCATTTCTATGTCTTGGACTGATGCCACCCGCGCTCCCTACCGTCGGTGTCCATGGCACTGGCAACGCGAACGAGCGCGCGTACGGGAAGGGCTCCCGGTCCCCGGAAGGGGCCCCTGCGCACCCTCTGGTCCTCGACGATCGGCAAGAAGACCGTCATGGCCGTCACCGGACTGGCCATGCTGGCCTACCTCGTCGCGCACATGCTGGGCAATCTCAAGGTCTTCTTCGGCCCCGACGAGATGAACGGCTACGCGCACTGGCTGCGCACCATCGGCGGCCCCGTGCTCCACTACGAGTGGTTCCTCTGGGTCGTCCGCGTCGGGCTGCTCGCGGCCGTGGTGCTGCACGGCGTCAGCGCGTACCAGCTCAGCCGCCGCGACCTGGCGGCCCGCCCCGTGAAGTACGCGCACACCCGCGCCCGTACGAGCTATGCGACGCGGACCATGCGCTGGGGCGGCGTGATCCTCGCGCTCTTCATCGTCTGGCACATCCTCGACCTGACGACCGGCACCGTGAACCCGCGCGGCCAGCACGGGCATCCGTACGAGAACGTCGTCGCGACCTTCGACACCTGGTACGGCAACGTCATCTACGTCGTCGCCGTGACCGCCGTCGGCTTCCACATCCGGCACGGCTTCTGGGGCGCGGCCCAGACCCTCGGTGTCACACGCCCGGGTGCCTCGCGCGTCCTCAAGGCGACGGCGAACGTCCTCGCCGTCGTCCTCACCCTCGGATTCATCTCCGTCCCCCTCGGGGTCATGACGGGAGTCGTGAGCTGACCATGAACGCCAACACTGCCGATGCCCCCTACACCTCCTACGACACCGGCAAGCCGCTCGCCGACGCCAAGGCGCCCGACGGGCCGATCGCCGAGCGCTGGGACCGGCGGCGCTTCGAGGCGAAGCTCGTCAACCCGGCCAACCGCCGCAAGCGCACCGTCATCGTCGTCGGCACGGGCCTGGCGGGCGGCTCGGCGGGCGCGACGCTCGCCGAGCAGGGCTACCACGTCGTGCAGTTCTGCTACCAGGACTCGCCGCGCCGCGCCCACTCCGTCGCCGCGCAGGGCGGCATCAACGCCGCGAAGAACTACCGCAACGACGGCGACTCGGTCCACCGCCTCTTCTACGACACGGTCAAGGGCGGCGACTTCCGCTCCCGGGAGTCCAACGTCCACCGGCTCGCGGAGATCTCCGTCGAGATCATCGACCAGTGCGTGGCCCAGGGCGTGCCCTTCGCCCGCGAGTACGGCGGGCTGCTGGACACCCGCTCGTTCGGCGGCGTCCAGGTCTCCCGTACGTTCTACGCCCGCGGCCAGACGGGGCAGCAGCTGCTGCTCGGCGCGTACCAGGCGCTCTCCCGGCAGATCGCCGAGGGGAACGTGGAGATGCACCCGCGCACCGAGATGCTCGACCTGATCGTGGCGGGCGGCCGGGCGCGCGGCATCGTCGCCCGGGACCTGCTCACCGGCCGTGTCGACACCTACTTCGCGGACGCCGTCGTCCTCGCGACGGGCGGCTACGGCAACGTCTTCTACCTCTCCACCAACGCGAAGAACTCCAACGCGACCGCCGTGTGGCGGGCCCACCGGCGCGGCGCGTACTTCGCGAACCCCTGCTTCACTCAGATCCACCCCACCTGCATCCCGCGCTCGGGCGACCACCAGTCGAAGCTGACGCTGATGAGCGAGTCGCTGCGCAACGACGGCCGGATCTGGGTCCCCGAGCGGCACGGCGACGACCGCGAGCCGGGCGCGATCCCGGAGGCGGAACGGGACTACTACCTGGAGCGGCAGTACCCCTCGTTCGGCAACCTCGTCCCTCGCGACATCGCCTCGCGCGCCGCGAAGAACGTCTGCGACGAGGGGCGCGGCGTCGGCCCCGGCGGCCAGGGCGTCTACCTCGACTTCGCCGACGCGATCGCCCGGCTGGGCCGGGACGCCGTCGAGGAGAGGTACGGCAACCTCTTCGACATGTACGCCCGCATCACCGCGGAGGACCCGTACAGCCGCCCCATGCGGATCTATCCGGCCATCCACTACACGATGGGCGGCCTGTGGGTCGACTACGACCTGATGACCACGGTTCCCGGCCTCTTCGCCATCGGCGAGGCCAACTTCTCCGACCACGGCGCCAACCGCCTCGGCGCCTCCGCGCTGATGCAGGGCCTGGCCGACGGCTACTTCATCCTTCCGGCCACGCTGGGCGACTACCTCGCGCGCACGCCGAGCGCGGAACTGGAGCCGCTCGACGAGGACCACCCCTCGGTGCACGAGGCGGTCTACGAGGTCACCGACCGCCTCTACCACCTGCTCTCCGCCAACGGCGACCGCACGCCCGACTCCTTCCACCGCGAGCTGGGCGAACTGATGTGGGAGCACTGCGGGATGTCCCGTACGGACGCGGGCCTGCGCAAGGCCCTGGACCGCATCCCGGCGCTGCGCGAGGAGTTCTGGGAGCGCATCCGCATCCCCGGCAACGGCCGCCGGCTCAACCAGTCCCTGGAGAAGGCCAACCGGGTCGCCGACCACCTCGAACTCGCCGAGCTGATGTGCCTGGACGCGCTCCACCGCACGGAGTCCTGCGGCGGCCACTTCCGCGAGGAGAGCCGCACGGAGGACGGCGAGGCCGCGCGGCGGGACGAGGACTTCTCGTACGCGGCAGCCTGGGAGTTCACGGGAACGGGCAGGGCGCCCGTGCTCCACGAGGAGGCCCTGGACTTCGAGTACGTACACCCCACCCAGCGGAGCTACACGTGAAATTGACGCTGCGCATCTGGCGCCAGGAGGACCCCGAGTCGGACGGGGCGATGCGGACGTACGAGGTCGAGGACATCTCCCCCGACATGTCGTTCCTGGAGATGCTCGACACGCTCAACGAGGAACTGATCCTCAAGGGCGAGGAGCCGGTCGCCTTCGACCACGACTGCCGCGAGGGCATCTGCGGCGCCTGCGGCATGGTGATCAACGGCCAGGCCCACGGCCCCGAGCGGACCACCACCTGCCAGCTCCATATGCGGCACTTCAGGGACGGCGACACGGTCGACATCGAGCCCTGGCGTGCCGCGGCCTTCCCCGTGGTGCGGGACCTGGTGGTGGACCGCTCGGCCTTCGACCGCGTCATCGGCGCGGGCGGCTACGTCACGGCGCCCACGGGCAGCGCGCCCGAGGCGCACGCGACGCCGGTGCCGAAACCGGCCGCCGACGCCGCGTTCGCGCACGCGGAGTGCATCGGCTGCGGCGCGTGCGTCGCCGCCTGCCCCAACGGCTCCGCGATGCTCTTCACCTCGGCGAAGGTCAACCATCTCAACTCCCTCCCGCAGGGCGCCCCCGAGCGGGAGTCCCGGGTGCTGGACATGGTGGCCCAGATGGACGCCGAGGGCTTCGGCGGCTGCACCCTCGCCGGAGAGTGCGCCACGGCCTGCCCGAAGGGCATCCCGATGCCGTCCATCGCGAAAATGAACCGCGAGTTCCTGAGGGCGGCAACCAAAGGCTGAGCAGGGGCTGCCCCCGATGCCGGGTGCGGGGGGCTTCAGGGGGCCAGGGCGAAGGCCTCGATCTCCAGGAGGAGGTCGGGGCGGAAGAGCCGGGAGACCTCTACCGCGCTGCTCGCCGGAGGGCGGGCCGTGTCGACGTACTCGTCCCGCACCGTGCGGATCGCGGGCAGAAAGGCGATGTCCGTGACGAAGTACGTCAGCTTGACGACCTCGTCGAAGCCGACGCCCGCCGAAGCAAGGCAGCGGCGCAGGTTCTCGAAGACCTGGCGGGCCTGCGCCTCCGGGTCGCCCTCCCCCACCAGGTTCCCGTGCCGGTCCAGCGCGATCTGTCCGGCCACCGTGACCAGCCGCCCGGTGCCCGTCACCACGTTCGTGTAGCCGTTGCCCGCGACGACGCCCTCGGGCTCGGGGATGTGTGTGATCTCGACCTTCTCGCTCATGGGGCTCATACGGAGATCCTCACTCGCCACCCACCCATCGCACCAGCGCATATCCCGCAGAGGAGCGATGCGCACCGCGCATACCTCATCTAGGGTGCCGCCATGGACGTCACCGCGCTCCGCTCGTTCTCCGAGGTCTGCCGCCGCGGCTCGATCAGTTCGGCCGCCCAGGCGCTCGGGTACACGCAGTCCGCGCTCTCCCGGCACATCGCCTCCCTGGAGACCCGGCTGCGGGCCCCGCTGCTGTGCCGCCACGCGCGCGGCGTACGGCCCACGCCCGCGGGCGCCGCGCTGCTGGAGCACGCGACGGCGATCCTCGCCCAGTTCGACCGCGCGGAGCGCGAGGTCGCGGCCGTCGCGCGGTACGGCACGGCGGCGGCCCGTATCCGCGTCGGCGCCGTGCCCTCGGCCTCGGCGTCGCTGCTGCCGGAGGCGCTGACCGCGTTCACGGCCGAACGCCCGGCCGTACGGGTCGAGTTCACCGAGGACGTCACCCCGCGGCTGCTGCCCCGGCTGCTCGACGGGGAGCTGGACGTCGCCGTCCTCACCGACTACCCGCCGGGCCTGCCCGCGCACGAGGGCCTGCGTGCCGTCCATCTGCTCGACGACGAGCTCCTCTGCGCCCTGCCCCGCGACCACCGGCTCGCGGACCCCGACGCGGGAGACCTCGATCTGGCCGAACTGGCCGAGGAGACCTGGGTCGAGGACTACGCGGGCTCTGCCTCCGTCCTCGCCACGGCCTGCGCGCGGGCCGGGTTCACGCCGCGCATCGACATCCGGTGCGGGGGCTGGCTCGGCAAGCAGGCGTTCGTGGCGGCGGGCCTCGGCGTGCTGCTCGCCCCGTCCCTGCTCCTCCCCGCCTTCCGCCCCGACCTGGCGATCCGCCGCCTGAGCGAACCCCCGTTCCGCAGCGTGTACGCGGTCCTCCAGCAGCGCCACTCGGCCCCACCGGACGCCTCCGCGGCCTTCGTCGAGGCCCTGCGGGACGTCGCCGTCAGGTCAGGTGGCGCAGGATCCAGTCGGTGAGGGCCGGGCGTGCGGCGCCGTGCTCGGAGTTCTCCGTGTCGCACAGGAACGCGTCCAGCTCGCTGCGCTCGGGAGGCAGTGCCGAGATGTCCTCGTAGAGGTCGACCGGCCAGGAGACCGGGTCGTGGTCGAGGGCGACCGCGCTCACGGCGGGCACGAAGCAGCTGTGCCGGTAGGCGTCGTTGCCGACCTTCGCGCCGAGCGCGTCGGCGAGCAGCCCGTACGACTCCAGTGTGCCGCCCGGCGCCCCGTCGAACGGCGGTACGTGCGACGTCGTCACCGACCGCCACTCGTCGAGCCCGCGCATCCGCCCCGTGAACCGGCCCTCGCCGTACGCGGGCTGGGTGCGGACCACCGCCTGGAGCTGCCCGGCCAGCTCCGTCCAGTCGAGGACGGGCGCGTCCGGCGGTACCTCGCGCCCGGTGCCGAGGCCGCTGCCGTTCGCGACGCCGAACCGGTGCGGGACGCGCGGGAACCAGCCCACCCGGCGCAGCTCGCGCAGGAACTCCGCACGCAGCGGGCTCGCGGTGGCGACGGGGCCCGGCGTAGCCGCGCCGGGCACCCAGCCCCACAGCAGCTGCTGCGCGGCGGGGCTGCGGACCAGCGCGGCCTGGGCGCGGTCGCCGCCCGGGTCGAGCGCCTCGAAGAAGTACGCGAGCTGCTGGAGGAGCAGCGGGATCACGGCGCCGTTGTGCGGCACGTCGTAGGAGAGGTAGACGCCCGCCCTGTGGTCCTCGCCGTCGTGCTCCATGCGGGCCAGGGCGTAGCGGGTGACGAGGCCGCCCATGCCGACGCCGCCGACGGTCAGCGGCTCGTAGCCGGACTGCCGTGCGACGGCCTTGCGGACGCAGCTCACCGCGACCCCGGCGTTGGCCTGGAGCGACGCCTGCCGCTCGGCGAAGCCCAGCAGCACGACGTCGACGCCCGACGCGCGCAGCGCGTCGAACAGCTCCCTGAAGTGCCCGTAGAGCGCCGGGAGATCGCTGGGCCCGTGGCCGAAGCCGTCGGCGAAGACCATCGGGCGGACGAGCGCGGTACGGCCCGGCGTGCCCCGCGCGGGGTGGACGTCGGCGGTGCCGCGCGCCCGGCCCCAGGCGGCGGTCAGCTCCCAGCTCTCCTCGGGCTCGACGCGGCCCTCCGCGTAGGGCCGGGGCGCCAGCAGCACCCCGTGCGGAACGGCCGCCGCCACGGTCGCCGCGTCGGGGAGCGGCGCCTCCCCCGAACTCCACGGCGCGAACGAGACGTCGAGGCGTGCTTCACCGTTCTCGGACATGTCATCGGACGTGTCATCGGACGTGTCATCGGACATGGCGGCCGCCTTCGTGGGTCGACGCGTCGCATCGTAGTGAGGCGCTCCCCCCGCGGTCATGCGCCGATAGGCGCAGTCACGCCGCGGTGAAGGCGGCGGGGTCAGCGCACCGGGTGGCCGCTCTCCCGCAGCGTCTCCTTGACCTGGCCGATGCGCAGGTCCCCGAAGTGGAAGACGGACGCGGCGAGCACCGCGTCGGCGCCCGCTTCGATCGCGGGCGGGAAGTGGCCCAGCTCGCCCGCGCCGCCGCTGGCGATCACGGGGATGCCGACGTGCGCGCGGACGGCGGCGATCATCTCGGTGTCGTAGCCGTCCTTGGTGCCGTCGGCGTCCATCGAGTTGAGCAGGATCTCGCCCGCGCCCAGCTCGGCCGCGCGGTGCGCCCACTCGACGGCGTCGATGCCGGTGCCGCGCCGCCCGCCGTGGGTCGTCACCTCGAAGGCTCCCGAGCCCGAGCCGGATTCTGTGCGGCGCGCGTCCACCGACAGCACCAGCACCTGGCTCCCGAACCGCTCGGCGATCTCCCGGATCAGCTCGGGACGGCCGATGGCGGCGGTGTTGACCCCGACCTTGTCGGCCCCGGCGCGCAGCAGCCTGTCGACGTCCTCGACCGTACGGACGCCGCCGCCCACCGTCAGCGGGATGAACACCTGCTCGGCGGTGCGCCGCACCACGTCGTACGTCGTCTCGCGGTCGCCCGAGGAGGCGGTGATGTCGAGGAACGTCAGCTCGTCGGCGCCCTCCGCGTCGTACACCTTCGCCATCTCCACCGGGTCACCGGCGTCGCGCAGGTTCTGGAAGTTGACGCCCTTGACGACCCGGCCGGCGTCCACGTCCAGGCAGGGGATGACTCGGACCGCGAGGGTCATGTGCTTCAGGCTCCTCGTGCTGTGCCGTTCAGACTTCTCGGAATGCTTCGACTTCGACCTCGACGAGGATGCGGGAGTCGACGAACCCCGTGACCACGACCATCGTCGTCACGGGGCGGGCCGCGCCGAACGCCTCCGCGTGGGCCCTGCCCACCGCGTCCACGTCGCGGCTGTGCGTCAGATACAGCCGGGTGCGTATCACCGCGTCCGCGCCGAGCCCGAACTCCCCGAGCGCCGCGAGCGCGTTCTCGCAGGCCACGCGGGTCTGCTCGTACGGGTCGCCCTCGCCGTGCAGCACCTTCCCGCGGAACGCGGTGGTGCCGCCGACGAGCACGCGGTCCCCGGCCGCCACGGCGCGTGCGAATCCGAACTCCTCTTCCCAGGGACTTCCGCTCTGCACACGCCGTACGTCCGTCATCCCGCAACCGCCTCCAACGCCTCTTCCAGGGTGAACGCCTTGGCGTACAGCGCCTTGCCGACGATCGCGCCCTCCACGCCCTCAGGTACCAGACTCGCGATCGCCCGCAGATCGTCAAGGGAGGAGACTCCGCCACTGGCGACCACGGGCCGGTCGGTGGCCGCGCAGACGTCGCGCAGGAGCTGGAGGTTGGGGCCCTGGAGGGTGCCGTCCTTGGCGATGTCGGTGACGACGTAGCGCGCGCAGCCCTCCGCGTCGAGCCGTTCCAGCGTCTCGTAGAGGTCGCCGCCGTCGCGCGTCCAGCCGCGCCCGCGCAGCGTCGTCCCGCGTACGTCGAGGCCGACGGCGATCTTGTCGCCGTGCTCGGCGATGACCTTGGCGACCCACTCGGGGGTCTCCAGCGCGGCCGTGCCGAGGTTGACCCGCCGGCAGCCGGTGGCGAGGGCGGCGGCGAGCGAGGCGTCGTCGCGGATGCCGCCGGACAGCTCGACCTTGATGTCCATCGACCGGGCGACCTCCGCGATCCGCTCGCGGTTGTCCCCGGTGCCGAACGCGGCGTCCAGGTCGACGAGGTGCAGCCACTCGGCGCCCGCGCGCTGCCAGGCGAGGGCCGCCTCCAGCGGGTCGCCGTACGAGGTCTCGGAGCCGGACTCGCCGTGCACGAGGCGCACGGCCTGGCCGTCGCGGACGTCGACGGCGGGCAGAAGCTCAAGCGTGGTGCTCACAGGGCTCACGGGGCTCACAGGGTTCCGATCCAGTTGCTCAGCAGTTGCGCTCCGGCGTCGCCGGACTTCTCGGGGTGGAACTGGGTGGCCCACAGCGGACCGTTCTCGACGGCCGCGACGAACGGCTCGCCGTGCGTCGTCCAGCTCACCCTGGGCGGCGTCAGGAGCGGGTTGGCCGTCTCCAGCTCCCAGTCGTGGACGGCGTAGGAGTGCACGAAGTAGTAGCGCGCGTCGTCCGGCAGCCCGGCGAAGAGCCGCGAGCCCGCGGCGGCCTGCACCGTGTTCCAGCCCATGTGGGGGACGACGGGGGCCTTCAGCGGACCGACGGTTCCCGGCCATTCGTCGAGGCCCTCCGCCTCGTGGCCGTGCTCGACACCGCGCGCGAAGAGGATCTGCATGCCGACGCAGATGCCCATCACGGGCCGTCCGCCGGCCAGCCGCCGCCCGATGACCCAGTCGCCGCGCGCGGCGCGCAGCCCCTCGACGCAGGCGGCGAACGCGCCGACGCCGGGCACCAGCAGCCCGTCGGCGGCCATCGCCGTGTCGTAGTCCCGCGTGATCTCGACCTCGGCCCCGGCCCGTACGAGCGCGCGCTCGGCGGAACGGACGTTGCCGAAGCCGTAGTCGAAGACGACGACCTTCTTCGTGTCCGTCATGACCACCAGTCCAGCCGCAGGATCCCGGCGAGCAGCGCGAGCACGGAGGCGCCCGCGAGGAGCACGATCATGCCCTTGGGCAGCTTCTGCTTCCAGAACGAGACCGCGCCGCCCGCGAAGAAGAGCCCGACGAAGATGAGGAGTGCCGAGAGGCCGCTCACAGCGCGCCCTTGGTGGACGGAATGGTTCCCTTCTGGCGCGGGTCGATCTCGCTCGCGTACCGCAGCGCGCGGGCCAGGGCCTTGAACTGGCACTCGACGATGTGGTGCGCGTTGCGCCCGTACGGCACGTGGACGTGCAGGGCGACCTGGGCCTGCGCGACGAACGACTCCAGTATGTGCCGGGTCATCGTCGTGTCGTACTCGGCGCCGATGAGCGGGGCCATGCCCTCGGGCTCGGTGTGCACGAGGTACGGGCGGCCCGAGAGGTCGACGGTGACCTGGGCCAGCGACTCGTCGAGCGGGACGGACGCGTTCGCGAAGCGGACGATGCCCTTCTTGTCGCCGAGCGCCTGCTTGAAGGCGGCGCCCAGCGCGAGCGCGGTGTCCTCGATGGTGTGGTGGCTGTCGATGTGCAGATCGCCGTCGGTCTTGACCGTGAGGTCGAAGAGCCCGTGGCGGCCGAGCTGGTCGAGCATGTGGTCGTAGAAGCCCACCCCGGTCGAGACATCGACCTGGCCGGTCCCGTCGAGGTCGATCTCGACCACGACCGAGGTCTCCTTGGTGGTGCGCTCCACGCGGCCTCTGCGCGTCATCGTTCGCTCTTCTCCTTGAGGTCCTTCGTCACGGCTCGCACCGCTTCGAGGAATGCGTCGTTCTCCTCCGGGGTCCCGGTGGACACCCGCAGCCAGCCCGGCACCCCGTTGTCCCGTACGAGCACGCCGTGGGCGAGCAGCGCCGCCCAGGCTTCGTGGGCGTCAGCGAACGTGCCGAACTGCACGAAGTTGGCGTCGGACGCGGTGACGTCGCATCCGAGCGCGCGCAGTTCGGTCACCAGCCGGTCCCGTTCGGACTTGAGCTGCTCGACGTACCCGAGCAGCGTATCGGTGTGTTCGAGCGCGGCGAGCGCGGTGGCCTGGGTGACGGAGGACAGGTGGTACGGCAGCCGCACGAGCTGCACCGCGTCCACCACCGCCGGGTCGGCGGCGAGATAGCCGAGCCGCAGCCCGGCCGCGCCGAACGCTTTGGACATGGTGCGCGACAGCACCAGCGTGGGGCGGCCCTCGATCAGCGGCAGCAGCGAGGGGCCGTGCGAGAACTCGCCGTACGCCTCGTCGACCACGACCAGCGCGCCGCGCCCGGGACGGGCCGCCTGCGCGGCCTCGTAGAGCGCGAGGACGGTCGCCTCGTCCACGGCGGTGCCCGTCGGGTTGTTCGGCGAGCAGATGAAGACGACGTCCGGCGCGCGCTCCGTGATGGTGCGGACGGCGGCCTCGACGTCGATGGTGAAGTCCTCGTGGCGCGGCCCGGAGAGCCAGCCGGTGCCGGTGCCGCGCGAGATGAGGGCGTGCATCGAGTACGAGGGCTCGAAGCCGATCGCCGTACGCCCGGGGCCGCCGAAGGTCTGCAGGAGCTGCTGGATGACCTCGTTCGACCCGTTGGCCGCCCAGACGTTCTCGGCGCCGACGGTGTGCCCCGCCGTACGCGACAGATAGCGGGCAAGCTCGGTGCGCAGCTCGACCGCGTCCCTGTCGGGGTACCGGTTGAGGTGCCGGGCCGCCTCGGTGACGCGCTCGCCGATCCGCGCCACGAGCTCCTCGGGCAGCGGGTACGGGTTCTCGTTCGTGTTCAGCCGCACGGGGACGTCCAGCTGCGGGGCGCCGTACGGGGACTTGCCGCGCAGCTCGTCCCTGATGGGGAGGGAGTCGAGGGAGTCGATGGTGCTCACTTGCCGCTCTCCGGAGTGTCCGGGACCTTCCATCCGTACCTTGCCTTCAGCGCCGCGCCGTGCGCGGGCAGATCCTCCGCCTCGGCCAGCGTCACCACGTGGTGGGTGACATCGGCGAGGGCCTCCTTCGTGTACTCCACGACATGGATGCCGCGCAGGAACGACTGCACGGACAGGCCGGAGGAGTGGCAGGCGCAGCCGCCCGTGGGCAGCACGTGGTTGGACCCCGCCGCGTAGTCCCCGAGGGAGACGGGGGCGTAGGGGCCGACGAAGACCGCGCCCGCGTTGACAACCCGGGACGCCCAGTGCGCGGCGTCCTCGGTCTGGATCTCCAGGTGCTCGGCCGCGTACGCGTTCACCACGGCGAGGCCCTGCTCCAGGTCGTCGACGAGCACGATGCCGGACTGCCGCCCGGCCAGCGCCTCGGCGATCCGCTCGCGGTGCTTCGTGGCGGACACCTGGGTCTTCAGCTCGGCCTCGACGGCCTCGGCCAGCGCCTCGGAGGGGGTGACGAGGACGGCGGCGGCGACCACGTCGTGCTCGGCCTGGCTGATGAGGTCGGAGGCGACGTGCGCCGCCTCCGCGCTGTCGTCGGCGAGGACCGCGATCTCGGTCGGGCCCGCCTCGGAGTCGATGCCGATGACGCCCTTGAGCAGGCGCTTGGCCGCCGCGACGTAGATGTTCCCCGGGCCCGTGACGAGCTGGACGGGGGCGCACTCCTCCGTCCCGTACGCGAACATGGCCACGGCCTGGGCGCCGCCCGCCGCGTAGACCTCGTCCACGCCGAGCAGGGCGCAGGCGGCGAGGATCGTGGGGTGCGGGAGCCCGTCGAAATCGGCCTGCGGGGGCGAGGAGACGGCGAGCTTGCCGACCCCGGCCTCCTGCGCGGGCACCACGTTCATGACCACGGACGAGGGGTAGACGGCACGGCCGCCCGGCACGTACAGCCCCACGCGCTCCACGGGCACCCACCGCTCGGTGACGGTGCCGCCGGGGACGACCTGCGTGGTGGTGTCGGTGCGGCGCTGGTCCCGGTGGACGATCCGGGCCCGGCGGATGGACTCCTCCAGCGCCGCCCGTACGGCCGGGTCCAGCGTGGCGAGGGCCGAGCGGAGGGCCTCGGCCGGGACGCGCAGCCGCTCCAGCTTCACGCCGTCGAACTTCTCCGTGGCCTCGATCACCGCCGCCGCGCCACGATGCCGCACGTCGTCGCAGAGGGGGCGCACCTTCTCCAGGGCGGCCTCCACGTCCAGCTCGGCACGGGGCAGCAGGTCACGGTCGAGCGCGGAGCCGCGCAGATCGATTCGGGAGATCACACTCCCCAGTCTCTCAGACCCCGCGCAGCTGTCCGGCGCCCGTATCAGTGGCTGATACGGGCCCCAGGAGGTCTCCGGAGGCGATCGTCGCCACTAGCGTTCATCTGGTCACAGAGCGGGAAGGAAGCGTGACGACCGTCAAGGACACGAGGGGTAAAGAGGGGGAGGGGACGCGGCGTGAGCGATCCTGGGGACGTCGGCGATCCGCCGCCGGACGCCCGGCTGACCACCGCGGAGTGGGGCCTCTGGCAGGCGTTCCGCAACGGCAGCGAGCACGATCTGCGCAGCCGGGAGCCCGAGCTGGACGATCCCAACGGCGACCATCCGTGGGGGCCCGAGCGCACCGTGCGCGCCCGGGTGATCGCGCTGCTCCTGCTGCACGGCCCGCCCCCGCTGCTCGGCCGCGTGGCCTCGCTGCACCTGACCGGCGCGTACATCACGGGCTGCCTGGACATCTCCGGCGGCGTCGTGGAGCACTACTTCGAGCTGCGCCAGTGCCGCTTCGAGCAGGAGGTCAGGATGCCCGAGGCGCGGGTGCACACCGCGCGCTTCGTGGACTGCTTCGTCCCGCGCCTGGAGGGCGCCCGGCTCGCCACCGAGGGCGATCTGCACCTGCCCCGGTGCAGCATCCCCGACGGCATCAAGCTCACGGACGCCACCATCGGCACCGACCTGATGCTCAACGAGGCGACGATAGGCAGCGGCCGCCGCAGCCACGCCGTCTCCGCGGACGGCATCACCGTCTCCCAGGAGCTGCAGGCGAGCCTGCTGGTCACGGACGGGCTGGTGAGCCTGCGCGGCGCGACGGTCGGCAGCTCGCTGCACATGTTCGGCGCGGTGCTGCGCAACCGGCGCGGGCGGTACGCGCTGTACGCGCCGCAGATGACCGTCGAGCAGGTCGCGAGCTTCGCCGACGCGGGCCGCGCCAGCGCCCCGCAGATCTACGGCGCCACCCCGCCGACCGGCACGCGCTACGACTTCCACACCCAGGGCGGCACCAGGTGGCGCACCAAGCACTTCGAGTGCACGGGCGGCATCGTGCTGGACGACGGCCGGTTCGGCTCCTCGCTGGTGATCGAGAACGCGCGCCTCGACCTCCAGCGCGACCAGGAGCTGTCGCTGCGCCGGATCACCACCCCGGAGCTGACCTTCACGCCGCAGACGCCCGAGCGGGGCCTGATCGTGCTCTCCGGCGCGACGGTGGAGAAGCTCATGGACCGGACGCTGAGCTGGCCCCGGGACGAGCGCCTGTGGATGGCGGGCTTCACGTACCAGCTGGCCATCGCGAAGGAGGGCCACTTCAACGTCCGTGAGCGCCTCCACTGGGTGGAGACGGCCACGGCGGAGTACGCGCCGGAGCCGTACGAGCAGCTCGCGGCGATGTACCGCAACAGCGGCGAGGACACCAACGCGCGGATCGTCCTGCTGGCCAAGCAGCGCCGCCGCCGCGCGACACTGCCCGTCTTCGGCAAGGCCTGGGGCTATCTCCAGGACTGGACGGTGGCCTACGGGTACCGGCCGGGCCAGGCGGCGCTGTGGATGGGCTTCCTGTGGCTCACCGGCGCGCTGCTCTTCGAGGCCCACCGCCCGGAGGCCCTCAAGGGCGACGAGCACCCGCACTGGAACGCCGCGCTCTACACGCTGGACCTGCTCCTCCCGGTCATCTCCTTCGGCCAGGACGCGGCGTGGAACCCCGCGGGCGGCTACCAGTGGCTGGCCGCCGGGCTGATCCTGCTCGGCTGGATCCTGGCGACGACGGTGGCGACGGGGGCGACGCGGCTGCTGCGACGGCAGTAGGGAGGGCGGCGCCGGGACGGCATCAGGAGGAAGCGGAAATCACCGCTCCAGCTCTCTCACCCTTCAAAGGCTTTAGGCTTACCGGTTGTGACAACCGCCCTACCGCTCTTCCCCCTCAACACGGTGCTGTTCCCGGGCCTGGTCCTCCCCCTGAACATCTTCGAGCCGCGCTACCGCGCCCTCATGCGCGACCTCCTCGACCTGCCCGAGGACGCGCCACGCCGCTTCGGCGTGGTCGCCATCCGGGACGGCCGCGAGGTCGCCCCGACCGCGACCGGCCTGCCCGATTCCGCGCCGCTCCCCGGCACCGAGGCGGCGGCGGGCTTCGGCCCCGACCCGATCAAGTCGTTCTACACGGTGGGCTGCGTCGCCGACGCCTCCACCATCCGCGAGCGCGCGAACGGCGGCCCCGGCGGCGAGGAGCCCGAGCCGGGTCCGCCGGGCGCCGGCCCGGGCTCCGATCCGCGGACCAGCACCGCCGGGTACGAGGTGCTGGCGACCGGCACCACCCGTTTCCGGCTGCTCTCGGTCGACGCCAGCGGCCCGTATCTGATGGCCGAGACGGAGGAGATCCCCGAGGAGGAGGGCGACGGCGCCGGCGCCCTGGCCTCCGGAGTGCTGCGCGCCTTCCGCGGGTACCAGAAGCGGCTGGCCAGCGCCCGGGAGCGGACGCTGGCGACGGGCCAGGACCAGGACCTGCCGGACGACCCCTCGGTGGTCTCGTACCTCGTGGCGGCGGCGACGGTGCTGAGCACGCCCGCCAAGCAGCGCCTCCTCCAGGCGCCGGACACGGCGACGCGGCTGGCGGACGAGCTGAAGATCCTGCGCCGCGAGTCCTCCGTGATCGGCAAGCTCCCGTCGCTGCCGCTCGTGGACCTCACCCGCAACCCCACGAGCCCCAACTGAACCTGGCGGAACATCGGACCATGGCGAAGAAGAAGGCCAAGCAGAGCAAGCAGGCCAAGCAGCAGTCCGCGGCGACCCCGGCCACGGTCGCCGCGACGGAGGCGGGGGTGGAGTTCACCACCCACGCCTACGCGCACGACCCGGCCGCCGCCTCGTACGGCGAGGAGGCCGCCGAGGCCCTGGGGGTCTCCCCCGACCAGGTGTTCAAGACCCTCGTGGCAGACGTGGACGGCGCGCTGACCGTCGCCGTCGTGCCCGTCTCCGCCTCGCTCGACCTCAAGGCGCTCGCCTCGGCGGCGGGCGGCAAGCGCGCGGCGATGGCCGACCCGGCGGCGGCCGAGCGCACCACGGGCTACGTACGGGGCGGCATCTCCCCGCTGGGCCAGCGCAAGCGGCTCCCGACCGTCCTCGACGCCTCGGCCGGGGACCACGCGACCATCTGCGTCTCGGCGGGCCGCCGCGGCCTGGAGATCGAGCTCTCCCCGAAGGACCTCGCGACCCTCACGGACGCGGTGACGGCCCCGATCGCCCGCGCCTAGGGCGATCCTCGGGGTTGCGCCCCGCAGGGGCGCGGGGAACTGCGCGACAAGCCACGATGCACCCGCGCCCTGCGACGACGGGCAAGGGGCACCCTCGCGTCAGCCCGGCGGAAGAGGGTGACAAGGCTTCACGGCCCTCCCGATGTGCGCTACGACCAGAGGGACACTCCGGCCCACGGAGAAACGGGAGGGCTCATGTCCAAGCGCACCCGGAAGCGCCGCTGGCGGCTGAAGAAGGGCCGGGCGAACCACGGCCGCCGCCCGGCCTGAGAAGCCTGAGAACCCGCTCAGCGCTCCTCGGGGGGCGGTCCCAGCGGGGCCGCCCCCGCGTCGCGCAGCCACTGGACCACGGTCAGCGCGAGATGCGTGACCAGCGCGGCCAGCGGCCAGGCCAGCAGGGCGCCCTTGGCCTGGAGCTTCATCGGCGCGTCAAAGGTCGCGCCCTTGCCCGCCTCCTTGGCCGCGACGACCATGTCCGACTCGGGCCCGAGCCACACGCCGAGCCGCCAGGCGAGGAAGGAGCCCGCCAGCGCGCCGACGCCGAGCCCGACGACCAGGCCGACGCCGCCGAGCTTGCGGGCGTAGAACGCGATCGCGCCGGTCACCACGCCGATGACGACGCCGATCAGCAGGAAGCTCCCGTCGGCACCGAACGCCTCCTCGCCCTCGGGGTCCTTGAGGTAGACGGCCTTGCCATCGGTGAAGAGCGGCACCCGGGGAGCGAGCCAGACCCACAGCAGCGCGAACACCACGCCGACGGCGGCCACGCCGAGCCCGTAGAGCACCGCGTCGCGCACCTCGCGCCCCGGGGTCGCGCTCGCCTCGTCGTTGGGGCCCGGCGTCCACTCCGCGACGGGCGGCGGGAACGGGCCCGGACCCGGGCCCGGGGCGTCCTGGGGCGGCGGGCCCGGCTGCGAGGGGTCCTGGTTGTGGGAGGAGGGTGTCGGTACGCTCACCCCGCCATCGTGCCAGGCGCCACCGCTGCGGTGTGGGCCGACCCTCTCAGCGCAGGTCCCTTGCTGATGCCGTGGCCAGGCGCGGCGCTTCAGCGAACCGTCGCCCACCTGTAGGCCCGCGTCGCGACGGCCAGCGAGAGCACACCGACGGCCGCGCAGACGCCCAGGTCGAGCGCCACCACGCTCCAGTCGGGCCGCGCCTCGAACGTGTGCGCAAGCGCCTCGACCCCGTACGTCGACGGCAGTACGTCGCGCGCCC
Organism: Streptomyces sp. NPDC048172; assembly: GCF_043202595.1. NCBI lineage: Bacteria > Bacillati > Actinomycetota > Actinomycetes > Kitasatosporales > Streptomycetaceae > Streptomyces > Streptomyces sp. NPDC048172. Next base: position 426,968 of record NZ_JBIDAT010000004.1, read on the forward strand.
ACTGGACGAGCAACGGCAGGTCGTCCCCCGGCAGTACGCCCAGCAGCAGCGCGGCGGACATGCCCAACTGGCCGCAGAGCGTGGCGAGTTCGGGCCGGGGCGCGAGCAGCCCCAGCGCGGCGCCGAGCCCGGCGAGCGCGGCCCCGGCGAGCGGGATCACGGCCACGAGCACCCACAGCCCGGCCAGCGGCAGCTGGAAGAGCAGGCTCCCGACGACGGCGCAGACCGCGACGCCGGGCACGGTGAAGGACGCGTACGCCGCCGCCGTCCCGAGCACCACCGAGGCGGGCGGCACGGGCAGCGTCGCGTAGTGGTCGAGGCCGCCGCTGGCGCGGAGCTGCCCGAAGTACTGCGCGAGGAGGTTCAGCGCCACGAACGCGACCACCAGCACGCTCGACCCGGCGACCACGGCCCGCGCCTCCGCGCCGCCGTCCACGACGCCGCGCATCAGGATCATGATGCCGAGCGACTGGAACGTCGCCACGAAGAGCAGCGGAATCCGCGCGACCCGCGCCCGCGAGAGCTGCGCCCGGTAGACGGCCCCGAGCGCGGGCCACAGCCGCGCAGGCGCGGCGAGCGCCACAGGCCCCTCGCCCCCCGCCGTCCCGGCCTCCGGATCCTCGGCCAGGGCGACACCGCCAGCCGGGTCCTGGGCCTCCGGCCGGACCCCGTCACGAGGCCGGTCCGGGGCGACCGCCCCGGCGGCCTCCGACGACTCGGCCGCCGAATCCTCGGCCAGGGCGACACCGCCGGAAGGCGGACCGTCCGGGTCCGGGGCCTGGGCCTGGGCCTGGGCCTCCGGTCGGGTCTCGTCGCTGGGGCGGTCCGGGTCGGGGGACTCCGCGGTGACCGCCCGGTTCTCCGCTGCGGCTGTGCTCACGTTGCGACTCCACCCCTCGGCTGCCCCGACGGCCGCGCCCGCTCCGGCGGCTTCGGCTGCCTCACCCTCGGTTCCCTCACGCTTTCACCAGACCCTCGGCCCCGTCGGTCCCCTCGGCCCGCCCGCCGAGTGCCACGTACACGTCCTCCAGGCTCGGCGTCGCCAGCCGGAAGTCGTCCAGCGCGGCGAAGGCCGGGCCGCCCGTCACCAGGGACACCGCCTCGCGCGCGGCCTCCGGCGTCAGCCGCAGCGTCCAGCGGCGCCCGGAGACGGCCGCGGTCGCGCCGAGCGCGGCGACCTCGGGGATGCCGACCGGCGCCGTCTCGCGCCAGACCAGTTCGAGCCGCACCTCGTCGCCGACGGTCGTCTTGAGCCCGCCGGGGGTGTCGCAGGCGATCACCCGCCCCCGGTCGATCACGGCGACCCGGTCGAGCACGGTCTCGGCCTCGATCACGTTGTGCGTCACCAGCACCACCGTCGCGCCGTACTCCGCGCGCCTGCGGTCCACGGCCGCCCACACGGCCCGGCGCGCGTACGGGTCCATGCCGGTGGTCGGCTCGTCCAGCACCAGCAGCGGGCGCTCGCCGACCAGCGCGGCGGCCACGCACGCCAGCCGCCGCTCACCGCCGGAGAGGCGCTTGAGCGGGCGGTCGGCGAGCGGGCCGAGGTCCAGCTCGTCGAGCACGTCGTCGCGGGCGCGGCGCGCGGCGGGCAGGTCGAGGCCGCGCAGCCGCGCGGTGGTCTCGGCGGCGAGCGCGACGGTCAGCTCGTCGAGGGCGCTGGACTCCTGCGCGAGGTACGCGAGCAGCCGCGCGGCGCGGCGCGGATGCCGTACGAGGTCGTGCCCGAGCACCTCGATGCCGCCCTCGTCGGGCCGCAGCAGCCCGGTGAGCTGGCGGACGAGGGTGGACTTCCCGGCGCCGTTGGGCCCGAGCAGTCCGAAGATCTCCCCCTGCCGGACGTCGAGCGTCACGCCGTCGCTGGCCCGTACGGCGGGCACCGCCGCGGTACGGCGACGGGCGCGGACCGGCGGATAGGTCTTGACCAGGCCGCTCACGCGCACGGCGGCCCGGGGCCGCGTCTCCACGCCTTCCACCGAGCCGTCCACCGCCTGCCGCATGCCCGTCATCACGAACTATGAGGGTACGCGCCCGGTCCCGTGCCCCTCTGCCGAGGGCGGCGTTCCCCGGCGATTCCCAGGCTTCTCCCAGCCCGTCCGGTACGTCCAGGAGTACGCCCGAACGTACGCCCGACCGTACGCCCGGTCATTCCCCGGCGGGCGCGTGCTCGGCCGAGGTGCCGGTACGGGCGTCGACCTCGCGCCAGAACCCCGCCCGGATCGCGTACCGGTCGTGCTCGTCGATCTGGTCGTCCTTGTGGGCGAGCAGGCCGAAGCGGGCCGCGTACCGGAGGAGTTCGCCGTCGATGCGGTGCGGGATGCGCGGGTACTCGCCGGAGAGCTGTTCCAGGTGCGGGGCGGCGGTGAGCCGCTCGATCCAGCGGCGTGCGAAGACCTGGCCGACCTCGAAGGGGTCGCCGCTGACGGCGGTGATGTCCTCCTCGCGGTCCGCCCAGCGCTGCTCGGCCGTGGTGAGCTGGGCCAGCATCGGCAGCGCGGCGACCTCGGCGGACTCGCCCGGCGCGGCACGCTCGACCCAGCCCCGGTCGGAGGACCAGCGCAGCGTGGCGCCCTGGGCGCCCGCTCCGGTCCCGGCGGCAACCGCGCCGTGGCCCGCGCCGGGGCGGGCGAGTCCGGCCAGGTCCTTGGGGGTGGGCACGCCCGCGCCGCCCGGGCCCTCGGCGCGCTGCGGGGGCGCGGCGGAGGAGGAGCTCTCCGCGGCCTCTCCGCCCTCTTCCGCCGCGCCCTCACCCTCGCGCTCCCTCTCCCGCGCGCCCGTGGCGTGCTGCCCGGCGGCGGGCTCGACGGCGTCCGGTGGCGGCGCGCCGCCCGTGCCGTTCTTGGCGGTCTCGGGGAGCGGGGCCGAGAGGATCGCGGCGATCTCGGGGCGGGGCGCCGGGGAGGGCTGGCAGACGCCGGTCAGCTCCTTGGCACGGACGACCCGGGTGATCCACGTACGGTCGAGCACCCGACGCTCGTCGGCCTCGGCGACCAGGTCCTCGGACTGGTTGTAGTCCCCGTCGGCGGCCTGGACGGCCCACAGGTGGACGGCGACGCCGTGCTCCTTGGCCGACATCAGCCCCGGCAGCAGATCGCCGTCGCCGGTGACGAGCACGATGTCGGAGCAGGCCCTGTTGCGGGCGAGTTCGGTCAGCTCCGCGTGCATGGCGGCGTCGACGCCCTTCTGGGCCCACCGCCCGTCGCTACGGGTCAGGGCGCCGAGCCGCACGGTCACCCGGGGCATCACGCGCAGCCTGCGGTGCTCGGGCTGGGGCACCCGGTCGGGCGCACCGTCGAACCAGTAGATACGCAGCAGGGAGCACTCGGTGTCGGCCTCGGCCTGCTCCCGCAGCGCCTGGATCAGCGCGGCGTGATCGACGCTGATGCGGGAGCGGGTCGGCTCACCGGCCAGCAGACTCGCGGCGGCACCCAACAGGTATCCGGCGTCCACGAGGACGACGCAGCGGTCCACGTTCCACCCACTCTCGGTCGGCTCCTTCGAGTCTGCCCGACCGTACGGGGGTTATCAGCCCGAACTCGATCATCGGCGTGGCGAACCCGGCGGGGCCACGGACCCTCTCACCCAGGGTAACTGCCCGAAATGCACCTCTTGTCGGACCGTGCAAGGCTGATCGCGGCCACTCGTTCGGAACCCCCAGGAGGCGATCATGGCCAAGAACAAGAGGCAGAACCGCGACGGCAAGCAGGCGCCCGCCTCGGAGCGCGGCAAGGAAGAGGCCCAGAAGACCGCCATGGAGGCCCAGTCCAGGTCGACCTCCGCCACCCCGGGGGACGTGGCCCGCAAGCACCGCGAGCGCCGCTTCGGCCACAACTGAGTCCGCCTGAGCGGTAGACCGGGGCTGAGAAGGGGCTGCCCCTCCCGTCCTCTGCAGACTGCGGGTCGGGGGTGGTTGCTCGCGCAGTTCCCCGCGCCCCTGACGGGGCGCTCCGAGGAGCGCCCCGTACCTCTAGGGGCGCGGGGAACTGCGCGACAAGCCACGACGGCGCCGCAGCCCGCATCGCACAGCAAGGGGCAGCCCCTGCACGGCCCCCGGTGCGGCGTCAGCTCGCCAGACAGGCGGGACCCAGAAGCTCCTTCAGGTCACCGAAAAGAGCGGGGTCAGGAGTCACCCGGTGACGGTCCAGGCGGAGCACCGTCGTCTTGCGGGCTCCCTGGAGCCGCACTCGGACCTCGCTCGCGCCCCGGTGCTGGGTCAGCACATAGCCGAGCTTCTCCACGAGCGGCGGGGTGATCTTGACGGTCGGGATGGTGATCGTGACCGGCGCGTTCGCCGAGGCGTCGCTCAGGTCGGGGATCATCAGCTCCATGGCGACGAGCCGCGGCACGTCCTCCCGCTTGTCGAGCCGTCCCTTGACGAAGACGACCGCGTCCTCGATGAGCTGCGTGGAGACGAGCTGGTAGGTGGCGGGGAAGAACATGCAGTCGATGGAGCCCGCGAGGTCCTCGACGGTCGCGATCGCCCAGGCGTTCCCCTGCTTGGTCATCTTGCGCTGGAGGCCCGAGATGATGCCGCCGATGGTGACGATCGAGCCGTCCGAGTAGTCCCCGCCGGTGAGCTGGGAGATGGCCGCGTCCGCCTTGTCGTTGAGCACGTGCTCCAGGCCGAAGAGCGGGTGGTCCGAGACGTAGAGCCCGAGCATCTCGCGCTCCTGGGCGAGGAGATAGGTCTTCTCCCACTCGTCCGGCGAGAACTCGACGTCCAGCCCGAAGCCGGGCCCGGAGTCCGCGGTGTCGTCCCCTCCCAGGTCGCCGAAGAGGTCGAATTGGCCCTCGGCCTCCTTCCGCTTGACCTGGACCACGTTGTCGATCATCGGCTCGAACTGGGCGGTGAGGCCCTTGCGGGTGTGGCCCATCTCGTCGAAGGCCCCGGCCTTGATCAGCGACTCGACCGTCCGCTTGTTGCAGACGACGGCCTCGACCTTGTCCAGGAAGTCGGGGAACGAGGTGTACTTCCCCTTGGCCTTGCGGCACTTCACGATCGAGTCGACCACGTTCTGCCCGACGTTCCGGACCGCGGTGAGGCCGAAGACGATCGTGGAGTCGTCGCGCGAGGTGAAGTTGGCCTCCGACTCGTTGACGTTCGGCGGGAGGACCTGGATGCCCATCTTCCGGCACTCGTTGAGATAGACCGCCGACTTGTCCTTGTCGTCGCGGACCGAGGTGAGCAGGGCCGACATGTACTCGGCGGGGTAGTTCGCCTTGAGGTAGGCGGTCCAGTACGTCACCAGGCCGTACGCGGAGGAGTGCGCCTTGTTGAACGCGTACCCGGCGAAGGGCACCAGGACGTCCCAGACGGCCTGGATCGCGGCGTCCGAGTAGTTCCGGTCGCGCATGCCCTTCTGGAAGTTCACGAACTCCTTGTCGAGAACCTCCTTCTTCTTCTTGCCCATCGCCCGGCGGAGAAGGTCGGCCTGACCCAGCGAGTACCCGGCGAGGACCTGCGCGGCCTTCTGCACCTGCTCCTGGTAGACGATCAGGCCGTGGGTGATGTCCAGGACGTCCTTGAGCGGCTCTTCCAGCTCGGGGTGGATCGGGGTGATCTCCTGCTGGCCGTTCTTCCGCAGGGCGTAGTTGATGTGCGAGTTCATGCCCATCGGGCCCGGGCGGTACAGGGCCGAGACGGCGGAGATGTCCTCGAAGTGGTCGGGCTTCATCATGCGCAGCAGGGAGCGCATGGGGCCGCCGTCGAACTGGAAGACGCCGAGCGTGTCACCGCGGCAGAGCAGCTCGAAGGTCTTGGGGTCGTCCAGCGGGAGATCGAGGAGCTTGAGGTCGACGTCCTTGTTCTTGCGGATCATCTTGACCGCGTCGTCCATGATCGTCAGGTTGCGCAGCCCCAGGAAGTCCATCTTCAGGAGGCCGAGCGACTCGCAGCTGGGGTAGTCCCACTGCGTGACGACCGTGCCGTCGTTCTTCGGGGAGAAGATCGGCGCGTGGTCGATGACCGGCTCGCTGGACATGATCACGCCCGCCGCGTGCATGCCCATCTGGCGGACCAGGCCCTCGATGCCCATGGCGGAGTCGATGACCTTCTTGACGTCCGGCTCGTTCTCGTACATCCCCCGGACCTCGCCCGCCTCGCTGTAGCGCGGGTGCTTGGGGTCGGTGATGCCGGAGAGCGGGATGCCCTTGCCCAGGACGTCGGCGGGCATGGCCTTGGTGATGCGGTCACCCATCGCGTACGGATAACCGAGGACGCGGGAGGCGTCCTTGATGGCGGCCTTGGCCTTAATCGTGCCGTAGGTGCCGATCATGGCGACCTTGTCGGAGCCGTACTTCTCCGTGACGTAGCGGATCACGTCGCCGCGCCTGCGCTCGTCGAAGTCGATGTCGACATCCGGCATGGAGATGCGCTCGGGGTTGAGGAACCGCTCGAAGATCAGCCCGTGCGTGACGGGGTCGAGGTCGGTGATGCCCATCGCGTACGACACGATCGAGCCGGCCGCGGAGCCACGGCCCGGGCCGACCGCGATGCCGTTGTCCTTCGCCCACATGATGAAGTCGGCGACCACGAGGAAGTACCCCGGGAAGCCCATGTCGATGATGACCTTCATCTCGTAGTCCGCGAGGTCCTGGCGGTCCTGGGGGACGCCGCCCGGGTAGCGGCGGTCCATGCCGCGCCGGACCTCCTCCTTGAACCACGACACTTCGTCGAAGCCCTCGGGGACGTCGAACTTCGGCATCAGGTTCTTCGGGACGAACATGCCCTCGGTCTCGACCCGCTCCGCGATCAGGAGCTGGGTGTTGCGGCACCCCTCCTGCCAGGCGTCGGAGGAGTCGATGGCATACATCTCCTCGGCCGACTTCAGGTAGTAGCCGGAGCCGTCGAAGCTGAAGCGGTTGGGGTCGGAGAGATTGCTGCCGGTCTGGATGCACAGCAGGGTGTCGTGCGCCGCCGACTCGCTCGCGTAGGTGTAGTGCGAGTCGTTGGTGACCACGAACGGGGCGTTGATCTTGCGGGCGATGCGCTCCAGGCCGTCGCGCGCCCTCTTGTCGATCTCGATGTCGTGGTCCATCAGCTCGACGAAGAAGTTCTCCTTGCCGAAGATGTCCTGGTACTCCCCGGCGGCCTTGAGGGCCTCGTCCTCCATGTCGAGCCGGATCTTGGTGCTGACCTCGCCCGAGGGGCAGCCGGTGGTGGCCATCAGCCCGTCCGCGTACTCCGCGAGGAGCTCGCGGTCCATACGGGGCTTGCGGAAGAAGCCCTCCAGGCTCGCGCGGGACTGGGCGCGGAAGAGATTGTGCAGTCCTGTCGCGTTCCGCGCCCACATGGTCATGTGCGTGTACGCACCGTTACCGGACACGTCGTCGCGCTTCTGGTGGGGGGTGCCCCACTTCACCGGACGCGTGTTCCGCCGGGTGTCGGGGGCGAGGTACGCCTCGATCCCGATGACCGGCGTGATGCCCGCGTCCTTCGCGGAGTGGAAGAAGTCGTACGCCCCGTGCAGATTGCCGTGGTCGGTCATCGCGATGTGCGACATACCCATCTCGTTGCACGCGTTGAACATGTCCTTCAACCGCGCGGCGCCGTCCAGCAGCGAATACTGAGTGTGCACATGCAGATGCGTAAAGGGCTGCTGGGTCACGACGAGGCACACCTCCGAGCACGGGCTTCCAGGACGACTGAGGAGTCTACGACCCGCCACTGACACCCCGGGGCACCCCGGGCACCTCGGACAGATCCCCGGGCGGGCACTCCGGCGGGGGCGAGTACGTTGACACCTCGGCCGCGCGTGACGTGCGGCCCCCGCATCCATCGGCGCACCCGGAGAGCATCCCTTCACCATGGCTGACGACACCGAGACCCGCGGCGAGCGCATCCTCACCGTCTTCGACACGGCCTTCGGCGAGCTGCTCGCCGCCGACCCGGCCGCGTTCCAGGTCAAGTTCCGCAAGATGGCGGCCTCCGCCTTCGCGTTCTACCGCGGCACGGCCTGCCTCTTCTACGCCGACCTGGACGACGAGCGGCACGGCGGCCCGTTCCTCGACGACAGCACAGGGCGCGTCTGGATCCACGGCGATCTGCACGCCGAGAACTTCGGCACGTACATGGACGCCCAGGGCCGCCTGCTCTTCAACGTCAACGACTTCGACGAGGCCTACGTCGGCCCCTTCACCTGGGACCTCAAGCGCTTCGCCGCCTCCCTCGCCCTGCTCGGCTACAGCAAGGCGCTCAGCGACGGGCAGATCACCGAGCTGGTGCGGATCTACGTCCGGGCGTACCGCGAGCGGATCCGGGTGCTCGCCTCCGGCGCCCGCGAGGCCGAGGCCACCGCGCTCAGCCTGGACACCGCCAGCGGCCCCGTCCTGGACGCGCTGCGCGACGCGCGGTCCAACACCCGATTCGGGCTGCTGCGCACCATGACCGAGATCCGCGACCACGAGCGCCGCTTCACCCCGGGCGGCGGCGCCAGCGAGCTGGACGACGACACCCGCCGCCGGGTGCTGACGGCCTTCGACGCGTATCTGGAGACCCTCCCCGGCACCACCACCTCCCGGCAGGGCGCCCACCGCGTCAAGGACGTCGTCGGGCGGCGCGGCATCGGGATCGGCAGCGCGGGCCTGCCCTCGTACAACATCCTGCTGGAGGGCCACAGCGACGCGCTGGAGAACGACCTGGTCATCTACATGAAGCAGGCCCAGACCCCGGCCGTCTCGCGCCACATCACGGACCCCGCCATCCGGGACTATTTCCAGCACGAGGGCCACCGCACCGTGATCTCCCAGCGCGCCCTCCAGGCGCACGCCGACCCGTGGCTGGGCTGGACGGAGCTGAACGGGACGGGACAGCTCGTCGCCGAGGTCTCGCCGTACGCGGTGGACCTCGACTGGTCCGACCTCGCCGACCCCGAGGAGATGGGTCAGGTCACCGCCGACCTCGGGCGCGCGACCGCGGCCATGCACGCGGCGGCCGACGAGGCGGAGAGCGGCCACAGCCTGGTGCCGTTCTCCACCGAGCAGGCCATCGACGCGGCCGTCGCCAAGGACGAGGAGGGCTTCGCGGACATGCTGGTCGACTTCGCGCACGCGTACGGCGCGACGGCCCGCAGGGACCACCAGATCTTCCTCGACCTGTTCCGTAACGGCCGGATACCGGGCCTGTAGGGCCCCAGGGGCCGTATCCCGGGAAAAAACTGGCGGACCCCGGACCCTTTAGGGGCCGCTTACCGGTTCGCATGGCAGACTCGGGCGACGATGGCGAGAGGTACGGCCGACATGGCGGCGGCAGGGATCAGGACAGCGAGGGCGGCGGTCTTCACCGCGCTCTGCGTCACGCTGTCCGCGGGCGCCCATGTCCTGCTCTCCGGAGCACCCGTCCCCCTCACCGCATTCGCGGCCATCGCCGCCGGAGTCTTCCTGCTCGCGTTCGCCTTCGCGGACCGCGAGCGCGGCTTCGCCGGGATCGCCGCCCTCCTCATCCCGCTGGAGCTGGCGGCCGACACGGTCTTCACCACGGGCCAGCACGCCTGTTACGGACAGGCGGGAGGCCCCGTCACCGGGCCGCTGCGCTCCGTGGGCGTCGATCTGCTCTGCGGCGGGGGCGGCGTCGGCACGCCGCTGGCCCGCATGGCCGCGCAGGGCGGCGGCGCGGGCCCCGTCCCGCTGGGCGCCGACCCCGCCGTGCCCTGGCTGCTGCTCGTCGCGCACCTGGGCGTCGGGCTGCTCGCCGCCGCCTGGCTGCGCCGCGGCGAGGCGGCCGTGGCCCGGCTGCTGCGCGCCGCTGCGGCGACCGCGTTCCGCCCGCTGCGGATCGCCTTCGCCGTCTGCCGCACGGCGGGCCCCGCGCGCCCCGCGCGCACGCCCCGCTTCCGGCCGGTCCGGATGCCGCGGACGCTCCCTCTGCTGACCCACTCCGTACACCGCCGCGGGCCGCCCCTCCTGGCCGCCTCCGCAGCGTGACCGCGCGCCCCGGGTCCCCGTAGCACGAGGGCCCCTCCGCCCTCCCGTGGCAGCGCGTGGTCCGCCCGTCCCCAGACCTCTACGCGCCGCGTCCGCGCGCCCGCGTACACATCCACGGAGAAGACCAGACATGAGCAAGCGCAACAGCCAGGAAGCCAAGCGTCAGGCGCGCGAGCGGCTGCGCGTCGAGCGCGAGAAGCAGGCCAAGAAGGAGCGGACCCGGCGGCAGCTGCTCGTCGCGGGCTCGGTCGTCGGTGTCCTCGCACTCGTCACCGGCGTCGGGGTCGGCGTCGCGAAGATGAACGAGAAGGAGTCCAGCGGCGCCGACATGGCCGTCACCACGGGCGGCGGCAAGGCCAAGAAGACGATCGACGTCTACGAGGACCTGCGCTGCCCGGCGTGCGCCCAGATGGAGCAGGCGATGGGAGAGGCGCTGCAGAAGGGCGCCGACGAGGGCAAGTACAAGCTGCGCATCCACCTCGGCTCGATCATCGACGACAACATGGGCGGCAAGGGCTCCAAGAACGCCGCGCGTGCGCTGGGCGCCGCCAAGGCCGTGAGCGTCAAGGCGTTCACGGAGTACCACAAGGTGCTGTACTCCAAGGAGTTCCACCCGCCGGAGCAGGAGGACAAGTTCGCCGACAACAAGTACCTGCTCAAGGTGTCGGACGAGGTCCCCGAGCTCAAGGACAACAAGAAGTTCGAGAAGGCGGTCAAGAGCGGCACCAAGTACGAGAAGTGGGCGAAGGACATGATCGCCAGCTTCAACGGCGCGGAGATCCAGGGCACGCCCACGATCAAGGTCGACGGCAAGAAGACCGAGCCGCAGGACCTGGTCAAGGAGCTGAAGGGGATGGGCGTTGACGTGGCGCCCAGCGGCGAGGGCGAGAAGAAGAAGTAAGGGTTCCGGAACGCGCGGACGAACGTCCCGAAAACAGCCGCGAGGGGCGGGCCACTTGGCGACAAGAGGCCTGCCCCTCACGCGTACCCGTACGTAACATGACTGCTCGTGACTTCCACGAGCCCCGAGAGACCCCAGACACCGACCGCTTCCTCCGCCTCCGAAGCCGACGCCGACACCGCCCCGCGCACGCCCCGCCGGCGCGCCGTCGTCGCCGGTGCCGCGGGCGTGACCGGCGCCGCGCTGCTGCCCCTGGCGGGCGTCGCGCCCGGCGCGAGCGCGGCCCCGGCCCCGGCCGACGCCGCCGGGAAGCCCGCCTTCGCGCACGGCGTCGCCTCCGGCGACCCGCTCCCCGACGGCGTCCTGCTGTGGACCCGCGTCACCCCCGAGCCCGGCGCCGTCCCCGGCTCCGGCAAGGGCGCCCCGGTCGAGGTCGACTGGGAGGTCGCCGCCGACAAGGAGTTCGCCAAGGTGGTCCGGCGCGGCTCCGCCAAGGCCGAGGCCGCCGCCGACCACACCGTGAAGGCCGACGTGCGCGGCCTGGAGGCGGCCACCACCTACTGGTTCCGCTTCACCGCCGACGGCGTCCGCTCCCCCGTGGGCCGCACGCGTACGGCCCCCGCCGCGGGCACCTCGGCGGACAACCTCCGCTTCGGCGTGGTCTCCTGCGCCAACTACGAGGGCGGCTGGTTCGCCTCCTACCGCCACCTCGCGGCCCGTACAGACCTGCACGCGGTGCTGCACCTGGGCGACTACATCTACGAGTACGGGACCGGCGAGTACCCCGAGGGCGACGGCGTCGTGCGCGGGGTCGAGCCCAAGCACGAGATCCTCTCGCTCGCCGACTACCGCGTCCGGCACGGCCACTACAAGGCCGACGCCGACCTCCAGGCGATGCACGCCGCGCACCCGCTCGTCGCGATATGGGACGACCACGAGTTCGCCGACAACACCTGGTCGGGCGGCGCGGGCAACCACGACCCGGCGACCGAGGGCGCCTGGAAGGACCGGATGGCCGCCGCCAAGAAGGCGTACTTCGAGTGGCTGCCGGTGCGCCCCTCCACCGAGGGCACGACCTTCCGGCGGCTGCGCTTCGGCGACCTGGCCGATCTGCACCTGCTCGACCTGCGCTCGTTCCGCGACGTGCAGGCGTCCGTGGGCGACGGCGGCGACATCGACGACCCGGACCGCACCCTCACCGGACGCGCGCAGCTCTCCTGGCTGAAGAAGGGCCTCACGGACTCCCGCGCCCGCTGGAAGCTCGTCGGCAACTCGGTGATGATCTCCCAGGTCGCGTTCGGCTCGGTGCCCGCGAAGTTCCTCGGCCCGCTCGCCGAGCTGCTGGGCGTCCCGAAGGAGGGCCTGGCCGTCAACACCGACCAGTGGGACGGCTATACGGACGACCGCCGCGAACTCCTCACCCACCTGCGCGACAACCGGATCCAGGACACCGTCTTCCTCACCGGCGACATCCACATGAACTGGGCCAACGACGTGCCCGTGAAGGCCGCCGACTACCCCGGCGAGGCGCCCGTCGCCACCGAGTTCGTGCTCACGTCCGTCACCTCGGACAACCTCGACGACGTGCTGAACGTCGCCCCCGACACCATTTCCGGCGTCGCCGAGGCGGCCGTACGCGCGGCCAACCGCCATGTCCGCTGGGTCGACATGGACTCGCACGGCTACGGCGTGCTGGACCTGACGGCGGAGCGGGCACAGATGGACTACTTCGTCCTGTCCGACAAGACCGACAAGAACGCCACGTCCGAACTCCGCCGTTCCTACCGGACGGTATCGGGCAGTCAGCGCGTCGAGCGAACGGATCAGCCCGTACGCTGAGCCCATGGCCGGGGGAGAGCGAGGACAGATCGTCGACAGCCGCTTCGAGTTGCTGGAGCGGCTCGGCAGCGGAGGCATGGGCCACGTGTGGCGCGCGCGGGACACCGCGCTGCACCGCGAGGTGGCCCTGAAGGAGGTCCGCCCCGCGGACCCCTCGCTCGACCCCGAGGAGGCCGCCGACTCGGAGGCGGGCAGGACGCTGCGCGAGCGCGTACTGCGCGAGGCGCGCGCCCTGGCCCGCCTCAGCGACCCGCGCGTGGTGACGATCCATCACATCGTGGACGAGCGCCCGTACCCGTGGCTCGTGATGGAGCTGCTGCCGGGCGACACGCTCCAGGACATGATCGAGGACGGGCCGCTGGAGCCACGCGAGGCGGCCCGTATCGGCCGCCAGGTGCTGGGCGCGCTGCGCACCGCGCACGCGGCCGGGATCCAGCACCGCGACGTGAAGCCCGCCAACGTGATGCTGCGCGCGGACGGTTCGCCCGTGCTGACCGACTTCGGCATCGCCGCGCTCCAGGGCTCCTCGACGCTGACGCAGACCGGCGAGTTCCTCGGCTCGCCCGAGTACATCGCGCCGGAGCGCATCCGCGGCACGGACGACGACCCCTCCAGCGACCTGTGGTCGCTGGGCATGCTGCTCTACGTCTGCGCCGAGGGCCACAGCCCCCTGCGCCGCCCCACGACGCTCTCGACGCTGGCCGCCGTCCTCGACGAGCCGCTGCCGGAGCCCGTCCGCAGCGGCCCGCTGGCGCCCGTCCTCACCGCGCTGCTCGTCCGCGACGTCGCCGCGCGGCCCGACGCCGAGGCCCTGGACCGGATGCTGGCGGACGTCGAGGAGGGACGGAGCGCCGTCTCGTACGTACCGACGGAGACGGCCCTGACCGCACCGCCGCCCCCGCCGCCCGGCCCCGCCGCCGCGCCGACCCCGCCGCAGCCGATGTCCTCCGCCTCCCCGCCGGTACGACGCCGGAGCCGGGCCCCGCTCGCGATCGTGGGCGCGGTCGTGGCGGCGGCGCTCATCGCGGGCGGCGCCTTCCTGCTGACGCGCTCCGGGGACGAGGGAGGAGGGGACGCGAAGGGTGACTCGACCTCCGCGCCCGCGACGGAGGAGCCCGCCGGGGAGAAGTCCTCCCCGGCTCCCACCAAGAGCGAGGACGAGGGGAAGGACTCCCCGAAGCCGGAGGAGCCGACGGAGCCGACCGACCCGGCGCCCACCACGAAGAAGCCGAACCCCCCGAAGCCGGGCGCGGGCGGCCCGCCGCGGAACAAGTGGGTGGCCCAGCTCGGCTCGGTCGCCAAGTCCGACGGACTGGAAGCCCGCGCGAAGATGCAGTCCAGGCTCGCTGCCAAGGCGGGCACCGTGCTCTGGCTCGACAGCGACAAGCGCGCCTCGCTGCGCCCCGGCTACTGGATGTTCTACCGCCCCGGCCCGTTCCCCAGCGGGAGGGCCGCCGCCGACTGGTGCGCGGCCAAGGGCCTGACCGGCTCCGACCAGTGCGTCGGCCGCTTCGTCAGCGACGACGCGGCCGACCGCCCGTACATCTGCCAGCCGCACGCCGGGAAGCCGACGGGCCGCTGCCGCCGCTGACGCCGCTGAACCGCGGCGTCAGTCCAGCGAGTCGAGGAAGCCGAGCGCCGTGTGCCAGGTGGCCTCGGCGGACTCCTTGTCGTAGTCGTCGAGCTCGTCGTCGGTGTAGAGGTGCCCGGCGCCCGGGTAGCGGTAGACCTCCACGTCGGCCCCTGCCCTGCGCATCAGCAGGTACCAGGCCGAGAGCCAGTCGTGCGGCTCGAAGGGGTCCGGGTCGGCGACGTGGAGCTGGACGGGCAGCTCGTCCACGGCGGCGTCCTCGGCGATGTCCGACGTGCCGTGCAGGAGCAGCAGCCCGCGTGCCTTCGCGTCGCCCAGCGCGAGGTTCTGCGCGATGGCGCCGCCCAGCGAGAAACCGGCGTAGACCAGCCCCTGCTCGGAGAGCGGGGCCGTCGCGGTGATCGCGCGCCGGAGCAGCTCGTCCCGGCCGAACTCGTCCTTCAGCTTCATCCCGGCCTCGATCGTCGGCGCCGTACGCCCGTCGAAGAGGTCCGGGGTGTGCACCTCGTGTCCGGCGGCCCGGAGACGGTCGGCCGCGCTGTGCACGGCCGGCCGCAGTCCGTAGACGGAGTGGAACAGCACGACGGTGGCCACGAGTGTCACATCCTTCACAAAGAGCGCCGTGGGAGCGCCCTACGTCGAGTTTCCCCTCATGGTGCCAGGTACGGTCTTCGGTGGCCTGCCCCCTCGGACCCAAGGAATGAGACGAGATGGAGAACGTACTGCGACCGGTCATCGTCTTCGGTGGCGCGCTCGTGCTGGCGTACGTCCTCGCCTGGGCCGTCGACCGGCTGCTGGTCCGCCTCGATGTGCGGCACCCCGAGACCCCGATGTGGGGGTTGCTGCGCCGCGGCCGGTTCCCGCTCCAGGCGGTTCTCTTCGTCGCGCTGGTCAGCGGCTTCTTCGACAGTACGAATCTGGCCAAGGCCGACCACAGGGAGACCGTCGACCTCTGGATGACGATCATCCTCATCGCGGGCTCGACCTGGCTGATCCTGCGGGTCGTCGCCGCCATAACGGAGACCATCGCCACGCGCTACGCGGGCTCGACGCACGACCCGGCCAGGGGCCGCCGGGTCCGCACCCAGCTCACGCTGATCCAGCGGCTGGTGACGGCGGTGGTGACGGTCATCGCGGTGGCCGCCGTCCTCCTCCAGTTCCCCGGCATGAAGACGTTCGGCACCTCGATGCTGGCCTCGGCCGGTGTGCTCGGCATCGTCGCCGGTATCGCCGCGCAGTCGACGCTGGGCAACCTCTTCGCGGGGCTGTCCATCGCGTTCGGCGACATGGTGCGGATCGGCGACGAGGTCGTGGTCGACGGCGAGATGGGCACGGTGGACGAGATCACCGTCTCCTACCTGGTCATCCTCACCTGGGACGAGCGCCGCGTCACGATGCCGGTCTCGTACTTCACGAGCAAGCCGTTCGAGAACTGGTCCCGCGGCGGTCCCCAGCAGACCGGCACCGTCTACCTCCAGCTCGACCACGCGGCGCCGGTGGAGAAGATCCGCGAGAAGACCGAGGAGCTCGTCCGCGCCAGCGACCACTGGGACGGCCGGAGCTGGAGCCTCGTGGTGACGGACAGCACCCCCACGACGATCGAGGTACGCGCCGCGATGACGGCCCGCACCTCCGACGACCTGTGGACGCTGCGCTGCCACGTCCGCGAGTCCCTCCTGACCTGGCTGAAGGACAACCACACCGAGGCCCTCCCGGGCATCCGCCGCACCGGCGAACCGGAGAAGACGTTCTGAGGCACGGCGGCTAGAAACCCCGGAAGCTGCGCACGTCGAGCTGGTGGAGGATGCGGTCGACGACCTCCGGGTCGACGCCGGGTTCGCCGCGGGCGGCCAGCACCTCGTGCCGTGCCGCCGAGAGCAGCTCGCCCTGGAGGCGGCGCATCTTCTTCAGGCGGGCGACCCGCTGCACATGGGCCGCGCGGCGCTCGTCGTCCACGATGTCGGGCGAGATCCGCGCGCCCACGTCCCACGCGCGCCGCGCCAGCGCCTCGGAGACCTCCTCCGGCAGGTCCTCGACCTCCTCGATCTCCTTCAGCCGGCGCCGCGCCGCCTTCGCGCACCGCATCGCCAACTGCCGCTCCAGCTCCCGCTCGGCGGCGCTGTCCGCCCGTACGCGGAGCCGCTTCACGAGCCACGGCAGCGTCAGGCCCTGGAAGACGAGCGTCACCAGGACCACGGCGAAGGCGACGAAGATGATCGCGTCGCGCCCGGGGAAGTCCGCGCCCGAGTCCACGCTGAGCGGCACGGCGAGCGCCAGCGCGACCGAGGCCACGCCGCGCATCCCCGACCACCAGACGACGACGGTCTCGCGCCAGTTCTCGGGGATGTCCTCGTCCAGGTCGTTGCGCCGGTGCAGCCGTTGGGCCAGCCACGCGGTCGGCAGCAGCCACATCAGCCGTACGAGCACGACGACGCCCACGACCGCCAGCGCGGCCGGGAGGAGCTGCTCCCACTCGTTCCGCACGGTCCCCACGACCGTGTGCAGCTCCAGGCCGATCAGCCCGAAGGCGACCCCGGTCACGAGCGTGTCCACGATCGGCCAGAACGTCTGTCCGGCCAGCCGCCCCTGCACGTCGTCGGCGTCGACCGCGTGCCCCGAGGAGAGATAGAGCGCGGTGACGAGGACGGCCAGCACGCCGGAGCCCATCAGCTCCTCGGCCAGTACGTACGCCGCGAAGGGCACCAGCAGCGTCAGCCCCGTCTGGAGCGTGGCGTCGCCGAGGTACCCCATCAGCTTGTTGGCGGTCCAGCCGAGCACGAGCCCGACGATCACCGCGACGACGCCCGACAGCACCAGCTCCCACGCGGCGCCGCCCAGCGAGAAGGAGCCGGTCACGGCGGCGGCGATGGCGACGTGGTAGAGGGTGATCGCGGTGACGTCGTTGAACAGCCCCTCCCCCTCCAGCGCGGAGACGAGGCGGCGCGGCAGCCCGACACTGCCCGCGACGGCGGTCGCGGCGACGGGGTCGGGCGGTGCGACGAGCGCGCCCAGCGCGACGGCCCCGGCGAGCCCGAGCCCCGGCACGAGCGCGTCGGCGACGAAGGCGACGACGGCGGTCGTCACGAAGACGAGGGCCACGGCCATCAGGAAGATCGGCCGTTTGTTCGCGGCGAACTGCCGCCAGGACGTGCGCTGGGCCGCCGCGTAGATCAGCGGCGGCAGCACGAGCGGCAGGATGTACTCGGGCGGCAGCGAGACGTTCGGGACCGACGGGATGAGCGCGAGCACCCCGCCGAAGATGGTCATGAGCACCGGCGCGGGCAGCCCGAGCCGGTCCCCGACGGGGACCATCACGACGGCGGCGAGCAGCAGTGCGAAGAAGAGGGCGAGCTGATCCACGGTTCCTGGGCCTGTCCCTTCCCTGTCTCTTCCCTGTCCCTCTCCTACGCGCTCTCGGCCCGCACCCTGTCCAGCGCCCGCTGCAGGTCCTCGGGGTACTCGCTCTCGTACTCGACCCAGCGGCCGTCGGCGGGGTGCTCGAAGCCGAGCCGCATCGCGTGCAGCCACTGGCGCTCCAGCCGGAGCCGCTTGGCCAGGGTCGGGTCGGCGCCGTACGTCAGGTCGCCGACGCAGGGGTGGCGGTGCGCGGCCATGTGGACGCGGATCTGGTGCGTACGCCCCGTCTCCAGCTTGATGTCGAGCAGGCTCGCGGCGCGGAACGCCTCGATCAGGTCGTAGTGCGTCACCGAGGGCTTGCCCTCGGCGGTGACCGCCCACTTGTAGTCGTGGGTGGGGTGGCGGCCGATGGGCGCGTCGATGGTGCCGCTGAGCGGGTCGGGGTGGCCCTGGACCATCGCGTGGTACCGCTTGTCGACGGTCCGCTCGCGGAACTGCTGCTTGAGCAGGGTGTAGGCCCGCTCGGACTTGGCGACGACCATCAGCCCCGACGTGCCGACGTCGAGCCGGTGCACGATGCCCTGGCGCTCGGCGGCGCCGGACGTCGTGATCGTGAACCCGGCGGCGGCGAGCCCGCCGATCACGGTCGGCCCGGTCCAGCCGGGGCTCGGGTGGGCCGCGACCCCGACGGGCTTGACGATCACGACGATGTCCTCGTCGTCGTGGGCGATCTCCATCCCCTCGACCGGCTCGGCGACGACCCGCACGGGCTGCGGCGCACCGGGCATCTCGACCTCCAGCCACGCACCGCCCTGCACCCGGTCGGACTTCCCGGCCGGTGCGCCGTCCAGCAGCACCTTGCCGTCCGCGGCCAGCTCGGCGGCCTTCGTACGCGAAAAACCGAACATCCGGGCGAGCGCGGCATCCACGCGCTCGCCTTCGAGGCCGTCCGGTACGGGCAGGGTGCGTGTTTCAGGAAGCGTGCTCACCTGATCGAGTATGCCGGACGCGCCCGGTCCGCCCTCACCCGCGCGGCCCTACGCCGGGCCGCCCCGGGCCGCCCCGGGCCGCCCCCGGGCCTCCCTCCCGCCTCACCCGCCTGGCACGCGCCGGAATGCGACGGCGCCCGCTCCCCAGGACGGTGGCTCGCAGAGCCGGACTCCGACCCGGCCTCCGAGGGGAGCGCGTCATGACCTCGCGCAACGTGCACCGCTGGGGGCGTCACCGCGGGCGCCAGCGATCGATGGGCAGAACCGCGCTGACCGTGACCACGGCCCTGGCGACGGCGGGCCTCGCGCTGACCCCGGTGAGCACGGCGACGCCCTCGGCGACGGCCGAGGCCTGCGCCCTGGAGGCGCCCCGCGGCACCGGCGAGAGCCCCGTACGCCCCGGCTTCGTCCGCCCCCACGGCGTGAAGCGGGCCCTGATGCTCATGGTCGACTTCAGCGATCTCCCCGCCGTCACCCCGGCCCGGGACCGTGCCGCGTTCTTCTCCCGCTACGGCGACGCCTACCTCAAGCGCGCCTCGTACGGGAAGTACCGCCTCCGCCTCTCCCCCACGCCGCGCTGGATACGGATGCCGCGCCCCTGGTCCTCGTACGGCATAGCGCGCGGCGTCCCCGTCCCCCTGATGCGGCGGTACGTGCAGGAGGCCCTCGACGCGGCCCGCGCCCAGGGCGTCCGCGTCGGCGGGGCCGACCTGGTCTACGTGGTCGCCGACGCGAACGTCCCCGCGGCCCCGACCGTCTCCCAGGCCCACACCTTCCCCGCCCTGCGCTCGGGCCCGGCCCGCGTCAGCTCGGCCGCGCTGGTCTTCGGCCGCGAGGGCGACTCCGCGCTCTGGCAGCGCGGCAACTTCGTCCACGAGGCCAACCACCTCTACGGCCTGCCCGACCTCTACAACGTCCGCAGGGGCGCCTCGGTCGAGTACGCGGGCGGCTGGGACACCATGAGCATGGCGGGCATCTCGGACCTGCTGGGCTGGCACAAGTGGAAGTTCGGCTGGATCCCCTCGCACCGCGTCGGCTGCGTGACGTCCCCCGGCACGACGGAACACGTCCTTCCGCCCATCGGCTCCCCCGGCGCGCGCCTCGCCGTCGTCCGTACGGGCCGCCACACGGCCGTCGTCGCCGAGACCCGCACCCGCGAGGGCCTCGACGCGGACATCTGCGCCGAGGGCGTCCTGCTCTACACGGTCGACTCACGCGTCCCCACGGGCCAGGGCCCGGTCCGCGTCGTCGACGCCCACCCCCGCAGCGGCGGCGGCCCGGACTGCGCGGACCGCCTCCCCACGGAGCTGGCCGAACTCTCCGACGCCCCGTTCCGCCCCGGCGAGAGCCACACCTTCCCGAACGGCGTCCGCGCGGACATCACCCGCACCCTCACCGGCGACCAGGCGGTCACCTTCAAGGTCCCGCCCAGGAACTGACCTCAGTCAGTCCCGGTGCACGGTCCCATCAGGGTCCAGCCCACGGAACGACAGCAGCACGATCAGAATGCCCCCGCACACGATCGCCGAGTCCGCCAGGTTGAAGACGGCGAAGTGCGTCGGAGCGATGAAGTCGACCACCGCGCCCTGGAAGACGCCCGGCGAGCGGAAGATGCGGTCGACCAGGTTGCCGCAGGCGCCGCCCAGGAGGAGGCCCAGGGCGATGGCCCACGGCGTGCTGTAGAGCTTGCGGGCGATGCGGGCGATCACGACGACCACGGCCGCCGCGATGGCCGTCAGCAGAATGGTCAGCGCCTCGCCGATGCCGAACGCCGCTCCGGGGTTCCGGATCACGTTGAGCCGCAGCAGGGAGCCCACGACCTCGATCGGCTCGTGGTTCTCCAGCTTGGCGACCACGACCAGTTTGCTGATCAGGTCCAGCACGAAGGCGAGCCCGGCCACCGACACGAGCACGGCGATACGCCGCTTCTTGCCCGGCGCCGCCTCGGATTGACCTTCGGTGCCCTCGTCCGGCGTCTCGATGGGCCGCTCCACCTCTGTCACGTGTTGAGGGTACGACACACGCGTACGAGCGCGTTCAGCGGCGTTCCTGCTTCTGCTTGCACTCCACGCACAGAGTGGCCCGGGGGAATGCCTGCATCCTGGCCTTTCCGATGGCTTTGCCACAGTTCTCGCAGAGGCCGTACGTCCCCGCGTCGAGCCGTTCGAGGGCGCGCTCGGTCTGGTAGAGCATCTCGCGCGCGTTGGCGGCGAGCGCCATCTCGTGCTCGCGCGTGATGTTCTTGGTGCCGGTGTCGGCGTCGTCGTCCCCCGCGCCGTCCCCGGAGTCCCGCATGAGACCGGTCAGCGCCTCCTCCGAGGCGGCGATCTCCGCGCGCAGCCGCTCGGACTCGCTGCGCAGGCCGTCGCGCGCCTCCGTGACCTCCTCAGGAGTCCAGGGGTCCTCGCCGGGACGTACAGCCAGCTCGCCGGGGGACGCCGCGTCCGCCGCACGCGCGGAGGGCACCGTCTCGTCCTTCGTCGCCGCCGGAGTCTTCTTCGCAGCCACCGTCTTGGCTCCCGTCGTCTGATCTGCGGCCTCGGCACTCTGCTCGGCGGGGGCCGCCTTGGCCGCCGATGCGGTCTTCTTCACCGGAGCGGCGGCCTTACCGGCCGCCGTCGCCCTGCGTGGTGCCGCCTCCCCTCCCGGTGAAGCCTTCTTCGCGGCGGCCTTCTTCGCCACCGCTTTCTTGGCCACGCTCTTCTTGGCCGCCGTCTTCTTCGCCGCCGTCTTCGTGGCCGCCGCCTTCTTCGTCGCGGCCTTCTTCGCGGGTGCGGCCTTGTGTGAGGTCTTCTTCGCTGCTGCCGTCTTCTTCGCGGCGGAGTCTCTCGCCACCATGACCGCGGCCCCTTCACATTTTGTGATCTTGCTCGCGAAACGTGACCGGAACGATAAATCGACTTCAAGCGCACGGCAACGGGGCACGCCGGTCTGCAAGCGTTGTGCCCCGCCCGGCGGCCCGAAAACCGCTCGGCCGCCGCCCGCGCGGGCCCGTACACTGGGGGTGGCGAAAGGCGATGAAGGGGACGAGTAGCGTCCGTATGCGGCCAGGAGCGACCCGGGGACGGTGAGAGCCCGGGGGCGAGCGCGACGTGAAGATCACCCCGGAGCCGCCGGAAGAAAGCTCCCCGGAGCGAGTAGACCCGGCAGCGTCACTCCCAATGAGGGGGCAGTGGGCGGACCGCCGTTTCCGCTGCCAAGGAGGGTGGTACCGCGGGCCGCCGCCGGACTCCGGCAGGCGCTCGTCCTTCCGACGGAAGACGAACAGACGTGTCCGCCGGAGGAAGCCCCGACGATGCAATACAACCAGGTGCCCGCCCAGGTCGACCTGCCAGCGCTGGAGCGCGCGGTGCTCGACTTCTGGAGCGAGAGCAAGGTCTTCGCCCGCAGCCTCGAACAGTCCGAGGGCCGCCCCGAGTGGGTGTTCTACGAAGGCCCGCCGACGGCCAACGGGATGCCCGGCGCCCACCACATCGAGGCCCGCGTCTTCAAGGACGTCTTCCCGCGCTTCCGCACCATGCGGGGCTACCACGTCGCGCGCAAGGCGGGCTGGGACTGCCACGGCCTCCCGGTCGAGCTGGCCGTCGAGAAGGAGCTCGGCTTCAGCGGCAAGCAGGACATCGAGAACTACGGCATCGCGGAGTTCAACGCGAAGTGCCGCGAGTCGGTGACCCGCCACACGGACGCCTTCTCCGAGCTCACGACCCGCATGGGCTACTGGGTCGACATGGACGACGCCTACCGGACGATGAACCCCGAGTACATCGAGTCGGTCTGGTGGTCGCTCAAGGAGATCTTCAAGAAGGGCCTCCTCGTCCAGTCCCACCGCGTCGCGCCCTGGTGCCCCCGCTGCGGCACCGGCCTCTCCGACCACGAGCTGGCGCAGGGGTACGAGACGGTCGTCGACCCGTCCGTCTACGTCCGCATGCCCCTGACCTCCGGCCCGCTCGCGGGCGAGGCCGACCTCATGATCTGGACGACCACCCCCTGGACCCTGGTCGCCAACCTCGCGGTCGCCGCGCACCCCGACGTGACGTACGTGGTCGCGACCGACGGCACCGACAGGATCGTCGTCGCCGAGCCCCTGGTCGAGCAGGCCCTCGGCGAGGGCTGGCACGCCACGGACCAGCGCTTCACCGGCGCCGAGATGAAGGGGTGGACGTACCAGCGCCCGTTCGACCTCGTCGACATCCCCGGCGCCCACTTCGTCGTCAACGACACGTACGTGACGACCGAGGACGGCACCGGCATGGTGCACCTCGCGCCCTTCGGTGAGGACGACTTCCGGGTGGCGAGGGACAACGGGATCACGCCGGTCGTCCCCGTCCGCCCCGACGGCACCTTCGACCCGGACCTGCCCCTCGTCGGCGGCACCTTCTTCAAGAAGGCCGACGAGGACCTCGTCGCCGACATGGACGCGCGCGGCATCCTCTTCCGCCACGTCGCCTACGAGCACAGCTACCCGCACTGCTGGCGCTGCCACACGGCCCTCATCTACTACCCGCAGCCGTCCTGGTACATCCGTACGACCCAGATCAAGGAGGCCCTCCTCAGGGAGAACGAGGCCACCAACTGGTTCCCGGACTCCGTCAAGCACGGCCGCTTCGGCGACTGGCTGAACAACAACGTCGACTGGGCCCTGAGCCGCAACCGCTACTGGGGCACCCCGCTGCCCATCTGGCGCTGCGAGGACGGACACCTCACCTGCGTCGGCTCCCTGGCCGAGCTCAGCGAGCTCACCGGCACCGACCAGTCGGCCCTGGACCCCCACCGTCCGTACATCGACGCGGTCACCTTCGGCTGCCCCGAGCCGGGCTGCGCCCTGGAGGCGAACCGCGTCCCCGAGGTCATCGACGCCTGGTACGACTCGGGCTCGATGCCCTTCGCCCAGTGGGGATACCCGTACAAGAACAAGGAGCTCTTCGAGAAGCGCTACCCGGCGCAGTTCATCTCGGAGGCCATCGACCAGACCCGCGGCTGGTTCTACACGCTGATGGCCGTCGGCACGCTCGTCTTCGACAAGTCGTCCTACGAGAACGTGGTCTGCCTCGGCCACATCCTCGCCGAGGACGGCCGCAAGATGTCCAAGCACCTGGGCAACACCCTGGAGCCCATCCCGCTCATGGACCAGCACGGCGCCGACGCGGTGCGCTGGTTCATGGCCGCCGGCGGCTCGCCCTGGGCCGCGCGCCGCGTCGGCCACGGCACCATCCAGGAGGTCGTCCGCAAGACCCTGCTGACGTACTGGAACACGGTCGCCTTCCAGGCGCTCTACGCCCGTACGTCCGGCTGGGCCCCCTCCGAGGCCGACCCCGCGCCGAACAAGCGCCCGCTGCTGGACCGCTGGCTGCTGAGCGAACTGCACGCCCTGGTCGACCAGGTCACCATGGCCATGGACGGGTACGACACGCAGCGCGCCGGCAAGCTGCTCTCCACCTTCGTCGACGACCTCTCGAACTGGTACGTGCGCCGGTCCCGTCGCCGCTTCTGGCAGGGCGACCCGGCCGCGCTCCGCACCCTGCACGAGGTCGTCGTGACGGTCACCAAGCTGATGGCGCCGATCACCCCGTTCATCACCGAGCGGGTCTGGCAGGACCTGGTCGTCCCCGTCACGCCGGGCGCCCCGGACTCGGTGCACCTCGCGGAGTGGCCGGAGGCCGACCTCGGGAAGATCGACCCGGAGCTGTCCCAGGACATGCTGCTGGTCCGCCGCCTGGTCGAGCTGGGCCGCGCCACCCGCGCCGAGTCCGGCGTCAAGACCCGCCAGCCGCTCTCCCGCGCGCTGGTCGCGGCCCAGGGCTTCGAGACCCTCTCCCCCGAGATGCGCGACCAGGTCGCCGAGGAGCTGAACGTCTCGCAGCTCGCCTCCCTGGCCGAGGTCAGCGGCTCCCTGGTCGACACCACCGCGAAGGGCAACTTCCGCGCACTGGGCCGCCGCTTCGGCAAGGAGACCCAGGCGGTGGCCAAGGCCATCGCGGAGGCCGACGCCGCCGCCCTCTCCATCGCGCTGCGCGAGGGCCACGCCACGGTGGACGTCGGCAGCGAGGCGGTGGCCCTCTCCCCGGAGGAGGTCATCATCACCGAGACCCCGCGCGAGGGCTGGTCGGTCGCCTCCGACTCGGGCGCGACGGTCGCCCTGGACCTGGAGATCACCCCGGAGCTGCGCCGCGCGGGCCTGGCCCGTGACGCGATCCGCCTCATCCAGGAGGCCCGGAAGAACTCGGGCCTGGACGTCGCCGACCGTATCTCCCTGCGCTGGCGGTCCACAGACGAGGACGTCACCCAAGCCCTCACGGACCACGCCGCGCTCATCGCGGAAGAGGTCCTGGCCACGGCGTACGAGGAAGGGGACCCGGAGACCCCCGCCTTCGAGGACGAGGCCCTGTCGCTGACCTTCAGCCTGAAGAAGGCGTAGCACGGCACACGGAACGGGCCGGGCCCGAGAGCAGAGGAACTGCTCTCGGGCCCGGCCCGAACTGCTGTGACCTAGGGGACGATCAGCTGTCGTCCTCGTCGATCAGGAAGCCCCGCATCGGCGACGGCGCCTGCTGCGCCGGAGCCGGGCCGCCCTGCGGCCGCACGGGAGCCATCGGCTGCGTCATCGCGGGCTGCATCTGCTGCTGCCCGCCGTACGACTGCCCGGCACCGCCCTGGGTGTGCGGGCCCGCGGCACCGGCGGGACCGCCCATGGAGTGGTTGTTGCCCATGGACTGGTGGCCGCCCATCGAGCCGCCACCGCTCGTCGCCGCACCCGCGGGGGCGGGCGCCGCGGCACCGGCCGGGGCCATCGACGGCGCGGGGGACGGCGGCAGCGAGGCCGTCGCCGGGGTCCGCGGCGGGGCCAGCGAGTCGTCGGCCTGGTTCTCCAGCTGGCGCAGCTGGCTCTCCAGGTACGACTTCAGCCGCGTGCGGTACTCGCGCTCGAAGCCGCGCAGGTCCTCGACCTTGCGCTCCAGCGTGGCGCGCGCGGACTCCAGGGAGCCCATCGCCACGCGGTGCTTCTCCTGCGCGTCCCGCTCCAGCGCGTCCGCCTTGGCGCGGGCGTCCCGCTCCAGGCCCTCGGCGCGGCTGCGCGCCTCACCGACGATCTTGTTGGCCTCGGAACGGGCCTCCGCGATCGCCTGGTCGGCGGTCTGCTGCGCCAGCGACAGCACGCGCGCGGCACTGTCGTTGTTCTGACCGGGCATCTGCGGCTGCGGCTGCTGGGGCTGCGGCGGCTGAGCCTGCTGCGGGCCGGGACCACCGGGGCCGCCGGGGCCCATCGGGCCACCCTGCGGACCGGGGCCGCCCGGGCCCATCGGACCGCCCTGCGGGCCGGGGCCACCGGGACCACCGGGGCCGCCAGGTCCACCGGGACCGGCGGGAAGCGCGGGCTGCCCACCGGGAAGCTGCGGCGGACCGCCCATGGGACCGCCCTGCGGGTGCTGCGGGGGCGGGCCCTGCTGACCGGGCGGCACCGGCTGCGGACCGGATATGGCGGCGGGCACAGGGGCCCCGCCTGGGCGCTGATCCTGAGGTTCAGGAGGCTTCCGCATCCCGCCCTGCTGCTGGTTCTGCGCGGCGGCACGCGTGGCGGCCGCGAGCTTCGCCCGCAGGTCCTCGTTCTCGCGCAACAGGCGGGTCAGTTCGGCCTCGACCTCGTCGAGGAAGGCATCGACCTCGTCCTCGTCATAGCCTTCTCGGAGCCGGACGGTCGTGAACTGCTTGTTCCGCACGTCCTCGGGGGTCAGTGGCATCTCTTCACCTCAACGTAAGTCATCGGCATATCGGCAAGACCATATGAATCGCTCACACCCCGGACACCACTTGGAGCAGGATGTAGACGATGATCATGAGCACGAAGAAGGACAGGTCGAGCGCCACGCCCCCGAAGCGCAGCGGCGGGATGAACCGCCGCAGGAGCTTGAGTGGCGGATCAGTGACAGTGTAGGTGGCCTCCAGAACGACCACCATCGCCTTGCCGGGTTGCCATGAGCGGGCGAACTGGAAGACGTAGTCCATCACCAGCCGGAAGATCAGCACGAGCAGGAAGCAGTACAGCGCGATTTGGACCACGTCCAATGCGGTTCTCATCTACGCGTCCCTCTCCCCTGGGTCCTCGTACCGGCCTCGCGGCCCGTTCCCTTGATCCTGTCGTCTCAGCTCTGGTTGAAGAACCCGCCCTCTGCGATGCGGGCCTTGTCCTCCGCCGTCACGTCGACGTTAGCAGGAGACAGCAGGAACACCTTCTGCGTCACCCGCTCAATACTTCCGTGCAATCCGAAGACCAAACCGGCCGCAAAGTCGACAAGTCGCTTCGCGTCCGTGTCGTCCATCTCCGTCAAGTTCATGATCACCGGGGTGCCCTCACGGAAGTGTTCCCCGATGGTACGGGCCTCGTTGTAGGTCCGGGGGTGGAGCGTGGTGATCCGGTACGGCTCTCGCTCGGACACGACCTTGGGCATGATCACCGGCGCGCTCTTCTCCAGGTTCTGTCGTTCAGGTGTGATGGATGCCACCGGGGCGATCCTCCCGGATCGTCCGCTTTCGCCGACGACCGCCGGGGGCGGCGTCTGCTCACGCTCCCGCTGGGCGGGAGGATTCACGACCCGCGCGGGCTCCGCGGGTTCGTGGGGGTCCGTCTTCTGCAAGGAATGATGTGACTGCTCGGGCTGGTACCGCCGACGGTCCCGTTCGGGCTCGGGCTCGGGTTCGAACTCGTCGTCGGGGTCGAAGCCCCGGCCGTCGTACCCATCGTCCTCCACGAGGCCGAGGTAGACCGCCATCTTGCGCATCGCGCCGGCCATTCTCTGCGTCCTCCGCTCTGTGGTGGATCGGCTCCGTCACCTGCACCGGTGGCCTAGGATCCACGCAGTCCCTCCGCTCAGATTTTCCTGGCGGAAATGACCATATTTTGTGCTGTGGTCCGACTTGCTTGGCGACGTTACCCGAGGCGGGGTCGGTCTCCGAGCACCGCGCTGCCGACGCGCACATGTGTCGCACCGGCTTGCACCGCCTCTTCGAGATCCGAGCTCATTCCTGCCGAGACCATGTTCGCAGCAGGATGCGCGGCTCGCAGGCGGGTTGAGATTTCCCTCAGTCGTGCGAACGCCTGACCGGGCTCGCCCGCATAAGGCCCGGCCAGAGGTGCGACCGTCATCACACCGTCGAGCCGGAGCCCTTCGGCCGCGGCCACCGCGTCCGCCAGATCCGGCACCACTCCGGGGGCCGCACCGCCCCGCGCCCCGACGTCCCCTGACTCCACGTCGAACGCCACCTGGACCAGGCACCCGAGCTCGCGCCCGTCCCGCGCGGCCGCCGTCGAGAGCGCCGTGACCAGCCGGGGCCGGTCGACAGAGTGCACGAAGTCGGCGTAACCGGCAACGGAACGGGCCTTGTTGGTCTGCAGCTGTCCGACGAAGTGCCACTTCAGCGGCAGATCCGCGCAGGCCGCGGCCTTGGGCGCCGCGTCCTGGTCACGGTTCTCCGCAACGTGCCGCACCCCCAGCTCCGCCAGCAGCCGTACGTCGCTCGCCGGGTACGTCTTGGTCACGACGACCAGAGTGACGTCCTCCCGCTTACGCCCCGCCGCGACACAAGCGCTCTCGATGCGCTCCTCCACCCGGGCGAGATTCTCCGCGAGTTCCGCCTTCCGCGCCGACATGGCTCACTCCACCCCGATCCAGACATAACTCGCGAGCCGCCCTGTCCCCCGGTCCCTCCGGTAGGAGAAGTGGTCACCCGATTCCAGGGTGCACACGGACGACTGTTCCCATGCTGTGACACCCGACCGGGCCAACTGCGCGCGCACTCCGGCGGCGATGTCGAGGGCCGGAGTCCCCCACCGCGTCGTCGCGTACGCCTCGGGAACGGCCGCGGCCACCTCCTCGCGCATGGCCTCCGGCACCTCGTAGCACCGTCCGCAGACCGCGGGTCCCGTACGGGCGACCATCCGCGCGGGCTCGGCACCGAGCCCCCTCATCGCCTCGACCGTCTCCCCGACCACGCCCGCGAGCAGCCCCGGGCGCCCCGCGTGCGCGGCACCGGCGACTCCGGCGACCGGGTCGGCCAGCAGCACGGGCGTGCAGTCCGCGGTGAGCACCGCGAGCGCGAGACCCCGGCGGGCGGTCGCCACCCCGTCGACGGACGGGGGCTCCTCGCCGGACGGCGCGTCCACGACGGCCACGTCACGCCCGTGCACCTGACGCATCCAGACCACCTCGTCGGGGGACAGCCCCAGGGTCTTGGCCGCCAGCGCGCGATTGGTCCGTACGGCCTCGGGGTCGTCGCCGACCGCGTCGCCGAGATTGAGGGCCTCATACGGAGCGGCGCTCACCCCACCCCACCTGTCGGTGAAAGCGAAGTGCGCGCCGCTGACCGTCTCCTGCGTGCCTATCACTTCAAGAAGTCCGGCACATCCAGCTCTTCCGCCTGGCTGTCCTGGTACGAACGCGGCGGCGGCGGGACGCGCGGCGAGTCCTCCGGCGGCGGGGGTACCTCGCTCACCGGCGCGGGCTCGCTGCGCCGCGGCGACTCCTCCTCGCGCGGGGTGACGGTGCCGATGCCGCTGAACGAGGAGGAGCGCTCGGGCTCCGGCTCGGGAGCGGCCGGCTCCTCCTTGTACGAGGGCGCGGGCGCCGGTGCCGCCGACGAGGTCGAGGGAGCGCTCGAACCGAGCGCCTTCTCGCCCTTCTTCGACGGCGGCTGGCCCCCGTCGAAGCCCGCGGCGATGACGGTCACCCGGACCTCGTCGCCGAGCGCGTCGTCGATGACGGCGCCGAAGATGATGTTGGCCTCGGGGTGCGCGGCCTCGCTCACGAGCTGCGCGGCCTCGTTGATCTCGAACAGACCGAGGTCCGAGCCGCCGGAGATCGAGAGCAGCACGCCGCGGGCGCCGTCGATGGACGCCTCCAGCAGCGGCGAGGAGATCGCCATCTCGGCCGCCGCCACCGCGCGGTCGTCGCCGCGCGCCGAGCCGATGCCCATGAGGGCCGAGCCCGCCTCGGACATCACGGACTTGACGTCGGCGAAGTCGAGGTTGATGAGGCCGGGGGTGGTGATGAGGTCGGTGATGCCCTGGACGCCGGACAGCAGCACCTGGTCCGCGGACTTGAACGCGTCGAGCACGCTCACCTGGCGGTCCGAGATGGAGAGCAGCCGGTCGTTCGGAATGACGATCAGGGTGTCGACCTCGTCGCGCAGCCCCGCGATGCCGTCCTCCGCCTGGTTCGCGCGGCGGCGGCCCTCGAAGGTGAACGGGCGGGTGACGACGCCGATCGTCAGGGCGCCGAGCGAACGCGCGATGTTGGCGACGACGGGCGCGCCGCCGGTGCCGGTCCCGCCGCCCTCGCCCGCGGTCACGAAGACCATGTCGGCCCCCTTGAGGACCTCCTCGATCTCCTCGCGATGGTCCTCGGCGGCCTTGCGCCCCACGTCGGGGTTGGCGCCGGCGCCGAGGCCGCGCGTGAGCTCCCTGCCCACGTCGAGCTTGACGTCGGCGTCGCTCATCAACAGGGCTTGCGCGTCGGTGTTGATCGCGATGAACTCGACGCCCTTGAGACCGACCTCGATCATCCGGTTGATGGCATTAACGCCACCGCCGCCGATTCCGACGACCTTGATGACTGCGAGGTAGTTCTGCGGTGCTGCCACGTCGAAGGCCTCTCGCCTCGAGTTACGTATCCCTGTGGGGCGGTTCGAACGCCGACCCGAACCCTAAGCGTGAAGTTTAGGGTTACCAGTGCCTGTCTTACTTGGACTCTCCGGAACGGACACTAAGTCGACAAGTGGTGGGTGTTCAACGAACACGCCGAACCTCCCGTTTTTCTTTTCACCCTATGTGATCAGGCCGGGCGGTAGCCATCCAGGGTGCTGGCCTGCGGCTACGCCCGTCAACTGACACGGCCTATGACTTCGCGCTTACCAGCCACTTCGCCGAACGGGCCTGCGACTGCCGCCGTCAACTCCCCGAGGCCGCCGGAGCGCTGGGGACGCTGACGTCGAAGTGTGACTCGTCCTCGGCCGCTTTCATGAGTGCCGTAAGCGACTTGGCCTTGGCCTTGCCGCGCTCCGCGCTGCCCCACAGGACCGTCCGGTCGTGGGAGAGCTCAAGGGTGATGGAGTCGTACGAGCTGACCCGGACCGTGCGGGTGGCGCGGTGCAGGGATTCCGGGAGAGCCGCCGCCGCCCGTACCGCCTCGCGGCGCAGGCGGGCCGCGCCGAAGTGGCGCAGGCTCGCGGAGCGCTCGGCTTCCAGCTCAAGAAGTGGAACTCCCTTCGGGGGCCTGCCCACTGTGGCGAATCGCACGCCTTCGGCGTCCACTTCGACGTATTTTCCGGCGCTTTTCATCAGCAGTTCCGGACGGCGTTCGGTCACTTTGAGCCCGATTCCGTCCGGCCACGACCGTACGACATCGACGCGGCCCACACGCGGCAACGCGGCGCTGACCCGGTGGGCGATCGCGGTCTTGTCGACGGTGGCGAGCGGCGCGCCCTCCGGGACGGCGGCGGCGCGGGTGATCTCGGCCTTGCCGAGTTTTTGGTTTCCGCTGACCGAAACATGTCCGACCCGCAGCCAGGGCGAGCCGTAGAGGGCGTAGACGGCGAAGGCGCCGAGCAGGACCACCAGGACGAGTGTCACCACAAGGGTGCGCCTGCCCGGCACCCGCATCCGGGGTCTCAGGCGGGAGCGCGTGGGCCGGTCCCCGCCGGAACCGGAACCGGAGGGGTCCGGGGACGGCCGGGCCCGCGCGCGCTCGTGCGCGCGCCGGTCGGCGGTCTTCGTCGGTCCGGACGGTCCGGCCACGCGCACCCCTGCCTCTTCGCCACTTCTCCGGTCGCTCCCGCCGCTGCCGCGCCGGGCCGCGCTCAGCCCTGGCGACGCGCCGCGAGCGCCTCGTACACCATTCCGACCAGCAGCTCGTCGGCGTTGGGGCGGCCGAACTCGGCCGCCGCGCACGACATGTCGTACAGCCGCTGGGGGTCGGCGAGGACCGGGAGCACGTTGCCCTGGATCCACTCCGGCGTCAGCTCGGCGTCGTCGACGAGCAGTCCGCCGCCGGCCTTGACGAGCGGCTGGGCGTTCAGCCGCTGTTCGCCGTTGCCGATCGGCAGCGGGACGTAGGCGGCGGGCAGCCCGACGGCCGACAGCTCCGCGACGGTCATCGCGCCCGCGCGGCAGAGCATCATGTCCGCCGCGGCGTACGCGAGGTCCATACGGTCCACATACGGTACCGGCACATAGGGCGGCATTCCGGGCATCTGCTGCACCTGCGGCAGTTCGTTCTTCGGCCCGACCGCGTGCAGCACCTGGATCCCGGCGCGCTGGAGGTGCGGGACGGCCTGCTGCACGACCTCGTTCAGCCTGCGGGCGCCCTGGGAGCCGCCGGAGACGAGGAGGGTCGGCAGGTTCTGCGCGAGGCCGAAGGAGGCGCGGGCCTCCGGGCGCGCCCCGGCGCGGTCCAGCGTGGCGATGGCGCGGCGCAGCGGGATGCCGATGTAGCGCGCGCCGCGCAGCTTGCTGTCGGGGGTCGAGACGGCGACCGCGTACGCGTACCGCGAGCCGATCTTGTTGGCGAGGCCCGGGCGGGCGTTGGCCTCGTGGACGACGATGGGGACGCCGAGGCGCTTGGCGGCCAGGTACGCCGGCAGCGCCACGTACCCGCCGAAGCCGACCACGCAGTCCGCCTTGGTGCGCTCCAGGATCTGCTCGGTGGCCTTGATGGTGCCGCGCAGCCGTCCCGGCACGGTGATCAGCTCGGGGGTCGGCTTGCGGGGCAGCGGCACGGCCGGGATCAGCTCCAGCTGATAGCCACGCTCGGGGACGAGGCGCGTCTCAAGTCCGCGCTCCGTGCCCAGGGCCGTGATCCCCACGGTCGGGTCCTGCCTGCGCAGGGCGTCCGCGAGGGCGAGCGCGGGCTCGATGTGGCCGGCGGTCCCCCCACCGGCGAGTACGACGTGCACTCTGATTCACCGCTCTCCGGACGGCCGCCGTTCGGGGCGCCGTCTCATCGTCTTCCTTCTCCCTGCCAGCCCTCCCCGCAGCAGGCGCTGCCCCAGGGCGGGCTGCCGCACGGCCAGTGCCGCA
The DNA here is from genome assembly GCF_043202595.1 of Streptomyces sp. NPDC048172. Classification (NCBI taxonomy): domain Bacteria; kingdom Bacillati; phylum Actinomycetota; class Actinomycetes; order Kitasatosporales; family Streptomycetaceae; genus Streptomyces; species Streptomyces sp. NPDC048172. The sequence goes on from NZ_JBIDAT010000004.1 coordinate 459,631, forward strand.
CGAGCCGCCGGGTCGCTGCGCGCGAAGGCGATCAGCAGTCCGACGGCGAACATCGTCGGCAGCAGGGCGGATCCTCCGTAGGAGAACAGCGGGAGCGGGACACCGGCGATCGGCAGCAGACCGAGCACCGCACCGACATTGATCACGGCCTGGGCCGTGATCCAGGTGGTCACGCCTCCCGCGGCATACCTCACGAACGGATCCTCCGTACGTCCGGCCACGCGGATACCCGCATAGCCTAGAGCCGCGAAGAGAGTGAGCACCGACAGCGTCCCCGCCAGACCGAGTTCCTCCCCAGTCACGGCGAAGATGAAGTCGGTGTGCGGTTCGGGCAGTTGACCCCATTTTTCCACACTCGCGCCGAGGCCCGAACCGAACCAGCCGCCCGATGCCAGGGCGTAGATCCCGTGGACCGCCTGCCAGCACTGGTCGTTGGCCCCCGGGTCGGTCGCGCCGATGCAGCCGAGGCGGGACATGCGGTTGGGGTTGGATGTGATGAGGAACGCACCGGCGGTGGCGGCGGCGGCCAGCACGCCGGTGAAGAGCCGGGTGGGAGCGCCCGCGAGCCACAGCAGGCCGAAGAGGACGGCCGTGAGGATGATGGCCGTGCCCATGTCGCCGCCGAGCATGATGAGCCCGAGGAGCAGCAGGGCCATCGGGACGAGCGGGACCAGCAGGTGCTTCCACTGGGTCAGCATGTTCTTGTCGCTCTTACGGGCGAGCAGGTCGGCGCCCCACAGGACGAGCGCGAGCTTGGCGAACTCGCTGGGCTGGAGCTGGAAGGGGCCGCCCAGATAGATCCAGTTCTGGTTCCCGTTCACCTCGCGCCCTATCCCCGGCACCTGCACCAGGCACATCAGGAACACGGAGACGGCGAGCAGCGGATACGCCAGGGCCCGGTGCAGCTTCAGCGGCATCCGGGACGCGGCGAGCAGCAGCAGGGTGCCCAGCACGGCGGCGACGAGCTGCTTGCGGAAGAAGTACGTGGACGCCAGGCCCGACTGGAGCGCCTCGATCTGCGAGGCGGAGAAGACCATCACCAGGCCGAGCGCGGTGATGAGCAGGCTGCCGCCCAGGATCAGGTAGTACGCCGTCAGGGGGCGGTCCCAGGTGCGCTTCGCGCGGGCGTAGAACCGCGAGAGTCCCAGGGCCGTGCTTCCGCCGCCCCGGGACGGGCGCGGGCGGCGCGGCGGGCGCACGGGTGCGGGCTGTCCCGTCCCGCGCCGCGCCGTGGGCGGCTTGGCGGATCGCGCCGTCATCCGTGTCCCTCCGTCTCACCCGCGCCTCGGTCCACGGGGACGGACCTGCGGGTTATGTCTCGCTCGCCAGTGCCCGTACCGCCTCGGCGAACGCGTCGCCGCGTGCGTTGTAGTTGACGAACATGTCCATCGACGCGCACGCGGGGGCCAGCAGTACGGTATCCCCCGGCTGTGACAGGGACGCCGCCTCGCGGACCGCCGCCGCCATCGCCCCAGTGTCCGTGCGCTCCAGGTCGACCACGGGCACATCCGGGGCGTGTCGCGCGAGGGCTTCGGCGATGAGCTGCCGGTCGGCGCCCAGCAGCACGGCGGCGCGCAGCCGGGGCGCGGCGCCCGTGACCAGCTCGTCGAAGGTGGCGCCCTTGGCGAGGCCGCCCGCGATCCATACGACCGATGCGTAGGCCGCGAGGGAGGCCTCGGTGGCATGGGTGTTGGTGGCCTTGGAGTCGTCCACGTACGCGACGCCGCCGGCGTCGGCGACATGGGTCATCCGGTGCGCGTCGGGGCGGAAGGCGCGCAGCCCGTCGCGCACGGCCGCGGGCGCGACCCCGTACGCGCGGGCGAGCGCCGCCGCGGCGAGCGCGTTGGCGACGTTGTGCGGCGCCGGGGGCGTGACGTCGGAGACCTCGGCGAGCTCCTGGGCCTGCGTCTGCCGGTCGTCCACGAACGCGCGGTCGACGAGGATGCCGTCGACGACCCCGAGTTGGGAGGGGGCCGGGGCGGCGAGGGTGAAGCCGATGGCGCGGGCGCCCTCGACGACGTCGGCCTCGCGGACGAGTCGCTCGGTGACGGGGTCGGCGACGTTGTAGACGCAGGCGACCTCGTTGCCCTCGTAGATGCGGCCCTTGTCGGCGGCGTACGCCTCCATCGAGCCGTGCCAGTCGAGGTGGTCGGGGGCCAGGTTCAGCACGGCCGCCGAGTGCGGGCGCAGGCTGGGCGCCCAGTGGAGCTGGTAGCTGGAGAGCTCGACGGCCAGGACGTCCAGCCCGTCGTACGGCTCGCGCTCCAGGGCGACGTCGACGAGCGAGACGCCGATGTTGCCGACGGCCGCTGTACGGAGCCCGGCGGCGCGCAGGATGCTGGCGAGCATCTGGACGGTGGTCGTCTTGCCGTTGGTGCCGGTGACCGCGAGCCAGGGCGGGCTGTCGGGCCCGCGCAGCCGCCACGCCAGCTCGACGTCGCCCCATACGGGCACGCCCGCGTCGGCGGCGGCGAGGAAGAGCGGGCTGTCGGGCTTGAAGCCGGGCGTGGTGACGACGAGGTCGGTGCCCTCGGGGAGCGTACGGTCGTCGCCGAGGCGGACCGCGGCGCCGAGCTCCTCCAGCTCGGCGGCCTGGCGGCGCGGCCCGTCGCCGTCGCCGCCGTTGACGGCCGTGACCCGGGCGCCGAGGCGGAGCAGGGCCTTGGCCGCCGGGAGGCCGCTGACGCCGAGCCCGGCGACCGTGACGTGCTTGCCGTCGAGCTGCTCGGTGAGGTCCTTGAATCCCTGGGTGCTCAATTGCTCGCCGCCCAGCCCGCGTAGAAGATGCCGACGCCGACGATCGCGCACATGCCCTGGATGATCCAGAACCGGACCACCACAAGGACTTCCGACCACCCCTTGATCTCGAAGTGGTGCTGGAGTGGCGCCATCTTGAAGACGCGCTTGCCGGTGAGCCGGAAGGAGCCGACCTGGATGACCACGGACATGGTGATCAGGACGAAGAGGCCGCCGAGGACCGCGAGCAGCAGCTCGGTCCGGGAGCAGATGGCGAGGCCCGCCAGGGCGCCGCCGAGGGCGAGGGAGCCGGTGTCGCCCATGAAGACCTTGGCCGGCGAGGTGTTCCACCACAGGAAGCCGAAGCAGGCGCCCATCAGGGCCGCCGCGACGACCGCGAGATCGAGGGGATCTCGTACCTCGTAGCAGCCGGGACCGGCCGAGGCGGGGTTGGCGCAGGACTCCTGGTACTCCCACACGCCGATGAAGGTGTACGCGCCGAAGACCATCACCGAGGCGCCGGTGGCGAGACCGTCGAGGCCGTCGGTGAGGTTCACGCCGTTCGACATCGCGAGGATCATGAACAGCGCCCAGACCACGAAGATGACGGGCGGCAGCGCCCAGCCGAAGTCCTGGGTGAAGGAGAGCTTGGTGGAGGCCGGGGTGAGCTGGCGGGCGTCCTCGAAGTTGAGCGCGAGGACCGCGAAGGCGATGCCGACGATGAGCTGGCCGGCCATCTTCGCCTTGGCGCGCAGGCCGAGGCTGCGCTGCTTGACGATCTTGATGTAGTCGTCGAGGAAGCCGACCAGGCCCATCCCCGCGAAGAGGAAGAGCACCAGCACGCCGGAGAACGTCGGCTCGCTGCCGGTGATCAGCTTGGTCAGCGCGTACGCGATGATCGTCGCGAGGATGAAGGCGATGCCGCCCATCGTGGGCGTACCGCGCTTGCTGTGGTGGTCGCGGGGGCCGTCGTCGCGGATGAACTGGCCGTAGCCCTTCTTGGCCAGCAGCTTGATCAGCAGCGGGGTCCCGACCAGGGACAGGAAGAGGCCGATGGCCCCGGAGAAGAGGATCTGCCTCATCGGGCGGCGGCCCCTTCGTGAGCGAGCAGCGCCTCGGCGACGCTCTCCAGGCCGACCGAACGGGAAGCCTTCACCAATACGACATCCCCCGCGCGCAGTTCCCCGCGCAACAGGTCGACGGCCGCCTCAGCGTCGGACACGTGCACCGACTCCTCACCCCACGAACCCTCGTTCTTGGCGCCCATGTCGAGCCAGGCGGCCTCCTGGCCGCCCACCGCCACGAGCTTGCTGACGTTGAGCCGGACGGCGAGCCGTCCGATCGCGTCGTGCTCGGCGAGCGCTTCGTCGCCCAGCTCGGCCATCTCGCCCAGCACCGCCCACGTCCGACGACCGCTGCCCATGGCGGCCAGCGCGCGGAGCGCGGCCCGCATGGAGTCGGGATTGGCGTTGTAGGCGTCGTTGACGACCGTGACGCCGTCGGCGCGCTCGGTGACCTCCATCCGCCAACGGGAGAGCGTGCCCGCCTCGGACAGCGCGGTGGCGATGTCCCCGGCGGGCATGCCCAGTTCGTGGGCGACGGCCGCCGCGGCGAGCGCGTTCGACACGTGGTGCTCACCGTACAGCCGCATGGTCACGTCACCGCACCCGGTGGGGGTGTGGAGGGTGAAGGCGGGTGTGCCGCGCTCGGTGAGCCGTACGTTCTCTGCCCGTACGTCCGCATCCGCGTCCTCGCCGAAGAGCGTGACGCGGGCGCGGGTGCGGGGTGCCATGGCGCGGACGAGCGGATCGTCGGCGTTGAGCACCGCGATTCCGCCATCTTCCGCCGTCGGCAGGACCTCCACGAGCTCGCCCTTGGCCTCGGCGATCTGCTCCCGGCCGCCGAACTCCCCGATGTGCGCGGTGCCCACGTTGAGCACGACGCCGATACGGGGTGGGGTGAGCTCGGCGAGGTAGCGGATGTGGCCGATGCCGCGGGCGCCCATCTCCAGCACCAGATGGCGGGTGTCCGCGTCGGCGCGGAGCGCGGTGAGCGGCAGCCCGATCTCGTTGTTGAAGGATCCGGGGGGCCACACCGTGGGCCCGATCCGCTCCAGCAGCTGGGCGATCAGGTCCTTGGTGCTGGTCTTGCCGCTGGATCCGGTGAGGGCGACGACCCGGGTGCCCAGCTGCCCGACCGTATGGCGGGCGAGGGCGCCGAGCGCCGCGGTGACGTCGTCGACGACGATCGAGGGGACGCCGACGGGGCGGGTGGCGAGCACGGCGGTGGCTCCGGACTCCACGGCGCCGCGCGCGAAGTCGTGGCCGTCGACGCGCTCTCCGGCGAAGGCCGCGAAGAGGCTGCCGGGGCCCACCTGGCGGGAGTCGATCACCACGGGCCCGGTGATCCGCGCTTCCGGGTCCGTTATGTCGTGCTGCCGTCCGCCGGTGAGGGCGGCGATCTCTGCGAGGGAGAGGGGGATCATCGGTTCTGGTTGTCTGTCCGGTGAGGTGTCGGAGCTGCGGGACTGGGCTGTGCGGTCGGAGTGGACTGCGAGGTCTGCGGGGACTGCGGAGCTTCCGCGGCGCGCCGCAGGATGGCGCGGCGCAGCACGTCGTGGTCGTCGAACGGGCGGACGACGCCCGCGATGTTCTGGCCCGTCTCGTGCCCCTTGCCGAGGACGAGAACGGCGTCGCCGGGCTCGGCGCGGGCCACGGCGGCCTCGATGGCCGCGGCCCGCTCCTCCTCGACGAGCACCGTGCCGCGCTCGTACGCGGGCACCTCGGCGGCGCCCGCGAGCATCGTCGCGAGGATCGCGAGGGGGTCCTCGGAGCGGGGGTTGTCGGAGGTGAGCACCGCCGTGTCGGAGAGGCGGGCGAGGGCCGAGCCCATCGCGGGCCGCTTGTGCGGGTCGCGGTCGCCGCCGCAGCCGAGGACGGCGTGCACCCGGCCCTCGGTGACCTTGCGGATCGCGTAGAGCACGGACTCGACGGCGTCGGGCTTGTGCGCGTAGTCGACGACGGCCAGGTAGTCCTGCCCGGCGTCCACGCGCTCCAGGCGGCCGGGGACGCCCGGGACGGCGCCGACGCCCTCGGCGGCCGTACGCGCGTCGATCCCGGCGGCGACGAGGGCGGTGATCGCGGCGAGCGTGTTCGCGACGTTGAACGGGCCGGGGAGCGGCGCGTGCGCCGGTACGGACTCGCCCTCGGGGCCCACGGCGGTGAACGTCGAGCCGAGCGGGCCCAGCTCGACGTCCTCGGCGCGCCAGTCGGCGTCGGGGTGGCCCTCGGCGGAGAACGTGGTGACCGGGACCTCGGACTCGGTGATCAGCCGGTGGCCGTACTCGTCGTCGAAGTTCACCACCGCGGCGCGGGAGCGGGCCCGGGTGAAGAGCTGCCGCTTGGCCTGGAAGTAGTCCTCCATGTCCGGGTGGAAGTCGAGGTGCTCGGGGCTGAGGTTGTTGAACACCGCGATGTCGAACACGCAGCCGTCCACCCGGCCCAGGACCAGCGCGTGGCTGGAGACCTCCATGGCGACCGAGCTGACGCCGCGCTCGCGCATCACCGCGAACAGCGCCTGGAGGTCGGTGGCCTCGGGCGTGGTGCGCTCGGACTTGATGCGCTCGTCGCCGATGCGGGACTCGACGGTGCCGATCAGGCCCGTCAGCCCGCCGTCCTTCTCGGCCGCCTGCCGCAGGCCGCCCTCGATGAGGTACGCCGTGGTGGTCTTGCCGGAGGTGCCGGTGATGCCGATCTGGAGCAGGTCGGCGCCCGGCTCCCCGTACACCGCGGCGGCCAGCTCGCCCATCCGGCCGCGGGGGTCGGGGACCGTCAGCACCGGCAGCCCGGTGGCGGCGGCGCGCTCGGTGCCGCCCGGGTCGGTGAGGACGGCGACGGCGCCGAGGCTCTGGGCCTGCGCCACGAAGTCCGCGCCGTGCAGGCGCGCGCCGGGCAGCGCGGCGTAGATGTCGCCGGGCCGCACCGCGCGGGAGTCGTGCGTGATGCCGGTGGCGGTTCCTTCGGCCCCGCTGTCTTCGGCGAGCACGGCGTCCAGCCGTCGGGCCAGCTCCGCGAGCGGTACGGGCCGGACCCGGGTGGGCCGGGGCGGCCCCGGAAAGGACTCGGAGGAGGTCTGATCAGCTTGTGGCACGGCGGTGAGCGTACCGGGCGGGGCCGCCGCGCCGCGAAGCGAGGGGCCGGGCGCGGACGGAGCGGCCTGGGGGTTGCACGGATTGTCAGTGATCGTTCTCACGCGGTTCTCACGATCTGCACGGTTCTCACGTTCTGCACGGTTCTCCCGGTCTTCCCTCACCTGTGCGCCCCCGTCAGCGGCCCTGCCCCGCGAGGACGGGCAGCCGCGCCGGGTCCGCGCCGGTCGGCGGGACCTGGAGGGACTTGAGCGCGAACTTCATGACCTTCTTGTAGACCGGGCCGCACACGTCGCTGCCGAAGTAGCTGCCGCTCTTCGGGTTCTGCACCGCGCAGTAGACGGTCACGCGGGGCTTGTCCGCGGGCGCGAAGCCCGCGAAGGACGAGGTGTAGCCGTGGTAGCGGCCGGTCTCCGGGTCCACCCGGTTGGCCGTACCGGTCTTGCCCGCGACGCGGTAGCCGGGGATCTTCGCGGTGGTGCCGGTGCCCTCCATGTCGCCGACGACGGACTCCAGCATCTTCGCGAGCGTCTTCGCGGTCTTCTCGCTCACGACCCGCCGCTCGCCCGGCTTCTTCGACGGCGCGTACCGCCCGTCGGGCCCGACCGTGGCGCGCACGAGGCTGGGCTGCGTCCGGACGCCGCCGTTGGCGATCGTCGAGTAGATCGACGCGGCCTGTACGGCGTTGAGCGAGAGGCCCTGGCCGAAGGGGATCGTGTACTGCTGCGAGGCGCTCCACTTCTGCGGCTTCTCCAGGATGCCGTCGGTCTCCCCGGGGAAGCCGAGGCCCGAGGGCCTGCCGATGCCGAAGTCCCGCATGTAGTCGTAGAGGACCTTGTTGGCCTTCTTCTGCGTCTTGCCGAGCTGCTCGGTGGCGAGGATCGTGCCGATGTTGCTGGACTTGGCCAGGACGCCGTTGAGCGTGAGGTTCCACGTGGGGTGGTCGACGTCGTCGGCGAAGGCGCGGTCGGCGCGCTTGAGCCGGTTCGGCACGGTCACCGCCGTACGCGGCGTGGCCTTCTTCTCCTCCAGCACGGCCGCCATGGACATCAGCTTGCTGGTCGAGCCCGGCTCGTAGACGTCCTGGAGCGCCGGGTTGCCGAACGAGTCGAGCTTGGACTTCCCGATGTCGTTCGGGTCGAAGCCGGGCGCGGCGGCCATGCCGAGCAGCTCGCCTGTCCTGGTGTCCTGGACGATGACGTAGCCCCGGTCGGCGTGGGACTTGCGGACCTGCTTGCTGATCGCCTGCTGCGCCGACCACTGGATGTCACGGTCGAGGGTGAGCTCTATGTCGGACCCGGGGCGCGCGGCCTTCTCCCGCACTCCGGCGGTGGGGACCTGACGGCCGCCCGACTGGGCGTACGTGATCTTGCCGCTCTCGCCCGACAGCTCCTTGTCGAGCATGGCCTCGATGCCCGCGCCGCCCTCGCCGTCCTGGTTCACGAAGCCGAGGACGGAGGAGGCCAGCTCCTTGTTCGGATAGACGCGCTTGGCGTGCTTCTCCTGGTAGATCCCCGCGAGCACGTTGGCGCCCTTGCGGGCCGCGGCGTCGGCGGCCAGCTCCGCCTTGAGCTTCTTGATCTTCTTCCAGGTCTGCGGGGTCTGCTGGCGGGCCAGCAGCACGTACCGGGTGTCGGGCTTCGAGAGCTTCTTCGCGAGCGTCTTCCGCTTCTCCCCCACCAGCGGCGCGAGCAGCTTCGCGGCCCGCTCGGGCGCGTCCTTCACCTTGGCCTGCTTGGGCGTGAAGAGGTACGGGTCGGCGGTGATGTCGTACGCGTCCACCGTCGCGGCCAGCGAGGAACCGTCCCGCGCCGCGATCGTGCCGCGCTCGGCGGCCAGCGGCACGGTGATGTACCGGTTCACGGCCGCCTTGTCCGCGAACACGCTGGCGTCGACGGCCTGCACCTGCAGCAGCCGCACGGTGAACGCGAGCACGACGAGGGTCAGCCCGACCGCCACCAGCCGCAGCCGGGGCTTCGGGTTCGCCAGCCGCAGCGCGGCGCCCTCCCCGGGCGAGGGACGGCCGGGCCTGTTGTTGCCGCCCCCGCCGCCTCGCCCACCACGCCCGCCACGTCCGCCGCCCTGCGCGCCGCCGCGCGCGGGGCGCGGCACGCGGGGGCGCGACTCTCGCCCTTCCTGCCGGGCCTCGGACCGCGCGCCGCGCGCGGCGCGCGCGGCGCGCGCGGACGCGCCCTCCCGCGAGCCCTGCCGCTGCTCGCCGGAGCCCCGGCCGCCGCCGTCGTCGTCACGGGACCGGCGGGAGGGCCGCTCCTGTGCGGCACGCGGCGCGCCCGCCGCGGCGCGACGGCGGGCGTCCGGTTCCGCCTTCCGGCCCGGCCGCTCGCCAGGCCGCTCGCTCCGGCTCCGGCCACCCGCCGGGCGCGGTTCGCGCCTGACGGACTCGCCGTCCTCGGTGTCACGCAGGGGCCGTCGCGCGTTCCTGTCGCCGGAACCCCGGCCACCCGCCTGGCGCGGTTCGCCCGATCGGTCACGGCGAGCGCCGCCGCCCCCGTCGTCGCGGGCGCGGCCACCGGGGACGGACCGCCGCCCGTCCCGCTCGTCGGCGCCTCGGCCGCCCGCGGCGCGCGGCGCGTCCGATCCGTCACGGGGACGGTCGTCCGGGCGCGAGCCCCGGCTCGGTCGCTCGCGGCGCGGGGCACGGGAGGCACCGTCGTCACCGCCGCGGCGCGGATCGTTCCTCGGGGTCACGGGCCCACCTGCTCGTCCTGGGCGTCGGACGTGCCGCGCACCTTGCCGTCGGGGGTGAGGAAGACCGGGTTGCCGCCGGGGACGAGGCCCAGTTCGCGGGCACGTTTCTCCAGCTCACCCGGGGAGGAGTAGCCGTCGACCTGCTGCTGGAGGGCCTGCTGCTCGTCCGTCAGCTCCTCGGTCTCCTTCTCCAGCTTGTCCAGCTTGAACGAACCCTTGTTCAGTGACGCGTTGAGCAGCAGCAGCGCGAGCAGCCCGGAGCCGAGCAGCAGGACGACCAGCAGGACGAACGGGGCACGCGCGGCGTTGGAGTTGCCGGCGGGCACCATCCGGGCCAGCCGGGCGAGACGCTGCTGGGCGCTCATCCCGTGGCCTCCCGGATGCGCTTGGCCGCGCGCAGCCGCGCCGGGGCCGCGCGGCGGTTCTCCGCGATCTCTTCCTCCGAGGGCAGCTCCGCGCCGCGCGTGAGCAGCTTCAGCCGGGGCTGGTACTGCTCGGGCACGACCGGCAGTCCGGGCGGCGCCGTGTTGTGCGAGCCCGCCGCGAAGACCTGCTTGACCAGCCGGTCCTCCAGCGAGTGGTACGAGAGCACGGCGATACGGCCGCCCACAGCGAGCGCGTCCACGGCGGCGGGCAGGGCCCGCTCCAGGACGGCCAGCTCGCCGTTGACCTCGATGCGCAGCGCCTGGAACGTCCGCTTGGCGGGGTTGCCGCCGGTGCGCTTGGCGGCCTGCGGGAGCGCGTCTCGGATCAGCTCGACCAGCCGGGCGCTGTTGCTGAAGGGCTCCTTCTCGCGCGCCTTCACCACGGCCTCGACGATGCGCTTGGCCTGCTTCTCCTCGCCGTACGCCCGCAGGATCCGCACCAGTTCCCCCGGCGCGTAGGTGTTGAGGACCTCGGCGGCGCTGATGCCCGTCGTCTGGTCCATGCGCATGTCGAGCGGGGCGTCCTGCGCGTACGCGAAGCCGCGGCCCGCCTCGTCGAGCTGGAGGGAGGAGACGCCGAGGTCGAAGAGGACGCCCTGGACGCGCGGGACCTCCAGCCGCTCCAGGACCTGCGGCAGCTCGTCGTAGACCGCGTGGACGAGCGTGGCGCGGTCCCCGTACGGCGCGAGGCGCTCACCCGCGAGGCGCAGCGCCTCGGTGTCGCGGTCGAGCCCGATCAGGCGCGCGGAGGGGAAGGTGTGCAGCAGGGCCTCGCTGTGGCCGCCCATGCCGAGGGTGCAGTCGATGACGGTCGCGCCCGGCAGGGCGAGGGCGGGGGCGAGCAGGTCCAGGGAGCGCCGGAGCATGACCGGGTTGTGGAGGTCGCCGACGGGCTGCTCGTTGGTGGTCATGTGCCCTCTCAAGTCTGGCGGGCACTGGTGCACATGCTCCTTGGTCCCCGCCCGCTCGAAGGGGAGTGACCCGCCTGCGCCTGGTGGGCGTCGGAGGGCCGGGAGCGGGAGGAGGCCGAGCCGCACGTGCGCGCCCGCGCACGCGAGGGGATTCGGGGTCCTTGGGGAGAGTTGCGCCTCCCACTTCGCGTCACTTTAGTCCACTCGTCCCCTCGGTCAACTACGGTACGAGGCGCGTCCGGCCCCCTGTTCGGCACGCCCCGTCAAGCTCCCCGCTGCGGTCTGGGGGAGAATCGTCCGTATGGACGCGAAGGACACTGTCACCGACGAGCTGGTTGCGGCGAACGCCCACTACGCCGAGAGCTTCACCGACCCCGGAATGGACGCCAAGCCCGTACGCCGTGTCGCGGTCGTCGCGTGCATGGACGCCCGCCTGGACCTGCATGAGGCCCTGGGCCTGGAGCTCGGCGACTGCCACACGATCCGGAACGCGGGCGGGGTCGTCACCGACGACGTCATCCGTTCGCTCACCATCAGCCAGCGCGCGCTGGGCACCCGCTCCGTCGCGCTGATCCACCACACGAACTGCGGCCTGGAGTCCCTCTCCGAGGAGTTCCGGCACGAGCTGGAGATGGAGGTCGGCCAGCGGCCGGCCTGGGCGGTCGAGGCGTTCAGGGACGTGGACCAGGATGTGCGCCAGTCGATGCAGCGCGTCCGTACGTCGCCGTTCGTACCGCACAGGGACGACGTGCGGGGCTTCGTCTTCGACGTGACGACCGGCCTGCTGCGCGAGATCGACCCGGAGATCCCCCGGGAACGGTGACGAACCACCGGGTGGCCGTGAAGAATACGAGGGAGCAGCGCACACGGGCGGGGACGAGCACGGCCCGTGGCAACCCAGCACAACCCAGCACGACGGGGACGGGGCCGAGGAGGGCCGGGTGACGACCTATGACGAGCGAGCGAACCTCAGCGATCTGAGCACCACAGCAGGACAGGTGCGACGCTCCGTGGAGACCGTGATCGAGGGCAAGCCCGAGGTCGTCCGGCTCTCTCTGACGGTTCTGCTGGCCGAAGGGCACCTCCTGATCGAGGATGTGCCGGGGGTGGGCAAGACCATGCTGGCGAAGGCGCTGGCCAAATCGATCGACTGCTCGGTGCGCAGGATCCAGTTCACTCCCGACCTGCTGCCCTCCGACATCACGGGCGTGAGCGTCTACGACCAGCAGCAGCGGGACTTCGAGTTCAAGCCGGGCGCGGTCTTCGCGCAGATCGTGATCGGCGACGAGATCAACCGCGCCTCGCCCAAGACCCAGTCGGCGCTGCTGGAGTCGATGGAGGAGCGGCAGGTGACCATCGACGGGCAGACGTACGAGCTGCCCGATCCGTTCATGGTCGTCGCCACGCAGAACCCGGTCGAGATGGAGGGAACGTATCCCCTCCCGGAGGCGCAGCGCGACCGGTTCATGGCACGGGTCTCGATCGGCTATCCGAGCCCGGCGGCCGAGCTGGAGATGCTCGACGTGCACGGCGGCGCCTCCCCGCTGGACGACCTCCAGCCGGTGGCGCACGCGCACGACATCGTCAAGCTCGTCGACGCCGTCCGGGGCGTGCACGTCTCCGACGCGGTGCGGCGGTACGCGGTCGAGCTGGTCGCCGCCACCCGTTCGCACCCCGACCTGCGGCTGGGCGCCTCGCCGCGCGCGACGCTGCATCTGCTGCGCGCCTCGAAGGCCGCGGCGGCGCTCGCCGGGCGGGAGTTCGCGCTGCCGGACGACGTGCAGTCGCTGGCCGTGCCCGTCCTGGCGCACCGGCTGCTGCCCACCGCGCAGGCGCAGTTGAACAGACGCTCGGCCGACCAGGTCGTCCAGGAGATCGTGCAGCGCGTGCCGGTCCCCGCCGTCGCCCCGCCGCCGCCGGGCGGCCCCGTCCCCGGCGCCCCGCACAACCGGTACGGCGGCGCCCCGGGCCAGCCGCCGCCCGGCGCCCCGGCCGCGCCTCCCCAGGCCGGTCATCCCCCGGCCGGTCACCCCCAGGCCGGGCCGCCGCAGCCCGGGCAGCAGCAGCCGCGGGGGTACTGATGGCGGCTGGGGGGCCGTCAGGGGGGCCGTCCCCGTCGGGCGGTGAGGGCGGCGAGACGCGCGGCTCTCTCCGTACGGCGTTCGGCGGGCTCACCACGCGCGGGCGGTCGTTCCTGGCCGCGGGCGTGGCCGCCGCCATCTGCGCGTACGCGCTCGGGCAGAACGAACTGCTGCGCGTCGGCATGCTCCTGGCCGTACTGCCGCTGGTGTGCGTGCTCGTGCTGCACCGCACCCGGTACCGGGTGGCGGGCTCGCGGCGGCTGTCGCCCGCGCGGGTGCCAGCGCGGACCGAGGCCCGGGTGCATCTGCGGATCGACAACATCTCGCGGCTGCCCACGGGCCTGCTGATGCTCCAGGACCGGGTGCCCTACGTGCTGGGCCCGCGCCCCCGCTTCGTGCTGGACCGGGTCGAGCCGGGCGGGCGGCGCGAGGTGTCCTACCGGGTCCGCTCCGACCTGCGCGGGCGCTATCCGCTGGGACCGCTCCAGCTGCGGCTGACCGACCCGTTCGGGATGTGCGAGCTGACGCGCTCCTTCAGTACGTACGACACGCTCACCGTCGTCCCGCCCGTCGAGGCCCTGCCGCCCGTGCGGCTGTCGGGCGAGACCAGCGGGTACGGCGACGGGCGGCAGCGCTCCCTCGCGCTCGCCGGGGAGGACGACGTCATCCCGCGCGGCTACCGGCACGGGGACGACCTGCGCCGCGTCCACTGGCGCTCCACCGCTCGCTACGGCGAGCTGATGGTGCGCCGCGAGGAGCAGCCGCAGAAGGCCCGCTGCACGGTGCTGCTCGACACCCGCCGTCTCGCGTACGCGGGCTCGGGCCCCGACTCGCCCTTCGAATGGGCCGTCGCGGGTGCGGCGTCCGTCTGCATGCACCTGCTGGAGCGGGGCTACGCGGTGCGGCTGCTGACCGACACCGGCGCGATGTCGCCGGGCCCGGAGGGCGGGCTCTTCGCCGCCGACTCCTCGGACACGGCGGGCCTGCTGCTGGACGCCCTCGCCGTGGTCGAGCACTCCTCGGAGACGGGGCTCTCGTCCGCGTACGACGCGCTGCGCGGCGGCATGGGCGGCTCCGAGGGGCTGCTCGTCGCCTTCCTGGGCACGCTCGACGAGGAACAGGCCATCACGGTGGGGCGGATGAGAATGCGGACGAACCGGGCGGTGGCCTTCACCTCGGCACTGCACGCTTCCGGGAACGGCAACGGGAACGGCAACGGCGGGAACGGGCAGATTCCGGTCGGCGCCCCCGAGGCACCGGCCCCGGTTCCGGCCCCGGCGCCTGCCACGGCCCCGTCCCCGCTCCCCGACGACGCCCCCGCGCTGCGCGCCCTGCGTGACGCGGGCTGGACCGCGCTGGTCGGCGGCCCGGGGACGGCGCTGCCCGCGCTGTGGCAGGAGGCCGACAAGCAGACCGTGAAGGGACTGGACCGATGAGCGGACGGGGCAGGCTCGCCTTCTGCGCGGCGCTGGCGACCCTGGCCGCCTCCTGCGCGCTGCTGCCACTGGTCGACCCCGCGACCTGGCTCCTCCAGGCCGCGATGCTGATCGCCCTCCAGAGCGGGGTGGGCGCCGCGGCCCGCCGGGTGCCGCTGGCCCGCCCCGTGACGGTGCTGGTGCAGGCGCTGGCCACGCTGCTGCTGCTCACCGTGATGTTCGCGCGGCAGGAGGCGCTGGGCGGAGTGCTGCCGAACCCGGCGGTCTTCGAGCGCTTCGCCGACCTGCTGACCGCCGGGACGCAGGACGTCGGCCGCTTCGCCATCCCCGCGCCCGTGACGGACGGGATCCGGCTGATGCTCGTCGGCGGGGTCCTGGTGATCGGACTGCTGGTGGACGCGCTCGCGGTGACGTACCGCAGCGCGGCACCCGCCGGACTGCCGCTGCTCGCGCTGTACTCGGTCGCGGCCGGGCTCTCCCAGGGCGGGGCGCGCTGGCTGTGGTTCCTGTGCGCGGCGGGCGGCTATCTGCTGCTGCTCCTCGCGGAGGGCCGCGAGCGGCTCTCCCAGTGGGGACGCCTCTTCGCCGACAGGTCCCGGCCGGGCTCGGCACCCCACGAACCAGGCTCCGTGGGCGGGCCCGCCGTCGCGCCCGTACGCACGGGACGGCGGATCGGCGCGCTGGCGCTCGGCATCTCGCTGGTCGTCCCCGCCGTCCTCCCCTCGCTCAGCGGCGGGCTGCTGGACGCGGCGCGGAACGGGGGCGCGGGCAAGGGCGGCGACAACGGCGGCACCATCTCGGCCGTGAACCCGCTGGTCGCACTCCAGGACAGCCTCAACCAGCCCGAGGACCGTACGGCGCTGACGTACCGGACGAACGCGAAGGAGACGCAGGAGCTCTACATGCGGATCGTCGCGCTCGACAAGTTCGACGGCTCCGCGTGGAAGCCCTCCGAACGGCGGATCACCTCCGTCCCGAGCCCGCTCCCCAGCCCGCGCGGCCTCGCCCCCGACGTCCGTACGCAGAAGGTCCGCAGCAAGATCAAGGCCGCCGACTGGTACGCGCAGGACTGGCTGCCGATGCCGTACCCGGCCGACCGCGTGAGCGTGGGCGGCAAATGGCGCTTCGAGCCCGAGGGCCGCACCCTCGTCGGCTACCAGGGCCAGACCACGCGCGGCGCCTCGTACGACGTCGAGAGCCTGATCGTCGAGCCGACCGCGGACCAGCTCCGGCAGGCCCCAGAGCCGCCCGCCGGACTCAAGCGCGAGTACACGAAGGTGCCGGACTCCCTCCCGTCCGTCGTCCCGGAGACGGCCCAGCGCCTCACGCGCGGCGCGGACAACGACTACGAGCGGGCGGTCCGCCTCCAGGACTGGTTCGCCCGCAAGGGCGGCTTCCGCTACGACACCCAGGTCCAGGCGGGCAGCGGCACGGCCGCGATCGCCAACTTCCTGGAACAGAAGGAGGGGTTCTGCATCCACTTCTCCTTCGCCATGGCCTCGATGGCCCGCACGCTCGGCATCCCGGCACGGGTCGCCGTCGGCTTCACGCCGGGCACGGCACAGGGCGACGGCTCGATGGCCGTCGGCCTCCAGGACGCGCACGCCTGGCCCGAGCTGTACTTCGAGGGCGTCGGCTGGACCCGCTTCGAGCCCACCCCGACCCGCGGCAGCACCCCTGACTACGCGCTGCCCGACTCCCCCGACCCCGGCGACAACCCGGAGGAGCGGCTGCCGGACCGCGGCCAGAGCGCCTCGCCCTCGCCGAGCCCGTCGCAGTCGGAGAAGTGCACGCCGGAGGAGAAGCGTGCGAACCCGGACTGCGGGGCGGCCGCGCCCCCGCCGGACAGCGGGGATCGGGGCGGCGGCTTCCCCACGGGCACGGTCGCCGCGGCCGCGAGCGCCGTGCTCCTGGTGCTGCTCCTCCCCGCCCTGCCGCTGCTGTGGCGCAGGCGAAGCCGCGCGCGACGCCTCCGCCCGCCGCCCCCTGCGGGGGCCCCGCCGGAGGTGGTCTCCGGCTCCGTCCTGGCCGTCTGGAGCGAACTCCTCGACACGGGCTGGGACTACGGCGTCGTACCGGAGGAGTCCGCGACGCCGCGCACGGCCGCGGCCCGTATCGCCCGGGTCGGCGAGCTGGGCCCGGCCGAGACCGAGGCCGCCCACCGGGTGGCGCTCGCGGTGGAGCAGGTCCTCTACGCCCCGAGGCCCAGCCCGGACCTTGCGTCGGGCCTCGCCGACGAGGTCCGCCGCGTCCACGCGGGCCTCCACGCGGCGGCCCCGCGCCGCCTCCGCCTCCGCGCCCTGCTGCTGCCGCCCTCTACGATCAGGGTGGTGTGGGGAGTCTCACGCCGCTGGGCCGCGTTGCGCAGCCGCTGGGCAGGCGCCGTCCGTCTCCGCTTCGCCAAGTAGGGCCGGGCACCCCCGATAAGGGGGTGCCCCTGCTTCTCCCTCCGCCCCTGCGAAGCTTGGGAAGTCTGAGCAAGGCGCAGGGTTGGCAAGCGCAGCCCCCTGCGCCGGGTGCCCCGCGTACAAGAGCCGCGCCCGGGGTGCCCCGGGCTGTGCTTCGCGGGCCGCGCCCGCCTCGTGGCTTGGCGCGCAGTTCCCCGCGCCCCTGAGGGAACAGGGGCAAGCCCCTACGTGCAGTGACCGGTCGCGCCCGCGCGGCGGAGCCGCAAAGCAAACACAGCCCCGCGCCCCTGAGGGCAAAGGGGCAAGCCCCGGAGTCTTGAACCGTCGCGCCCACGCGGCGGAGCCGCGAAACACGCACAGCCCCGCGCCCCTGAAGGGGCACCCCGTACAACAATGACGTGGGCGTGGTCCGAGGGAATCGGGCCACGCCCACGTCGAAGCTGGACGTCAGACGGTGAGGGCTCTTGGGCGGGTACAGGTCAAAGAAGGCGCAAGCTCAGTGCTGGCCCTCGTCACGGCGCCGCTGCCACCGCTCCTCGATGCGGTTCATCATCGAACGACGGGAACGCGGCTGACGGCGAGCCTGAGCCTGTGGCTGCCCTGCTGGGCCACCCCCCTGCGGCGCCTGCCCACCCTGCTGCCCCTGCTCGCCGGCCTTGGGCGCCTTGCGCCAGCCGGTCACCGCGAGGACGGCGCATCCGAGCATGACGAGGAAACCCACGACGCTGACCCAGATCTGCTGCGCGACCATCCCGGCCATGAGGAGCGCGATACCCACCAGAAAGCCTGCGACCGATTGATAGACCCGCTTGCGGGTGTACCGGCGCAGCTCACTTCCTTCGAGCGCTGTCGCGAACTTGGGATCTTCGGCGTACAGCGCTCGCTCCATCTGCTCGAGCATCCGCTGCTCGTGCTCAGAGAGCGGCACGGAGTCCTCCTACTCGTCGGTCGCGGGGGCGACCGGATGCGACCCTTCAAGGATAGGCAGGGAATCGCCCCCGTGAAACCCGCCCCTCTACGCCAATTCCTCCCACCAAGACCGAGATGCCGGACGGTGGCGCTGAGCGACGTGTTCCGTACATTCCCTCACCACCTTTCCGCCATGCCGGACGGTGTGCCTCGATCATACGGCGCGTAGCCGATGATCGGGCGGGCTGTGAGCCAGACCGCTAACGGGGCCCCGCGCCCGTGACCGGCGGCAGCTCGGCCAGCACGTGGAGCTGGCTGGCCACGGACTGGAAGGCGGGCAGCTCGGCGGCGGCTGCCTCCAGCCGGGCGAGCGCCTCCAGGGCGTCCGGCTCGGTGTCGACCAGGGCGCCGGGGACCAGGTCGGCGAAGACGCGGACGCCGTGCACCGAGACGACCTCCAGGCCGCTGCCGGTGACCAGCCCGGTGAGCTGCTCGGGGGTGAAGCGGCGGGGCATCGGATCGTTCGCCCCCCAGCGGCCGCCCTCCGAAGTGAGGACCTGGCGGGCCTCCGTGAAGTGTCCGGCCAGGGCGCGCCCCAGCACGGCTCCACCGAGGCCCGAGGCGAGCACACTGAGGGTGCCGCCGCCGGGGCGGAGGGCCGCGACCGCGTTGCGCACGCCCTCGGCGGGGTCGTCGACGTGCTCCAGGACGCCGTGGCAGAGCACCGCGTCGTACCCCTCGCGCTCCGCCACGTCGAAGAGGCCGCGGGCGTCGCCCTGCACGCCGCGGACGCGGTCGGCCACGCCTGCCTCGGCGGCGCGGCGCTCCAGCGCGAAGAGCGCGTTCGGACTCGGGTCGACGACCGTGACGTGGTGGCCGAGACGGGCGACGGGAACGGCGAAGTTGCCGGTGCCGCCGCCGGTGTCCAGGACGTCCAGCCGATCGCGGTCCGCCAGCTTGGCGCGCTGGTCGAGGGCGCCCCGCAGGACCTCCCAGACCACGGCGGTACGGATCGATGCGCTGGGGCGGGACATGGCTGATGCTCCTCGGCTCAGTGACGGGCGCCTCCCACCCTATTGCCTCGGGACCTCCGGCGATCCGTCCGCTCCTCCGGCGATCCGGGGCCTGGGGAGCGCGGGCTGGGGGACGAGCAGGCGCTCGACGATGCGGAGGAAGACTCCGGCGTCCCGCACGAGGTCGTCCGCGTCGCGCCAGCTCGCCGCGTCGGCTATGCCTGCCTCGGCGCGGGCCCGGCGGGCCGCGCCGGACTCGAAGAGCGCGGACCACTCGGCGAGCTCGGGGGCGATCTCGGGGAGGATCTCCCACGCGCTCCGTATCCCCTGGCGGCGGGGGCGGCGGGGTGGGCCGCCGCGCCTGCGCGGCGGGGCCGGGTCGGGCCGGCCGCGCGCGGCGAGGACGGCGGCGGCCGTGCGGAGGGCGGCCAGGTGCGCGGTGGCATACCGCTCGTTCGCCGTTTCCAGGGTCATGGCCTCGTCCAGGCCGTGCTGCGCCTGGGCCAGCAGGTCGAGTGCGGCGGGCGGGGCCGAGGCGCGGCGCAGCACGGGGTGGACGTCGGTCTGGGACAGGGCGGCGCTCGGTCGCATTGCTGAACCAACCTCCCGTCGTCGGGCGCCGGTTGTCCGGATTCGCGGACAACCGACCGTATGACCCACATCGTGGCGCATGCCACTGACAATCCGCTCTGACCTGCAGAAATGCCGCCCATGCGCCGCTCTCCCACCCCCGGTTCGCGTCGGCGTCCCCGTATGGCGCATACTTTGAACTGACCGGTCAGTTCAAAAACGGGAGGGGAGGACACGGTGAGCCAGCGGGAGTACGCCGTCGCGGCCGAGGGCTTCGGGCTCAAGGGGCCGCGCGGCCAGGTCTTCGACGGGATCACCTTCACGGCGCCCGAGGGGTCGCTGGTCGCACTGGAGGGGCCCTCGGGCTCCGGGCGGACCTGCCTGCTGCTCGCGCTCACCGGCCGGATGAAGGCGACGTCCGGGCACGCGGACGTGCACGGCGAGCGGCTCCCCAAGCGGCTGGCGGCCGTACGGCGGATCAGCGCGCTGGGCTCCGTCCCCGGCGTCACCGACCTGGACCCCGCGCTGACCGTCACCGAGCAGCTCCGCGAACGGGTGCTGCTCCAGCGGCGGTTCGGCGGCTCGCTGCGCTCACTGCTGCGCCCGCGCGCCGAGCGCGCCGCGGCGAGCCGCGCGCGGCTGGAGGCGGCGCTCGGCGCCGCGGGGCTCGACCTGGACGCGCTGCCGCGCGGCGGGCGTACCTCCGTGCGGGACCTGGGGCGGCTGGAGGAGCTGCGGCTCTCGCTGGCGCTGGCGCTGCTTGGCGAGCCCCGGGTGCTCGCGGTGGACGACGCCGACCTGAAGCTCTCGGACGCCGAACGCGAGGAGATGTGGGCCCTGTTGCGCTCCCTCGCCGGTACGGGCACCGGTACGGGCGCCCGTACGGGCCTGACCGTGCTGGCCGCGTGCAGCGAGGCACCGGAGGGTGCGCTCGTGGTGCGTACAGGAGAGCAGCGCACCCCCACGGACAGGGACGACGAGAAGACCGAGGCGGAGAAGAAGGGGGAGGCGTTCGATGCGCTCGCCGAGGCTAGCCGCGCTTGAGCTCAAGCGGTTCGGCAGGGGGAGGCTGCCCCGCGCGGCCATGGCGGCGATGCTGCTGCTGCCGCTGCTGTACGGCGCGCTCTACCTGTGGTCCTTCTGGGACCCCTACGAGCGGCTCGACAAGATCCCCGTCGCGCTCGTCAACGACGACAGCGGCGCCCGGGCCAAGGGCGAGAAGGTCGAGGCCGGGGACTCGATCGTCAAGGGGCTGCGTGACAGCGAGACCTTCGACTGGCGCGAGACGAGCGCGAAGGAGGCCCGTGAGGGCGTCGAGGACGGGCGGTACTACCTCTCGCTGACGATCCCCTCGGACTTCAGCAAGCGCGTCACCTCCAGCTCCGGCGACTCCCCCGAGACGGGCGCCCTGAAGGTCCAGGCGAACGACGCGAACAACTACATCGTCGGGCAGATATCCCGCAGCGTCTTCTCCGAGGTACGCGCCTCGGCCTCCAGCAAGGTCTCGCGCGGCTTCTACGACAACATCTTCGTCTCCTTCTCCTCCCTGCACGGCCAGACGGCCAAGGCCGCCAAGGGCGCCGACGACCTCGGCGACGGCATCGGCAAGGCGAAGAAGGGGGCCTCCGACCTCAAGAGCGGCCTCAAGGACGCCGAGGACGGCAGCGGCAAGCTCAAGACCGGCACCTCGGACCTGCACACCGGCGCGGGCGACCTGAAGAAGGGCGCCAAGCAGGTGGCCGGGGGCACCCAGAAGCTCGCCGACAAGGCCAACGGCGTATCGGGGAAGGTCACGCCGTTCCTCAAGGAGCACGGCGACGAGATCGGCAAGGCCGCGCGCGGGGTCTCCCGTACGAGCAAGGCGCTCAAGAAGCACCTGGACGAGCTGCCGGGCGCGGCCCAGCGCGCGCAGACCGACTCGCGCAAGGCCGCCGACGCGCTCTCCACGCTCTACACCTCGGGCTGCGAGAAGGGCGGCACGCCCCCGCCCGTTCCCACGCCCTCCCCCACGCAGGGGGAATCCCCCGGTGACGTCAAGGACAAGGCGTGCCCCGAGCTGAAGAAGGCCGTCGACGCGGCCGAGCGCTCGGCGAAGGTCGCCAAGGAGGTCAACGACACCGTCAAGGGCCACAAGAACCTCGACGAGCTGGGCACGCACCTGGACGACCTCGACAAGAAGGCCACCCTCCTCGCCAAGCGCGCCCCGAACCTCGGCCAGGACGTCACCTCCGCCGTCCGCCAGATCAACAAGCTCAACAAGGGCGCGCACCAGGTCTCCAAGGGCGCGGGCAAGCTGCAGGCGGGCCTGTCCACCGCGAAGACCGGCGCCGCCGACCTCGACACCGGGCTCGGCAAGCTCACCAAGGGCGCCACCTCGCTCGACGGCGGCCTCTTCAAGCTCGCCGACGGCTCCGGCAAGCTCGCGGGCGGCCTGCACGACGGCGCCAAGAAGATCCCGGACTACGACAAGCAGCAGCGCGACGACCGTACGGGCGTGATGTCCGACCCGGTCGGGCTCGCCTCCGACAAGGCGCACGCCGCGCCGAACTACGGCACGGGCTTCGCGCCGTACTTCATCCCGCTCTCCCTCTGGGTCGGCGCGATGATCGCGTACATGCTGCTCCAGCCGCTCAACAAGCGCGCCCTCGCCTCCGGCGCCCCCGCCTGGCGGATCGCGCTCGCGGGCTGGCTGCCGGTGGCGGCGATCGGCGCCGCGCAGGTGGCGGCGCTGATGAGCGTGCTGCACTGGGGGCTGGGCCTGGAAATGGCGCGCGGCGCGGGCACGATCGGGTTCCTGCTGCTGGTGACGGTCTGCTTCACCTCGATCGTGCAGTTCCTCAACGCGCGCTTCGGACCGGCCGGACGCATCCTCGTCCTGGCCCTGCTGATGCTGCAGCTCACCTCGGCCGGAGGCACGTACCCGATCCAGACCAGCCCGGGGTTCTTCAACGCGCTCCACCCGTTCCTGCCCATGACCTACGTGGTGGAGGGGCTGCGGCACCTCATCACGGGCGGCGGGCTGTGGCCGGTGTGGCGGGCGTGCGCGGTGCTGCTGGCCTTCGCCGTGGGCGCCCTCGCGCTCACCGCCGTCACCGCGCGCCGCAAGCAGGTGTGGACCCTGGACCGGCTGCACCCGGAGCTGACCCTGTGAGGAGAGAATCAGCGTCATGACGAGTGCCCGCACCACCCCACGCAGCCGCAGCGCCACGAAGCAGAAGCTCTTCCAGGCCGCGGTGACCCTCATCGCCGAGCAGGGTTTCTCCTCGACGACCGTCGAGGAGATAGCCGAGCGTGCCGGTGTCGCCAAGGGCACGGTCTACTACAACTTCGCCAGCAAGACGGAGCTGTTCGAGGAGCTGCTGCGGCACGGCGTGGAGATGCTCACCGCCGATCTGCGCAGCGCCGCCGAGGAGACGGCCGCGCGCGGCGGCGGGCGGGTGGACGCGCTGGACGCGATGATCCGGGCCGGGCTCGGCTTCATCGACCACTACCCGGCGTTCACCCAGCTCTACGTCGCCGAGCTGTGGCGCACCAACAGGGCGTGGAACGACACGCTGATGGTCGTACGCAAGCAGGCCGTCGCGGTCGTGGAGGAGGTGCTGCGCGAGGGCGTCGCCGAGGGCGAGCTGAGCGAGGAGATCGACATCCCGCTCACGGCGGCCGCACTGGTCGGCATGGTGCTGGTGGCGGCGCTGGACTGGAAGGCGTTCCAGCCGGAGCGGTCTCTGGAGGATGTGCACGGCGCGCTCTCGCTGCTGCTCCAGGGGCGCGTCGGAGGCCATGAGGGCCGTGGAGGCCGTGGGCGGTCCCGTTAGGGCGACTTGGTACCGGTTCCGCCCACGGCCTTTGTTCCCCGTTTCCCTGTGCCCGGACCGGTCGCGGCCCGAGCCCCCGTGTTCCCCCGGTTCCCCCCGGAAAGGGCCACGACCCGGTTCCGCAGCCCCGTGTCGGCGGTACCGTGCCGCGCCCTTTCCGTGTGCATCACTCTGCCGTCGGCGCAGGTCGGGCCCCATCCGCGCGGCTACTCAACCGCGCGTCTGAGTAGCACTACCTAGGCGTGCGCACAAAGGCTCAGTCGGTGCCGGGCGCGGTGAGCGCTCCCGCTAGAGTCGCTGACCATGGCACGTATCGCGGTGATCGGCGCGGGAATGGGCGCGATGGCGGCGGCGGCTCGGCTGGCCGTCGCGGGGAACGAGGTCACGGTCCACGAGCGCACCGGTACCTACGGAGGTGCCCTGCGCCGCTACGAACGAAACGGCTTCGCCTTCGACACGGGTCCCGGCCTGCTGCGGCTGCCCGCCGTCTACCGCGACCTGTTCCTCAAAACGGGCCGCGAGTCCCTCGAACAGTGCGTGGAGATGGCGCAGGTCGACCCGACCGCGCACCACGTCTTCACCGACGGCACGGCCCTCACGCTGCCGAACGCCTCGCGCGGCAAGGTCGTCGCCGCCGTCGACGCGGCCCTCGGCGCGGGCGCGGGCGAGCGCTGGGCGGACGTCCTCAACCGCGCGCGGGACGCCTGGGAGGCCACGCGCCGCCCGCTCCTGGAGGAGCCCCTGCGCGACGAGTCCCGCGCCGCGCTCAGCCACGACTCCGCGTACCCGGCGCTCCGCCGCAAGGGCCTGCTGCGCCGCCGCCCGCCCACGCTGGCCGAGGTCGCCGCGGACGAGCTGCGCGAGCCGCGGCTGGTGGCACTGCTGGAGAGCTACGCCCGCGCGTACGGCCTGGATCCGGCGGTCACCCCGGCGAGCGCGGCCGTGCTGCCGTACGTGGAGGACTCGTTCGGCACCTGGTACGTGCGCGGCGGGATGCGCGCGCTGGCCGACGCGCTGTACGAGCGGTGCCGGGCCCGGCGGGTCCGCTTCGTCTTCGACTCCCCGGTGGCGTCCGTACGGGAGAAGGACGGCAGGGCCGTCGGCGTCGAGCTCGCGGACGGCTCGTCCGTCGACGCCGACGCGGTGATCGTGGGCAGCGGCCCGGCGCTCCGCCCCGGCCGCGCGGAGTGGCCTGCGGGCTCCTCCCGGCTGACCGTCCTCCTCGCCCTGCGCGGCGCGCACCCCGAGGGCACCCCGCACCGCACGGTCGTGCACCGGGGCGCGGGCGCCGCGCCGGTGACGGTGCTCCGCCCCGACGACCCCTCGCTGCGGCCCGACGACGCGCACGGGACGGCGGTCCTCACCGTGCCGGTGCCTGTGGGGGCCGTACGGGAGGAGCCCGAGGCCGAGCGCCTCGCCGCCGAGCTCTTGTCCGCCACGGATGCGGCGGGCCTGGACCTCTCCGACCGCCTCCTCTGGCGCGAGGTCCGCACACCCCGCGACTACGAGTCCGAGACCGGCGCTCCTGGGGGCCAGGTCCCTCCCCCGGCCCTCGCGGGCGCGTCCGGAGCCCTGCTCCAGCCCCCCAACCAGACGAGCGTGTCGGCCCTCTTCGCCGTCGGCGCCTGGTCCCACCCGGGGGGCGGCCTCCCCCACGCGGGCATGTCCGGCACCCTCGCCGCCGGTCTCTTCACAGAGGGTCCCAACTGGCGCGGCTCGTCCTGAGCCTGCGCTCGATGTGCGGCTCCGCCACATGGGCGCGACGGTCCCGACACCTCGGGGCTTGCCCCTGTTCCCTCAGGGGTTTTGCGGCTCCGCCGCGCGGGCGCGCCCGGTCACTGCACGTCGGGGCTTGCCCCTTCTCCCTCAGGGGCGCGGGGAACTGCGCGACAAGCCACGACGCGGGCGCGCCCCGCGAAGCACAGCCCGGGGCACCCCGAACCCGGCTCTTTCACCGGGGCACCCGGCGTGGGGGGCTGCGCTTGCCAACCCTGCGCCTTGCGCAGACTTCCCAAGCTCCGCAGGAGCGGAGGGAGAAGCAGGGGCGAGCTCTGGTCAGTCCTCGGGCATCGCGTACGCGCGAAGGCGCGCGGAAGCGGCCAGCTTGGCTCTGGCGCGGGCGTCGAGCTCGGACTGGCGACGGTCGATGGCCGCGCGAAGCGCGGAGGGGTTGCCCGTGCGGCGCAGGCCGTCGAGGACCGGGCGAATCTGCGGCAGCGGGTAGCCGCTCTGGCGCAGCATGTGGATGAGGCGGGCGTCACGGACGTCGGCGGGGCCGAACAGGCGGTACCCGGTGACGCGTTCGCGCCCGGGGGTCAGGAGGCCCGCCGCCTCCCAGACGCGGAGGGCGGACGTCCGTACGCCCAGGAGTGCCGCGACGTCACCGATGCGCAGGGACACGCGGGGCACCGCATCCGGCGGCCGGCTCGCGAGCGCTTCGAGGGCCTCGGCCGTGGCCTGGAGGGCGCGGCGCTGTTCGTGGAGCTCCGCGTGCCCGGCGTCGATCAGCGCGAGCGCCCCCGGCAGGTCGTCGGCGTGGACGGCGTGCATGACGGCGCGGGCCGTCTCCGGGCCGTGGCCGAGGACCAGGGCACGGTAGGTCAGGACGGCGTCCAGGTGGCGGGGGCCGAAGGCCCGATAGCCCGTGGGGGTGCGGGGGACGGGCGGCAGGAGGCCCGCGTCCTCGTAGTTGCGGATCTGCTGGGGCGAGACGCCCGCCGCGCGCGCGAGGTCGACGGGGCGTAGGCGCGAACGGTGCGAGCTGGGCATCGACGCGCTCAGTAGCCGCCCTGCTGGCCCTGGCCGTAGTACCCGTTCTGGTACTGCTGCTGCTCGTCGTACCCGTACGGCGGCGGCTGCGCGGGCGGCTGCTCGGGCGGGAGCGGCACGCCGCCCTCGCGCTGCTGCGGGACCCAGACGCCGCCGGGCGGGGTGTCGGGGTAGTACGGCTCGGTGGGCGGCGCGCCGGGCGTCTCGTACGTGTACCCGGCGCCGTCGGTGCCGCCGTAGCCCTGCTGTCCGTAGTCGCCGTAGCCGTAGTCGTACTGCGGGGCCTGGGGCGCGGGCTGGGCGTATCCGCCGTAGGGGTCCTGGTAGGGCGCGTACGGCTGCTGGTCGTCGTACGCGAACGCCTGCGTCTGCTCGGCGTGCGGGGCCGGGGGGACGGGCGGGGCGGGCGGGGCGTAGTCCCCGTAGGCCGCCTGGACCGGCTGGACCTGGGTCTGCTCCTGGGCCATGGCCGCCTGGTAGTCGACGTAGTCCGGGATGCCGGGGACGCCGGGGACGCCGCTGGGCGGGGTGTCGCCGGGGCCGGGGCCGGTGCCGTAGCCCGCGGGGGCCGGGGGGATGCCCTGGCCCGCCGAGTAGTCCGGGACGCCGTTCTCGTCGTATCCCGCTTCCAGCCCGGTGACCTCCAGGGAGGGCTCCGCGTCGCGGGGGGCCGGGCCGCCCCGGCGGCGCCGGCTGGCGCCCGGCGATCCGCCGAGCGCCCAGCCGGTCGAGAAGCCGCGGCGGTACGAGAGCGTGACGAAGGTCTGGCCCGTGGCGAAGGCGGCGATGCCGACGCCGATCACGATGACCTGCCCTATCACGGCGCCCGCGACGACGCCGAGGAACCCGGCGAACGCCAGCAGGCGCCAGCGCAGCCGGGCCTTGTACTGGAGCAGGACTTCGCCCAGCAGCCAGAGCGCGACCACTCCGAACGCGACATAGAGGACCGTCCAGCCCATGTACGCCCCTCTTCCCGCTGCTCGCCGCCCGGTCGGCCAGCCGCCAGCTTCTCGGCTCAGGACCTGTCGTGAAGTCCCAGATTCTCGTGGATTTCCAGCGTCGCCGTGGAGTGGTTCAGCGTAATGAAGTGGAGACCGGGGACTCCCTCGGCCAGCAGCCTCGCACACAACTCCGTGGCGCACTCGATCCCGACCGAGCGTACAGCGGCCGGATCGTCTTCGACCGCCCGGAGGCGGTCTGCCATCTCGCGCGGGATGGTCGCGTTGCTGAGCTGCGCGAACCGTTCGATCTGCTTCACATTCGTGACGGGCATGATCTCCGGGATGATGGGCGTCTGGCAACCGGCCGCGACGGCGCTGTCGCGGAGCCGCAGATAGTCCTCGGCGCGGAAGAACATCTGAGTGATCGCGTAGTCCGCACCCGCGCGGCACTTGTTCACGAAGTGCCGGACGTCGGTGTCCCAGTCGGCCGAGCGCGGGTGCATCTCGGGGAACGCGGCGACGCCGACGCAGAAGTCTCCGGACTCCTTGATCAGCTCGACGAGCTCCGCGGCGTAGTCGAGCCCCTGGGGGTGCTTGACCCACTCGCCCATGGGATCCCCGGGGGGATCACCCCTGATCGCGAGCACGTTCTTGATCCCCGCGTTCGCGTACTGCCCGATGACGTTGCGCAGTTCGGCGCGCGAGTGGTTCACGGCGGTGAGGTGGGCGACCGGGGTGAGGGTGGTCTCGGTGGCGATGCGCTCGGTGTTGCGTACGGTGCCCTCGCGGGAGGAGCCGCCTGCGCCGTAGGTCACCGACACGAAGGTCGGGGACACTGCCTCGATACGGCGCAGCGCGTCCCACAGGGTCCGCTCCCCCTTCTCGGTCTTCGGAGCGAAGAACTCGAAGGAGAAAGACTGCTCTCCGGTCGCGAGCAGCTCACGCACGGTCGGCGGACGTTCTGTCCTGGGAGCTGAGATACCGATGGCCATACGTGCAGGTTAGCCGTCCCCGCTGCGCCGTGGCTGTGCGCTGGGACGATACGGCGGCATCTGTCCGTTTCCCGGATGGCCGATGTCCGCCTGCTGGACACTTCCGCCGGAGGGCGCTACTGGACGGCACAACCGGTCAGCGCTATGGGGCAGCGCTATGGGACGGTCCTACTGGACCGCCCGCAGTCGCTTGGCCAACCTTGCCGCCGCCTCGCCCGGGTCGTCGGCCTCAGTGATCGCACGGACGACGACCACCCGGCGGGCACCCGCGTCCAGGACCTGGTCGAGGTTGTCCTCGTCGATCCCGCCGATCGCGAACCAGGGGCGCTCCGGCGCGCGGGCCGCGGTGTGACGCACCAGATCCAGCCCCGGTGCGTGACGCCCCGGCTTGGTGGGCGTCGGCCAGCAGGGCCCGGTGCAGAAGTAGTCCACGCCGGGCTCGGTGATCGCGGCGTCGGCCTCGGCCGCGGAGTGGGTGGAACGGCCGATGAGCACGTCGTCGCCCAGGATCGCCCGGGCCGCGGGGACGGGCAGGTCGCCCTGGCCGAGGTGGAGCACGTCGGAGCCCGCGGCGTGCGCGACGTCCGCGCGGTCGTTCACCGCGAGGAGCTTGCCGTGGCGGCGGCAGGCGTCGGCGAGGACCGCGAGGTGCTCCAGCTCCTCGCCCGCCTCCATGCCCTTGTCGCGCAGCTGCACGATGTCGACGCCGCCCGCCAGTGCCGCGTCGAGGAAGGCGGGCAGGTCACCGCGGTCCTTGCGCGCGTCGGTGCACAGATACAGCCGCGCGTCGGCCAGCCGCTCTCGGGCGCTGCGGGACATGGGACGTTCCCCCCAGGAAGGGGGTGCATGGGCCGGTGAGGCCCATGCACCCCGGTGGACGGTTCTCGGTCGTGCGTCGTACGGGATACGGATCAGACGGCGAGGGCCTGCGCGCGGCGCTTCACCTCGGTCCCCCGGTTCTCGCGGAGGGCGCGCACCGGGGAGCCCGGCAGGGACTCGTCCTCGGTGAAGAGCCACTCCAGCATCTCCTCGTCGCTGAAGCCGTCGTCCTTCAGGAGCGTGATGGTGCCGACGAGGCCCTTCACGACCTTGCCGTCACCGATGAAGTCGGCGGGCACCTGCAGCACCTTGGACTCTCCGTCCTCACCCACGCGCCGGACGGCGATGAGCTGGCCCTCCTTGACCAGCTGCCGGACGCGGGTCACTTCGACGCCGAGCTTCTCGGCGGCGTCGGGGAGAGTGAGCCATGCGGGCACGAGAGCTTCGGTCTTTGCGTCAATCTGGGTCACGGCTCCCAGAGTGCCACCCTCCGACGGCGGTCACTACCGCGCCGCCTTCTTCAGAGCGACGGACGCGTCTGCTACCAGGGCCTTGTCCACCTCGGCCCCGCTCTGGACGAGCTTGCGGCCCTGGGCCAGATCGCGCGGGCGGCCCACCGCCAGCAGCGCCACCAGCCGCTCCCCGCGCAGCCAGCACACGGACCACGCGGCGCCCGCAGGATCGCCCCGCCACACGAGTGCGTCGCCGTCCCGGTGGTGTCCCACGTACTGCACGAAACGGCCGAACTGCTCCGACCAGAAGTAGGGCACCGGGTCGTAGAGCACGCGCTCGGCCGCGCTGTCCGCGTGGCCCTCGGCGACCAGGTTCGCCGCGACCGTACGGGGGCCCTGGAGCGCGTTGTCCCAGTGGTGGATCAGCAGCCGCTCGCCGTAGCGCGCTGAGGGGAAGGAGGCGCAGTCCCCGACCGCGTGGACGTGCTCGGCGGAGGCGCGCAGGCCCGCGTCGGCCAGCACCTCGCGGTGCGCGCCCAGCTCGATCCCCGAGCCCTCCAGCCAGCCGGTCGCGGGCCGGGCCCCGATGCCGACGACCACGGCGTCGGCGGGCAGCCGGGTGCCGTCCGCGAGGACGACGGCGCCCCGCTCGACGGAGGCCACGGCGACGCCCGTACGCAGCTCGGCCCCCGCCTCCTCGTACCAGGCGCGCATCGGCTCGGAGACCTCGGCGGGCAGCGCACCGGGCAGCGGGCGCGGCGCCGCCTCCACGACGGTGACCCGGCAGCCGCGCTCCCGGGCCGCGGTCGCGAACTCCGCGCCGATCCAGCCCGCGCCGACGACCACCACGTCGCCGCCCGCGGCGAGCACGGGCCGCAGCCGCGCCGCGTCGTCGAGGGTGCGCAGCAGATGCACGCCGGGAACGCCCTCGCTGCCGGGCAGCGCGACGGGCTCGGCCCCCGTGGCGACCACCAGCCGGTCGTAACGCACCGGCCCCGCCTCGGTGTCCAGCAGCTGCTCGCCGGGGCGGAGCCCGGTGACGGTGCGGCCCAGCTCCAGCTCGATGCCGAGCGCGGCGAAGTCGATGTCGAAGACCGGGTGCTCGGCCGCCTCGCCCTTGCCGAGCAGCACCGCCTTGGACAGCGGCGGACGGTCGTACGGCGCGTGCGGCTCGGCGCCGATCAGCCGGACCGGCCCCGGCCACCCCTGCTCGCGGAGCTGCACGGCGGTCTGCACCCCCGCCATCCCGGCCCCGACGATCACGACTCTCTGCTGCTTCTGACTGTCGCTCACACGATCACTCTAAGCCGGACTCCCCGCGCCGGAGGCGCCGCAGTACGCTGGGGCGGACATACGCGGGAGCCCGGACGTACCGGGCTGAGAGGGAGGCTGGGCGGCCTCCGACCGTCCGAACCTGATCCGGGTCATACCGGCGAAGGGAGCTGCGTTCTTCCCATGCGCGTCACACCCCACTCCCCCTCCCCCTCCCCCTCCTCCTCCCCCGACGTCGCCGTGCTCGGCGGCGGGCTCATCGGCCTGGTCACGGCCTGGCGGGCCGCGCGGCGCGGGCTGCGCGTCGCCGTCGTCGACCCGGCGCCGGGCGGCGGCGCGGCCCAGGTGGCCGCCGGGATGCTCGCCGCCGTCACCGAGCTGCACTACGGCGAGGAGACGCTGCTCGCCCTCAACCTCGCCTCGGCACGCCGCTATCCGGACTTCGTCGCGGAGCTGGAGGAGGCGAGCGGCCAGGAGACCGGCTACCGCGCCTGCGGCACCCTCGCCGTGGCGCTCGACGCCGACGACCGCGCCCATCTGCGCGAACTCCACGCGCTCCAGCTCCGCTGCGGCCTGGAGTCGGAGTGGCTGACCGGCCGCGAGTGCCGCCGTCTCGAACCGATGCTCGCCCCCTCGGTACGGGGCGGGCTGCGCGTCGACGGCGACCACCAGGTCGATCCGCGCCGCCTCGCCGCCGCGCTGCTGGTGGCCTGCGAGCGCGCGGGCGTGACGTTCCACCGCGCCTCGGCCGTACGGCTGCGCACCGCGAACGGCCGCGCTACGGGCGCCGACCTGGACGACGGCACGGTGCTCGACGCCGGGCAGACGGTGCTGGCCCTCGGCTCGTACAGCGGCCGTCTGGACGGCGTCCCGCCGGACGTGCTGCCGCCGGTCCGCCCGGTGAAGGGGCAGGTGCTGCGGCTATGGATGCCGCCGTCCCGGTTCGGCCCGTTCCTCTCGCGCACCGTGCGCGCGGTCGTCCGCGGCGGCCACCTCTATCTCGTCCCGCGCGCCAGCGGCGAACTGGTCGTCGGCGCCACCAGCGAGGAGTTGGGCTGGGACACCACGGTCACGGCGGGCGGCGTCTACGAACTGCTGCGCGACGCCCACGAGCTGGTCCCCGGCATCACCGAACTCCCCCTCGCCGAGACCCTCGCCGGACTCCGCCCCGCCACCCCCGACAACGCGCCCCTGCTGGGCCCCTCGGCCCTCCCCGGCCTCCACCTGGCCACCGGCCACTACCGCCACGGCGTGCTGCTCACCGCCGTGACGGGCGACACGATGGGCGCGCTGCTGGAGACGGGCGAACTGCCCGAGGAGGCCCGCGCCTTCGCCCCGGGGCGCTTCGCGCACGAACGTAAGGAGCAGTACGCATGAGCACTGACGGGACCGTGCCTGTGACCGTGACCGTCTCCGTATCCGTGAACGGCGAATCCCGCGCCGTGCCGGACGGCCTCGCCCTCGACCGGCTCGTGGCGACGTTCAGCACCGCGCCCAGCGGGGTCGCCGCCGCCGTCAACGAGGACGTCGTACCGCGCGGCCGCTGGGCGGAGACCCGCCTCGGCGAGGGCGACCGCGTGGAGATACTCACCGCCGTACAGGGAGGCTGACCGCACCATGGCCGACGACGCGCTGACCATCGGCGACACCACGTTCACGTCCCGCCTGATCATGGGTACGGGCGGGGCGCCCAGCCTCGACGTGCTGGAACGGGCCCTGCTCGCCTCCGGCACCGAGCTGACGACCGTCGCCATGCGCCGCCTCGACCCCGGCGTGCAGGGCTCGGTCCTCTCCGTACTGGAGAAGCACGGCATCCGCGTCCTGCCGAACACCGCGGGCTGCTACACGGCGGGCGAGGCCGTCCTCACCGCCCGCCTCGCCCGCGAGGCCCTCGGCACGGACTGGGTGAAACTGGAGGTCATCGCCGACGAGCGCACCCTGCTCCCCGACCCGGTCGAGCTGCTGGACGCCGCCGAGACGCTGGTCGACGACGGCTTCACGGTCCTTCCCTATACGAACGACGATCCGGTGCTGGCCCGGAAGCTGGAGGACGCGGGGTGCGCGGCGATCATGCCGCTGGGCTCCCCCATCGGCTCGGGCCTGGGCATCCGCAACCCGCACAACTTCTCCTTGATCACCGAGCGGGCAGGTGTCCCCGTCATCCTGGACGCCGGTGCCGGCACGGCCTCCGACGTCGCGCTCGCGATGGAGCTGGGGTGCGCGGCCGTCATGCTGGCCTCGGCGGTCACGCGGGCCCAGGAGCCGGTGCTCATGGCCGAGGCCATGAGGCACGCGACCGATGCCGGGCGCCTCGCCTTCCGGGCCGGCCGCATCCCCCGCCGCCACTTCGCCGAAGCGTCGTCGCCGGTAGAGGGCACGCCCTCTCTCGACCCCGAAAGGCCTGCTTTCGGCTGAGCAGGGGCTGCCCCTTGCTGTGCATTGCAGCCTGCGGGTGCGCCGTGGCCGGTCGCGCAGTTCCCCGCGCCCCTGGCGGGGTGCCCCTCGCGGCGCGTAGCATTCCGCGGGCTTCGCCGTGGCTTGGCGCGCAGTTCCCCGCGCCCCTGAAGCCGCCCCTTCGGGGCGTGCTTCGGGGCGCAGCCTGGCCGCGCAAAGCGCCCCGGAGGGGCGCTTCAGGGGCGCGGGGAACTGCGCGGCCGGCCACAGCGCGCTCGCAGACTGCGACGCACCGCAAGGGGCTGCCCGGGCTCAGTCCGGATGCCGGGCAACGTCACCGTTCGGCTCCAGCAGGGCACCGCACGAACCCGAAGGGCATCGCGACTCGTAAACTCTCCGCAATGGACACCACCCTCAAGGATCCGCTGGTCGGCAAGGTGCTCGACGGGCGATACCGCGTGGACGCGCGTATCGCCGTCGGCGGCATGGCCACGGTCTACCGCGCGATGGACACACGCCTGGACCGCGTGCTGGCCCTGAAGGTGATGCATCCCTCTCTCGTGGCCGACGACACGTTCGTAGGCCGGTTCATCCGGGAGGCCAAGTCGGCCGCGCGTCTCGCGCACCCCAACGTGGTCGGCGTCTTCGACCAGGGCACGGACGGGACGTACGTCTATCTCGCGATGGAGTACGTCTCCGGCTGCACCCTCCGCGACGTGCTGCGCGACAGAGGCGCGCTGCAGCCGCGCGCGGCGCTCGACATCCTGGAGCCGATCCTCGCCGCGCTCGGCGCCGCGCACCGCGCGGGGCTCGTGCACCGCGACATGAAGCCGGAGAACGTCCTGATAGGGGACGACGGCCGGGTGAAGGTCGCCGACTTCGGGCTCGTACGGGCCGTGGACAGCCAGTCCGGTGTGACGACGGACTCGATCCTGGGCACCGTCTCGTATCTCGCGCCGGAGCAGATCGAGCACGGCGCCGCCGACACCCGCACCGATCTGTACGCGTGCGGCGTGATGCTCTACGAGATGCTGACCGGCGCCAAGCCGCACGCGGGCGGCACCCCGGCGCAGGTGCTCTACCAACATCTGCACGAGGACGTCCCGGCCCCCTCGCAGTCGGTGCCGGGTGCGGCGCACGCGCTGGACGAGCTGGTGGCGCGCGCCGCCGCGCGCGATCCGCGGCAGCGCCCCGCGGACGCCGTCGCGATGCTCTCGGAGACCCGCGCCACGCGGGCCCGCCTGACCGACGCCGAGCTGGACGCCGTGCCGCCGCGCGCGAAGGACGCCGACGCCCAGCAGAAGAAGGAGTCCGGCGGCGACGAGGCCGGTACGTACGTGATCCCGCGCCCGGCGCTCGTCTCCGCCGCCGAGCCGCTGAACGCCACCACCCGGCTCGCCCCGCCCCCGCTCGACCCCCCGCCCGCGCCCCCGGGCGGCCGGGGCCCGCGCGGAGGGCCGCGGCGGCCGCCGCGCTGGGCGCTGGTCGCGGTGGGCGCGCTGCTGCTCGTCCTGCTGGGCGTGGGGATCTGGTACATCAACTCCGGACAGTTCACGCGGACGCCCGCGGTGCTCGACAAGACGCGGGCCGAGGCCACGCGGCTGATCGACGACGAGGGCCTCGACGTGAGGGTCACGTACGACTACAGCGCGCGCGTGAAGCGCGGCCATGTGATCGACACCAACCCGAACCCGGGCGAGCGCATCCGCAACACCGGCACCGTCACGCTGGTCGTCTCGCGCGGCCCGCACGTCGTGAAGGTCCCGGACGTGAAGGGCTCGCCGCTCGCCGAGGCGAAGGACGAGCTGAAGAAGGCGGGCCTGGAGCCCGGCGCGGTCAAGCGGCGCTTCAGCGACAGCGTGCCGCGCGGCGAAGTCGTCACGACGGATCCGACGCCGGGCACCAAGCGGCGCTCGGGGACGGCCGTGGCGCTGTCCGTCTCCAAGGGCGAGCCGCTGGACGTGCCGGACGTCGTCGGTGAGGACGAGAGCGCGGCGCGGGACGAGCTGCGGGAAGAGGGCTTCAAGGTCCGCGTCGCGGCCAAGCGCGTCTTCTCCGAGGAGGACAAGGGCACGGTCGCCCGCCAGTCCCCGGCCGACGGGGCTGTGCGGGAGAAGGGCGCGACCGTCACGCTGACGGTCTCCAAGGGCCAGGACATGGTCGAGGTGCCCGACGTGGAGGACAGCAGCGAGGACGAGGCCCGCACGGCGCTGGAGGACGCGGGGTTCAAGGTGACCGTGCGCAGGCTCTTCGTCAGCGACACGGTCTTCAACCAGTCCCCCGACGCGGGCGAGGAGGCCCCGCGCGGCTCCGAGGTCACCATCTGGCTGCGCTGACCCTCTCGGAGCGCGCTTTCCGGTCGGCTTTCCCGTCGTCACCGGTCGACTGAGCGTGAGCTCCGGGGGTCTCCCGTGTGAGCCCGCGCATAGGGCGCACATCACGTACGAACGGGATTAGTGGAACAGAACCGGACATGCGGCACTTCTGACGTGACGTCATACGCGGTCCACTAATCAGGGTCGTACGTCACACCTTTGATTTACGAATTCGAAGCCTTTAACACTTGGTCTTCGTCGCACGGCGCCGGGATCGAACTCGGCGTTCCTCGCCTTCCCCCGGCTCTGCGACGCAAACCAACGGAAAGGCTCCGCTCTCCCCATGCCCAGCATCTCCGGTTATCTCCGCAACCCCAAGGCAAAGAAGATTTCCGCCGTCGGTATCAGCGCTGCGGGTGCCGCCGCGCTCGCGCTGACGGTCGTCCCCGGCTCCGCCGAGGACGGGGACCACAGCCAGGCCGCGGCGACCATCTCCGCCGAGCCCGTCGCGTTCGCCACGGACTCCGCCTCCGCGAAGCACGAGTCCTCGGTCGCCAAGAAGGACCCCGCCGTGGCCAAGCAGGAGGCCGACGAGGCGCGCAAGGCCGAGGCACGCAAGGACGCCGCCGCCAAGCGCGAGGCCGAGCGCAAGGCCGAGGAGGCCCGCAAGGCCGAGGACGCGAAGGCCGACGCCGCGGCCCGGGACAAGGGCGACAAGCCCGCCAGCCGCTCCGCCAAGCGCGCCCCCGCCAAGCCCAGCTACCCCGACAACCTGGACGGCTGGATCCGCGAGGCCCGCTCGATCATGAAGAAGCACGGCATCCCCGGCTCGTACGACGGCATCAAGCGGAACATCATCCGCGAGTCCGGCGGCGACCCGAACGTGTCCAACGACTGGGACATCAACGCCAAGAACGGCGTGCCGTCCAAGGGCCTGCTCCAGGTGATCCAGCCCACCTTCGACGCCTACCACGTCAAGGGCACCCCGAAGAATCTGACCGACCCCGTCGCCAACATCGTCGCCGCCTGCAACTACGCGGCCGACCGGTACGGTTCGATGGACAACGTCGACTCGGCATACTGAAGCGTGTGACCGCAGAACAGACGAAGCGACAGCGCAATCCCATTGGCGGCCATGTCCCCGTAGCCGGGGGTCTGGCCGCCAATGGCATTTCCTATGCGCGGGAAATAGCGGCGGAGACGGTTCAGGTCTTCGTCGCCAATCCCCGTGGCTGGGCCACCCTCCCGGGAAAACCGGAGCAGGACGAGAAATTCCGCGCCGCCTGCGCAGAGGAGAATCTTCCCGCGTACGTCCACGCGCCGTATCTCATCAATTTCGGCTCGGACAACGAGGCGACGGCCGCCAAGTCCGTCTCCTCGATGCGCCATTCGCTGCGCAGGGGCCGGGAGATCGGCGCGCTCGGCGTCGTCGTGCACACGGGCTCGGCGACGGGCGGACGCGCCCGGGAGACGGCGCTCGCGCAGGCGGGCGAGCTGATGCGGCCGCTGCTGGACGAGCTGACGCACGACGACGACCCCTGGCTGCTGCTGGAGCCGACCGCGGGCCAGGGCGCCTCCCTCTGCTCGCAAGTGCGCGACCTCGGCCCGTACTTCGACGTCCTCGGCCACCACCCCAAGCTCGGGGTCTGCCTCGACACCTGCCACGTCTTCGCCGCCGGGCACGACCTCGCGGCCCCGGGCGGCGTACGGGACACGCTGGACGAACTGGTGGAGGTCACCGGACCCGGGCGGCTGAAGCTCATCCACGCCAACGACTCGAAGGACGTCGCCGGCGCCCACAAGGACCGGCACGCGAACATCGGCGCGGGCCACATCGGCGAGACCCCGTTCGCCGAGCTGCTGGCCCACCCGGCGACCGAGGGCGTCCCCCTGGTGATCGAGACCCCGGGCGGCAAGCAGGGGCACGCGGACGACGTGGCACTGCTGAAGAAGCTCCGCTGAGCCGTCTCCGCACACCACAGGAATACCCCGCTGGGGTATATCGTTGACCTCGCAGCACGCCAGGAGTCGCTCCGTTCCGCGAGGTGTCGCACATGTCCCAGCACCACCACGCCCCCGCGCAGCACGACCACGGCGGCCACGGGCCCGTCTCCTGGGCCATGGCCGCCAGGGCCACGCTGCACTGCCTCACCGGCTGTGCCATCGGCGAGATCCTGGGCATGATGATCGGCACAGCCCTGGCCTGGCACAACGCGCCGACGATGGCGCTCGCGATCGCCCTGGCCTTCGTCTTCGGCTACAGCTTCACGATGTACGCCGTGCTCCGCGCCGGGCTCGACCTCAAGTCGGCCTTCAAGGTCGCCCTGGCCGCCGACACGGTCTCGATCCTCGTCATGGAGATCGTGGACAACGGCGTCATCCTGGTGACCCCGGGCGCGATGGACGCCCACCTCACGGAGTGGCTCTTCTGGATCACGCTGGCCGTGGCCTTCGCCATCGCCTTCGTGGTGACCACGCCGGTCAACCGCTGGCTCATCGGCAAGGGCAAGGGCCACGCGGTGGCCCATCGGTACCACTGACTACAACTCGGGGCCGTCTCCCGGCTCCTCCTGGTAGGAGTAGCGCTGCTCCTGCCAGGGGTCGCCGAGGTTGTGGTAGCCGCGCTCCTCCCAGAAGCCCCGGCGGTCCGCCGTCATGTATTCGATGCCGCGGACCCATTTGGGCCCTTTCCAGGCGTACAGATGGGGCACGACGAGACGTACGGGGAAGCCGTGCTCGGCGGTGAGGAGTTCGCCCGCGCGATGCGTCGCGAACACCACGTTCTCCGCGGCGAAGTCGGCGAGCCGCAGATTCGAGCTGAAGCCGTACTCGGCCCACACCATCACATGGGTGACGTCCGGCGCGGGCGGTGCCAGCTCCAGGACCGTGCGGGCGCGCACGCCGCCCCATTCGGCGCCCAGCATGCTGAACTTCGCGA
Organism: Streptomyces sp. NPDC048172; assembly: GCF_043202595.1. Lineage (NCBI taxonomy): Bacteria > Bacillati > Actinomycetota > Actinomycetes > Kitasatosporales > Streptomycetaceae > Streptomyces > Streptomyces sp. NPDC048172. The sequence goes on from NZ_JBIDAT010000004.1 coordinate 497,683, forward strand.
CACAGTGCAGGTCAGCGACCACCGTCTCGTACGGCAGAGCGGTGAACTCCTCGTGCGCCCACGACCGCTTGTCGCCGTCGGAGGTGGCCCCGAAGACCCGGAAGTCCCAGCGGTCGGGCTTGAACTTCGGCACCGGTCCGTAGTGCGTCACCGGCCAGCCGCGCTGGAGCCGCTGCCCGGGCGGAAGCTCCGGTTGCTCCCCTTCGCGGCTTTGCGGTTGACCCATGTCTCCATGGTGACAGACCGACAGGGGTGCTTCTTACCGCCCCCTCACCCTTCACTCACAGTCGTAAATCCGGGCAAATTCGGTAAGCCTGCACTTACTGGACCAGCGCGCGGAAGCGGTGCGAGGATGCGCGGGCGCGCGCAAGCATTCGCACATTCCTGCCCCCTGGAAGGAGCCCGCCACCATGCAGGGCGACCCCGAGGTCATCGAATTCCTCAACGAGCAGTTGACCGCCGAGCTCACCGCGATCAACCAGTACTTCCTGCACGCCAAGATGCAGGAGAACTTCGGCTGGCCGAAGCTCGCGGAGTACACGCGGGCCGAGTCGTTCGACGAGATGAAGCACGCCGAGGTGCTCACGGACCGGATCCTGTTCCTGGACGGTCTGCCGAACTACCAGCGGCTCTTCCATGTGCGCGTCGGCCAGACGGTCACCGAGATGTTCCAGGCCGACCGGCAGATCGAGGTCGAGGCCATCGACCGGCTGCGCCGGGGCATCGAGCTGATGCGCTCCAAGGGCGACATCACCTCGGCCAAGCTCTTCGAGGACATCCTCAAGGACGAGGAGCACCACATCGACTACCTCGACACCCAGCTCGAACTGGTCGAGAAGCTCGGTGAGCCGCTCTACATCTCGCAGCTGATCAAGCAGCCGGAATCGTAAGAACCCGCTCCGGCAGAGACTCCACCGGCTCCACGGACTCCACGGATTCCACCGGCTCCAGGGCCGGCTCCCCCTTGTCCATGGCCGCGCGGCGGGGGCAGGTGCCCCGGCCCAGGAGGCCCTGGATGCGGCGCACGCAGGAGCCGCAGTCGGTGCCCGCCTTGCTCTCGGAGGCTATCTGGCGCGGGGTGCACGCACCCGCCGCCGCGTGCTCACGCACCTGCTCTTCGGTGATGCCGAAGCACGAGCAGACGTACACGCGGTCACCTCCGGACGGGAACTATCGATGAGGTTAACCTAACCTTACCCCGGCCGGAGTGTCCATAAATGCGCGTGGGGCCCGCATCACATCGGATGCGGGCCCCACGGCCGCTCATGGCAGGCGGCTACTGGTCGCGGTACATCTCCGCGACCAGGAAGGCCAGGTCCAGGGACTGGCTGCGGTTGAGGCGGGGGTCGCACGCGGTCTCGTACCGCTGGTGCAGGTCGTCGACGAAGATCTCGTCGCCGCCGCCCACGCACTCCGTGACGTCGTCGCCGGTCAGCTCCATGTGGATGCCGCCCGGGTGGGTGCCGAGGCTCTTGTGGACCTCGAAGAAGCCCTTGACCTCGTCCAGCACGTCGTCGAAGCGCCGGGTCTTGTGCCCGCTGGCCGCCTCGAAGGTGTTGCCGTGCATCGGGTCGCTGATCCAGGCCACCTGGGCGCCGGACGCCGTGACCTTCTCCACGAGCTCGGGGAGCCGGTCGCGGATCTTGTCGGCACCCATCCGCGTGATGAAGGTGAGGCGCCCCGGCTCGCGGTCCGGGTCGATCTTGTCGATGAGCGCCAGCGCCTCCTCGGAGGTGGTCGTCGGGCCCAGCTTGACGCCGACCGGGTTGCGCACACGGGAGGCGAACTCCACGTGGGCCCCGTCCAGTTGACGCGTACGCTCGCCGATCCAGACCATGTGCCCTGAGACGTCGTAGAGATTCCCGCTGCGGGAGTCGACGCGGGTGAGCGCCGATTCGTAGTCGAGCAGGAGCGCCTCGTGCGACGAGTAGAACTCGACGGTGCGCAGCTCCTCCGGGTCCGTGCCGCAGGCCCGCATGAACTTCATGGCCTGGTCGATCTCGCGCGCCAGCGCCTCGTACCGCTGCCCGGACGGGGAGTTCTTCACGAAGTCCTGGTTCCAGGCGTGCACCTGGCGCAGGTCCGCGTATCCGCCGGTGGTGAAGGCGCGCACGAGGTTCAGCGTCGAGGCCGAGGCGTGGTACATCCGCTTCAGCCGCTCCGGATCGGGCGTACGCGCCTCCGGCGTGAAGTCGAACCCGTTCACCGAGTCGCCCCGGTACGTCGGCAGGGTGACGCCGTCGCGGGTCTCCGTCGGCTTCGAGCGGGGCTTGCTGTACTGCCCGGCGATCCGGCCGACCTTCACGACCGGGACGGACCCGGCGTAGGTCAGCACGGCGCCCATCTGGAGCAGCGTCTTCAGCTTGTTCCGGATGTGCTCGGCGCTGACCTGGTCGAATGCCTCGGCGCAGTCACCGCCCTGGAGCAGGAACGCCTCACCGCGCGCGACCGCGCCCAGCCGGGCACGCAACTGGTCGCACTCGCCGGCGAAGACGAGCGGCGGATAGGACTCCAGCTCCGCGAGCGTCTCGCGCAGAGCCTCGTGGTCCGGCCAGTCGGGCTGCTGTGCCGCGGGAAGGTCTCGCCAGGTGTGGGCACCGGCGTCGGTGTTGGCGTTCACAGTCACGCGGTAAAGATTACGGGGTTTTCGGGCGTCTCCGTCCCCCTGACCGCGATACGAGACCGGCATCACGGCCTCGCCGGGAGATGGACGCCGGATCCCGGGCCCAGCGGGAGATCGGCGAAGTAGAAGATCCCGAGCACCGCCAGCCAGGCGATCAGGAACGGCACGGTGAAGACAGCCAGCCGCGAGAGCAGGGTGCCGAGCCGCGCCTCGGGCTCGTACCGCCGCAGCAGGGCGAGCGCGAGGAAGAGGTACGGGTTCATCGGAGTGATCATCTGCGTCGCCGAGTCGCCGATCCGGAACGCGGCCTGGGTCAGCGCGGGCTCCAGTCCGAGCAGCATGAACGTCGGTACGAAGACGGGCGCCATCAGCGACCACAGGGCCGAGCCCGAGGTGATGAAGAGGTTGAGGACGCAGACGAGCAGGACGAAGAGGAGGACGCCCAGGAAGCCTGTCAGGCCCGCCGCCTTCAGCAGGGCCGCGGCCTTGACCGCGAGCAGCGTGCCGACGTTCGACCATTCGAAGACCCCGATGACCTGGCTGATCATGAAGATGAGCACGATGTAGCCGGACATCCCGGTGACGGACTGGGCCATGATCTTCGGGACGTCGTCGGCGCCGCGCAGGGTGCCGACGCTCACGCCGTACACCACGCCGCCGAGCAGGAAGGCGACGAAGAGCAGCGGCACCACCCCGTCCAGCACCGGCGAGGGCACGAGCGCGCCGCCCTCGCCGCGCAGCGGGCTGCCGGGGAGCAGCCAGCAGACGACGACGGCCACGCCGTACGCGCCGACGGCGAGCAGCGCGCGCAGCAGGCCGCGCTTCTCCGGGGCCGTGACGGCCGTGCTGACCTCTCCGGCCTGCGCGGCTCCCTCGGGGGTGCCGCCCGTCGCGTCCTCGGTCTCCGGGTCCGTGACGCCGTCGCCCGTGGGCTGCGGCAGCCGGGGTTCCAGGACGCGCGCGGTGAGGAAGCCGCCGAGGAGGCCGAGCAGGGCGCTGGCGGTCGCGGTGAAGAAGTAGTTGATCAGTATGTGGGTCTCGACGCCCGGCGCGTCCGGCAGGACGGCGGCGGCCTTCTCCGTGATGCCGACGTAGAGCGCGTCGAGGGCGCCGATGGTGAAGCCCGCCGCGTATCCGGCGCAGACGGAGGCGAAGGCGCCGATGAGGCCCGCGACGGGGTTCCGCCCGGCGGCGCGGAAGGCGAGCGCGGCGAGCGGCGGGATCACGATGATGGCGATGTCGCTCATCAGGTGCGCCTGACAGGCCACGAAAGCGATCACATACGGAAGGAAGCGGGCCGGAGTGCGCGCGATGCTGATGCGTACGGCCGCCTCCAGCAGCCCCGTCCTCTCCGCGACGCCGACCGCCATCATCATCAGCAGCACGGTCCCCAGCGAGGGGAAGCCGGTGAAGTTCGGGATGAGGTTCGCCAGCAGCCACTGGACGCCCTCGCCCGTGAGGAGGCCGTGGATCTCCAGCGTCTTGTCCGAGCCCGGCACCGTCACGGTCGCGCCCGCCACCGCCAGCGCGGTGGAGGCGACGGCGAGCACCGCGAAGATGCCGGTGAACAGGTAGAACGGATGCGGCAGCCGGTTGCCGCCGCGCTCGATCAGGCCGAGCGCCTTGTCGAGCAGGGTGCCGCCGCCCGGCGGGGCCTTCTCCATCGTCCTGGCCATCGTCGTCGCTAGCCTCTCTCGGCGGGCTGCGCGGGCAGCAGGTTCTTACGGACGGTGCCGCCCTGGAGGACGTACGCGATCCGCGCGGGGTCGGCGAGGACGGAGATGTCGGCGAGCGGGTCCCCGTCGCAGACCACGAGGTCGGCCTCCTTACCCGCGGCGAGGGTGCCGATCCGGTCGTCGAGGCCGAGCAGCTCGGCGGCGCTGCGGGTGCCCGCGGTGATCGCGTCGAGCGGGGACATCCCGAGGGTCACCAGATGGATCAGCTCGCGCAGGTTCCGGCCGTGCGGACAGATCGCGGAGTCGGTGCCGAGCGCGATGCGGACGCCGTCGGCGATGGCCGCGGCGATATTCTCCTGAGTGATCCCGGACCAGCGGACCTTCTTCTCGTAGTGGTACGGCTCCATGGTCGACTTGTCGATTCCGTCGAAGACCGTGGAGAGCGTCGGGACGACGAACGTGCCGCGCTCCCCCGCCAGTTCACGGGCCCGCGCGTCCAGCCCGTAACCGTGCTCGACGCTGGTCACGCCGCCGCGGATCGCGTTGAGGATGCCTGCCGTGCCCTGCGCGTGGGCGGCGACGGGACGGCCGCCGTGCCGCGAGACCTCGTCCACGACCGCGCGGATCTCCTCCTCGCTCAGCCCCTCGTCGTCGGGCTGGTCGTGCGGGCTGCCCATGCCGCCGGTCGCGCAGAGCTTGATCACGTCGGCGCCCTCGCGCAGCAGCCTGCGCACCGAGATCCGCACCTGGTCGACGGTGTCCGCGATCTCCCCGACGCCGCCGCTGAGGTCCATCCCGCACGTGGTGCTGTAGTCGGCGTGACCGCCGGTGTGCCCCATGATCCGTACGGCCGTACGGATCCGCGGGCCCACGGTCAGCCCCTCGGCCTGCGCCACGCGGAACCCGGCCGGGAGACCGCCCAGGTCACGGGCCGTGGTGACCCCCGCGTCCAGCGTCAGCCGCATCCGCTCGGCGGCGCGGAAGACGCCCACCGTCGGGTCCTCCTGGAAGCGCCGGGTGAGATCGGCGGAGGAGCCCGCGCAGAAGTGGACGTGGGTGTCGATGAACCCGGGCAGCACGGTGCGGCCCCCGACGTCGAGGGTCCGTACGCCGGACTCGACGGGCGGCTCGCCCGCCGCGGGCCCGACGTAGCTGAGCGTGCCGTCCGCGCCCGTACGCACCACGCCGTCGTCCACGGGCGCCGCGCCGGTGCCGTCGACGATACGGGCGCCGGTGATCCGGAGCGGGACGGAAGAGGCAGGGGAGGTCACAGAAACTCCAGCTGTCGTCGCGGAGGGGGATGGGCTGGAGATACGGTCAGGTCTCTCGATGAACCGGCTGTTAAATCGCCGGATTCATTCACCGAGGGCTCTCACACGCACGATCCGGAAAGGCCAGGGAGATGCAGGGATCTGCCGCCCCCCAGGAGGACCTCGACGAGCTGGACCTCCAGCTCCTCCACGCCCTCCAGATCCAGCCGCGCGCCCCCTGGTCGCTGCTCGGCCAGGTGCTCGGCGTCGACCCGGTCACCGTCGCCCGCCGCTGGCAGCGGATGCGGGACGCGGGCACGGCCTGGGTGGACGGCTACCTCTCGATCGGCCACGAGGGCGCGGTCCGCGCGCACGTCGAGATCATCACCGACGGCGCGCGCCTCGCCGAGGTCTCCGGTGTCCTCGCCGAGGACGCGGAGATCATGAGCCTCAAGCAGACCTCGGGCTCCCGCGACCTCATCGCCATCGTCATCGCCCGCGACCTGGGCCGCCTCGTCGACTACGTCTCGGAACGCGTCTCCCGCATCCCCGGCGTCCGTACGACCCGCATCCACGTCATCACCGCGGCGCCCTGGGAGGGCAGCATGTGGCGGCTGCGCGCCCTCACCCCGCAGCAGCGGGCCCGGCTCCAGCCCCCGCCCCCCGAGCGCCCCGCGGTCCTCGCTTCCCTCACCCCGGTCGACCAGCGCATCGCCGTGGCCATCGGGCAGGACGGGCGGATGCCGCTCACGGAGCTGGCCTCGGCCGTCGGTACGAGCGTGGCCACGGCCCGCCGCAGGCTCCAGCTCCTCACCGCGAGCCGTCAGCTCTCCCTGCGCTGCACCGTGGCCCGCCCGCTCTCGGGCTCGCCGGTCGCCGCCGTCTACTTCGCGTCCGTACCGGCCGAGCATCTGGAGGCGGCGGCCCAGGCGCTCCGTACCCTGCCGGAACTCCGCCTCTGCACGATCACGGCCGGGCCGTACAACCTGGTCCTCGACGTCTGGCTACGGGCCCTCCATGACGTCCACGCCCTGGAGACCCACATCGGGCGCGAGCTCCACGGGCTCTCGCTGCGCATCGACGAACGGGCGGTCGTCCTCCGCACGATCAAGCACGTGGGCCGCGTCCTGGACAAGAGCGGACGCAGCGTCCGAGCTGTCCCAATGGAACTGGACAACTAACCAGAGCCCACCCCTTCTCCCTGAGGGGCGCGAGGAACTGCGCGACAAGCCACGACGCACTCGCAGCCCGCGAAGCACAGCCCGGGGCACCCCGAACCCGGCTCTATCGCCGGAGCACCCGGCGTGGGGGGCTGCGCTTGCCAACCCTGCGCCTTGCGCAGACTTCCCAAGCTCAGAGGGGTGGAGGGAGAGGTGGGGCGTGCCCCGTCAGGGGCGCGGGGCAGATTCTGCTCGGCTCATCCGTTAAGGTGCACGCATGCACGCGCTCGTGAACATGAACTGGTGGTGGCCCGCTCAGGTGGCGGCCCATCCCGGCATGCGCGTGCGCTGAGCACCGCAGTACAGGCAGGCCGCCCGAGGGGCGGCCTTTTTCGTGTTCGGCGGCCGTTCCTCCCCACGTGAAGGAACCCGCCCATGGACCGCACCACCACTCTCATCAACCGTCTGACCAGCGACGACGCTCCACCCTTCGCCCTGCTCCGCAGGCGTACGCCCGGCCGCGAGGCCGATACCGTCGAGCTGTTGACCGGCCCCGTGCACACGAGGGAACGGCTCGCTGAGATCCCCGTGGACGACGGCGGCGCGCTCGCGCTCGTACCGTTCCGGCAGATCCGGGAGCGTGGGTTCGACGTGACGGACGACGGCACTCCGCTCTCCGTGCTCGCCGTGGAGGAGCGGCATGAACTGCCGCTCGGCGCCGTGCTGGACGCGCTGCCCGCGCACAGCGTCCACGTGGAAGGCGGCGCCTTCGACGTGGACGACGGCGCGTACGAGGAGATCGTGCGCCGCGTCGTCGAGGACGAGATCGGCACGGGCGAGGGCGCGAACTTCGTCGTGCGCCGCACCTTCGAGGGCACCGTCGGCACCGTCCCCGGCTTCTCGCGGGCCGACGCGCTCGCGCTCTTCCGGCGGCTGCTGCGCGGCGAGCAGGGCGCGTACTGGACGTTCGTCGTGCACACCGGGGACCGCGTCCTCCTGGGCGCCAGCCCCGAGGTGCACGTACGGATGAGCGGCGGGACCGTCGTGATGAACCCGATCAGTGGGACCTACCGGTATCCACCCGAAGGGCCGAGCGTCGAGGGGCTGCTGGAGTTCCTGGACGACCGCAAGGAGAGCGAGGAGCTGTCCATGGTCGTCGACGAGGAGCTGAAGATGATGTGCACCGTCGGCGACGAGGGCGGCGTCGTCGTCGGGCCCCGGCTGAAGGAGATGGCGCACCTGGCGCACACCGAGTACGAGCTGCGCGGCAAGAGCACGCTCGACGTGCGCGACGTGCTGCGCGAGACGATGTTCGCGGCGACCGTGACGGGCTCGCCCGTGGAGAACGCCTGCCGGGTGATCGAGCGGCACGAGAGGGGCGGTCGCGGCTACTACGCGGGGGCGCTGGCCCTCGTCGGGCGGGACGCGGGCGGCGCGCAGACGCTGGACTCCCCCATCCTCATCCGCGCCGCCGACATCGACACGGCGACGGGACGGCTGCGGGTCCCGGTCGGGGCCACGCTGGTGCGCGCCTCGGACCCGGCGAACGAGGTCGCCGAGACGCACGCCAAGGCGGCCGGGGTACTGGCGGCGCTCGGTGTGCGCGAGGGGCGCCCCCGGGACGCGCGCGCCCGGGTCCGGCTCGCGGACGACCCGCGTGTGCAGGCGGCGCTGGAGGAGCGGCGGGCCGGTCTGGCGCCGTTCTGGCTGCGGATGCGGACGGGAGCGCCGCAGACCCCGGAGGGGGACGCGCGGGAGGTCCTCGTCGTGGACGGCGAGGACACCTTCACCTCGATGCTCGCCCATCTGCTGAGGTCCTCGGGCCACGCGGTGACCGTACGGCGCTACGACGCCCCGGGCCTGCGCGAGGCGGCGACGGCGCACGAGGGTCCCGTGGTGCTCGGGCCGGGGCCCGGCGACCCGCGTGACCTGGCCGATCCGAAGATGCGGCTGCTGCGCGGGCTCGCCGCCGAGCTGGTGCGCGGGCACCGCCACGGCCTGCTGGGCGTCTGCCTCGGGCATGAGCTGCTCGCCGCCGAGCTGGGGCTCGATCTCGTACGGAAGGAGCGGCCGTACCAGGGGGCGCAGGAGCGGATCGACCTCTTCGGGCGGCCCGAGACCGTCGGCTTCTACAACTCGTACACCGCCCGGTGCGACGACGAGGCCGCCGAGGAGCTGTCCCTGCACCGCGTCGAGCTGAGCCGCGACCCGGCGAGCGGCGAGGTGCACGCGCTGCGCGGGCCCGGCTTCGCAGGGGTGCAGTTCCACCCCGAGTCGGTGCTGACGCTGGACGGGGCCGGGATCACCGCTGAGCTGCTGGAGGCTGTCCTGGTGCGGTGAGGACGTTGGCGCTGGTGCGGCCGGCCAGATAGTCCTCCACGTTGCTCACCGTGGTGTCGACGATCTGGCCGACCGCGTCCGTCGTGTAGTACGCCTGGTGCGAGGTGACCAGCACATTGCTGAACGTCATCAGGCGGGCGAGGACGTCGTCCTGGACCACGTCGAGCGAGCGGTCGAGGAAGAAGAGGCCCGACTCCGCCTCGTACACATCCAGGCCCACGCCGGAGAAGCGGCCCTGGCGCAGCTCCTCGACCAGCGCCTCGGTGTCCACGAGACCGCCCCGGCTGGAGTTGATCAGCAGCGCGTCGTCCTTCATGGAGCGGAGCGCGGGGCCGTCGATGAGGTGGTGGGTGTCGGACAGCAGGGGGACGTGCAGGCTGAGCAGGTCGGCGTCGGCGAGGAGGCGGGGCAGCTCGACGTAGCGCATGCCGAGCTCCACGCAGGCCGGGTTCTCCGCGACGTCCCAGCCCAGCAGGTTCATCCCGAAGCCGTGCGCGATGCGGGTGAACGCCTCGCCGATCTTGCCGGTGCCGATGACGCCGACCGTACGGCCGTGCATGTCGCGGCCCATCAGGCCGTCCAGCCGGAAGTCGAACTCGCGGGTGCGGCGGGCCGCGCGGACGACCCTGCGGTTCACGGCCATCGCCAGGGCCCAGGCGAACTCCGCGACCGCGAACGGCGAGTAGTACGACACCCGGGCGACCGTCATGCCCAGCTCGGCCGCCGTGTCCAGCGCGATGTTGTTGAAGCCGGTGGCCCGCTGGGCGATCATCCGGGTGCCGCCCTTGGCGAGGGCGCGGAGGGTGTCGGCGTCCAGGTCCGCGTTGACGCTCACCGAGATGACCTCGTGGCCCGCCGCGAGGGGCGCCGTGTCGTGGTTCATGAACACGTCCACGCAGCGCGCGTGGAGCTGGCGCTGCTGGAACGCGCGCTCCAGCAGCGGGCGCTCGTCCTGCTGGACGCCGAAGGCGAGGATGTCCACGGGCGGATTCCCTCCGGGAAGGGGTGCAATTCAGCCGATACGTCGCACTCTACGTGCCCGGCAGGGGTGGCGCCCGGGGCGGACGCCCGCGGTGGGCCCCACCCCGGTCCCGGCCGCGCTCAGCCGAAGACGCGCTCAGCCGAAGAAGACTCCCGCCTCCTCGTACAGCTCCGGGTCGACCGTCTTCAGCTTCTCCGTGGCCTTGGAGAGCGGCACCCGGACGATGTCCGTGCCGCGCAGGGCGACCATCGTGCCCCACGCCTCGTCCTTGACGGCGTCGATCGCGTGGAGCCCGAAGCGGGTGGCGAGCCAGCGGTCGAACGCGCTGGGCGTGCCGCCGCGCTGGATGTGGCCCAGCACCGTCGTCCGCGCCTCCTTGCCCGTGCGGCTCTCGATCTCCTTGGACAGCCACTCGCCGACGCCGGAGAGCCGGACATGGCCGAAGGAGTCGGTGGAGCCGTCCTTGAGGACCATCTCGCCGCCCTTCGGCATCGCACCCTCGGCGACGACGACGATCGGCGCGTAACTCGCCTTGAAGCGGGAGGTGACCCAGGCGCAGACCTGCTCGATGTCGAAGCGCTGCTCGGGGATCAGGATGCAGTTCGCCCCGCCCGCCAGGCCCGAGTGGAGCGCGATCCAGCCCGCGTGGCGGCCCATCACCTCGACCACGAGGACGCGCATGTGGGACTCGGCGGTGGTGTGCAGGCGGTCGATGGCCTCGGTGGCGACGGTGACCGCGGTGTTGAAACCGAAGGTGTAATCGGTCGCGGAGAGATCGTTGTCAATCGTCTTGGGGACGCCGACGCACCGGATCCCGTACTCGTCGGTGAGCTTCGCGGCCACCCCGAGGGTGTCCTCGCCGCCGATGGCGATCAGCGCGTCCACCTCGTGCTTGGCGAGGTTCTCCTTGATACGGCGGACGCCGTTCTCCTCTTTGAAGGGGTTGGTACGCGAGGAGCCGAGCAGCGTGCCGCCGCGCGGCAGCATGCCGCGGACCGCCGGGATGTCGAGCTGGGCCGTGTCCCCCTCCAGGGGGCCGCGCCAGCCGTCACGGAAGCCTACGAAGTCCATCTCGTAACGCTGGACTCCCTTACGGACCACGGCCCGCATGACCGCATTGAGACCGGGGCAGTCACCGCCGCCGGTCAGCACTCCGACCCGCATGGGGTCTCCCTTCTCCGCGTGGACGCAACTGCGGCCACGCTAACGGTGATCCACGTCACAGGGGATGCCGCGCGAAGCGGAATTCCTTGGGAGAGAGGGGGAGTTGGTGATCAGCAATCACCCGTACGAAGGACAGGTGTGCACGTCTGACGTGCACACGCGCGGCTCACTCCTCGTCGAGACCGCGCTCGATCGCGTACCGCACCAGCTCCACGCGGTTGTGCAACTGGAGCTTGCCGAGGGTGTTCTGCACATGGTTCTGCACCGTGCGGTGCGAGATCACCAGGCGCTCGGCGATCTGCTTGTAGCTGAGGCCCTTGGCGACGAGCCGCAGCACCTCCGTCTCCCGCTCGGTGAGCTGCGGCACGGCGGGCTTGTCCGGCGCGGACGGCGCCGGGTCGGCGGCCAGCCTGCGGTACTCGCCGAGGACCAGCCCCGCCAGCCCCGGGGTGAAGACGGGGTCGCCGACGGCCGTCCTGCGCACGGCGTCCAGCAGCTCCTCCGTGCTCGCCGACTTCACCAGATAGCCGGTGGCGCCGGACTTCACGGCCTCCAGGACGTCCGCGTGCTCGCCGCTCGCCGAGAGGACCAGCACGCGCGGGCCCGTGCCCGAGCCGACCAGCTCGCGGCAGACCTCGACGCCGGGCTTCCCCGGCAGGTTCAGGTCCAGCACCAGCACGTCGGGCCCGGCCGCGAGGGCCCGGCGCACCGCCTGGAGCCCGTCGCTCGCCGTGGCGACGACCTCGAACCCGGCCTCGCCCAGGTCACGCGCGACCGCGTCCCGCCACATCGGGTGGTCGTCGACCACCATGACCTTCACGGGCTTCACGGGCTTCTCCGCCGCTTCCTCTGTCATCTCTTCGGCACCCTCAGCTCGACTTCGGTCCCCTGCCCCGGAACGGACACCAGCTCGGCGCTGCCGCCCAGGTCACGCAGCCGCCCCCGGATCGAGAGCGCGACGCCCATCCGGCCCTCCGCCTCGGCGTCCGCGAGGCGCCCCAGCGGGATGCCGGGGCCGTCGTCGCGCACGGTGACGACGACCTCGTCCGGCTCGTCCTCCAGCAGGATCCACGCCTGGGCCTCCTGCCCGCCGGGGCCCCCGGCGTGCCTGCGTACGTTGTCCAGCGCGGCGCTGACGGCCGCCGCCAGCTCCTCCGCGACGCCCGAGGGCAGCTCCACGGGCATGCCCGGCTCGGCGAACGAGACGCGCGCGGCGGAGTGCGCCGAGAGCAGCGTCCGTACGTCGCAGAGCACCGTGTCCCCGGCGGTGTCCCCCGCGCTTCCGGCCTCGCTCCCCGCCCGTACGGGCACGGCGGCGGATCCTCCGTCCCCGCCGTCCGGCGGGCCTCCCTCGTCGCCCTGCCGGGGGATCACCCCGCTGGACACCAGCGTGCGCAGCGCGACCTCCTGCTCCCCCGCCAGCCGCCCCAGCTCGGCCGCCTCGCCGCCGAGCGCGGTGCCGCGGCGCTGGACCATGGCCAGGACCTGGAGGACGCTGTCGTGGATGTCGCGGGCCAGCCGCTCCCGCTCCCGCGTCGCGGCCTCGATCTGGAGGGCGCGGGCCAGCGTCCGCTCACTGTCCCGGGCCACCTCCACGACGTAGCCGATCGCGACGCTCGCGACGCAGACCAGCAGCACGTTGTGGAGGGTGGGGCGGGTGACGGCGCCCCGCTCGATCACGTTCGCCACGCCGACCAGCAGCGAGGCGCCCGCCGCCCAGCGCCAGCCGCCCTTCAGCGCGAAGGCGAGCACCGGGCCCGCGACCCAGATCGACGGGAGCGTCGGGCCGACCTTGTCGTGGGTGTCGATCAGCGGGGACATCAGGATGCCGGCCAGCCCGAAGGCCATGTCGGCGGCGAGGAACGGCCGGGTGCAGCGGCGGGCCGAGGAGACGCGACGGAGCGTGAGCAGCGTCCATACGGTCAGGGCGCCCAGGTAGACGGCGCCGGCCACGGGGCTGGTGTAGTCGTCGAACTCCCAGGAGAAGACGACCAGCGCGTACGTCAGCGTCAGCACGCGGTAGCCGGTCAGGGCGTGCCAGAGCGGCTGCTCGACCGACATCTTCCGGACGCCTCCGCCGCCCCCGGCTCCCCCGGCGCCCTTCAACCGCTGCGTCGCCATCGACGCTCCCCCCTCTGACCTGCTGTTCCCGCTCGCCGCCGGTACGGGCGCGGCTATGCCGCCCGGTCGGTCTTCCCCGGCTCCCCGGCCTTCTCAGCCTTCTCCGCCTGCTGCGCCTTCTCGGCCTCGGCCCGCTCCGCCTTCTCGGCCTTCTCCGCCTCCGCCTCGCGCTTCGCGGCCTCGGCGATCTGGCGCTTGGCGGCCGTCGCGTACATGTCCACGTACTCCTGCCCGGAGAGGCGGAGAATCGCGTACATCACCTCGTCGGTGACCGCGCGCTGGATGAAGCGGTCGTTGTCCATCCCCTGGTAGCGGCTGAAGTCGAGCGGCTCCCCGATCCGGATGCCCGGACGCATCACCTTGGGGACGACCTTGCCCGGGGGCTGGATCTTCTCGGTGTCGACCATGGCGACGGGGATGACCGGCGCGCCCGAGCGCAGCGCGAGGCGGGCCAGGCCGCCGGGCTTGCCCCGGTAGAGACGCCCGTCGGGCGAGCGCGTGCCCTCGGGGTAGATGCCGAACAGCTCACCGCGCTCCAGCACTTCGAGCCCGCTCTTGATCGCGGCCTCGCCCGCGCCCCGTACGCCCGAGCGGTCCACGGGGAGCTGGCCGACGCCCTTGAAGAACGCGGCGGTCAGCTTGCCCTTCACGCCCGGCGAGGTGAAGTACTCCGCCTTGGCGATGAAGGTGACCTTCCGGTCGAGCACGGCCGGGAGGAAGAACGAGTCGGAGAACGAGAGATGGTTGCTCGCGAGGATCGCCGGCCCCTCGTCCGGAATGTTCTCCAAGCCCTCGACCCACGGCCGGAACGTGAGCTTCAGGGCATTGCCCACAGAGAGCTTCATCGCGCCGTAGAACAACCTGGACCTCCTGTGTCTGACGTCTTGACCCTATCTCGCCCGGCCCCGGAGCACTCATCGGAGCTACCCGGCGCCCGACCGCGCAAGTAGGGTGGCAGCACCTCCCCCGACCCAGCAGTCGGCCCCTGACGAGCCCCTGGAGGCCCACCGTGTCCCCCATCCTTCCCGGTGCCGAGCCACTGCGGCGCGACGGATCGTCCGAGGTGGGTGTGCTGCTCTGTCACGGCTTCACGGGTACCCCGCAATCGCTGCGACCCTGGGCCGACCACCTCGCCGACCGCGGCCTGACCGTCTCCCTGCCGCTCCTGCCCGGGCACGGCACGCGCTGGGAGGACCTGGAGCTGACGGGCTGGGAGGACTGGTACGCGACGGTGGACCGCGAGCTGCGGCTGCTCAAGGAGCGCTGCGAGCGGGTCTTCGTCTTCGGCCTGTCGATGGGCGGCGCCCTCGCCCTCCGGCTCGCCGCCCGGCACGGCGCCGACGTCACCGGCGTCGTGGTGGTGAACCCGATGGCGACCTTCCCCCGGCTGGAGGGCTATCTGCTGCCGCTGGGCCGCCATGTGCTGCGCTCGGCGAAGGGCATCGCGAGCGACATCGCCAAGGAGGGCTCCGCCGAGGTGGGGTACGAGCGGGTGCCGACCCGTGCCGCGTACGAGGTGCGGAATTTCTCGCGGGTCGTACGCGCTGAACTGCCGCAGGTGACCCAGCCGTTGCTGGTGCTGCACAGCAGGACCGATCATGTGGTGCCCCCGAGCGACTCGGGCCTCGTGCTCGGCAAGGTCTCCTCGGTGGACGTGACGGAGACCGTGCTGGAGCGCAGCTATCACGTGGCCACGCTGGACCATGACGCGGAGACCATCTTCGCGGACTCGTACGGATTCATCACCCGGCTGACGGCGAAGAGGGCGGCAAGTGACGGAGCGTGACCCGGACGCGGAGCGCGGCGACGACGAGACCCCGGACGGGGCCCGCCGCGAGCCCACGCTGCCTCCGGACGAGGAGGCGGCCTGGGCGGAGATCGTCGCGGCGTACGGCGAGGAGCCCTCTGACGATGCCGCCGTCGACTCCGACCCGAGCCCCGAATCGGGCTCCGAGGCCGGTTCCGAGGGCGGTCCCGAGACCGGCTCCGAGACCGGTTCCGAGCCCGACGGCGACACCCTCACCAAGCCGGAGAGCGACCCTCCGGTGCGCAGCTTCACGGTGTACGCGGCGGGCACGGGCCCCCGCGACTGGGACGGCCCGGACGACGACGGGGACGAGGGCCACTTCGTGCCGCCCGAGCCGCCGCCGCTGCCGGAGACCGACGTCACGACCAAGTTCGCCTGGCTCGCGGTGCTGGGCGGACCGCTGCTGCTGCTCGGCGCGATCCTCTTCCAGGTCCAGCTGACGTGGTGGATCATCACGCTCGGTGTCGGCGGCTTCCTGGGCGGCTTCGCCACGCTGGTTGCGCGGATGCGCGATGGCCGTGACGACGACGACTGGGACGATCCGGGGAGAGGCGCCGTCGTCTAACAGTGCCGGGTTCGGGGTGCCCCGTCCCGTGCTTCGCGGGCTGCGGGTGCGTCGTGGCTTGTCGCGCAGTTCCCCGCGCCCCTGAAATGACGGCCTCATCGAGACGTGCCCCGTCAGGGGCGCGGGGAACTGCGCGCGCAACGACGACGCACCCGCAGCCTGCGACGCACAGGCAGGGGCACCCCCTGCACAGGCTCAAGCAGGGGGCACGCGGAGTGCGGCCAGTACCGGAAGGTGGTCCGTGGCCGAGAAGAGGTCACGCTCTTCCACGCCGGGCAAGCCCACCGGCACCCCACACCCCAGCACTTCCACGCCGCCCGTGGCGAACACCGCGTCGATCCGCTGATGCGGATCACGGGGTTCCGAGGTCATCTCGGAACCCCAGGGCGCCGTGGCCCAGCCATCCTGGAGCTCTCCGGCCAGGCGGCGGAACGTACGGCCCTTGGGGCGGTCGTTGAGGTCACCCGCGGCGACGGCGTACGGACCGAGGGCGCGGAGCCGCTCCAGGAGCATGCCCCCCTGCTCGTACCGCTCGCGGCTCTGGAGGCTCAGGTGGCAGCTCAGCACGCCGAGCCGCGCCGCCGTGCCGAAGCGCAGGACGGCCGTCGCGAAGCCGCGCTGGTGCAGCCCCGGCGTACGGGGCAGCAGCACGTCCTCCACGCGCTCCACGTGCGGGCGCAGGGAGGAGAGGATCATCGGGCCGCTCGCGGGGGCGCCGCCCGTGACGTAGTGCAGGTCGGTCGCCATGGCGAGCCGCGAGGCGTACTTGCGCCAGCGGAAGAAGCGGGGCGCCTCCTGCACGCAGAGGACGTCGGGGGCGCAGGCCCGGATGACCCGGGCGAGCGCCCCCTTGTCGTCGCGCAGGGAGCGGATGTTGTAGCTGAGCAGCCGGACGACGGCCGAACCGTCCGGCTCGGTCCGGGAGGACGGCAGATCGGTCGGTGGAGTGGTCATGGGTGCTCAGCCCTTCCGCAGTCTCAGCCCTGTCGGGCCAGGTCCGCCACGCCCACCATTCCCGCCTTGTTGCCGAGTTGGGCGGCGAGCACCTCGGCGTGCGGGCGCCAGCGGCTGCCGACGAGCCAGCGGCGGTACGACTTGCGGATCGGGTCGAGCACCAGCTCACCCTCGTCGGAGACACCGCCGCCGACGATGAACGCGCCCGGGTCGAAGAGCGAGGCCAGGTCGGCCAGGCCCGCACCCGCCCAGCGGGCCAGCTCCCGGAAGGAGTCGATCGCGACGGGGTCGCCCTGCCGCGCGGCCTCGCTGATGTGCTTGCCCTCGATGCCCTCGGTGGTGCCGTCGCCGAGGCCGAGCAGGATCTCGGCGGCCTCCGGGGTGGCGGAGGCCCGCTGCTGCGCGTAACGGAGCAGGGCGCGGCCCGAGGCGTACTGCTCCCAGCAGCCCTGGTTGCCGCAGCCGCACAGCAGGCCGTCCGGCACCATGCGGATGTGGCCGAACTCGGCGGCCACGCCGAAGCGTCCGCGGTGCAGCTTGCCGCCGATGATGACGCCGCCGCCCAGGCCCGTGCCGATGGTGATGCAGACGACCTCGCCGTGGCCCGTGCCCACGCCGAACTTGTACTCGCCCCAGGCCGCGGCGTTCGCGTCGTTCTCGATCACCACCGGGACATCGATGCGCTGCTCGACCTTGTCCTTGAGCGCCTCGTGCCGCCAGCTCAGGTTGGGGGTGAAGAGCACAGTGGCGCGCTTGTCGTCCACGTAACCCGGCGCTCCGATGCCGACCGCTTCGACCTCGTAGGAGGAGCTCGCCTGGCGGACCGCGTCCGCGATCGCGTCGATGACGGCGTCGGGGGTGGGCGGCGTCGGCACCGTGCTCGTTTCGAGGATGGTGCCTTCTTCGTCGACAACGCCTGCCGCGATCTTGGTGCCGCCGATGTCGACGCCGATAGTGAGTCCCATGTGTCCCTCGGTTATCCGGTCTGACCCCGCCGCCGACAACCGTACCGGAGCTGCCTCGTGCGGCGGGTTCAGTCCCGCTTGTGGCAGGGCGGGACGCCGAGGTCAGAGGCTGTCGTCGCGGGGGTCGTCCGGATGGTCGTCGAGGTCGTCCAGCTCCACGCGCTCCTCCGCCTTCGCGGGCGCCTCGAACTCGACGGGCTCGTCCAGCTCCACGTGCTCGTCGCGCGGGTCCGTGCCGCTGGTGCCGCCGGTACCGCCGGTGCCCTCGGACGTCCAGCGGCGCTCGGCGTCGTGGACGGCGGAGCGGTAGGCGGCCAGCAGCTCGTTGCCCGCGGCGGCGAGGTGGTCGAAGAGCTGCGGATTACGGGCCACCACCGGCTCGATCGACGCCTTGGCCTGCGCGATCAGCTGCTGGGCCACGCCCTGCGCCGCCGCCGAGGCCATCGCACCGCCGAGCGGCTTGCTCAGCCCGGCGACCTTCTCGGTCACGGCGTCGGCGAGACGGCGCAGCTCCTCCGCGGCGTTGGTGGGCGGCGGCCCGTACTGCGCGCGGCGGCGGGCCTTCTCGGCGGTGAGATCCTCTTCGCAGGCCGTCGCCCAGGCGTCGGGGTCGGGCCGCGACGCGGGGTCGGTGAGGGGGCGCTCGACGTCGTCGCTCATGGCGGTCTCCTCGCAGTTTCCTGGGACTCAACCGAGGTTACTTGACCGCCCGCCCTCAGCGCCCCGAAGGCCAGAGGTCGGGATCGGGCCGGAAACGGACCCGCAGTTCGCCCCCGCGCAGCCCCGCGCCCGCGACCCGGCAGCGGCGCAGCGCCGAGGGCAGCGGCAGCACACGGCGGTACGGGCCGACGCCGACGATCAGTTCGTCCCCGCGCCGCACCAGCTCCAGCTCGCCGCGCTCGGCCCCGGGCATCGGCAGCCGCCAGACGAGGTGGCCGTCGGCGTCGAGACGGTCCTCGACCCAGCCGTGCCGCGCCGGGCCCTGCGGGTCCGGCACCTGCGAGGCGGTGGCGCGGGCCGCGCCCGCGAGCGCGGCGAGGTCCTCGGGGCCGCGCGGATCGCGCCCCAGGTGCGGCAGTTCGCACAGCGGCACGCCCTCGGCCTCACAGGTCGCGCGCAGCTCCTTGAGCACGTCCTGCTGCTGCCCGGAGAGCGAGGCGAGCCAGGGGTCGGCGGAGCCCGTCGGCAGCAGCCGGTTGGCGACGACGGCCTCCAGCGCCAGCCCGTGCAGCCGCAGTCCGGCCCGCGCCACGCGCAGCGCGTCGGAGGCCAGCGGGCCGGGCTCGGCGACGAGCCGTACGGCCGTGTGCGGGGACTCCACGATGTCCTGCACCACCGCGAGTTCGCTCTCCCAGCGCCCCGTCGCCTCGTACAGCCACGGCCCCGGCGCCGGGGCCCCGGCGAGCTGGGCGAGCAGCGGGCGCAGGGCCCGCGCGGCCTGCCGCTCGGGCGGCACGAGACGGCGCAGATAGCGCCGCAACTGCTCGGGCAGCACGAGCGCGTTGAGCCCGTGCGGGGTGGGCGGCAGATCGATGACGATCAGGTCCCAGTCGGCGGAGCGCGCGTGGCGCAGCGCGTGCAGCAGCGCGAACGTCTCGGCGCCGGGCAGCTCCGTCAGCTCCTCCCCGTCGAGCGGGGACGTGCCGAGCAGGTCGAGCGCGGCCTTGCCGCGCTCCTGAAGCGCGGCGGCCCGCGTACGGAACTCCTCCCCGGCGTCGACCCGCGCGAGCCACAGCCCGGGCACGGCCCGAACGGCTACGGGTTCACCGGGACCGCCCATGGCTTGGGGGCCGGTACCGGACGGGCCGGAGCCGGCCGCCCCGGCACCGCTGCCGGAGGCATCGCCGGGCGACCCGGTACCAGGAGCGTCGGACGTACCGGTGCCGGAGGTGCCGCCGGACGGCCCGGTGCCGGGAACGCCCGGAGAGCCGGAGGCCCCGGAAGCCGCCTCGCCGCTGGTGCCCGAGGCATGGGCGCCGGGCGGCGCGCTGTCCGTGCCGGACGTGCCGCCGGTCGCCCCGGCGCCGGAGCCAGAAGCACTGGGCGTGCCCGTGCCACGGGCGTCGGGCGACGCGCTGTCCGTGCCGGCCGTGCCCCCGGTTGCCCCGGCGCCGGAGCCCTGGGCAGCGGGCATGCCGGGAGTGAGCGCGCCGGAGCCAGAAGCACCGCCGGGCGGCCCGGTGCCGGAGCCCGAGGGGCCGGGCATGACGGTGCCTGGGCCGGGAGCGTCGTCGGACGGCCCGGTGGTCGGGCCGGAGGCGCCGTCCGGTCCGCTGCCGCCGGAGGCGGGTGCGGTGGGCGGTCCCGCGGTCGGGCCGGGAGCGGGACCGGCGTCAGTACCGGTCTCGCCCAGCAGGGCGCGCAGCCGTGTCAACGGCTCGGCGCTGGCCAGCAGGACGCGCTGGCCCTGTGCGGCGGCGGCGCAGGCGGTGGCCGCGGCGATGGTCGTACGTCCGGAGCCGCCCGCGCCGGTGACGAGGATCGTCTGCGGCAGCGCCCCGTCGGGCTCGCGCTCGGGCTCGGCCTCGCTCAGCTCTCGGCCCCGCTCCCCGCGGAGCCCTCGCCCTCGCCCGCGCCCGACTCCACGCGCTTCTTCAGCCCGTCGAGGGCACGGTCGATGATGACCTTCTCGGCCTTGCGCTTGATCATCCCGAGCATCGGGATCTTGACGTCGACCGTGAGGCGGTAGGTGACCTCGGTGCGCGAGCCGTTCTCCAGCGGCGTGACGTGGTAGGCGCCGTCGAGGGAGCGCAGCATCTGCGACTTCACGAGCGACCAGCGCACCTCGTTGATCTCGCCGCCGGTGCCGGGCCCGGAGATCCACTCGTACGCGAGGGTGTGCTCGTCCTTGATCGCTCCGGCGTCCAGCAGCAGGCGTACCTGCTCGGCGTGGCCCTCGGCGTCCTCGCCGAGCACCTCCGCCTCCTTGACCTCGCCCGCCCACTCCGGGTAGCGGGGGAAGTCCGCGATCACCTTCATCACGGCGCCCGGCGCCGCGTCGACGGTGATGCTAGAGCTGGTGTGTTCCGCCATCGCGATGGCCCTCCGATTTGCTGCGATCCCCTGGCGCCCGGTACTCCGGTTCTGCCGTGGAAGGCTACCGCGCGGCCGGAGGGGCCGCCGCGTCGGCGGTCACCACTCCAGCACCCAGGGGGTACCGGTCGCGTTGAAGTGCCCGACGTTGACGCACTCGGTGGCGCCGATCCGCATGCGCCGCACGAGCGGCTGATGGACGTGGCCGAAGACGTGGTAGCGCGGGCGCAGCTCGTGGATCGCGTCCACGAGCGCCGCGCTGCCGCGCTCGAAGCGGCGGGCGACGGTGTCGTAGCAGAGATCCGGCACGTCGGGCGGGATGTGGGTGCACAGCACGTCGATCGCGCCGAGCGCGGCGATCTTCGCGGCGTACGTCTCGTCGTCGATCTCGAAGGGCGTACGCATCGGGGTGCGCAGCCCGCCGCCGACGAAGCCGAAGCGCCAGCCGCCGATCTCGACGGTCTCGCCGTCCAGCACGGTGGTGCCCGGGCCCGCGTACTCGGGCCAGAGGGGCGGCATGTCGACATTGCCGTACGTGGCGTACGTCGGCTCGGGGAAGGCCGCGAAGAGTTCCGCGTACTGCCTGCGCACCGCCTCCTCCGTCACGGCCGCGCGGTCCACGTCCGCCCACAGCCGCCGCGACAGCTCGCGGGCCTCCTCGAAGCGGCGCTCGGTGCGCAGCGCGACGATCCGGTCCGCGTTCTCCACCCCGAACAGGTCGGGGAAGATGCCGCGCGAGTGGTCGGCGTAGTCGAGGAAGAGGATCAGGTCGCCCAGGCACACGAGCGCGTCGGCCCCGTCCCCGGCGCGCGCGAGGTCCTTGCTGTTGCCGTGTACGTCGCTCACCACATGGACACGCATGACGTCAGCGTACGCACGCCGCTCACCCGTCGAGCACCGGGATTCCCCGCCCGCACACCGTCTGACCTGCGCGTCCGGCAGAGGGCCCGGCATTCCGCGTCCGGACGATACTGTCGAGTCACCGAACACCTGGTCTAGGCTGCACAAAACAGACCCGCGGCGTGTGACGCACAAGACATCTCGGGGTCTCCCCCTATCCCGCAAGCGATACCCATGGGTAACGTCCGGGCCGTCAAACCCCTCCCAAGATCCGAACCCCCCACGTTTCTTGGGCCGAGCCAATGGAGGCCGCCCCCGACGGCCCCCTGTCCGGCGCCGACGAGGAGCAGCAGTCTTGCGCGAGTTCAGCCTTCCGGCCCTCTACGAAGTCCCCGCCGACGGCAACCTCACGGATCTCATCCGCCGCAACGCGGCGCAGCATCCGGACGTCGCCGTCGTCGGGCGGAAGCGGAACGGGCGCTGGGAGGACGTGACCGCCACCGCGTTCCTCGCCGAGGTGCGGGCGGTGGCGAAGGGCCTGATCGCGGCGGGCGTCGAGGCGGGCGACAGGGTCGCGCTGATGTCGCGCACGCGGTACGAGTGGACGCTGCTGGACTTCGCGATCTGGACCGCGGGCGGGGTCACCGTCCCCGTCTACGAGACCAGCTCGCCCGAGCAGATCTCCTGGATCCTCGGCGACTCCGGCGCGGTCGCCTGCGTCGTCGAGTCCGACGCGCACGCCGAGGCCGTCGCCTCCGTGCGCGACCGGCTGCCGGGGCTCGCACACCTGTGGCAGATCGAGCGCTCCGAGGGCGGCTCCGGTGGCGAGGACGCCGTCTCCGCGCTCACCGCCGCGGGCGCGGACGTGGACGACGCGACCGTGGACGAGCGCAGCTCCGTCGCGAACGCGGACTCCCCCGCCACGATCGTCTACACCTCGGGCACCACCGGCCGCCCCAAGGGCTGCGTCCTCACCCACCGCAGCTTCTTCGCCGAGTGCGGCAACGTCGTCGAGCGGCTGCGCCCGATGTTCCGTACGGGCGAGGACTCGGTGCTGCTCTTCCTCCCGCTCGCCCATGTGCTCGGGCGGCTCGTGGAGATCGCGGCGGTGATGGCGCCGATCAAGCTCGGGCACGTCTCCGACGTCAAGACGCTCACCGACGAGCTGGCCTCCTTCCGGCCGACCGTCGTGCTCGGCGTGCCGCGCGTCTTCGAGAAGGTCTACAACTCGGCCCGCGCCCAGGCCGTCGCGACCGGCAAGGGCAAGATCTTCGACCGCGCGGTGGATGTCGCGAGCGCGTACAGCCGCGGGCTGGACGCGAAGGGCGGCCCTTCGCTGGGCCTGCGCCTCCAGCACAAGCTCTTCGACAAGCTCGTCTACGGCAAGCTGCGGGCCGCGCTCGGCGGCCGCGCGACGCACGCGATCAGCGGCGGCGGCCCGCTGGGCGAACGGCTCGGCCACTTCTTCCGCGGCCTCGGCTTCACCGTCCTGGAGGGCTACGGCCTGACGGAGTCCTGTGCGGCCACCACGTTCAACCCCTACGACCGGCCGAAGATCGGCACCGTCGGGCAGCCGCTGCCCGGCTCCGTCGTCCGCATCGCCGACGACGGCGAGGTGCTGCTCCACGGCGAACACCTCTTCACCGGCTACTGGAACAACGAGCAGGCCACGGCCGACGCACTGGCCGACGGGTGGTTCCACACCGGCGACCTCGGCACGCTCGACGTCGACGGCTACCTCTCCATCACCGGGCGCAAGAAGGAGATCCTGGTGACGGCGGGCGGCAAGAACGTCGCCCCGGCGGTCATCGAGGACCGTATCCGCGCGCACGCGCTCGTCGCCGAGTGCATGGTCGTCGGCGACGGGCGGCCCTTCGTCGGGGCGCTCCTCACCGTCGACGAGGAGTTCCTCCCCCGCTGGGCCGAGGAGCACGGCAAGTCGTCCCTGTCCCACGACGAGCTCCTGGCCGACCCCGACTTGCTGGCCGAGCTCCAGAACGCGGTGGACGAGGGCAACAAGGCCGTCTCCAAGGCGGAGTCGGTCCGCAAGTTCCGCGTCCTCCAGCACCAGTTCACTGAGGAGTCGGGGCATGTGACCCCTTCTTTGAAGCTGAAGCGGGGTGTGGTCGCGAAGGACTTCGCCGACGAGATCGAAGCCCTCTACACCAAGTAGCCATACCTCCGCTTCTCCCTCCACCCCACTGTGCTTGGGAGTTCTGCGCTTCTCCCTCCACCCCTCTGAGCTTGGGAAGTCTGCGCAAGGCGCAGGGTTGGCAAGCGCAGCCCCCCACGCCGGGTGCCCCGCGTACAAGAGCCGCGCCCGGGGAGCCCCGGGCCGTGCTTCGCGGGCCGCGCCCGCGTCGTGGCTGGGCGCGCAGTTCCCCGCGCCCCTAATCGGGCAAGCCCAAAAGTCTTGGACCCGTCGCGCCACGCGGCGGAGCCGCAAGACAAGCACAGGCTCGTGCCCGCGAGCTCTTACAGGAGTTCGCGGAGTTGCTTCGCGAGGAGGTCCCAGCGCCAGTTGTCGTCTACCCAGGCGCGGCCCCGCTCGCCCATGCGAGCGCGAAGCGCGGGATCGCGGAGGAGCTCGATGAGGCGGTCTGCCGCCTCGCGGGGGTGGCCGCCCCGTACGACCCAGCCCGTCTCGCCGTCCAGGACGGCGTCCGGCGCCCCGCCGGAGTCGCCCGCGACGACGGGCAGCCCGGTCGCGGACGCCTCCAGGTAGACGATGCCGAGGCCCTCGACGTCGAGCCCCCCGCGCCGGGTCCGGCAGGGCATGGCGAAGACGTCCCCCGCGCCGTGGTGGGCGGGGAGCTCCTCCCAGGGGACGGGCCCGGTGAAGCGGACCGAGTCCGTCAGGCCGCGGTCGGCGGCCATGCGTTCGAGGTCGGCGCGGTAGGGCCCGCCGCCCACGACGAGCAGCACCGCGTCCGGCACGGCGGAGAGCACGCGCGGCATCGCCTGGATGAGGGTGTCCTGGCCCTTGCGGGGGACGAGGCGGGAGACGCAGACCACGACCGGACGGTCGGACAACCCCAGGCGGGCGCGGATCGCGGCGCCGCCCGACCCGGGGTGGAAGGCCTTCTCGTCGACGCCGGGCGGCAGTTGGACCATGCGGCCCGCCGCCGAAGGACTGAGCGCACTCGCGATGCGCGAGCGCGTGTACTCGCCGAGGTACGTGAGCGTGTCCGTGCCCTCTCCGATACGCCGCAGGAGTTGCCGCGCGACAGGGAGCTGGGCCCAGCCCGCCTCGTGTCCGTGCGTGGTCGCCACCAGGCGTTCGGCCCCGGCCCTGCGCAGCGCGGGTGCCATCAGGCCGAGGGGCGCCGCGGCGCCGAACCAGACCGACCGGCAGCCGTGTTCGCGCAGCAGCCGGACCGCGCGCCGGGTGACCCGGGGCGTGGGCAGCAGCATCGTCGTACGGTCGCGGACGACCGTGAAGGGCTGCTCGGCGTCGAACTCGGCGGTCGCCCTGACGCCCTCGCGGCCGCGCTTCCACGTCGAGGCGTAGACCACGACCTCGGACGGGTCGAGCCGCAGCGCCATGCTGTGCAGGAACGACTGGATGCCGCCGGGCCGGGGCGGGAAGTCGTTCGTGACGATCAAGGTTTTACGCATCGCGCCCGACGTTACCGGGTCCCTGGGCACGGCAGTGCGGAGTGTCACCCTCCTCGTGGCAGGTCACGATCAGGGACGGCATGATGGGCCGCATGCGAAGGACAGGGACCGTCAGCGGGCCGCTGGCGGCCTGGGCCGTCACACGCGCCGCGCTTCTGCTGTGCGTCTTCCACGTGATCGACACCCCGGGCCAGGACGTGACGTCCGACGTGTCGGTGATCTACCGCGGCTGGTTCGAGACGCTCAGCGGCGGCTCGTTCCCCGTCGACGACGTGACGTGGCAGTACCCGCCCGCCGCCGCGCTGGTGATCCTCTCCCCCGCCGTGTTCACGGGGCTCGGGCTGCTCGGGTACGCCTCGGCGTTCTACGTGCTGGCCTGCGCCGCCGACGCCGCCGTGCTCGCGCTGCTGCTCTACGCCCGCCGCCGTACGGGCGCGCGGCGTGCGGGCGTGTGGGTGTGGGTCGTGGGCGTGCCGCTGCTGGGGCCGACGGCGTACGCGCGCTACGACCTGATGGTGACGGCCCTCGCCGTCGCCGCGCTGGTCGCCGCCGTCAGCCACCCCCGTACGGCGGGGGCGCTGGCCTCGCTCGGCGCGATGGTGAAGGTGTGGCCCGCGCTGCTGCTGCTCGGCACCCCGCGCGGC
The DNA here is from genome assembly GCF_043202595.1 of Streptomyces sp. NPDC048172. Lineage (NCBI taxonomy): Bacteria > Bacillati > Actinomycetota > Actinomycetes > Kitasatosporales > Streptomycetaceae > Streptomyces > Streptomyces sp. NPDC048172. The sequence continues at coordinate 523,425 of NZ_JBIDAT010000004.1, forward strand.
CGGGCCTCGCGCGCGGCGTGGACGACGGCGGTCGCGGTGGCGGCGCTGCTGACGGCGGGGTTCGCGGCGACGATGCCGGGGGCGCTGGACTTCCTGCACGCGCAGGAGGGCAGGGGCACCGAGATCGAGTCGCTGGGCGCGCTGGTCCTGCACGTCGCGCGGCACTTCGGCTGGGAGGGCCAGGTGCTGCTGAACTACGGCTCGATGGAGTTCCTCGGCCCCCATGTGGACGTCGTCAGCGGCGCGGCGCTGGTGCTGTCGGTGCTCGCGGGCGGCTGGATGCTGCTGTGGCGGATCCAGGCGGTGGAGTGGACGCCGAGCACCCCGGCGGACGCGGCGTTCGCCGCTGTGCTGCTCTTCACGACGACGAGCCGGGTGCTCAGCCCGCAGTACATGATCTGGCTGGTGGGGCTCGCGGCCGTGTGCCTGTCGCTGCGCGCGAGCCGGCTGGCGCTCCCGGCGGCCCTGGTGCTGGCCGCGACGGCGCTGACGGCGCTGGAGTTCCCCGTCTGGTTCACGCACGTGGTCGCCAGCGACTGGCGCGGCATCGTGCTGCTCGCGGCGCGCAACGGGCTGCTGGTGGCGGCCTCGGCGCTGGCCTGCGCCCGGCTGTGGCAGGACACGGTGACCGGCCCGAAGCGCCGCGCCGCCGAGGCCCGGGAGTCAGCCGCCGCGGTCTCCCGGCCCGAGCGGCTGCTCACCTGGTGAGGCGGAACGTTCATCCCAGCTCGTCCTCGACGTACGCACGCCAGCGGGCGGTGAACTCGGCCTCGCCGATCCCCAGTACGGCCCGCAGCGCGCGGTCGGCGCCGCCGCGCTCGGCCTTCTCCCCGCCCTTGCCCGCGCGCGCGTAGAGCGCCAGCAGCCGCTTCTCGCCCCACTGTTCGGCGATCATGCGGCAGGCGAGCCAGCTCCCCTCGTAGGCCCGGGAGAGCCGGTCGGAGCCCGAGCCGAAGCGGAAGTCGGCGTCCGTGGGCAGCGCGCGGGGCGGCGCGCCGGATCCGGCCAGCTCCGGCGCGGCCTGCCGCGGCCCCTGCCCCGCGTCGCGGTAAGCGGCCCAGTCGGCGATGCCCTCGGAGAGCCACATCGGGGTCGCGGGGGTGGTCTGGCGCCGGGTGGCGACGTGCACGGCCTCGTGCGTCGTGACGATCTGCCGCCCCTCCGCGCTCAGCTCCCCGTACGCCTCGGGGTTGATCAGGACGCGGTCCGAGGGCGCGTCCGGCTCGCCCTTGCCGCTGGCCTCGCCCGTGGTGACGGCCGCGATGCCCGCGTACGCGGAGGGGGACTCGCCCAGCAGCCGGGCCAGGCCCTTCACCGAGGACGGCACCTCCAGCACGAGCCTGCGCGACCAGGCGCGCGGCCAGTGGCGCAGCACGGCGGGGACGGCCTCGTCGGCGGTGCGCGCGAGACGGCGCAGCTCGGAGCGCTCGCGGCCGACGCCGAGCACGAGGCTGTGCTCGCCGCGCACCACGCTCATCCCGCCCTGCTCCCAGAGCTGGCGGGCGCTGCCCGGCGCCTCGCCCTCGACCCGCCACACGCCGTGCCGCCGCGCGAACGTCAGCTTCTCCACGGCGGAGGTGGTCGCCCGGTCGTACCCCTTGAAGCGGTAGCGCAGCCGGGCCTCGACGGTCGTGCCGGTCACCCCGGTGACGTCGTACGTCCATGTGGCGAGCGGCAGTCGGCGCAGGTTCCGGAACACCTGGCGACGGCGGTCGCGGGCGCCGGGGTCGACGGTCGCGAGATACGCGCCCTCGTCACCGTCCCGCACGGCCGCCGCCTGCCGGTCGAGCACCCGCTGGAACGCGGCGCCGGGTGCGGGGCTCCCCCGGCCGCCGTCACCGCAGGAGACCGTCCCCGCCAGCAGCGCGAGCGCGAGCAGCGCGCCCGCCGCCCGCCGTCCGCTCCTCCGACCCGTCACACCCGCGATCGTACGTGCGACGGGCGGCTGGTCAGGGCCTCGTCACCGAGGAGACGGGCATCATGCCCACCGGGTCGTACCGCACCGGGGCTCCGGGGTGCGGGGCGTGCACGACCTGGCCGTTGCCCACATACATCCCGACATGGCTCGCGTCGTCCCGGTAGACCACCAGGTCGCCGGGGCGGGCCTGGGAGAGCGGCACCTGCTTGCCCGCGCCCCGCTGGCCCTGCGAGGTGCGCGGGATGGAGGTGCCCGCCTTCCCGTACGCCCACATCGTCAGCCCGGAGCAGTCGAAGGAGCTGGGCCCGGCGGCTCCCCACACGTAGGGCTTCCCGACCGCGGACTTGGCGGCGGCCACGGCGGCGGCGGCGCGGCCCGAGGACGCCGGCGCGTTGCCGAGGTCCGGGGTGTCGCTGTTCTGCCCCCGGCTGCCGTCACGCGAGGCGCGCTCGCGCTCGGCGCGCTGCTTGGGCGTCAGCTCATGGAGCAGGCGCCGGGCCGAGCCGAGCTTCCGCTGCACGTTCCGCTTCTGCTTCTTCAGGGCCCGCGTGTGCTGTTCGAGGCCGGCGAGCTTGCCGGACGCCTCCGAGCGCTGCTGCTTCAGCTCGCGCTGCGCGGCCTGGAGCTGGCGGAGCTGGAGCGACTGACGGCTGCTGACGCGGTCGAGCGCGGACGCCTTGTCGAGATAGCTGTCCGGGTCGGCGGTGAGCAGCAGCGCGACGGACGGGGAGATGCCGCCCGAGCGGTACTGCTCCCCGGCGAGCCCTCCCAGCTCGCCCCGCAGCCGGTTGACCTTCGCCTGGCCGCGGGCCACGCGGTCCTGCACGGTCTCGACCTGGTCGCGGAGCTTGCCCGCGCTCTCCGCCGTCGCGTTGTACTTCTCCGTGGCGCCTTCCGCCTGCTCGTAGAGGCGGTCGATGCGGGAGTTGACCGTGGCCGCCGAGGGGCGGGCCGGGTCGTCGGCGGGCCGGGCGCTCGCGCTGGGCGCGAGCGCGGCGGCCGAGGCCGCCGCCGCTGACAGCACGGTGACCCGGGCGGGCCAGCCGTGGACCGGCGACGAGGGACGGCGAGGGGACCGGTGCGATGCCACTGGGGGACGCGCTCCTTCCGCGAGGCGAACTGCGCCCGCAGAATGTAGCCGCGCCGTCACGGCGCTCCAAGGACCGTGACTCGCAAGAGAATCCGCATGTGCCGCGCCCGGCACGGTGACGGTGCAGGTCACCGGCGGGGTACGCGGGTCACCCCGGCCCCACCGGATTCACCCGGAGGAACGACGTTTAACGATCGTAGGACCGGCGGTTGATCGGCCGGGGCCCGGTCGTCGATCAGCCGACGCGTGCGCCGAACATGAACGGCATGTTGTTGATCGACTCGAAGCGGACGTTCGCGCCCGGCTTCGGGGCGTGCAGGATCTGGCCGTTGCCCGCGTAGAAGCCCACGTGGTGCAGGTCGTCGTAGAAGAAGACCAGGTCGCCGACCTTGAGTTGGCTCTGGCTGGAGATCCGGGTGCCCGCGTTGGCCTGGGCCTGGGAGATGCGCGGCAGGGAGACGCCCGCCTGCTTGTACGCCCACGAGGTGAGGCCCGAGCAGTCGAAGGAGCTGGGCCCTGTGGCGCCCCAGACGTACGGGGTGCCGATCTTGGTCTTGGCGGCGGCGAAGGCGGCTGCCGCGCGGCCCGAGCCGGGCTTGCCGGACGGAGCGTCGTCGTTCGGCAGTTCGGCGCGCTTCTGGGAGTCGCGGTCGGCGCGCTCCTGCTTCTGCTGGAGGCGCTCGCGCTCCTTCGCGCTGAGGGAGTTGAGGAGCCCCTGCGCCTTGGAGAGCTTGCCCTGGATGCTCTTCTTCTTGCTGCCGAGCTCCTTGCGGGTCTCGGCGAGGTCCTTCAGCTTGTCGGCGGCTTCCTTGCGCTGCTGCGCGAGGGAACGCTGCTTCGTCTGGACCTTCTTGAGGGCGGCGGCCTGCTTGCCGCTGAGCTGGTCCATGGCCGAGGCCCGGTCCAGGTAGTTGTCCGGGTCGGAGGAGAGGAAGAGCTGCACGGACGGGTCGATGCCGCCCGAGCGGTACTGCGCGGTGGCCATCGAACCGAGGTTGTCGCGCATCTTGTTGAGCTGGCCCTGACCACGGGCCACGCTCCCCTGCAGGTTCTCGACCTGCTTCTGGAGCTTCTTCTGCTTCTCCTTGGCGCCGTTGTACTTCTCGGTGGCGCCTTCCGCGTCCTCGTAGAGCTTGTCGACCTTCTCCTTGACGTCCTTCTTGGACGTCTGCGGATCGGCGTGGGCCGCCTGGGAGGTGAGGGCTACTGCGGCTGCGGCGGTCAGGGTGAACACGCCGACACGAGCGCGGCCCGGCTGCTTGGGACGACGGTGGGACGCCACTGGAGGCGAGCTCCTTCTCCTCAGCCGCCTGCCGGGAGGTCACTCCGGCTCACACTTGGCGGTCCTCCGCGGTCACCCCGGATGGGTGATCAACCGCGCGAAGGTTCGGGCCAGACACTAGCCATGGGTGACTCGTAGGATCAAATCACTCTGAGAAATAGGGCGTCGGCAAGCGCAATCTTTTACCTGCGCCACACGGGGCGCAACGCACCAGTCACGCACCGTCCTTCTCCGGCGCCTCCCGGGGTGCCCCGACTGCCGTCGCGCGACTGCGACCGCGTCGTGCTCGCTCGCGCAGTTCCCCGCGCCCCTGACGGGGCGCGTCCGGAGCGCCCCGTGAAGCGCCCCGAAGGGGCTGCTTCAGGGGCGCGGGGAACTGCGCGAGCAATTGACGCGAAAGGCGCAGCCGCGCGACGGCAAGGCGGGGCAGATCAGTGGGCGTCCTACGTCCGGGACAGGCGATTCAAGAGCAGGGAAGAGGCGACCGGCCGGGCCCCGGCGGCGGCGCACCCGTCGGCGACCTCACGGTCCGAGGAGACGACCACCACGGGCCGGCCCGGCGGTTCGGCACGGACCAGGCGCCGGATCAGCTCATCCGCCGTCTGACCGGGCTTCGAGAAGAGGACACGGACACCACGAGGCGGAGCCAGCAGCACCGGCGCCAACAGCTCCGCGCCGTCGAAGACGCAGGTGACCTCCGCGCCCGACTGGGCCGCGAGGATCGCGAGTCCGCCCAGCAGCCGCAGCCGCTGCTTCTCCAGCGGGAGCGCGGGATAGCCGGTCTTGGTGACGTTGTAGCCGTCGACGACGAGGTGGGCCTGGGGCAGGGCGAGGAGCTGGTCGAGGAGCGCCGGGTCCGTCTCCGAAAGGGCCCTGGCGGCCACGTCCTTGGGGGTCATCCGTCCGGGTTCGACCGCTTCGACCGTATCGGCGGGGCGGGTCGCCGCCGGGGGCAGGGCCAGCTCGCGGCGGAGCCCCTGCGCGGCGTCCAGGACGGTGTCGAGCAGCAGCCGTACCCGCATGTCCTCGACGCTGCGTCCCTCGCGGGCCGCGCGCCGCCCGGACTCCAGCGCGGACTCGGCCTCGGCGAGCCGGGACTTGAGCCGCCGCACCTCGCCGTCGGCCGTGGCCTTCTCGGTGCTCGCCGCCTGCCGTACGGCCTCCAGCTCGGCACGGATCTTGCGGACCTCCGCCTCGCCGCGCCGTACGTCGCTCTGGGCGCTGCGCAGCTTGCGGTGGGTGGAGTCCAGCTCTCTGCGGGCGGACTCCAGCTCGGCGCGCGTCGCCTCCGAGTCGGCGCGCGCGGCGGCCCTGGCGTGGGTCAGCTCCTCACGGAGCCGGGCCAGTTCGCGCTGGGCCTCCTCGCCCGCGCGCTCGGCCTGGGCGCGCTGGGCCTCCTCACCGGCGGCGGCGACGAGCTTGGACCAGCCGGCGGGCCGCAGCACGTAGGCGAGCGCCGCGACGTCCACGGGGTCGGCGGCGGGCGGCGGGCTGGACTCCTCCAGCGCCCCGGCCAGCTCGGGGAACCGCTCGCGGAACTGCGCGGCGATGCGCTGCCGGAAGACGGCGTCGGTCTCCAGCTCGGCGGCCATCGCGTTGCCGCCGAACTTGGTGCGGCGCTGCGGGGTGAAGCGGGCGTACTGGCGCAGGGGCGCGGGCAGTTCGGCGACGGTCAGACCGCCGAGCGCGTCGCCGGTGAGGGCGACGACGCGGCGGCGCACCTTCTCGGGCAGGGGCCGGTCCAGCGCCTCGGGCTCGGCGGGGGCGCCGTCCGTGCCCGGCTCGGCCGCCGGTTCGGCCGCCGGTTCAGCCGCCGATTCCGCTTCCGGAGCGCCCGGCGCGTCAGGGCCGTCGGGGACGTCGGGAACGCCCTCGCCGACGCCTCCGGCGTCCGGCTCGTCGCCCGTCCGTTCCACCACCGGTCACACCCGCCGTTCCTCAGACCTCTGCGCCAGGGCGGTCGACCAGCTCGACCTCGTCCACCGCGTTGCACCAGCGGCAGCGCACCGACTCGATGCTCTCACTGAGGACCTCCCGCTCCTCGACCTTCGGCTCCCCGGCCAGGTCCAGATGGACGTACTCCACCACCTTGCTGGAGCGCGTCACGTCGAACCGCGTCAGATTGCCGCAGAGCGTGCAGCGCCAGCGGGTCTCTGCCGTGGGGGTGGGGACCGCCATGTCTCGTCCTCTTTCCTTGGGAGCCCGGGAAGCCGGGGGAGCTCGGAGAACCCGGGGAGAGTCCTGCACTGCCGGGCGTCAACCCTACGGCCTGCCGCCCGCCGCGTGTGTCGCGGCGGACGCGCCGTAGTCGAGCCGTCATCATCCGCGCATGGACGGCACCGCTCGCGCGCCCGGAGCGCCACGCTCCGTGATGACGTATACCCTCATCGGCTCCTGTTGCCTGATCTTCCTCATCGGTCCCGCCTCGGGCTTCTCGCCCTCGTACGGCACGGGTGAGGCGCTCCGCGAGGCGCAGTCCGCGTACTTCAACCGCTGGGGCGTGGTGCCGCGCACCCTGCTCAGCGGCGCCGTCCGGCCCCTGTTCGCGCCGCTCACCGCGCTCTTCCTGCACGGAAACTGGCTGCATCTGCTCGGCAATCTGCTCTTCCTCTTCGTCTTCGGCGGGCTGGTCGAGCAGCGCCTGGGCCCGGCGCGCTTCGTCCTCTTCTACCTCTGCGTCGGCTACGTCGCGATGCTCTGCTACGCCGCCTCGCACCCGGAGTCGGCCGAGACCCTCGTCGGGGCCTCGGGGGCGATCTCCGGGGTCCTCGGTGCCTTCCTCTACCTCTTTCCCCGTACGCGGGTGACCAGCGTCTTCCCGTTCCTCTTCTTTCTGCCGCTGCGCTTCCCCGCGTGGATCGTGCTGCTCTTCTGGCTGACGCTCCAGTGGCTCGCGGTGCGCCAGGACACCGACGGGCCGGGGGTCGCCTACCTCGCCCACGTGGTCGGTTTCACGCTGGGCTTCCTCTATGCGTGGTTCCGGTTCCGCCGAGCTACAGTGACCGGGCCATCGCCAGCGCCCGTGTCCGAGGGAGAGAGCCCGCCGTGATCACTTCGATCGTGCTCATCAAGAGCAGCACCGACCGCATTCCGGAGATCGCCGAGCAGATCGCCGCGCTGGAGGGCGTCAGCGAGGTCTACTCCGTCACCGGTGCGCACGATCTGATCGCGATGGTCCGCGTGGCGCGCCACGACGACCTCGCGGACGTCATCCCCGGCCGCATCAGCAAGGTGCCGGGCGTGGAGTCGACGGAGACGCACATCGCGTTCCGCACCTACTCGCAGCACGACCTGGAGACGGCCTTCAGCATCGGCCTGGACTCCTGAGACTCCTGAGATGAAGATTCCCTCATCCGGCGTTCATCGGGCGGGAAGGGTCCTCCGGGGAGCCTTTCCCGTATGGCCTTCTCCCACCGCATAGCGACTCTCGCGGCCGTGGTGGCGATTCCGCTGGGCATCGCCGTCACCAGTTACGCGCTCACCGACAGCCCCGATACGCCGGAGCCGCCCGCGAAGGTCGAGCTGGAGTCCGGGAGCCCCGACCCCTCGGGCTCGCCCTCGGGGTCTCCCTCGAAGTCCCCGAAGTCCTCGGAACCCGCGCCCTCCGGCGACGAGACCGTCTCGCAGCCGCCCGCGACCGACGACGACGGAAACGACGACAGCGACGACAAGGGTGAGAAGGACGACGACGGACCCGGTGACGACGGCTGACCGCGCGGACCGTACGTCCCGTTCCCTGCCCCGGATATCGGCGCGTGTCCGGATCCTGCTGTGGCTGCTCGTGGTGATGACGGTGGCGCTCACCGCCGTCGCCACGACCACCCGCTCGATCCTCGCCCGCGACGTCGACCACCGGATCTCCCGGCTGCTGGCCCAGGAGACCGGCGAGTTCGCGAACTTCGTGGAGCGCGGCAGGGACCCCGAGACCGGGCGCCCCTTCACCACGGCCCGCCGCCTGCTGCACGTCTTCCTGGAACGGCAGTACTCCGACCCCGACGAGGAGCTGCTCGGCGTCGTCGACAGCGGCAGCGTGATCCGGCAGCGCCGCGACATCCCCTCGACGCTGCCGCTGCACAAGGACAAGGACGCGCTGCGCCGCATCACCGAGGGCGAGGCCCGCTCGGGCACCCTGGAGCGGCCCGAGGGCGAGATCCGCTGGTCGCGCGTGACGATCGAGCCCGGCGACCGTACGGAGGCGGGCACGTTCGTCGTCGCCTTCCACGCCGACCGGGAACAGGCCGGGCCCGACGAGGTGTTCCGCATCCTCCTCGCGATATCCGGCGTCGCGCTGCTGCTGACCTGCGGCATCGGCTGGGCCGTCGCCGGGCGCATCCTCGCGCCCGTACGGCTGGTGCGGACCACGGCGGCGCAGCTCACCGAGCAGGACCTCACGCGGCGCATCCCCGTGCAGGGGCGGGACGACATCTCGGCGCTGGCCGAGACGTTCAACGCGATGCTGGACCGGCTGGAGCGGGCCTTCGCGGCCCAGCGGCAGTTCGTGGACGACGCCGGGCACGAGCTGCGCACCCCGATCACCATCGTCCGGGGCCATCTGGAACTGATGGGCGACGAGCCGGAGGACCGCGAGGAGACGGTGCGGGTCGTCACCGACGAGCTGGACCGGATGAGCCGCATCGTCGAGGACCTGCTCCTCCTCGCCAAGGCCGAACGCCCCGACTTCGTCACGCCCGAACCCGTACAGCTGGCCGAACTGACCGCCGACGTCTTCGTGAAGGCCCGCACCCTGGGCGAGCGCGACTGGCAGCTCGACGGCGTCGCCGAGGGCACCGTGCTGGCCGACCCGCAGCGCGTCACGCAGGCGATGGTGCAGCTCGCCCAGAACGCGGTGCAGCACACAGCGCCTGGCGCCCGGGTCCGTATCGGCTCCCGCCGTCTCCCGGAGGAGCGCGCGGTGGAGCTGTACGTGGCGGACAGCGGGCCCGGCGTACGCGCCGAGGACAGCGAGCTGATCTTCGAGAGGTTCCGGCGGGGCACGACGCGGCGCGGCACGCGCGGCAGCGGCGCCGGACTGGGCCTGTCCATCGTCAAGGCCATCGCCGAGGGCCACCCCGGCCCCGGACGGGTCGAGCTGCGCCCGACGGAGGGCGGCGGCGCGACCTTCGTCCTGGTGCTGCCCGACAGCGCCCCGGACAGCGCGGCCGAGGAAGAGGAAGAAGAAGTGGAGGACCGGGCATGACGCGGATCCTGATCGTCGAGGACGAGGAACGGATCGCGGCGTTCGTGGAGAAGGGGCTGCGCGCCAGCGGCTTCACCACGACGGTCGCGGCGGACGGCGAGACCGCGTTCGACTACGCCTGCACGGGCGGCTTCGACCTCGTCATCCTCGACATCGGACTCCCGGGCCGCGACGGCTTCACGGTGCTGCGGGAGCTGCGCGAGGCGCGCGTCACCGTGCCGGTGATCGTGCTGACCGCGCGGGACTCCGTGCGGGACACGGTCGCGGGCCTGGAGGGCGGCGCCGACGACTGGATGACGAAGCCGTTCCGCTTCGAGGAACTGCTGGCCAGGGTGCGGTTGCGGCTCCGCACCGCCGCCCGTACGCCCGAGGTCACCGTGCTGCGGAGTGGCGCCGTCTCCTTGGACCTCCGCACGCGGCGGGCGCGGGCCGATGACCGTACGGTCGATCTGACGGCCCGCGAATTCGTCCTGCTTGAGCTGTTCCTGCGGCATCCGGGGCAGGTGCTCTCCCGCGAGCAGATCCTCTCCCATGTGTGGGGATACGACTTCGACCCCGGGTCGAACATCGTCGACGTCTACGTGCGTGCCTTGCGCAAGAAATTGGGCGCGGCCTGCGTGGAGACAGTACGGGGTATGGGCTACCGCCTGCCGTGACTTCCGGCTGACTGGGCAGGGGCTGCCCCGACCGGTGCATTGCAGACCGCGGCTGCGCCGTGGCTTGTCGCGCAGTTCCCCGCGCCCCTTAGGTCGACATGCTGTGCGCCCCGTCCGCGACGCGGCATTCGGGGCAGACTCTGCTCGGTGATGAAACCTCCTTCATAAAGGGCTCATTCACGGCTCACGGCGGAGCCGAAGACTCGTTCGCATGACATTGAGTCTCCGGCAAGCCGTACCCCTGGTCGTCGCGCTGAGCGTATGCGCCGCGCTCGCCGTGCCCGGCAATTTCCAAGGGCTCGGTGGGGACGCGCGGGTGACGCTCGCCGTGTTCGCGGTGGCGACCTGCGCGTGGATCGGGACGCCGATCGACGACACGTACATCGCGCTCGGCGCGGGCCTCGCCCTCGCGGCGACCGGGGTGATCAGTTCGGAGACCCTCTTCGGGACGCTCGGCGACGAGACCGTGTGGCTGCTGATCTGCGCGTTCGTGCTCGCCGCCGCCGTGTCCCGTACGGGGCTCGCGGCACGGGCCGCCGCGTTCCTGGTGAGCGGCGCCCGTTCCGTACGGCAGCTCACGCATCTGACGACGGCGGCGCTGGTCGTCACGGCGTTCGCGATCCCCGCGACGTCGGGGCGGGCCGCGCTCGCGCTGCCCGTCTTCCTCGCGCTGGCCCGGGTGCTGCGGGACCGCAGACGGCTCGTCGTGATGCTGGCGCTGCTCTTCCCGACCGTGATCCTGCTCTCCGCCGTGGCCACGCTCATCGGCGCGGGCGCGCATCTGATCACGGTGAGCGTGCTGTGGGAGTCGGCGGGCGAGCACGTCGGCTTCGCGCAGTGGCTGCTGCTCGGGCTGCCGCTCGCGGTGGCCTCGTCCCATCTGGCGGCGGAGGCCGTGCTGCTGACGACGACGCGGCGCGAGGACCGCCGCGGCCCCGTACGGATCACGATCGAGGACATCCAGCACCACTCGGAGTCGACGGTCACCGGGCCGCTGTCGCAGCCGGAGGCGCGGGCCGCGCTGCTGCTGTGCACGGTCGTCGCGCTGTGGTGCAGCGAGCCGGTGCACGGGGTGTCCCCCGCGCTCGTCGCGCTGATCGGCGCGGTCGTCGCCGCCTCCCCCGCGCTCGGCACGGTCGGGCTCAAGGACGCGCTGAAGACCGTGCCGTGGTCGCTGCTGCTGTTCATGGCGGCGACGATGGCGATGGGCGTGGCCCTGTCCGCCTCGGGCGCCGCGAAGTGGCTGGTGAGCGGCTTGCCGGGCGGGGAGGCCGTACCGCCGTGGGCGTTCCTCGCGGCCGTCGTCCTGCTCAGTACGGGCGCGCACCTGCTGCTCCAGTCGCGCTCCGCGCGCTCCAGCGTGCTCGTGCCGCTGGTGGTGGCCGCGGCGGCGGGCGCGGGCGTCAACCCGGTCTCGGCGGCGCTCGCCTCGACCGCCGCGGCCGGGTTCTGCCACACGCTGCCCGCCTCCGCGAAGCCCGTCGCGCTCTTCGCCGACATCCCGGACACCCCCACCTACACCCCGCGCGACCTCCTGCGCCTCTCCGCCGTGCTCGCGCCGCTCACCGCCGCGCTGGTGCTGCTCTTCGCCGTCGCGGTGTGGCCGCTGCTCGGCGTCTCCGTGCGCTGATCCCGGCGCCGAACGACCCTTTGGGAGCTGACAGATGAACACCCTCCGCAACCCCCTCCGCAACCCCCTGCACATCGCTGTGGCGCCCTCCGGCTTCAAGGAGTCGCTCTCCGCGCGCGACGCCGCCGAGGCCATCGCCGAGGGCGTACGGCGCGCCGCGCCCGACGCCTCCGTCGACCTGATCCCCCTCGTCGACGGCGGCGAGGGCACGGCGGAGGCCCTCGCCGCCGCGACGGGCGGCGAGCTGCTGCGCCGTACGGTCACGGGCCCCGTCGGGGACCCGGTGCGCGGCCACTTCGCGATGCTGGGCGCCACCGTGCCCGCCGTGCCGACGGCGCTCGTCGAGATGGCCGCCGTCGCGGGCCTGTCGCTGGTCCCCCCGGGCCGCCGCGACCCGGGCCTGACGACGACGTACGGCGTCGGCGAACTGATCCGCTCCGCGCTCGACGCGGGTGCCCGGCGCGTCCTCGTCGGCTGCGGCGACTCCGGCACCTCGGACGGCGGGGCCGGTGCGCTCCAGGCCCTCGGCGCGCGGCTGCTCGACGCCGACGGCGCCGAACTCCCGCGCGGCGGCCACGCGCTGCCCCTCCTCGACCGCGTCGACACGAGCGGCCTCGACCCCCGTCTGAAGGACACCGAACTGCTCGTGGCCTGCAACCCGTTCAACGTGCTGTGCGGGGAGCGGGGCGTCGCCCGGGTCTTCGGCCCCCAGAAGGGGGCCACGCCCGCTCAGGTCGAGCAGCTCTCGTACGGGCTGGAGCGGTGGGCGGACGTCCTCGTACGGGACGTGGGCGCGGACGTCGATCTCCGCTCCGCGCCGGGTACGGGCGCCTCCGGCGGACTCGGTGCCGGTCTCGCGGCGCTGGGCGCGCGGCTGCTGCCCCGCTTCGACGTGCTGCTCGACCGGCTCGACCTGGACGCGCGGCTGGGCCGCGCCGACCTCGTGATCACGGCGGAGGGCGCGCTCGACCAGCAGACCGTGCGGGGCAAGATCCCCTCCGAGGTCGCCCGGCGTGCGAAGGTGTTCGACCGGCCTGTGCTGGCCCTCGCCGGAACGCTGGGGGTGGGCGCCGAGGAGGTACGCGCCGCCGGCGTCGACGCCTACCGCTCCATCCTCCCCGCCCCTGTGGGGCTGGCCGAGGCGTTGCTCCATGCCCGCGAATACCTCGCCGATGCGACGGAGCACGCCGTCCGTATGGTCCTGCTCGGTACCCGTCTCCGCCCCGTCCCCCTGCTCACGACGGCGACCCCTACGGGGGTACGGACCCCGTGACTGCCCCGAATCCACCATCGCCGGGTGCGAACGCGCCGTGGCTGAGCGCGCAGTTCCCCGCGCCCCTTAGCGGCACCTTCGGAGCGCCCTGGCAGGAGTGCCCCGTCAGGGGCGCGGGCCCCTCCGTCTGCGCCTCTCGCGGGCGCTTCGCTGGCTTCGAAGCGGCGCGCGTCCGCAGATGCGCCCCGAAGGGGCGCGGGGAACTGCGCGAGCGAGCACAGCGAATCCGCACTCGGCAACGACGGCGAAGGGGCAGGACGTGCCCCGTCAGGGGCGCGGGGAACTGCGCGAGCGAGCACAGCGAACCGGCACCCGGCAGCGGCGGCCAAGGGGCAGGCTCTACTCCGCAGCGGCGGGAGCCGGGACGCAACGGCCGGCCTCGGTCCGGTAGGACCACTTCGCGCCGTCGCGGACAAGCGACCGTACCGCCGCGACAAAGCGGGAGACGTGCTCATCCGGCGTCCCCACCCCAAAGCTCACGCGGATCGCGTTGAGGGAGACGTCACCGGACCCCACGTCAGGGGACCCGCACTCGCCGGCGGCACCCGACTCCGCCCCCAGCAGCGTGCGCAGCAGCGGGTGGGCGCAGAAGAGGCCGTCCCGTACGCCGATGCCGTACTCGGCGGAGAGCGCCGCGGCGAAGTGGGAGCTGTTCCAGCCCTCGACGACGAACGAGAGCACGCCGACCCGCTCGGCGTCGTCCCCGAACAGGGAGAGCACCTTGACCTCCGGGACCTCGGCGAGACCGGCCCGCAGCCGGGCCAGCAGCGTCTCCTCGCGGGCCACGAGCCCTTCGAAGCCCGCGGCCCGCAGGGCGCGGCAGGCGGAGGCGATGGCGTAGGCGCCGATGACGTTCGGCGAACCGGCCTCGTGCCGCGCCGCGTTCTCGTGCCACTCGACGTCGACGCCGCCGTCCTCGCGCCGCGCGACCGTACGGCTGGCGCCGCCGCCCGCGAGGTACGGCTCGGCGGCGAGCAGCCAGTCGGCGCGTCCGGCCAGCACTCCGGCGCCGAACGGCGCGTACAGCTTGTGCCCGGAGAAGGCGACCCAGTCCACGTCGAGTTCGCTCACGTCCACCGGCCGGTGCGGGGCGAGCTGCGCCGCGTCGAGGACGAGGCGGGCGCCGTGCCGGTGCGCGGCGGCGGTGAGTTCGCGGACGGGCCAGATCTCGCCGGTGACGTTGGAGGCGCCGGTCACGCAGACGAGCTTGGGCCCGGCGGGCGCGGCGTGCAGCGCCTCCTCCAGCGTGGCGACGGCCTGTTCGGGCGAGCGGGGCGCGTCGAGGTACGTCACGTCGTGGCCGCGCCACGGCAGCAGCGAGGCGTGATGCTCGGTCTCGAACACGAACACCCGGGTCCCGGCGGGGAGGGCGGAGGCGAGGAGGTTCAGCGAATCCGTGGTGGCGCGGGTGAAGACGACCTGGTCGCCCTCCCGGCATCCCAGGAACTCGGCGACGGCCTGCCTGCTCTGCTCGAACAGGTCGGTGGAGAGCTGCGAGAGGTACCCGGCGCCCCGGTGGACGCTGCCGTAGTACGGCGCGTACGCGGCGATGTCGTCCCAGACCCGCTGGAGCGCGGGGGCGCTGGCGGCGTGGTCGAGCGCGGCGTAGGTGACCTCGCCGCCGGTGACGAGCGGGACGGTGACGTCGCGGCCGAGGACCGGCAGGACCGTACAGGAGTCGGCGGACGCAATCGTGGAGGAATCAGCGGAAACAGGAGCAAAAGGGGTGGCGAACGGCATGACGGAACTCCGCGTGGTGAGAGAAAGGCGTGACGACGTGAAGACGTGCCGGAGAGGGGCCTGCGGCCCTATCGCATTCGCTTGCTCACGGGGAACTCCCTCGGTAGACCAGGACCCCTGGCACGAGGGATCCGCGCTTGCCGCGGACCTTGTTGTCCTACGGCCTGGTCATCACCCGGGGCACCCCGCCACGGACGGAGGGTTGCCGGACAGCGGGCCGGGGCCGTATTCGCTGTCACTCGTGACCTGGTCAGGAGTATGGCACATGGCTCCTGGCGGAGTGCAGGGGGCGTCCACATAGCGGACCCGGGGCCACTTCCGGGTGCCCCCTGCTCCCTCGTCCCGTCGACAGGGACCGCACAGGGGGAGCCCCTTGCCGTGCTTCGCGGGCCGCGCCCGCATCGTGGCCGTTCGCGCAGTTCCCCGCGCCCCTTCGGGGCGCTCAGCGCGAGGCGCTCAGCACGGGGCGTTCAGCACCATCTCCCGCGCCTCCGCGTAGCGTTCGCGGACGTGTGGGGTCGGGTCCGCCTCGTGGCGCGTGGCGCCCGTGGTCGCGGACCAGTCGGGTGGGGTCTCTCCGCCCGCGAGGATCCAGGCGGCCTGGCGGGCGGCGCCGTCCGCGACGTACTCGCCCGGGGGCGGGACGACGACGGGGCGGCCGAGGACCTCGGGGGCGATGCGGCGTACCGCCTCGCTGCGCGCGCCGCCGCCGACGAGCACGACGCGGCGGCACTCGACGCCGAGCGCGACCATGCGGTCGAGCCCGTCGGCCAGCCCGCACAGCAGGCCCTCGACGGCCGCGCGGGCGAGGTGTGCCGGGCCCGAGGTGGCGAGGGTCAGGCCGTGGACGGCGCCGGTGGCGTCGGGGCGCGCGGGGGTGCGTTCGCCCTCCAGGTACGGGACGACCACGAGCCCGTCGGCGCCCGCCGGGGCGGAGAGCGCCAGCTCGGAGAGCTTCTCCAGGCCGACGCCGAGGAGCCGCGCGGTGGCCTCCAGCACACGGGCGGCGTTGAGCGTGCACACCAGCGGCAGGAAGCCGCCCGCCGCGTCGGCGAACCCGGCGACGGTGCCGGTCGGGTCGGCGGTGGGCCGTCCGGTGACGGCGAAGACGGTGCCGGAGGTGCCGATGGAGACCACCACGTCGCCGGTACGGGCGCCGACACCTAGCGCGGCGGCGGCGTTGTCCCCGGCGCCCGGGCCCAGCGCGGCGCCGGTGCCCGGCACCTGCGCCGCGGTCTCGTGGGGGCCGACGACGCGCGGCAGCACGGCGTCGTGCCCAAGGGCCCGGGTCAGCAGGTCGCGGCGGTAGCCGCCCTCGGCGGGCGACCAGTAGCCGGTGCCGCTGGCGTCGCTGCGGTCGGTGGTGAGCGCCTCAAAACCGTCCGCCCCCGCGAGCTGCCAGGTCAGCCAGTCGTGCGGCAGCGCGACGGCGGCCGTGCGGCCCGCCTCCTTCGGCTCGTGCTCGGCGAGCCAGCGCAGCTTGGAGACGGTGAACGAGGCCACGGGCAGGCTGCCGACGGCCCCCGCCCACGCCTCCTCGCCCAGCTCGGCGACGAGCGAACGGGCGGCGTCCGCCGAGCGGTTGTCGTTCCAGAGCAGCGCGGGGCGTACGACCTCGCCGTCCTCGTCGAGGCAGACCATGCCGTGCTGCTGCCCGGCGACGGAGACGGCCTCGACGTCGGCCAGCCCGCCCGCCCCGGCGGCCGCCGCGCGCAGCGCCCGCAGCCAGGCGTGCGGATCGACCTCGGTGCCGTCGGGATGGGGCGCCTTGCCCTCCCGTACGAGGCTGCCGTCGGCGGCGTCGCGTACGACGATCTTGCAGGACTGGGTCGAGGAGTCGATCCCCGCGACGAGGTGCCGTGTCACTGTGCGCGTGCTCCGGTGAGGTGGTCGAGGGCGAGCTGGGACAAGCGTACGAAACCACCGCCGCGCGACGCGGCCGTTTCGGGATCGAAGTCCTCGAACGCGGTCGTGTCGGCGGCCAGTTGGGCGGTCGTCTCGCCCGGGCCGAGGGTGGGGACGGCGAGCTCGCCGACGCGCGCCGCCGCCAGGGCCTCGCGCACCTCGGGGTC
Source organism: Streptomyces sp. NPDC048172 (assembly GCF_043202595.1). Taxonomy (NCBI): domain Bacteria; kingdom Bacillati; phylum Actinomycetota; class Actinomycetes; order Kitasatosporales; family Streptomycetaceae; genus Streptomyces; species Streptomyces sp. NPDC048172. The sequence continues at coordinate 540,283 of NZ_JBIDAT010000004.1, forward strand.
GGCGCGGAAGGCGCGGGCGCGCTCGCGGAGGATCAGATAGCTGCGCATGTTGGCGGCGGCCGAGGCCCACACGCCGTCGGCGTCCTCGGTGCGCAGCGGCTTGTAGTCGAAGTGCCGGGGGCCGTCGTAGCCGCCGTGTTCCAGCAGGTCCACGGTGAAGAAGGCGGAGAGCAGGTCGCCGTGGCCGAAGACGAGATCCTGGTCGTAGCGCGGCCCGCGCTGGCCGTTGAGGTCGAGGTGGAAGAGCTTGCCGGACCAGAGTGCCTGACCGATGCCGTGCACGTAGTTCAGCCCGGCCATCTGCTCGTGGCCGACCTCGGGGTTCACGCCGACGCGCTCGTGGTGCTGGAGGCGGGAGATGAAGGCGAGGGCGTGGCCGATGGTGGGGAGCAGGATGTCGCCGCGCGGCTCGTTCGGCTTGGGTTCGAGGGCGAGCCGCAGGTCGTAGCCCTGGTCGAGGGTGTACTGGGCGAGGGTGTCGATGCCCTCCGCGTACCGGTCCAGCGCTGCTCGTACGTCGATGCCCGCGTCCGTCTCCGAGCCCTCGCGGCCGCCCCACAGCACGTACGTACGGGCGCCGAGCTCGGCCGCCAGGTCCATGTTCCGCATCACCTTGCGCAGGGCGAAGCGTCGGATGTCGCGGTCGTTGCTGGTGAGGGCGCCGCCCTTGAAGACGGGGTGGGTGAAGAGGTTGGTGGTCGCCATCGGGACGGCCATGCCGGTCTCGTCGAGGGCCTTGCGGAAGCGGGCGATGAGCCGGTCCCGCTCGGTGTCGTCCGAGCCGAAGGGGATGAGGTCGTCGTCGTGGAACGTCACGCCCCACGCGCCGAGTTCCGCCAGCCGGTGCACGGCCTCGGCCGGGTCGAGCGGCGGCCTGGTGGCCTCCCCGAACGGGTCGACGGCACGCCAGCCGACCGTCCACAGGCCGAAGCTGAACCGGTCCGCCGTGCTGGGCTCGAACGACATGCGCACACCCTCCGCTCGCCGAGGTATTAGTTTTACGGCTGGACTAAAACACCGCGACACGCGGCACGTCAACGGAAGAAGCACGGAGCGGCATCGTCAAATGTCTTCGCCCGTAGGCCAGATCGACATACGGCGGCACAACTCGGCGCTCGTCCTGGCGACCGTCGCCGCCTCCCCCGGCGTCTCGCGCGCGGGCATCGCGGAGCGCACGGGGCTCACCAAGACGACCGTCTCGATGCTGGTCGAGCGGCTGCTGTCGGCCGACGTCCTCACCGAGACGGGCCGCCAGCACCCCGCCCCGGCGCGGGGCCGCCCGGCGACGGCCCTGGACCTCTCCCCCACAGGGCCGCACGGCCTGGGCGTCGAGATCGGCGTGGACCGGCTGGCGCTCTGCCTGACGGACCTCGCGGGGCGCGTCCGTACGTACCGCACGCTGCCCGGCGACCACCGGGGCGGCCGGGGCGCGGATCCGGCGCGGGTGCTGGAGCGGGTGCGCGGCGCCGTCCGCCGGGAGCTGGGCCGCGCGGCCGCCGCCGGGGTCCCGGTGAGCGGCGTGGTCCTGGCCGTTCCGGGCCTGGTCGAGGCGGCGACGGGGACCGTGCGCGCGGCGCCCAACCTCGGCTGGCGCGACGTCCGGCTGCCCGCCGTCCTCGGCGGGCTCCCCGTCTCCGCCGCCAACGAGGCGGACCTCGCGGCCTGCGCCGAGCTGTGGACCGGCGGCCACCCGGGGCTGCGGGACTTCCTCTACGTCTCGGGGGAGATCGGCGTCGGCGCCGGCCTGGTCGTCGACGGCGCGCTGTTCCCCGGCAGCCACGGCTTCGCGGGCGAGATCGGGCACGTCTGCGTCGACCCGACGGACGCGGGGGCCCGCTGCCGCTGCGGGGCGCGCGGCTGCCTGGAGACGGTCGCGGGCCGCGAGGCGCTGCAGCGGGCGGCGGGCGTGGCCACGGGTGAACTGGGCCCGCGCCTAGCGGCGGGCGACGCGCGCGCCGTGGGCGCCGTACGGGCCGCGGGCCGCCTGCTGGGGACGGCCCTGGCCTCGGTCGTCAACGCGGTGGGCGTCCCCGCCGTCGTGCTGGGCGGGGACTACGCCCGGCTGGAGCCCTGGCTCCGCCCGCCCCTGGAGGGCGAGTTGGCGGCGCGGGTCCTCACCGCGCGCTGGTCCCCCGTCCCCGTCCTCCCCGGCACCCTCGGCCGCGAGGCCCCAGCGCGGGGCGCGGCCCAGTCCGCGACGCGGGCGACGCTGGCGGACCCGGAGGCGTACGTGGCGGCGCGGCGCGATCAGCCGACTCGTGCCAGTCCGTCGCCCAGTTCGCTGCGGCGGTAGAGCACGTGCCGTCCGTCGCGGGCCCGGGTGACCAGGCCCGAGGCGTGCAGGACCCGGAGATGCTGGGAGACGGCGCTCGGGGTGACGTCGAGGCGGCGGGCGATCTCAACGGTCGGGAGCGGGTCGTCGAGCATGCCGAGCAGCCGAGCCCTGGCGGCGCCCAGGAGGGCGGCGAGGGACGGCGGGACGGACTCGGGCGCCGGCTCCCTCTCCCAGAGCGTGGCGATCCCCCGCGAGGGATAGTTCAGCACCGGCGGGTCCTCGGGGCTGACGGGCGAGCAGGGCTTGAAGGCGAAGACCGTCGGGACCAGGAGCAGCCCCTCGCCGCCCACGGTGACGCTGTGCCTGCTGATCATCTGGTCGATGTGCAGGGTGTGCGAGATGTGGCCGTCCACCCGCTCCCTCGCGCCTCGCCAGCGCAGATTGGGGTGCAGCGCGGAGAAGAGCCCGTGCGCGCCGCCCGTGGCCAGCAGCCGGGCGCGGTAGGTGATGTCCGCCTCCAGCACGAGCCGCATCCGCGACCAGTACGGCTCGACGGCGGTCCGCCAGTGGCGCAGCAGCAGCGCGCACAGCTCCTCGACCAGCTCCCGTACGGGCGCCTCCCCGTCCGCCACGGCCCGGCGCAGCGGCGCGGGGAGCGGGCGCGGGGCGTGCGTCAGCAGCAGATCGCGGCGCACGGTCTCCGGCGGCGTCGCCCGTACGGCCGCCAACTGGTCCTCGAAGGACGGCGCGAAGGCCGTGGGGCGCGGGGTGAGGAAGTCGGGAAGGCTGTGCTGGTGCCCGACCAGGGAGAGCAGGACGCGGACGTCGTCGGGCGGGAGCGCGCGGAGCGCCGCGCGGCGCCAGCCGGCGTGCAGCGGATAGCGGCCCGGGTCGTCCAGCGCGCGGAGGCTGCACACGGTCTCGTGCAGGGGCGACATCACGAACCGGGTGTTCGCGAGCCCGTCGACGCCGAGCAGAAAGCTGATCATTTAGCCCCGGGCTACATCCTTTGGCGACCGCGCCCGAGTGCCGTGGACTGCGGTGCATGACGGATCACTTCACGCGGCAGCGTACGCGGACGGCGCCCGCGCCGGGAGGGGCCGACGGCCGGGGCCCGGGTCTCAGCCGGGGCATGATGTTCCTCCTGGCCGTCACCTGCGGGGTGGCCGTGGGGAACGTCTACTTCCCGCAGGCCGTCAGCCCGCTGATCGCCGACGGGCTGGGCGTATCGCCGGGCGCGGCGACGCTCGCGGTGACGGCGGCCCAGTTCGGCTACACGGCGGGGATCCTGCTGCTGGTGCCGCTCGGCGACCGGTTCGCGTACCGCCCGCTGCTCGTGACGCTCCTCGCGGTCACCGGCACGGGGCTGCTCGCGGCGGGCGCCGCGCCGGGGCTGCCCCCGCTGATCGGCGCGGGCGCGCTGGTCGGCACGGCGACCGTGATCGCCCCGCTCGTCGGCCCGATGGTGGCCGGGATGGTGCCGAAGGAACGCCACGGTGCGGTCAGCGGCACCCTCGCCAGCGGCACCATCGGCGGCATCCTCCTCTCCCGCACGCTCGGCGCGGCACTCGGCACATGGCTGGGCTGGCGGGCCCCGTACCTGTTCATGGCCGTGGTCGCGCTGCTGCTGGCCGGGCTGCTGCGGTGGGCGCTGCCGCGCGGCCGTACGTCCCCGGGTGCGGGCGCGGGCACGGGCACGGGTACGGGCTCCCCGGGTGCGGGCGCGGCGGGTGCGGGCGCGGCGGCCGTTCCCCTCGCCGCCCTCCTGACGCAGCCCCTGCGCCTCCTGCGCACCGAACCGGCCCTGCGCCGCTCCTGCTTCTGCCAGGCCATGGTCTTCGGCGGCTTCTCGGCCGTCTGGACGAGCCTCGCGCTGCTGCTGACGGGCCCGGCGTACGGCATGGACGCCACGGCGGTGGGCGCGCTCGCGTTCGTCAACGCCGGGACCATGCTCTGCACCCCGCTCGCCGGACGCCAGACCGACCGCCGGGGCTCCGACACGGTCGGCATGGTGTGCGCCGCCGGTGTCGTCGCGGGCGCGGCCGTCCTCGCCCTCGGCCGGACGGGCGGCGCCTGGGGGCTGGCGGCCCTGGCGCTGGGCACGCTCCTGCTCGACGTCGGCATGCAGGCCGGAACGATCGCCAACACCGTCCGCATCTACGGCCTGCGCCCCGAACTCCGCGCCCGCCTCACCACCGCCTTCATGACCTGCTCCTACCTCGGCGGCACCCTCGGCTCCTGGCTCGGCGCCCGGACGTACGCCGCCGTGGGGTGGTGGGGCGTGTGCGGGCTCGTGGCGACGGCGGCGCTCGCCGCGCTGCTGGCGGCGGGACGGCCGCTCACAGCGCGTGCCCCGTCGTGATGTCGACATGGTCCGGAATCTCCTCGTGCCGGTCCCCCACCGACAGCGTTCCGGTGGGTTCGAGCATGAGGATCGCGGCGCCGCCGGGGGACGCGGGCCTGTGCTCGGTGCCGCGCGGGACCGTGAAGGCGGAGCCCTGGGGGAGGGTGACGGTGCGTTCCGCGCCGTTCTCGCGGAGGGCGATGCTCAACTCGCCCCGGAGGACGAGGAAGAACTCGTCCGTGTGCTCGTGTACATGCCACACGTGCTCGCCCTCGACCTTGGCGACGCGGACGTCGTAATCGTTGACCTGGGTGATCACACGGGGGCTCCACAGCGCGTCGAAGGTGCTCAGCACGTGATCCAGGGCTACCGGTTCATTGCTCATGCACATATGCTCCGGCCTGGTACATCCGTCCGCTAGTGCTAGAAATCGCATATGGCGCAAGAATCCTTGCACCGCGTCGTCGTGATCGTCGACGCGAACTCGAATCCGTTCGAACTCGGCTGCGCGACCGAGGTCTTCGGGCTGCGGCGCACCGAGGAACTGGGCCGCGAGCTGTACGACTTCACGCTCTGCTCGCCCGCCCCCGAGACCCTGATGCGGGACGGCTTCTTCACGCTCACCGGCGTGGCCGGGCTGGAAGCGGCCGAGAGCGCCGACACGCTCGTCGTGCCCAACCGGCCCGACGTCGAGGTGCCGCGCCGCCCCGCCGTGCTGGCGGCCGTGCGGCGGGCCCACGCGCGCGGCGCGCGGCTGGTCGGCTTCTGCAGCGGCGCCTTCACGCTCGCCGAGGCGGGGGTCCTGGAGGGGCGGCGGGCCACCGCGCACTGGCAGTGGGCGGACGCCTTCCGGGCCCGCTTCCCCGGCGTACGGCTGGAACCCGACGTCCTGTTCGTCGACGACGGCGACATCCTCACGGCGGCGGGCAGCGCGGCGGCGCTCGACCTCGGCCTGCATCTCGTCCGCCGGGACCACGGCGCGGAGGCGGCGAACGCCGTCAGCCGCCGCCTGGTCTTCGCCGCGCACCGGGACGGCGGCCAGCGGCAGTTCGTGGAGCGGCCCGTGCCCGACGTGCCGGACGAGTCGCTCGCGCCCGTCCTCGCCTGGGCGCAGGAGCGGCTGGACGAGCCGCTCGGCGTCGACGACCTCGCGGCCCGCGCCGCCGTGAGCGCGGCGACGCTGCACCGGCGCTTCCGCGCGCAGCTCGGCACGACGCCGCTCGCCTGGCTCACCGGGGAGCGCGTCGCGCTCGCCTGCCGCCTCATCGAGCGCGGCGAGTCCCGGCTCGACGTCGTCGCGCGGCGCAGCGGGCTCGGCACCACGGCGAACCTCCGCGCCCGCCTCCACCGCGCGACGGGGCTCAGCCCCTCCGCGTACCGCCACCGCTTCGGTCCCGTCTGACCCTTCCCGATACTCCGTCGCCCCGCCCGGCACCCCGGCATTACGGTGCCGGACATGTCTTCCTCCTCACCCGCACCGGACGGGCCCGGACCCGTCACCGCCGACGACCTCGACGAGGCCGTCCAGCTCGCCGTCGCCACCCTCCGCAAGGCGCCCGCCTCCGCGTGGGAGGACGGCCGGGCGGCGGGATCGCTGGAGTGGGACTGCTGGGAGACGGTCGAGCACCTCGCCGACGACCTCTTCGCGTACGCCGTCCAACTCGGCCTCCGTACGCCCCCGCTCGACCGCGAAGTCCCCTTCCTCTGGGAGCGCCGCAGGCCGGGCGGCCCCGCGAACGCCGTCCACGCCGACCGTACGGCCGGGCCCGCCGGGCTGCTGCAGGTGCTGGAGGCGAGCGGGGCGCTGCTCGTCTCCATGGTCCGCACGACTCCGCCCGGCGTACGGGCGTACCACGGCTTCGGCGCGGCGGACGCGGAGGCCTCCGCGGGGATGGGGCTCGTGGAGGTCCTCGTCCACACGTACGACCTCGCGGAGGGGCTGGGCCTGGAGTGGACCCCTCCGCCCACCCTCTGCGCCCGCGTCCTCACCCGCCTCTTCCCCGACGCCCCGACGTCCGCCGATCCTTGGCCCACGCTCCTCTGGGCCACGGGCCGCGCCGAACTCCCCGGGCACCCCCGCCGCGTCTCTTGGCGCTGGCAGAACGAGCCGCCTGCCAACGAGTAGGGGGCACGCCCTCCTCCCCCGCATGCCCGCGCCCGGCATCGGGGGCTGCACCCGAGCTGCCCCTTCCTGCCGCCCGCAGACCGCACGTGCATCGTGGCTGACCGCGCAGTTCCCCGCGCCCCTAGGACTCCTCATGCCGCGCCCGGCATCGGGGGCTGCGCACGGGGTGCCCCCTGCCGCCGCCCGCAGAGCGCGCGTACGCCGTGGCTGACCGCGCAGTTCCCCGCGCCCCTGACGGGGCACGTCCCGCACCCGGCGAAGGAGGGCTCGCCCTCAAGGGGCGCGGGGAACTGCGCGACCGGCCACCGCGCACCCGCAGACCGCGTCCAGCAGTCAGGGGCAGCCCGGGATCGGCTCCATCGCCGAGAGCGCTCGTTGGGTGAGCAGGCGGAGGACCGAGGGGTGCGGGCCCAGCGGGGCGGCGACCACGTCCGCGCCGGAGGCCCGTACACGGTCCGCGAAGAGGCCCGGGGCCAGGAGCCACGTCGCGACGGCGACCCGGCGGGCACCCGAGGCGCGGAGGGACGCGACCGTCTCCTCGATGCGCGGACCGGCGGTCGCCGCCCAGCCGATCGGCGTGGGGCCGTGCCCGCCGACGAGGCGGCCGAGGCGGGCCGCAACGCCCTCCACCTCGGCCCGCGCCCCCGGCGACGACGTACCGGCGGCGGCGAGGACGACCACGTCGCCCTCCCGTACGCCCGCCTCCGCCAGCCGGTCGACGAGTGCGGGCAGCAGCGCGGAGACGGAACCGGAGCCGAGCGGCGGGGTCACGGTCACGTCCGTACGGCCGGTGCGGCGGACCTGCTCGGGTATGTCCACGCGCACGTGGTACCCGGAGGCGAGGAACGCCGGGACCACCGTCACCGGACCCGGCATCCCCTCCAGCGCCTCCGCGACGCTCGGCCCCCGTACGTCCGCGTACGCGAGCGCGACCGGCGCGCCGAGGCGCGCGGCCATGCCGTCGGCGAGCAGCCGGGCCGTACGCGCCCCCGCCGGGTGGCGGGTGCCGTGCGCCACGAGGAGGACGCCGCCCGTCACCGCGCCTCCTCCGGGCCGCAGTCGCCCACGTCGAGCGCGAGGCGGTAGCCGCGTTTGACGACGGTCTGCACCAGGCCCGGATCCCCGAGAGCGCCCCGCAGCCGGGCCACCGCGGCCTCGACGGCGTGCGCGTCGGCGCCGCCGCCCGGCAGCGCGGGGAGCAGCTCCGTCACCGGGATCACCTGGCCGGGGCGGGCGGCGAGCACCCGGAGCACGGCCATGGGGCCGGGCCGTACGGGGCGGGGTTCGCCGTCGAGCAGGACAGCCGTGCCGCGCACCTCCAACTGCCGCCCGGCGACCGGCAGCCGGGGCGCCGCGGCGGGGAGGCGCTCGCAGAGCAGCCGGACGAGGGCGCCGATGCGGAACCGGTCCGGCCAGTAGGCGGGGATGTCGCGGGCGAGCAGCGGGGCCGCGGTCACCGGACCGACGCACGCCGCCTGCGTACGCCCCCGGAACGCGACCGTCAGGCCCTCCGCGCGCCGCCCGCCCCGCTCCTCCGCCCGCGCGAAGAGCCCCGCGACGGCCAGCGCGCTCGTGAACGTCACGGCGTCGACCGCGCCGCCCACCACCCCGTCGATCAGACGGTCCAGCGGCGCCGCGTCCACGGGGCCCGTCCACCGGTACACCGGCACCGTGACCACCTCGGCGCCCGCGCAGCGCAGCGCCTCGACGAAGTCGCCCAGCGGTTCGCCGTGCAGCTGTACGGCGATGCGGCGCCCGGCGAGGTCCTGCGCGAGGAGCCGTTCGAGGACCTCGCTCGACGACTCGGACGCCGGTGACCACGCCTCCTTCAGCCCCGCCGCCCGGATGGCGCCGCACGCCTTGGGGCCCCGGGCGAGGAGTTCGGCGCGTTCGAGGACGCCGCGCAGCGCCTCGCCCTCGCCCCAGCCGTCGGCCGCCTCGATCCAGCCCCGGAAGCCGATGCCGGTCGTGGCGACGACGGTGTCCGGGGGCCGGGCCGTCACCTCGCGGCTGGCGTCGCGCAGCTGGGCGTCGTCGGAGAGCGGGACGATGCGCAGCGCGGGCGCCCGTACGACGTCGGCGCCCCGCCGCTCCAGCAGCGCGGCCAGCTCGTCGGCCCGGCGCGCCGCGGTGACGGCGACCGTGAACCCGGTCAGAGGGGGAGAAGCGGTCACTCGGTGGTTCTCCTTATGGCGTGGTCGCGGCTCATCCTCATCCTGCGCCGACGGGCGTTTCCACCGCGTTTCCCGCGGGCGACACCTCGATCACGCCGTCGCCCGTGACCCGTACGCCGTGCACGGGCAGCCGCGCCTCCGTCGTCCCGTCGAGGCACCGGCCCGTCGCCAGCTCGAACGGCTCCTTGCCCAGCGGACTCGTCACCACCGGCACCCCTCCCCGGTCCCCGACGATGCCATGGCACATCACGGGCGCGCCGGAGACGGGGTCGAGGTTGCCGAGCGCGTGCAGCCCGCCGTCGTGCAGCCGGAAGAGCGCGACGGCCGTACCGTCCGGCAGGAGCGCGGCACGCCCCTGCTCGGGCGGCAGGTCCGCCAGGACGCAGACGGGGGTCCAGGCCAGATCGAGGGGGGTCGTGTCGAGGGAGGTCATACGGTGACCGCCTTCCTGGTGAGAGGCGCGGTGAGAAGTACGGGGCCGGGCGGCGCCGGTACCGGCTGCTCGCGTTCCACCGCGAACTCGATCGCCGGGTCCGGCGTCCCCGGCGCGTTGACGAACGACCGGAACCGCGCCAGCTTCTCCGGGTCCTCCAGCACCCCGCGCCACTCGTCGCGGTAGTCGGCGACGTGCCGGGCCATCGCGGCGTCCAGCTCCTCGCCGATGCCGAGCGAGTCGTCGAGGAGGACGGCGCGCAGATGGTCCAGGCCGCCGTCCAGGGTCTCGATCCAGGCGGCGGTGCGCTGCAGCCGGTCGGCCGTACGGATGTAGAACATCAGGAACCTGTCGACCGTCCGTACGAGCGTCTCGCGGTCGAGGTCGGCGGCGAGGAGTTCGGCGTGGCGGGGCGTGAAGCCGCCGTTGCCGCCGACGTAGAGGTTCCAGCCCTTCTCGGTGGCGATGATGCCGAAGTCCTTGCTCCGGGCCTCGGCGCACTCGCGGGCGCAGCCGGAGACCCCGGCCTTGATCTTGTGCGGGCCGCGCAGGCCCCGGTAGCGCAGCTCCAGTTCGACGGCGAGCCCGACGGAGTCCTGCACGCCGTAGCGGCACCAGGTGGAGCCCACGCAGGACTTGACCGTACGGACGGCCTTTCCGTACGCGTGCCCCGACTCGAAGCCCGCGTCCGTCAGCCGCCGCCAGACCTCCGGGAGCTGTTCGAGGCGGGCGCCGAGCAGGTCGATGCGCTGGCCGCCGGTGATCTTCGTGTAGAGCCCGAAGTCGCGGGCGACCTCGCCGAGGAGGATCAGCTTGTCGGGGGTGATCTCGCCGCCGGGGACGCGGGGCACGACCGAGTAGGTGCCGTTGCGCTGCATGTTGGCGAGGTGGCGGTCGTTGGTGTCCTGGAGGCCGCCGTGCTCGCCGTCGAGGATGTGGGTGGCGCTGTCGCGGGAGGCGAGGATCGAGGCGACGGCGGGCTTGCAGATGTCGCAGCCGCGCCCGCCCCGGCCGTGCGCGGCGAGGAGCGCGGAGAACGTGGCGACGCCGGTGGCGGCGACGATCTCGTACAGCTCGGCGCGCGAGTGGTCGAAGTGCTCGCACAGCGCCCGGGACTGCGCGACGCCCTCGGCCTCCAGGAGCTGCTTGAGCGCGGGGACGCAGGAGCCGCAGCCGGTGCCTGCCTTGGTGCACGCCTTGAGCTGCGCCACGTCGGCGCACCCGCCCGCCCCGATGGCCTCGCGCAGGGCGCCCTTGGTGACGGCGTGGCAGCTGCAGATCTGCGCGGCGTCGGGCAGTGCTCCGATTCCGGAGCCCCCGTCCGGACCGAGAGCACCGCTCTCGGGCGCGAGCAGCGCTCCCGGATCGGCGGGCAGCTCCCCGCCGACCAGCGGGCGCAGCAGCGGATACCGTCCCGCGTCGCCCACGAGGATCCCGCCGAGCAGCGTCCGCGCGTCGTCGGAGACGACGAGCTTGCCGTACGTCGCCGCCACCGGGTCGTTCAGCACGACCTCCAGCGCGCCGGGCGTACGGCCCAGCGCGTCCCCGAAGGAGGCGACGTCCACGCCCAGCAGCTTCAGCTTCGTGGACGTGTCGGCGCCGTCGAACACCGCGTCGCCGCCCAGCAGCCGGTCCACGACCGTCTCCGCCATCGCGTAGCCGGGCGCGACCAGCCCCACGGGCCGCCCGTCCGCGCCCTCGGGCGCCGCGACCTCGCCGATCGCCCACACGTACGGGTCGTCCACCGCGCGGCAGCCCAGGTCGACGGCGACGCCGCCGCGTTCGCCCCGCGCGAGCCCCGCCTCCCGGGCCAGCTCGTCCCGGGGCCGCACGCCCGCCGCGAAGACGACGACGTCCGCGTCGATCCGCGTACCGTCCGCCAGTTCGACGCCCGTGACCCCCTCGCCCTCCGGGCCGGTGAGGACGCGGGAGGTCGCCGTGCCGCAGTGCACCGCGACGCCCAGCTCCTCCACCATCCGCCCCAGCAGCGCGCCGCCGCCCTCGTCGAGCTGCACGGCCATCAGGTGCGGGGCCAGCTCGACGACATGGGGCTCCAGGTCGAGCAGCCGGAGCGCGTTGGCGGCCTCCAGGCCGAGCAGCCCGCCGCCGATCACCACGCCGCGCCCCGTCGTGGAGGAGACGGCGGCCCGGCGGATGCCGTCGAGGTCGTCCAGCGTCCGGTAGACGTGGCAGCCCGGCGCCTCGCTGCCCGGCAGCGGCGGAACGAAGGCGAGGGAGCCGGTGGCGAGGACGAGCGCGTCGTAGCCGAACCGCGCGCCGGACGCGGCGGTGACCGTACGGGCCGCGCGGTCGATCTCCGTCGCCGGGTCGCCGAGCCGCAGATCGAGGCGGCCGTCGTCGGGGAGTACGGGCAGCCGCAGCGCCTCCTCGTCGGCGCCGTCGAAACGGGAGGAGAGCGCGACCCTGTCGTACGCGGGCCGGTCCTCCTCCGCGAGCACCGTGATGTGCCAGCGGCGTGCCTCGTCCCGCGTGAGCAGGGAGTCGACGAGCCGGTGCCCGACCATGCCGTGGCCGATGACGACCAGGCGGGATTGCTGGGGATGCGTAGTCATACGGACCTCACGGGACGGGAACGGGGTCAGGGTCAGGAACGGGGTCGGTCTCGGCGAGCCAGGCGGCGATCTTGTCCACGGCGGCGCGGCAGCCCCCGCAGCCCGTGGTGGCACGGGTGGCGGTGGCCAGTTCGTCCGTGGACTTGGCCCCGGCGTGCCAGGCGGACCGCAGCGCGCCCTTGGTCACGCTGTTGCAGCGGCACACGGTGCTGTGGTCCGGCAGCGCGGCGGGCCCTCCCCCGCTCTCCGGCGGGAGCGCGCGGCCGAGCATCAGCGCGAGCCGGTCGGAGGGCGCGGGCGCGCCCCGGTCGTAGAGCTGGACGAGCCCGGCGGCGGCGTCCGGGACGCCCAGCAGGATGGCGCCGCTGACGCGCCCGCCGCGCAGGACGAGCTTGGTGTACCGCTCACGGGCGGGGTCTTCGAGCCGCAGCACCTCGGGCTCGTCGCTCTCGCCCTCCGCGTCCGGCGGCTCCGTCAACGGGTCGCCCAGGCAGGCGAGTTCGATGCCCGCCGCCTTCAGCCGGGTGACCTGCGGCGTGCCCGCGTAACGGGCGTACGGATCGGCCCCCGTCAGCCGGTCGGCGAGCACCTCGGCCTGCTCCCAGCCGGGCTGGACGAGGCCGGGCGCGAGGGAGGCGCAGTCGCCGAGCGCGTGCACGGCGGGGTCCGAGGTGGTCAGCGTGGCGTCGACGGCAACGCCCGTGGGGTCCACGTCCAGGCCGCACGCCGCCGCGAGCCCCGTCTCGGCGCGGGCGCCGGTGGAGAGCAGCAGGCCGTGCGCGGGCAGCAGTTCGCCGTCGTCCAGCCGCAGCCCGCGGCCGGGCTCCCAGCGCGCCGCGCCCCCGCCGAGCCGCAGCTCGACGCCGGTCCTGCGCAGCGCGCGGGCGAGCACCCGGCCGCCCTGCGCGTCGAGCTGGCGGTCCATCACGTACGGCGCCGGGTGCACGACCGTCACCGCGACCCCGCGCGCGGCCAGCGCCCGCGCGGCCTCCAGGCCCAGCACGCCCCCGCCGAGCACCGCGATGCGCCCGCCGTGCCGCCGGGCCCGGTCCGTGAGCAGCCGCAGCCGCCGCGCGTCGGCGAGCGTCCGCAGCGGGGTGACGCCCCGCGCGAAGCCGCGCTCCTCCAGCAGACCGGGCAGCGGCGGTACGGCCGCCCGCGCGCCGGTCGCCAGCACCAGCCGGTCGTACGGCACGCGCTCCCCGCCGTCCGTGACGACGACGCGCGCGGCACGGTCGACGGAGGCGACGGCGGCCCCGGTCCGTACGCACGCGTCGACGGCGCCGAGCCCCAGGTCGTCCTCGGTCAGCGTCCCGGCGAGCAGCGAGGGCAGCAGCACCCTGTTGTACGCGGGCCGGTGCTCGGCACCGAGGACGGTGAGGCGTACGCGCGCACCGGACGGGTCGCGGCGGCGTATCTCCTCGGCGAGCCGCGCGCCGACCATCCCGTTGCCGACGATCACGACACGCGTCACAAGGCCCGTCACAAGGCCCGTCACGAGGTCGCCTCCAGCCGCACCGCGCACACCTTGAACTCCGGCATGCGGCTCACCGGGTCGAGCGCGGGGTTGGTGAGCGCGTTGGCGGCGCCGTCGCCCGGGAAGTGGAAGGGGAGGAACACGGTGTCGGTACGCATGCTCGCCACGTAGCGGGTACGGGCGAGGACGCTGCCCCGCCGCGAGACGACCCGCGCCGGGTCCCCGTCCCCGAGCCCGGCCCCGCGCGCGGTGTCGGGGTGGACCTCGACGTACGCCTCGGGCGCCACCACGTTCAGCTCCGCCACCCGGCGGGTCTGCGCCCCCGACTGGTAGTGCGGGAGCAGCCGCCCGGTGGTGGCGTACAGCGGCAACTCGGCATCGGGCTCCTCCCCCGCCGCCCGATGCTCGACGACCACGAACCGCGCCCGCCCGTCCACGTGCGCGAACCGGTCGAGGAAGAGCCGGGGCGTACCGGCCGACCCGGCGGGAACGGGCCAGTGCACCGCCTCCCCCTCCTCCAGCAGTTCCGGCGTGACCCCCGAGTAGTCCGCCGGGCCGCCCGCCGACGCGTGCCGCAGTTCGGCGAGGACCGTGTCGGGGCCGACAGGGAACTCCTCTCCCCGCCTGCCGAGCCGTACGGCCAGCCCGTGCAGCACCTCCAGGTCCGTACGCACCCCCGCCGGGGGCGGTACGGCGCGGCGGCGGCGCAGTACGCGGCCCTCCAGGCTGGTCGTCGTCCCGGACTCCTCGGCCCACTGGGCGACGGGGAGGACGACGTCGGCGAGCGCGGCCGTCTCGGAGAGGACGAAGTCGGCGACGACGAGGAGGTCCAGGGCGCGGAGCCGTTCGACGGCGCGGCGCGAACGGGGCGCCGAGACGGCCGGGTTGGAGCCCATGACGAGCAGCGCCGCGGGGCCGTCCGGTGTGCCGAGCGCGTCGAGCAGCTCCCACGCGCTGCGCCCGGGGCCCGGCAGGGAGTCCGGGGGCACGCCCCACACTCCGGCCACCCACTCCCGCGCCGCCGGGTCGTCGATGCGCCGGTAGCCGGGCAACTGGTCGGCCTTCTGGCCGTGTTCGCGCCCGCCCTGCCCGTTGCCCTGCCCGGTGAGGCAGCCGTAGCCGGAGCCCGCCGTTCCCGGGAGGCCGAGTGCCAGGGCCAGGTTGATCCAGGCGGAGACGGTGTCGGTCCCCTTGCTGTGCTGCTCGGCGCCGCGCCCGGTGAGGATGTGCGCGCGCCGGGCCCCGGCCAGTACGGCGACGGCGCGGCGCAGATCGGCGGCGGCCACGCCCGTCAGCCGTTCGACCCGCTCGGGCCACCAGCGCGCCGCCACGCGCCGTACGTCCCCCCAGCCGGCCGTCCGTGTCTCCCGGTAGGCGCGGCGCGCGGGCGTGTCCAGGTGGCCGTCGACCAGGGCCGTGTGCAGCATCCCGAGCGCGAGCGCGAGGTCCGTGCCGGGCGCGGGCTGGAGGTGGAGCCCGCCCCCCTCGACGGCCGCCTCCGCACTGGCCGTACGGCGGGGGTCGACGACGATCAGCCGGCGGGGGTCCAGGTGGCCCATGAGCGGGGGCATGGTCTCGGCCGGGTTGGCGCCGACCAGGACGACGCACTCGGAGTCGTCCAGGTCGGTCACCGGGAAGGGCAGTCCGCGGTCGAGCCCGAAGGCCCTGTTCCCGGCGGCGGCGGCCGAGGACATGCAGAACCGGCCGTTGTAGTCGATCTGCGAGGTGCCGAGGGCGACGCGCGCGAACTTGCCGAGCGCGTACGCCTTCTCGTTCGTCAGCCCCCCGCTGCCGAAGACCGCGACGCTGTCCGCCCCGCGCGCGGCACGCAGCGCCGCGAACCGCGCGGCGACCAGGTCCAGCGCCTCGTCCCAGGAGGCGGGCCGCAGCTCGCCGCCGGGCGCGTCCCGTACGAGCGGGGTGGTGAGCCGCTCCTCCGAGGCGAGCAGCGCGGCGGACGTCCAGCCCTTCTGGCAGAGCCCGCCCCGGTTGGTGGGGAACGCGCGGGGTGTGACGGCGAGTTGGCCCGTCGCCGCGCCGGGCGTGAGGGTCATCGCGCACTGGAGCGCGCAGTACGGGCAGTGCGTGTCCGTAGCGGCGGTCATGCGCCTCACGCCCACACCGGGTCGGCGGCGACGGGCGAGCGGCGCAGATAGACGGCCCAGGTCACGGTCGCGCAGAGCGCGTAGAAGACCAGGAAGGCCGTCAGCGCGGGCACGCCGTCGCCCGTGGCCTGGTACGACTGCCGGAAGGCGAGGTTGACGCCGACCCCGCCGAGCGCCCCGATCGCGCCGGAGATCCCGATGACGGCACCGGCCCGCCTGCGGCCCTCCTCGCGGGAGGCGGAGGTGGCGGCGTAGATGCCGGGGATCATCTTGTACGTGGAGCCGTTGCCGAGCCCCGTCAGCACGAAGAGCGCGGCGAAGGCGGTGACGAAGAGCGCGAGCGACCCGGCGGCCGAGGCCCCCAGCGCGCCCAGCGTCCCGAGGCCCATCCCGAAGAACGCCCCCACCGTGACGCGCGCCCCGCCCCACCGGTCGGCGAGCCTCCCGCCGACCGGCCGGGCGAGGGAGCCGAGCAGCGGGCCCAGGAAGGTGAGGGCCGCCGCCTGCGCGGGGGTGCGCCCGAAGTCGTTCTGGAGGACCAGGCCGAAGGCGAAGCTGTAGCCGATGAACGAGCCGAACGTGCCGATGTAGAGCACCGACAGGATCCAGCAGTGCCGGTCGCGCAGCACCGTGCGGTAGACGCCGTACTCCGTACGGGCCGCCGCCAGGTTGTCCATCCGCCGGTGCGCGAGCCACGCCGCGAGGAGCAGCGCGGGGACGAAGAGCAGCGGCAGGATCTCGGGGTGCGCGACGCCCGCGGCGCCCAGCACCGCGAGCCCGGCGAGCTGCACCGTGGCCACGCCCAGGTTGCCGCCCCCGGCGTTGAGCCCGAGGGCCCAGCCCTTCTCGCGCTCGGGGAAGAAGTGGTTGATGTTGACCATGGACGAGGCGAAGTTGCCCCCGCCCAGCCCGGCCACGGCGGCGCACAGCAGCAGCGCCCAGAACGGCGTCGACGGGTTCCGTACGAGCAGCGCCGCGAGCCCCGTGGGCACGAGCAGCACCAGCGCGCTGAACACCGTCCAGTTCCGGCCGCCGAAGCGGGTGACCGCGAAGCCGTACGGCAGCCGCAGCGCGGCGCCCACCAGCGAGACGACGGAGACCAGCAGGAACTTGTCGTCGGGCGTGAGCGCGAAGCCGTTCTCCGCGGTCATGAAGAGCACCAGCACCGACCACAGGCTCCACACCCCGAAGCCGATGTGCTCGGCGAAGACCGAGAGGAAGAGGTTCCGCCGCGCGGTCCGCCGCCCCTCGCGCGCCCAGAACCCGGGGTCCTCGGGCTCCCACTCGGCGATCCACCGCTGTGCCACGTCGGCCTCCTCCACTGGCTGGCAGGAGTCCCGACGCTAGAAAGCCGCTATTACCTCACGGTGTCCTCACGTAACACGGGCGCAAGCTCTTCCTCACCGGGCCGCCTTCTCCGCGGTGAGGGCCCCGAGCCCCGAGCCCCGATGAGATTCCGCGCCGGGCCGGGTCTATCCACTGTCCGTCCATTCAGCCCAGCGAGACCGAGGAGTCACCATGAAGACGCTCCACAAGATCACGCCCTGCCTGTGGTTCGACGGCCAGGCCGAGGAGGCGGCGAACTTCTACGTCTCCCTCTTCGCCGACTCCCGCATCACCCACATCCAGCACACCGGCGAGGCGGGCCCCGGCGAGCCCGGCAGCGTCATGGTCGTCACCTTCGAACTGGACGGCCAGCCGCTGATCGGCCTCAACGGCGGCCCCCAGTTCCCCTTCACCGAGGCCGTCTCCCTCCAGATCGGCTGCGACTCCCAGCAGGAGGTCGACGACCTCTGGACCAGGCTCACCGCCGACGGCGGCGAGGAGGGCCCGTGCGGCTGGCTCAAGGACAAGTACGGCCTCTCCTGGCAGGTCGTCCCCCGCCGCCTCCTGGAGCTGATGGACGACCCGGACCCGGCCCGCGCGGCCCGGGTCGCCGAGAAGATGTACACGATGCACAAGCTGGACATCGACGCCCTGGAGGCCGCGGCGAAAGGCGCGTGAAGCACCCCCTGAAGCTCGCCCCGAAGGGGCGGCTTCAGGGGCGCGGGGAACTGCGCGCCCCGCCACAGCGGCGGGGCAGCCTGCAACGCACAGGCAGGGGCAGCCCCTGCTCAGCCCTTGGCCGAAGCCGCCACCCAACGCTCCAGGGCGTCCCGGGCCGCGCCCGAGTCGATCGACTCCGCGGCCCGCTCCATCCCGGCCCCGATCCGCTGGGCCAGCGGAGCGGAGTCCGGCTCCAGAGCGACCAGCGCCGCGGCGGAGTTGAGCAGCACCGCGTCCCGTACGGGCCCGGTCTCCCCACCGAGCAGTCGCCGGGCCACATCCGCGTTGTACGCGGCGTCGGCGCCCCGCAGTGCCTCGACCGGGACCAGTTCGATGCCCACGTCGCGCGGGTCGAAGGACTCCTCGCGCACCGCGCCGTCCCGTACGACCCACACCGTGGACGTGGCCGTCGTGGTCAGCTCGTCCAGCCCGTCGTCGCCCCGGAAGACCAGCGCGGAGGAGCCGCGCGCGGCCAGCACCCCGGCGATGATCGGCGCCATCCGGGCGTCCGCGACGCCGGTCGCCTGCGCGCGCACCCGGGCCGGGTTGGTGAGCGGGCCCAGGAAGTTGAACGGGGTGGGGATCCCCAGCTCCTTGCGCGCGGTGCCCACGTGCCGCAGCGCGGGGTGGAACTTCACGGCGAAGCAGAAGGTGATGCCCGCCTCGCCCGCGACCTCGGCGACCCGCTCGGGTGACAGCTCCAGGTTGACCCCGAGCTTCTCCAGCACGTCGGAGGCGCCGCTGGCGCTGCTCGCGGCCCGGTTGCCGTGCTTGACGACCTTGACGCCGGTGCCCGCGACGACGATCGAGGACATCGTCGAGATGTTGACCGTCTTGGCCCGGTCGCCGCCCGTGCCGACGATGTCGACGGAGGGGCCGGGCACCTCGATCGTCCGCGCGTGCCCGTACATCGCCTCGACGAGGCCGGAGATCTCCTCGACGGTCTCGCCCTTGGCCCGCAGGGCCACCGCGAAGCCCGCGATCTGCGCGTCGCTGGCCTCGCCCTGCATGATCCGGTCCATGGCCCACGCCGTCGCGTCGGCGGAGAGGTCCTCGCCCGCCACCAGGGTGCCCAGGACGTCCGGCCAGGTGTGCGCCGCCATGGTGTCGCCTCCGGCGGGGGTAGCAGCGCTCATGGGGATCACTCCTGGCGGGATACGTAGAAAGGGGGCTCCCACCCTATCGGCCGCGGGCGGCCCCATCCCCACCTGTCCACAGGCCGAGAGGGGCTCCCGGGACGAGTCCCGGGAGCCCCTCTCAGGTGGCGTGACAGCGTGCGCGGACGCGGACCTCAGTGGTGGCCGTGACCGCTGGTGATCTCCTTGTACTCGTCGGCGGTCGGCTTCGGGATCTGGCTCTCCTCGCCGTACATGCCCTTGGAGAGCTTCGCCCGCAGCTTCTCGCCGGGCGTGACCTTCCGCTCGACACCGTTCTCGTCGGTCTCCGCACCGATCTCGACCGGCTCGTACTGGTCGTGCGCGGTGAGGGTGTGCAGCTGCTCCTGGCTGAGCGGCTCGTGGACCTCGATGAACTCACCGTGCGGCAGGCGCTTGATGATGCCGGACTCGCGCCCGTGCAGCACCTTCTCCTTGTCCCGGCGCTGCAGGCCGAGGCAGATCCGCTTGGTCGCGATGAAGGCGAGCACCGGGACCACGAAGAACCCGATGCGCACGAACCAGGTGACCGCGTTGATCGACAGGTGGAAGTGCGTCGCCCACAGGTCGTTGCCGCCGCCGATCAGCATGACGAAGTACCAGCTGATCCAGGCCACACCGAACGCCGTACGCGTCGGCGCGTTCCGCGGGCGCTGCGCGATGTGGTGCTCGCGCTTGTCGCCGGTGACCCAGGACTCGATGAAGGGGTACACCGCGATGGCGGTGAGCACCAGCGGCATCAGGATGACCACCGGGATCATCACGCCGAGGGCGAGCGTATGGCCGCCCCAGACGCTGATCTCCCAGCCAGGCATCGCCCGCACCAGTCCCTCGGGGAAGCCCATGTACCAGTCGGGCTGCGCGTTGGTGGACACCTGGTCGGGCCGGTAGGGACCGACCGCCCAGACGGGGTTGATGGTGAAGCAGGCCGCGATGACCGCGATGACGCCGAAGACGAGGAAGAAGAAGCCTCCCGCCTTGGCCATGTAGACCGGCAGCAGCGGCATGCCGACCACGTTCTTGTTCGTCCGGCCGGGGCCCGCGAACTGCGTGTGCTTGTGGTAGAAGACCAGGATCAGGTGGGCCACCAGCAGGCCCAGCATGAGTCCCGGCAGCAGCAGCACGTGCACCGAGAAGAACCGCGCCACCATGTCGTGCCCGGGGAACTCGCCGCCGAACAGGAACATCGAGATGTACGTGCCGACGATCGGCACCGACAGGATCGCGCCGTCCATGAACCGGACACCGGTGCCGGACAGCAGGTCGTCCGGGAGCGAGTAGCCGGTCAGACCGGTGAACATGCCGAGGATCAGCAGCAGGAAGCCGAACAGCCAGTTGACCTCGCGCGGCTTGCGGAACGCGCCCGTGAAGAAGACGCGGAACATGTGCACCATCATTGCGGCGAGGAAGATCAGCGCCGCCCAGTGGTGGATCTGCCGGACCAGCAGACCGCCGCGCACGTCGAAGCTGATGTCCAGCGTCGAGGCGTACGCCTCGGACATCCGCACGCCCTGCATCGGGACGTAGGAGCCGTGGTACTCGATCTCGTTCATCGACGGGTGGAAGAACAGTGTCAGGTAGACACCCGTCAGGATGATGATGATGAAGCTGTAGAGCGCGACCTCACCCAGCATGAAGGACCAGTGGTCCGGGAAGATCTTGCGCATGTTGGCCTTGGCCAGGGAGTAGATCCCCAGGCGGCCGTCTGCCCAGTCGGCGACCCGCTCGCCGGCGGGCGCCTTCTTCTTCTCGCCGCTCGGGGCGGTGTCGGTTGCCGTGCTCATCGCTTCCGCTCCCAGTAGGCCGGGCCGACGGGCTCTTCGAAGTCGCCCAGCGCCTCGAGATAGCCGTCCTTGTTGACGCTGATCTTGAGCTGCGGCAGGGGGTGACCCGCGGGGCCGAAGATGACTCGCGCGCCGTCGGACAGGTCGAAGGTCGACTGGTGGCACGGGCAGAGCACGTGGTGCGTCTGCTGCTCGTAGAGGCTCACGGGGCAGCCGACGTGCGTACAGATCTTCGAGTACGCGACGATGCCCTCGTGGGACCAGTCGAGTTCCTTCTTGTCCTTGATGTCGCCGGGCTCAAGCCTGACGATCATCAGGGCGGCCTTGGCGATCTCGTTGTTGAATTCCTCGTTGTCGTGCTCCAGGCCCTCGGGCCGGGCGAACGTCAGCGAGCCGACGGAGACGTCCTCGGGACGCAGCGGCTCGTTGGTGTTCTCGTTGACGAGCAGCTTGCCCTTGCGCCACAGCGTGTGGGTGAGCTTGTCGCCCGGCATCGGGCCCAGGTCGCGCAGCAGGACGACGCCGGAGAGCGGCACCAGCGCCACCGCACCGAACATCGTGTTGCGGATGAGCTTGCGGCGGCCGAAGCCCGACTCCTTCGCGCCCTGGAGGAAGTCCGCCTTGACCTTGGCCTCGGTCTCGGGGTCGGCGGCGACGGTGTGCCGCTCGTCGACCATCTCCTCGTCCGACATCAGCGTGCGGGCCCAGTGGACCGCGCCGGCGCCGATGAAGAAGAGGGCGATACCCAGGGTCAGGCCCAGCGACAGGTTCAGGATGCTGACCCGGCCCAGCGGCCACACGTAGACGATCTTGTCGATCGGGAAGGCCACGTACGACGCGATGAACGCGACCGTGGCCAGCATGGACACCGTGAACATCAGGGCGACGGTGCGCTCGGAGCGCTTGGCCGCCCGCTCGTCGATGTCCTGGATGCGGTGCTCGTGCGGCGGCAGTCCGGGGTCGGCGAACGGGTCGCCCGCCTTCTCCACCGCGCCGTGAGCTTCTGCCTGCTCACTGGGCAGGTTCTCGTCTGACACGTTCTCGTGTGATCCAGTCTGGCTCATGACTTCTTGGCCTTTGCGGTCCGGGCTGCGACCCAAACGGCGACGGCGATCAGGGCGCCGAGGCCGAAGATCCAGGCGAACATCCCCTCCGCGACCGGGCCGAAGCCGCCGAGCTTGAAGCCGCCCGGGCTGTCCGACTTGTCGCTGTTCACCGTCTTCAGGTAGGCGACGATATCCTTCTTGGCCTTCGGAGGCATCGCCCCGTCGGTGAAGACCGGCATGTTCTGCGGGCCCGTCTGCATGGCCTCGTAGATGTGCTTCTCCGAGACGTCGCCCAGATCGGGTGCGAACTTGCCGTGCGTCAGCGCTCCGCCCTCGCCGGTGAAGTTGTGGCACTGGGCGCAGTTGTTGCGGAAGAGCTCGCCGCCCTTGGCGACATCGGCGCCGTTCGGGTCGTACTGCTCCTTGGTCGGCTGGTTCGGACCGGCACCCAGGGACGCGACGTAGGCCGCGAGCTGGTTGGTCTCGTCCTGGCTGTAGATCTTCTTCTTCTTCGGAGCCTGGGCGCCCTGCTGCTGCAGCGGCATCCGGCCCGTTCCGACCTGGAAGTCCACGGCCGCGGCGCCGACCCCGACGAGACTCGGCCCGTCGCTGGTGCCCTGGCCGCCGGTCCCGTGGCAGCTGGAGCAGCCGGTGGCGTAGAGCTTCTTGCCCTCCTCGATGGCGAGGGACTGGCTCGACTTCTTGTCGGCCTTGGCCTCACCCGCAGGAGCGAACGCGGTGTACAGCCCCCCGGTGGCCGCCAGCGCGAAGAGTAGAACGACGAGCGCCGCCAGCGGATGGCGCCGTCGTGCGGAGAGCTTTTTCACGGATTACCCCGGTGTCAGGATCTTCTGCGTCGATGCTTCTGTGTCCGTCTGTTCGGTCCGGGCCGGAACCCGGGCCGCGCCCCGATCGACTACTTGATCAGGTAGATCGTGGCGAAGAGGCCGATCCAGACGACATCGACGAAGTGCCAGTAGTAGGACACGACGATGGCTGCGGTGGCCTGGTGATGAGTGAACCGCTTGGCCGCGTACGTCCGCCCGAGGACGAACAGGAACGCGATCAGGCCACCCGTCACGTGCATCCCGTGGAAACCGGTGGTCAGGTAGAACACCGATCCGTACGGGCCGGAGGAGAGCGAGGTCCCCTCCTTGACCAGCTCCGTGTACTCGAAGACCTGGCCGCCGATAAAGATCGCACCCATGACGAAGGTGACGATGAACCACGACCTGAGCTTCTTCACGTCACCGCGCTCAGCAGCGAACACGCCGAGCTGGCAGGTGAGGGAGGAGAGCACCAGGATCGTGGTGTTCGTGGCCGAGAAGGGAAGATTCAACGCATCGGCGTGCTCCTTCCAGTACTCGGCGCCCGTCACCGATCGCAGGGTGAAGTACATCGCGAAGAGGGCCGCGAAGAACATCAGCTCGGAACTCAGCCAAATGATGGTTCCGACGCTGGTGAGGTTCGGCCGGTTGACCGACGGGTGCGCGTGCCCGGTTTCTACTGCTGTTGCTGTCGCCACGACCGACATTATGTCGGTCGCTTATCCCGGCCTCACTTCGGGGGGTGCCGTTCGGTGTGTCAGGTCCCCCTACGGCCGCTCTGCCCTGCTCGAATGGCCCAGCATCGGCCCGTGCGAACCGGTGTTGACGGTGCGTCCGAAGGAGTAGCATCGGCGCTCCACCCGAGCTGAACGCGGAGGAACAATGCAGCCGACCGCCACGGTGCTGGTCTACAGCGACGACGCCAACACCCGCGAGCAGGTGCGGCTCGCCGCGGGGCGCAGGCCCGCGGTCGACGCCCCCTCCGTCGAGTACATCGAGTGCGCGACGCTCCCCGCGCTGCTGCGGACCCTGGAGGAGCGCGTCGTGGACGTCTGCGTGCTGGACGGCGAGGCCACCCCGGCCGGGGGCATGGGCGTCTGCCGCCAGATCAAGGACGAGATCTTCGAGTGCCCGCCCGTGCTGCTGCTCATCGGCAGGCCGCAGGACGCCTGGCTGGCGACCTGGAGCAGGGCCGAGGCCGTCGTCTCGCACCCCGTCGACCCGACCGCGCTCGCGGACGCCCTGGCGGGCCTGCTGCGCGACGGGCACGGCAGCGAGCTGGCGGACGCCTGACCCCTGCCCCTCTTTCCACCGCCCGTTGGGGCCCGTACGCGAGTCGCGTACGGGCCCCAACGGCGTCTGCGGCGACGGAAATCTCACACCCGCGGGCTCACACGCGCGGGCTTCACACCTGCGGGCGCAGCCGCGCCGCGTCGGCGGGGCTGCTGCCGTCCCGCTTCCCCTTCTGCAGGGCGCTGCCCTCGCGCCACTCCTTCCAGGGCATGTTCCAGTCCCCGAAACCGTTCCCGAACGTGGGCATGTCCTCGCCGTCCGTGTTGACGTGCTTGACGATGTCGCCCGGCCGGACGCTGTTGAAGAACTGGTGGGCGCTGCCGCTGCTCATGCCGGTGCAGCCGTGGCTGACGTTGGAGACGCCCTGCGAGCCCACGGACCAGGGCGCGCCGTGCACGTACTCACCGCTGTTGGTGAGCCGGGTGGCCCAGTAGACCGGCAGGTCGTAGAAGTCCGAGGCGCCGATGCTGGCGCTCGTCATCCGTACGAAGGACTCCTTGCCCAGGATCACCTTGATGCCGTTGCGGGTGCGGTAGCCCGCCTTGCCGGTGGTGATGGGCATCGACTGGACGGTCTTGCCGTTCCTCTTGACGCTCATCGTCAGCGAGGAGGCGTCCGCGAGGGCTTCGACGCGGTCACCCGTACGCATCTTCACGGGCTTGGAGGGGCCGCCGTAGAGCCCCTCGCGGACCTTGAGGCCCTGGAGGGCCGAGCGGACGGTGATGGAGGCGTGCGCGGGCCAGTAGGTGCGCGGGCGGTAGTGCAACTCCTTGCCGTCCACCCAGTGCCAGGCGCCCTCCACGCGGGGCTTCGAGTCGACCTTGAGGGCGCGCTCGACGATCTCGCGCTCCTTGGGGTTCTTGACCCGGTGGCTGAGCTCCGCCGTGAGGGGCTGTCCCACGCCGTACGTGCCGCTGTCGGGGCCCAGCGTCACCTTCAGGCGCTTGTCCGAGGGCTTGGTCTCGAAGTGCGTCGTACGGCGTCCTGGGGCGCCGTCGCCGTTCTCCGTGCTGACCCGGACGGTGTAGCGGACGCCCGCAGCGAGGGGCGCCGTGCTGCGCCAGCGGCGGCCGTCGGCGGAGAGTTCGCCGGGCAGCACCCGGCCGGCGGCGTCGGTGGCGAGGACGTCGGTGAGCGTGTCCTCGCCCCCGTCCGCGGTGATGTCGAGGGGCTTGTCGGGATCCACGGTGCGGCTGTCGTCACCGGCGCTGACGGCGACGACGTCGCTGGCGTCGTACGGCGCGGAGGAGAGCGGATCCGCGTCGTCGCCGCCGCAGGCCGTCAGCCCGACCGTCAGGGGGGCCAGCATGGTGGCGCAGCTCAGCACCGCTCGGCGCCTGGTTCTGTTGGACCTGTCACTCATGGCCCCAAAATATGAAGAATCGTCAATTCGGGCCCGCTGGACGCATACAAATGGGTCGGCCCCCGGAGTGTCCGGGGGCCGACCCTTGCTTTCGCGGAGGTTCTCCGCTCACTTCCGCGTCCTACTGGGTGCGGTTCTCACCGTGGTAGTACTCGAACACCCAGCCGAAGAGGCCGATCAGCAGCAGCGGCGCCGAGACGTACACGAGCCACCAGCCGAGCGCGACGCCCATGAAGGCGAAGGCGCCGCCGAGCCCGAGGACGAGCGGCTGCCAGCTGTGCGGGCTGAAGAAGCCCAGCTCACCGGCGTCGTCTGCGACATCGGCGTCCTTGTTGTCCTGCGCCCCGGTGTCCACGCGGCGCGCGGTGAACGCCAGGTAGTAGCCGATCATGATCGACAGGCCGAAGGCGAGGAACAGACCCGTGGTGCCGACCGGCTCCTTGGACCAGAGGCCGTAGGTGACGGCCACGATCAGCAGGAACAGGGCCAGCCAGAGGAACATCTTGCCCTGGATCTTCACTTCCCGGCCTCCTTGCTGCCGGCGAGCGCCTTGTCGTCCGCGCCGTGCCCGTCGAGCTGCTCAAGAGCGGTGATCTCGGGGTGGTGCAGGTCGAAGGCCGGGGATTCGGACCGGATGCGCGGCAGCGTGAGGAAGTTGTGCCGCGGCGGCGGGCAGGACGTCGCCCATTCGAGCGAACGGCCGTAGCCCCAGGGGTCGTCGACCTCGACCTTCTCGCCGTACTTGTGCGTCTTCCAGACGTTGTAGAAGAACGGCAGCAGCGAGAGGCCCAGCAGGAACGAGCTGATGGTCGAGATGGTGTTCAGCGCGGTGAAGCCGTCGGCCGCCAGGTAGTCGGCGTACCGGCGCGGCATGCCCTCGGCGCCCAGCCAGTGCTGCACGAGGAAGGTGCCGTGGAATCCGATGAAGAGGGTCCAGAAAGTGATCTTTCCGAGCCGCTCGTCCAGCATTTTCCCGGTGAACTTGGGCCACCAGAAATGGAATCCGGCGAACATCGCGAAGACCACGGTGCCGAAGACGACGTAGTGGAAGTGGGCCACGACGAAGTACGAGTCGGAAACGTGGAAGTCCATCGGAGGCGAGGCCAGGATGACGCCCGTGAGACCACCGAAGGTGAAGGTGATCAGGAATCCGATCGTCCATAGCATCGGTGTCTCGAAGGACAAGGAGCCCTTCCACATCGTCCCGATCCAGTTGAAGAACTTCACACCCGTTGGAACGGCGATGAGGAACGTCATGAACGAGAAGAAGGGCAAGAGCACGCCACCTGTGACGTACATGTGGTGCGCCCAGACCGTCACCGAGAGGCCCGCGATGGAGATCGTGGCGCCGATCAGGCCGATGTAGCCGAACATCGGCTTACGGCTGAAGACCGGGATGATCTCCGAGACGATGCCGAAGAACGGCAGCGCGATGATGTAGACCTCTGGATGCCCGAAGAACCAGAACAGGTGCTGCCACAACAAGGCTCCGCCGTTGGCCGAGTCGAAGATATGGGCACCGAATTTCCGGTCGGCCTCCAGCGCGAAGAGCGCGGCGGCGAGCACCGGGAAGGCGAGGAGCACCAGGAGACCGGTCAGCAGCACGTTCCACGTGAAGATCGGCATCCGGAACATCGTCATGCCGGGGGCGCGCATGCAGATGATGGTGGTGATGAAGTTGACCGAACCGAGGATGGTGCCGAAGCCCGAGAGGGCCAGACCCATGATCCACAGGTCGGCGCCGACGCCCGGCGAGCGGACCGCGTCCGAGAGCGGCGAGTAGGCGAACCAGCCGAAGTCGGCCGCGCCGTTCGGGGTGAGGAAGCCGCCGACGGCGATGGTCGAACCGAAGAGGTACAGCCAGTACGCGAACATGTTCAGCCGCGGGAACGCCACATCGGGGGCGCCGATCTGGAGCGGCATGATCCAGTTCGCGAACCCCGCGAAGAGGGGCGTGGCGAACATCAGCAGCATGATCGTGCCATGCATGGTGAACGCCTGGTTGAACTGCTCGTTCGACATGATCTGCATGCCGGGGCGGGCGAGCTCGGCGCGCATGAAGAGCGCCATGACGCCGCCGATGCAGAAGAACACGAACGACGTGGCGAGGTAGAGGGTGCCGATCGTCTTGTGGTCCGTGGTCGTCAGCCACGACACCACGACGTTGCCGGGCTGCTTACGGCGTTGAGGAGGTGGTGCTGCCTCGGCCGTGGCTGCGGCGGCACCCTGGGGTTCGTTGAGGATGCTCACGGGTTATTCGTCTCCGCATTCTTGGCGTCGCCCGTGGTGGCGGTACCAGCCGGGATGTAGCCGTTCTGGCCCTTCTTAGCCAGGTCCTCCAGGTGCTTCTGGTAGCGCTCCGGGGAGACGACCTTCACATTGAAGAGCATCCGGGAGTGGTCGACGCCGCACAGCTCGGCACACTTGCCCATGAAGGTGCCCTCCTTGTTCGGAGTCACCTCGAAGCGGTTGACGTGGCCCGGGATGACGTCCTGCTTCATGAGGAACGGCACGACCCAGAACGAGTGGATGACATCGCGAGAGGTCAGGATGAACTGGACCTTCTCGCCCTTGGGCAGCCACAGCGTCGGACCCGGGTTGTTGTTCTGCGGGTTCCGCTCACCCGGCGTACCGACCTCGTACACACCGTCGGCGCCCTTCGGGAAGCCCTCGGCCATCCGGTCCGGAATGGCGTCGAGTTCCTTCTTCCCGGTGTTGTCCGTGGACGCCTTGCCGTCGACGTCCTCGATGTAGTTGAAGCCCCAGCTCCACTGGTAGCCCACCACGTTGATGACGTGGTCGGGCTTCTTCGAGGTCTCCAGCAGCTTGGTCTCATCGCGCGCGGTGAAGTAGAAGAGCACCGAGATGATGATGATCGGGACCACGGTGTACAACGCCTCGATCGGCATGTTGTACCGGGTCTGCGCGGGGACCTCCACCTTGGTCTTGGACCGCCGGTGGAAGATGACGCTCCACAGGATCAGGCCCCAGACCAGCACGCCCACGGCGAGCGCGGCCGCCCAGGAGCCCTGCCACAGGGAGAGGATCCGCGGCGCCTCGTCCGTTACCGGGGTGGGCATTCCGAGGCGGGGAAAGTCCTTGTATGTGCAACCGGACGCGGTCGCCAGGACCAGGCCCGCCGCCAGCGCCTGCTGCAGCTTCCGCCGCATCGGGCGCCGCGACGTGGGGGTGCCTCCCACGGCGCCCGAAGGGCGCCCGTGGGGGAGGTCGGAGCCGTTGGGACTCACGTAGCGCCTTCCCGAGAGTCTCGCCCGCGCCGTCGGGCGCGGCCCTCTTACGTGGTCGGGCGCCGCCCTGGCGCGGGCAGGGTTTGGATGTTTATGCGGACCAAACCCTAGCCGACGCCATTTGGGGTCGCGCGGGGAGGGGGCGTAACGCGCCGCGCGCCACCCCATTGGGGTGGAATGCCGCGCTCCACCTGCCATCTGACGGCCCGGAGGCTGCGGTCCCGGGCCGGGCGCTAGCGTGCTGCCGTGCCCTACTTCGACGCCGCCTCGTCCCTTCCCCTCCACCCCGTCGCACGCCAGGCGCTGCTCGCCGCGCTCGACGAGGGGTGGGCCGACCCCGGGCGCCCGCACCGGGAGGGGCGGCGGGCGCGGCTGCTGCTCGACGCGGCGCGGGAGACGGCCGCGGAGGCCGTCGGCTGCCGCCCGGACGAGCTGATCTTCACCCCATCGGGTACCGCCGCGGTGCACTCGGGCGTCGCCGGGACCCTCGCGGGACGCCGCCGTACGGGGCGGCTGCTGCTCGTCTCCGCCGTCGAGCACTCCTCCGTGCTGCACGCCGCCGAGGCCCACGAGCGGGCGGGCGGCACGGTCCGGCAGCTGCCGGTGGACAGGACGGGGCGCGCGAGCGCGGAGGAGTACGCGGCGGCGCTCGCGGAGTTCCGCACGCCCGGCGAGGGTGTCGCGCTCGCCTGCCTCCAGTCCGCGAACCACGAGGTCGGCACCGTCCAGCCGGTCGCCGAAACGGCCGCGGCCTGCGCGGAGGAGGGCGTTCCGCTGCTGGTGGACGCCGCCCAGTCCCTCCCCTGGGGCCCGGTCGAGGGCCCCTGGTCCCTGCTCGCCGCCAGCGCGCACAAGTGGGGCGGCCCGGCGGGCGTCGGCCTGCTGGCCGTACGGAAGGGGACCCGGTTCGCCGTACGGGGCCCCGCCGACGAGCGGGAGTCCGGACAGTCGCCCGGCTTCGAGAACATCCCCGCGATCGTCGCCGCGGCGGCCTCGCTGCGGGCCGTACGCGCCGAGGCGGACGCGGAGGCGGCGCGGCTGCGGGCGCTCGTGGACCGGATCCGCGCGCGGGTTCCGGCGCTGGTGCCGGACGTCGAGGTGGTCGGCACCCCCGACCCCCTCGGGGGCCTGCCGCACCTCGTCACCTTCTCCTGCCTCTACGTGGACGGCGAGGCCCTGCTGCACGCCCTCGACGCCGAGGGCTTCGCGGTCTCCTCCGGCTCCTCCTGCACGTCCAGCACCCTGACCCCGAGCCATGTGCTGCGCGCGATGGGAGTGCTGTCGGAGGGCAACGTCCGGGTCTCCCTGCCGCCGGGCACGCCGGAAGCGGACGTCGAGCGCTTCCTCGACGCACTGCCGGGCGCGGTCGCGGGGGTGCGGGCGCATGTCGAGCCCGTGTCCGTGTCCGAGGGGCACACGATCGACGCGCTGGGCAAGCTGTGCCCGCTGCCCGTGATCGAGCTGGCGAAAGTGATCAAGTCCGTGCCGGTCGGGACGGTGGTCACGGTTCTGGCCGACGACGAGGCGGCCAAGCTCGACATCCCGGCCTGGTGCGAGATGACGGGCCACGCCTACGAAGGAGCCGAGGGCACGGCTTTCCGGGTACGCCGAGTGAGCCCCGACTGAGCCGCACCCGGCATGGGGGGGCTGCGCTTGCCAGCCCTGCGCCTTGCGCAGACCTCCCAAGCTTCGCGGAAGAGCCAGGGGCGCGGGGAACTGCGCGACCGGCCACGACGCACGCGCGGCCCGCAACGCACAGGCAGGGGCACCCCCTGCCCGGTCAAGGGGCGCGGGGAACTGCGCGACAAGCCACGACGCGGCGGCAGCCCGCGAAGCACAGCAAGGGGCACCCTCTCCTCGAAAAGGGAGAAGAGGGTGCCCCTCTTATGTACGGGTCAGGCCGGGAGGTGGGCGCGGATCTCTTCCGCGGCGGCCTCACCGTAGGCACCGGTGAAGCGCTCGACGAAGTGGACCCGCTTCAGCTCGTACTCCTGCGTACCGACCGTCTCGATGACGAGAGTCGCCAGCATGCAGCCGATCTGCGCGGCACGCTCAAGGCTGACGCCCCAGCTCAGGCCGGAGAGGAAGCCTGCGCGGAAGGCGTCGCCGACACCCGTCGGCTCGGCCTTGACCTTCTCCTGGGGGCACTCGACGTGGATCGGCGCCTCGCCGAGCCGGTCGATGCGGGCACCCTTCTTGCCGAGCGTGGTGACGCGGGTGCCGACCTTCTTGAGGATGTCCTCGTCGCTCCAGCCGGTCTTGGTCTCGATCAGCTCCTTCTCGTACTCGTTCGAGAAGAGGTAGGTCGCGCCCTCGGTGAGCTCGCGGATGCCCTCGCCGTCCATCCGCGCGATCTGCTGCGAGTAGTCGGCGGCGAAGGGGATGCCGCGGGTACGGCACTCCTCGGTGTGGCGGATCATGCCCTCGGGGTCGTCCGCGCTGATGCAGACGAGGTCGAGACGGCCCACGCGGTCGGCCACGTGCTGGAGTTCGATGTGCCGGGCCTCGCTCATGGCGCCGGTGTAGAAGGAGCCGATCTGGTTGTGATCGGCGTCGGTGGTGCAGACGAAGCGGGCGGTGTGCAGGACCTCGGAGATGCGGACCGAGGCGGTGTCCACGCCGTGGCGTTCGAGCCAGGCGCGGTACTCCTCGAAGTCCTCCCCGGCGGCGCCGACGAGGACGGGCCGGGCACCGAGCTGGCCCATCCCGAAGGCGATGTTGGCCCCGACGCCGCCGCGGCGGATCTCCAGGGCGTCGACGAGGAAGGAGAGCGAGACCGTATGCAACTGGTCGGCGACCAGTTGGTCGGAGAAACGCCCCGGGAACGTCATCAGGTGGTCGTTTGCGATGGAGCCGCTGACTGCGATACGCACGACGATTTCTGCTCCTGATTGAGGAATGGCGGGCGCAAATAACGCTACCCGCTCCCCTCCGATCCCCGAACAGGACACAATTACCAAATAGTAGGGCCTTCCGGGCACTCCGTGGAATGCGTAGCGTCGGTGACATGGAAAAGCACCTGCCCTCGAACCCTGAGCACGAGTCGCTGGAGCAACTGCTCGGTGACTGTGCGCAAATGACGCCGCACTGGGTGGTGACGCTCCCGCCCGGCAGGGCCCCGGCGCCGCCCCGCGCGCTGCACGGCGTCCAGGTGCCCCGGCGGTACGCGCGCCTGCTGGACGGCATGTCCGAGTACGGGGACTGACGGGCGGGAGATCGGCAGAGACCACCGGCAGAGATCACCGGAGGGGAACCGACCGCTTCCCGGCTCCGTCCCACCGCCGTCAGGGACGCACAACGCGTGGAGCCGAAGGAGCAATACGGTGAGCACAGACCACTCCCCCGAACCCGAGGAGCGGCCCGGACCTCAGCGGCGCCGGAGGCAGCTTGCGGTCGTCTCCGTCGCCGCAGCGGTGCTGCTGGCCGGAGGTGGCGGCGCCTACTGGGCGTCGGTCGCCTCGGACGGCGGGGACGACACCTCGGCCGGCGACGCACCGACCCCGCCCCGGCTGACCCTCGACGGACAGGCGGCGAACGCGCAGGGCGCGGCGCGGTCCGACAAGGGCGGCCCCGGCATCGCGCCGGGCGAGCCGATGGGGCCGCGCGCGCTGAAGGCCGAGGCCGACCTGCCCGACGGGCCCGACACGGCGGCCGTGCACCGCACGGACCGGCGGGCGAGCGAGGCCCAGATCGAGGAGCTGGCCAAGGCCCTGAAGCTCGACGGGAAGCCCAGCAAGCAGGACGACCACTGGGAGGTCAGGGACGAGGGCAAGTCCAGGCCCGGCGACCCCATGCTCGGGGTCAACCTCGGCGACGAGGGCCCGGAGTGGTCGTACATGAGCCAGGGCGCGGCGACCGGACGGTGCGCCATGCCGGCGCCGGGCCAGGAGCAGCTGCGCGGCGGCGGCAAGAAGCCGAAGCCTGGCGCCGGCCCGCAGTGCCTGCCGGGGCCCGGCATCGGCAAGGGCGAGCCGGCCTCGGAGGACAAGGCGAAGGACGCGGTGCGCCCGGTGCTGAAGGCGCTGGACCTGGAGGACGCCGAGCTGGACGCGAAGCCGACGGTGGGCTCCGCCCGTACGGTCACGGCCGAGCCGAAGATCGACGGGAAGGCCACGCACGGCTGGGAGAGCACGTTCCTGGTCGCCAAGGACGGCCGGATCGTGCACGCCATGGGCGACTGGGGCGACAGCGACAAGGGCGACGAGTACCCGGTGATGAGCGCGAGCCAGACGCTCAACGAGCTGAACAAGGCGCGCCAGAAGGGCGGCGGCTTCACCGTGCAGTGCGCGACGCCGCACATGGGGGACCCGTCGCGTCCGCAGGACGCCATAGCCCTGAAGCGGGACTTCGTCCCGGGCCCGTCCTGCCCTGCGGGCGGTCCCGGCGTACCGGGGAAGCAGAAGGGCCCGGAGAAGGTCGTCGGCGCCACGTTCGGGTACGCGATGCAGTCCTCGGACGGCAAGCCGGTGCTCGTACCGTCGTGGATCTACGACGTGCGGCAGTCGAGCGGCAAGGGGACCTACCCGCTGGCCTACCCGGCGGTGGAGCCCAAGTTCCTGAAGCTGTCCGACTCGGCCGGTGCCCCGAGCGGGAAGCCGGGACAGCCGGAGAGCCCCTCGCAGACCGAGAGGCCCACGAACAACGCGCCGGGAGGCGGCGGCATCGGCGCGGGCGGCGGCTCGGGCAAGGGTGGCCCGCAGGCGCTCAACTCGTACGAGGCGGACGGCAAGAAGCTGAAGCTGACCTTCTGGGGCGGTGTCTGCGACACCTACAAGGCCGAGGCCGACGAGTCCGGCTCGAAGGTGCGGATCTCCCTGAGCTCGAAGCCGAAGGACCCGGACAAGAAGGTCTGCGTGAAGATCGCCCAGCGGATGACCACGGAGGTCACGCTCGACAAGGCCCTCGGCGACCGCAAGGTCGTGGACGCGCGGGACGGCGACGTGCTGCCGCGGCGCTGAGGCCGGGCACGCCCCGCGCATGACGGGGCGGACATGACTGGGCGGCGGGTCCCTGGTGGGGGGAGCCCGCCGCCCTTCGCGCGCGGTGGTGGACCGGGCGTCAGTTGAAGCTGTCGCCGCAGGCGCAGGAGCCGGTGGCGTTCGGATTGTCGATCGTGAAGCCCTGCTTCTCGATCGTGTCGACGAAGTCGATGGAGGCGCCGCCGAGGTACGGGGCGCTCATCCGGTCGGTGACGACCTTCACACCGTCGAAGTCCTTCACGACATCGCCGTCGAGCGCGCGCTCGTCGAAGAAGAGCTGATAGCGCAGGCCCGAGCAGCCACCCGGCTGGACGGCGACGCGCAGCGCCAGGTCGTCACGGCCTTCCTGCTCAAGCAGGCTCTTGACCTTCGAGGCGGCGGCGTCGGACAGGATGATGCCCTCGCTTACAGCGGTCTCGTCCGAAACGGACATCTGCTTCTCTCCCGGGTTGTACGGACTGCTCTGGCCAACGGCTTCAACCGACGGCCTCCCGGATTCATTCCAGGAGCGGCACGAACTTTTCCTTGCTGCTCCCGATGCTCGCACATCGCGTACGGCACTGGGAATGCGTCACATCGACGCGATGGGCATCGTCAAAGTGACGCGAAGCGGCTATGATAGATAACGTCAGTTAGACGAGAAGTCTCCGAGATGCCCCGTGTGGTGCTTACAGAAAGGGTGGATCCGTTGAGTGCCGCCCAGCCCCTGGACGTACAGCCGACACCGCTCGCGCTGCTGCTGCTCGGCCGCGAGGCCGACCCGAAGAGCGAGCGCGGTGTCGAGTGTCCCGGCGATCTCCCCGCCCCCTCCGACCCGGACCTGGTGGCCCGCGCCCGCGCGGCCAAGGAGCGGCTCGGCGACCGCGTCTTCGTCCTCGGGCACCACTACCAGCGGGACGAGGTCATCGAGTTCGCCGACGTGACCGGGGACTCCTTCAAGCTGGCGCGCGAGGCCGCCGCCCGCCCCGAGGCGGAGTACATCGTGTTCTGCGGTGTGCACTTCATGGCCGAGTCCGCCGACATCCTCACCAGCTCCGCGCAGCAGGTCGTGCTGCCCGACCTGGCCGCGGGCTGCTCGATGGCCGACATGGCCACGGCCGAGCAGGTCGCCGAGTGCTGGGACGTGCTGACGGACGCGGGCGTCGCGGACACCACCGTCCCGGTGTCGTACATGAACTCCTCGGCGGACATCAAGGCCTTCACCGGCCGCCACGGCGGCACGATCTGCACCTCGTCCAACGCGAAGCGGGCCCTGGACTGGGCCTTCCAGCAGGGCGAGAAGGTCCTCTTCCTCCCCGACCAGCACCTCGGGCGGAACACCGCGGTCCGCGACATGGGCCTCTCCCTCGACGACTGCGTGGTCTACAACCCGCACAAGCCCGGCGGCGGCCTCACCCCCGAGCAGCTCCGCGACGCGAAGATGATCCTGTGGCGCGGCCACTGCTCGGTGCACGGCCGCTTCTCGCTGGACTCGGTGCGCGAGGTCCGCGAGCGGATCCCCGGCGTCCGCGTCCTCGTCCACCCCGAGTGCAAGAACGAGGTGGTCGCGGCGGCCGACGAGGTCGGCTCGACCGAGCACATCATCAAGGCCCTGGAGGCCGCCCCGCGCGGCTCCAAGTGGGCCATCGGCACCGAGCTGAACCTCGTGCGGCGGCTGGCGAACCGGTTCGCGGAGGAGGACAAGGAGATCGTCTTCCTCGACCGCACGGTCTGCTTCTGCTCGACCATGAACCGGATCGACCTCCCGCACCTCGTCTGGGCCCTGGAGTCCCTCGCGGACGGCACGGTGGTCAACCGGATCGAGGTCGACGCGGAGACCGAGAAGTTCGCGAAAATCGCGCTGGAGCGGATGCTGGCGCTGCCGTAGCCTGCGGCAAATGCCACCCATACTCCTGCGTCCGGTCAGGGACACCCCCGAAGACGCCGAGACGGTACGGCTGTTGGCCGCCGCCGCCTTCGGGGACTCGCACGCGCTCAAGGGCGAGCCCCCGGAGGCCCCGCCCGACGCCGAACGGATCGCGCGACGGCACGAGAAGATCCGCCACTTCGTGCGCACCGACCCCGCCGGGAGCTGGCTCGCCGAGGACGAGTCCGGGCAGGCCGTCGGCGTCGCGCAGTCCGTCATCCGCGAGGGGACGTGGGGCCTCTCGCTCCTGGTCGTCCTCCCCGGCGCGCAGGGCAAGGGCGTGGGGACGGCACTGCTGAGCCGGGCCCTGGAGTACGGGCGGGGCTGCCTGCGCGGCATCATCTGCTCCTCCCGCCACCCCGCGGCCGTACGGACGTACCGGCGCGCGGGCTTCGAGGTGCACCCCACGATCCGGATGCGCGGCGTCGTCGACCGCACGCGGCTCGACCCGCCGGACGGCCCGGCGGTCGAGGGCTCGGCCCGCGACCGCGACCTGATGGACTCGGTGGACCGGCGGCTCCGGGGCGGGGCGCACGGCCCCGACCACGACTACCTGCTCGCGCACCACCGGCTCGTCGTCGCGGACGACCTCGCGGGGAGCGCGTACTGCTACGTCCGTGAGCGGGGCCGTGTCGAGCTGCTCGCGGCGACGTCGCGCCGGATGGCGACCCGGGTCCTGACCTCCGCCCTTCTCGGGCTCGCGGAGGGCGTCACCGCGGAGATCTGGGACATCACGGCCGAGCAGCAGTGGGCCGTCGACGTGGGGCTTGGTGCCGGGCTCGATCTTGAGGCGGCGGGTTTCGTCTGCTACCGCGGCATGCGCCCGCCTGCGCCGTACATCCCCTCGGGGGCCTTCTTGTAGGCCCCCGGGCCCTACGCCCCCGGTACGAGGCGTCGGGGCTTGCCCTCTAGGCGCGCGGGCCTGTGTCTATGTGCGGCTCCGCCGCGTCAGGGCTTGCCCCTTCTCCCTCAGGGGCGCGGGGAACTGCGCGCCCAGCCCCGACGCGGGCGCGGCCCGCGAAGCACAGCCCGGGGCACCCCGGGCGCGGCCCTTGCACGCGGGTCACCCGGCGTGGGGGGCTGCGCTTGCCAACCCTGCGCCTTGCGCAGACTTCCCAAGCACAGTGGGGCGGAGGGCGGAGCGAAGGTGCTCCGGGGCCGGGGGCCCGGCCAAGACCCCCCACGGGTTGGCCGGGCCCCCGGGGTTCAACGGGATTCCGTCAGTTCCGGTTCACGCGGTGAAGGAGGTGCCGCCTCCGCAGAGGCCGAGGCGGCGGCCTTCTTCGCCGCCCGGCGTTCCTTCCGGAGCTCGACCATCGCGTAGAGGGTCGGGACCAGAAGGAGCGTGAGGAGGGTCGAGGTGATCAGGCCGCCGATCACGACGACCGCCAGCGGCTGCGAGATGAAGCCGCCGTCGCCCGTGACCGCGAGGGCCATCGGCGTCAGGGCACAGATCGTGGCCAGCGCCGTCATCAGGATGGGACGGAGGCGGTGACGGCCGCCCTCGACGACCGCGTCGATCACGCCGTAGCCCTGCGCCCGGTACTGGTTGATCAGGTCGATCAGCACGATCGCGTTCGTCACCACGATGCCGATCAGCATCAGCATGCCGATCATCGCGGGGACGCCCATCGGGGTGCCGGTGGCGACGAGGAGGCCCAGGGCTCCCGTGGCGGCGAACGGGATCGAGACCAGCAGGATCAGCGGCTGGATCAGCGAGCGGAACGTCGCGACCAGCAGCATGAAGACGATCGCGATCGCCGCGAGCATCGCCAGGCCCAGCGAGGCGAACGCCTCGTCCTGGTCCTCGGAGACGCCGCCGATCTCCGCCGTCGCGCCCTTCGGCAGATCCAGCTTGTCGATCTCGGTCTGGAGCTTGGTGCCGACGGCGCCGGTGTTCTCACCGGTCGGCTTCGCCGTGACCGTGGCGGCGCGGGCGCCGTCGATGCGGGTCATCTGGACCGGCCCGTTCACCGTCCGTACGTCCGCGACCTTGCCCAGCGTCGTCTTGCCGAGCGGCAGCTTCTTCAGCTGGGCGACGGTCTTCGCGGGCTGTTCGGACTTCACGACGACGTCGCGCTCGGTGTCGTCGAGGACCGCCTTGCCGGACTTGGTGCCGCTCACGGCCTGGGTGACGGCCTGGCCGAGCGCCGCGTCGTTCAGCCCGAAGCGGGCGGCCTCCGGCTTCGCGGTGACCGAGATGCGCGGCACCGACTGGGACAGGTCGCTCTGCACGTCCTCGACGTCGTCGAGCCCCGCGACCTTCTTGCGGACCTTCTCCGACGCCTCGCGCAGCACGTCCTCGTCGCCCGCCTTGACGACGACGCTGAGGTCCTGCGCGCCGAAGCCGTCGCCGGCCGAGATCGTGGTGTCGCCGATGCCCGCGCCGAGCTTGTCGAGGCCGTCGCGGAGGTCGTCCTGGACCTTGTCGCTGTCGGCGTCCCCGTCCAGCTTGATCTGGTACGAGGCCTGGTTCGCGTCCGTACCGCCGCCGAAGGCCGCCATGAGTCCGGCGGAGCCGACGGTGACCTGGTAGTCCTCGACGCCGTCCGTCTTCGCGAGGAGCTTCTCGACGCGCTTGGCCTGCTCGTCGGAGGCCGAGAGGCTGGTGCCGGGCTTGAGCTCCTGCTTGACGGTGAGCGCCTCCTGCTGGCCCTGGTCGAAGAAGTTGGTCTTCAGCAGCGGCGCCATGCCGAAGGTGCCGACGAGCACGGCGACGGCGATCAGCAGGCTGGTGAAGCGGCGCCGGGTGGCGAACCGCAGCACCGGTACGTAGAGGCGCTGCAGCGGGCTGTTGGCCTCCTTCTCCTCGGACCTGCGGCGCTGCTCCTCCGGGTCGAGCCCGGCGAGCGCCTTGGGGGCGCGCAGGAACCAGTACGAGAGGACCGGCACGATCGTCAGCGACACCAGCAGCGAGGCGAGCAGCGCCACGGTGATCGTCAGCGAGAAGCCGCCGAAGAGCGCGCCGACCATGCCGCCGACGAACGCCATCGGCAGGAAGACGGCCACCGTCGTCAGCGTGGACGAGGTGATCGCGCCGGAGACCTCCTTGACGGCGTCGAGGATCGCGGTCGTGCGTTCCTTGCCGTAGGCGAGGTGCCGCTTGATGTTCTCCAGGACGACGATCGAGTCGTCCACGACGCGGCCGATGGCGATGGTCAGGGCGCCCAGCGTCAGCATGTTGAGCGACAGGTCCTGGGTCCACAGCACGATCAGGGTGAGGACGACGGAGAGCGGGATGGAGACCGCCGTCACCAGCGTCGAGCGCAGCGACAGCAGGAAGATCAGGATCACGACGACCGCGAAGACGAGGCCCAGCAGGCCCTCGGTGGTCAGCGAGCTGATCGACTTGGAGACCGCCGGGCCCTGGTCGGAGACGACCGTGAGCTTGGCGTCCTTGCCGAGGTCGTCGCGGAGCTGCGGCAGTTTGTCCTTGACCTCGTCGGAGATGGCGACGGCGCTGCCGTCGTTGTCCATGGTCACGGAGACGGCGAGGCTGCTCTCGCCGTTCGTACGGGTCAGCGAGGTGGCCGTGTCGGGCGCCTGCTCGACCTTCGCGACCTCGCCGACGCGGACGGCGTCCTTGCCCCCCTTGCCGGGGACGCGCAGGTCCTCGATCTGCTTCAGCGAGGTGAAGCCCGAACCGACCTGGACCGTCTTGCTCTTGCCGTCCTCGTCGAACGACCCGGCGGGCAGCGAGGCGCCGCCCGCCTCCAGCGCCTTGGACAGGTCACCGGGCGACAGGCCCGCGCCCGCCAGCTTCCGGGTGTCCGGGGTGACCGCGACGACCTGGTCCCGTACGCCGTCGATGGTCACCTGGCCGACGCCGTCGATGTCCTTGAGCACGGGGACGACGGAGGAGTCCAGCGCGTCGTTGAGCGCCTGCTGGTCCTTGCCCGGGGAGGAGGCCGCAAGCACGACGGTGGGGATGTCGTCGGTACCGCCGGAGACGACCTGCGGGTCCACGCCGTCGGGGAGCTGACCGCGGGTGCGGTTCACGGCCTGCTCGACGTCGGCGACGGTCTGCTCCGTGTTCTCGCCGTAGTCGAACTGCGCCATGACGACGGCTGAGCCCTCGCTCGCCGTCGCGTTGACGCCGGTGATGCCCTCGACACCCTGGATGTTGTCTTCCAGCGGCTTGACGACCTGCTTCTCGACGACGTCGGGCGACGCGCCCTGGTACGGCGCGATGACCGAGACCATGGGCAGGTCGATGGACGGCAGAAGCTGCTGCTTGAGCTGGGGAATGGCGATGGCGCCGAAGACGACGGCGACGAGCGCCATCAGCGCGATCAGCCCACGCTGGACGAGGCTGAGGCGGGACAGCCAGGACATGGGTGACGGGTCTCTCTTCCAGGGGGGTGGAGGAACAGCGGCGTTCAACGGCACACACGTCGGTGCCGCTTACACCTTCACCCACACCCGGAGCCGATCCCTCAGACTCAGGTGCCCTTCTGGTCCCGCACGCGTACTGCGGTTGCAGTACGTCAGGCTCCGCCCGAGGGTCGCACGAGCCCGCTCTCGTACGCGGCCACCACCAACTGCGCCCTGTCGCGCGCGCCGAGCTTCGCCATGGTCCTGTTGACATGCGTCTTCACGGTGAGCGGGCTGACCGCGAGGCGCTCGCCGATCTCGTCGTTGGAGAGCCCGGCCGCGACCTGGGCCAGCACCTCGCGCTCACGCCCGGTGAGCGAGGCCAGCCGGGCCGCCCTTCCGGCGCCGCCGTCCTCCTCGCCCTCGCCGCCCGAACCGCCGCCCTGCGCGAGGAACTTGGCGATCAGGCCCTTCGTCGCGACCGGGGAGAGCAGGGCCTCGCCCTTCGCCGCCGTCCGTATCGCCGTCAGCAGCTCGCCGGGCTCGGCGCCCTTGCCGAGGAAGCCGGAGGCACCCGCGCGCAGCGACTGGACCACGTAGTCGTCGACCTCGAAGGTGGTCAGGATGACGATCTTGACCTCGGAGAGCGCCGGGTCCGAGCTGATCTCCCGGGTCGCGGCGAGCCCGTCGGTGCCCGGCATCCTGATGTCCATCAGCACGACGTCGGCGCCCCGCTCCCGCACGAGCGCCACCGCCTCCGCGCCGTCCGCGGCCTCCCCGACGACCTCCATGTCGGCCTCGGAGTCGACCAGGACACGGAAGGCGCTGCGCAGCAGCGCCTGATCGTCGGCCAGCACGACACGGATCACGTGGACAGCTCCTTACGCGGCGGCGAGGGTTCCAGCGGCAAGCGTACGTACACCCGGAAGCCGCCTCCCGGGAGCGGGCCCGTCTCGCAGTGGCCGTGCAGCGCGGCGGCGCGCTCGCGCATCCCGACGAGCCCGTGCCCGCCGTTCGTCTCGGCCCCGTCCGGAACGTCCTCCTCCGGCCCGCCGCCGACCGTACCGGCGCCGTCGTCCAGCACGGTGATCTCCAGCGCCCGCCCGCCGCGGCGGATCCGGACCTCGGCTCGGGCGCCCGTACCGACGTGCTTCTGGACGTTCGTCAGCGCCTCCTGCACCACGCGGTACGCGGTCAGGTCGACGGCCGACGAGAGCGGCGCCCCCTCCGGGGAGACGAGCGAGGGCGCCTCCAGCGTCACGTGGAGCCCGGCCCTGCGGAAGCCGTCGAGCAGCTCGTCCAGCACCCCGAGCCCCGGCGCCGGTTCGGTGGGCGCGGCGCTCTCGCCGGACTGGCGCAGCAGCCCGACCGTCGTCTGCAGCTCCCCGAGCGCGTGCCTGCTCGCCTCCCGTACGTGCGCGAGGGCCTGCTTGGCCTGGTCGGGGCGGCGGTCCATGACGTGCGAGGCCACGCCCGCCTGCACGTTGACGAGCGCGATGTGGTGGGCCACCACGTCGTGCAGCTCGCGGGCGATGCGCAGCCGCTCCTCGGCGACGCGCCGCCGCGCCTCCTCCTCGCGGGTGCGCTCGGCGCGCTCGGCCCGCTCCCGGATGGCCTCCATGACGGCCCGCCGGTTGCGCACGGCCTCCCCCACGGCCGCCGCCATGCCGGTCCAGGCGAAGATGCCGAGGTTCTCCTGCGCGTACCAGGGACGGGCGCCGAAGAGCATGCCCGCGGCCGTGAGGACGACGACGGTGACGGCGCCGATACGCCAACTGGTGCGGCGGTTCGTGCTGTTGGAGACCGTGTAGAGCGCGATGACCGCGCCGAGGACGAGCGGCGCCCGGCGGTCGGACGGCGCCCCGTTCCCCGTCTCCAGCGCGAGGCCGACCACGCAGATGAGGCTGGTGAGGCAGAGGACGGGCAGCGGCGCGCGGCGGCGCAGCGCCAGCACGCCGCAGGAGAGCAGCGCGAGGACCACCGTCTGGGTGTTCAGCTCGCGCTGGCCGAAGTGGGGCTCGCCGTCGGGACCGCGCGGCTCGGTGGCGGCGCCGATCAGCACCAGGACGAACGCGGCGGCGGCGATCAGCGCGTCCACGAGATACGGGTGGTCGCGCAGCCGCCGGCGGACCTCGCAGAGCCGGCCGTTGCCGGAACCGTCGGGGGAGCCCGGGGAGGGGGGCGGGGAGGAGGCCGAGTCCATGGTTCTCACGGCATTCGCGGCAGGCACAGCAGAAACCGTACGGCTCCCGGATGGCACCGCGCGCCCCCTCGTACGGCCACGGGGCCGGGGCGCGCGGTGTCCTCGCTGGTCAGCCGGGGATCAGCCGGGGATGAGCCCGTCGTCGCTGAGCATCTGCCGCACCTCATCGAGGGACGCGTCCTCGGCGGGCAGGATCAGCTCGGAGGGTTCGAGCGCATCGTCGGGCAGCGGGGTGCCGAGGCGGCGGACGGCGTCGAGGAGGGCGACCAGGGTGCGACGGAAGCCCGCCTCGTCCCCGCCCTCCATCTCCTCCAGCAGCTCGTCGTCCAGCTTGTTCAGCTCGGTGAAGTGGCTGTCGTCCAGCTTCACCTGGCCTTCGCCCATGATTCTGACGATCATGGCGTTCTCCTTAGCGCGAGGGCGGGGTCATCAGCAGCGCGGTGCGCGGGTCACTCCTTGCTGAACTTAGGCGTGTCCTGCGGCTGCTGGGCGCCTGGCTGGGCCGACTGGCCCTGCTCTCCCCCCTCGATGGCCTGCTGACCGCCCCCGGTGGGACCACCCGCCAGCTCGGCCTTCATCCGCTGGAGCTCCAGCTCCACGTCCGTACCACCCGAGAGGCGGTCCAGCTCGGCGGTGATGTCGTCCTTGGCCATGCCCGACTGGTCGTCGAGGGCGCCGGAGGCGAGCAGCTCGTCGATCGCGCCGGAGCGCGCCTGGAGCTGCGCCGTCTTGTCCTCGGCACGCTGGATGGCCATGCCGACGTCGCCCATCTCCTCCGAGATGCCGGAGAAGGCCTCGCCGATCCGGGTCTGCGCCTGGGCCGCCGTGTAGGTCGCCTTGATGGTCTCCTTCTTGGTGCGGAAGGCGTCCACCTTGGCCTGGAGGCGCTGCGCGGCGAGCGTCAGCTTCTCCTCCTCGCCCTGGAGCGTCTGGTGCTGCCCCTCCAGGTCGGTGACCTGCTGCTGGAGCGCGGCCCTGCGCGAAAGAGCCTCACGCGCCAGGTCCTCCCTGCCGAGCGCCAGCGCCTTCTTCCCCTGGTCCTCCAGCTTGGAGGACTGCCCCTGCAACTGGCTGAGCTGAAGCTCCAGCCGCTTGCGGGAGGTGGCGACGTCCGCGACACCGCGGCGCACCTTCTGCAACAGCTCCAACTGCTTCTGGTAGGAGTAGTCCAGCGTCTCGCGCGGGTCCTCAGCCCGGTCCAGGGCCTTGTTGGCCTTCGCGCGGAAGATCATCCCCATACGCTTCATGACACCGCTCATGGGCCTCGCGCGCCCCCTTCGTAACGGACTCAAGCCTCAGCCTCGGCACATCTACAGACCCCACAGTACGGCTCGCGGTTGCTCCCTGTCTCTGGCTGGTTTCGCCCGGAGACGATCGCCGGACGGGGAGAGGGTCACCAGCGCACTGTTCGGCCGTTTTATCTACAGTCGAGACTACAGACCCCGCAGCGCATTGGGCTCCTGCTGCGGGAGGAGCGGCATCCTCCTCCCGCAGCAGGAGCCCGTTGCCGGATCGTGCCCCAACGGACTGGGGCCCTCTCCGGGCCACCCCGTACTCTTGAGGCGTGTTCCGAAGCCGTTCGAAAGACGGGCAGGCGGCAACCCCCCAGGTGAGCGACGCCGAGCCCCAGCAGACCCGCGACCCCGAGGCCCCCAAGGGCCGCCCGACCCCGAAGCGCAGCGAGGCGCAGAGCCAGCGCCGCACGCTCGCCAAGGCGCCGGCCAACCGCAAGGAGGCAGCCAAGCGCCAGCGTGAGGCCCGCCGTACCGACATGGCCAAGCAGCGCGAGGCCCTGGCGAGCGGCGACGAGCGCTATCTGCCGCCGCGCGACAAGGGCCCGGTGCGGCGCTTCGCGCGCGACTTCGTGGACTCGCGGTGGAGCGTGGCCGAGTTCTTCCTGCCGATGGCCGTGGTCATCCTCGTGCTGAGCATGCTGCCGTCGCTCCAGCTCAAGAACATCTCGCTGCTGCTGTGGCTCGTCGTGATCATCATGATCATCCTCGACTCGGTCGGGATCGCCGTCCGCCTCAAGAAGCGGCTCCGCGAGCGCTACCCCGACGAGCCCAAGCGCGGCGCCGTCGCCTACGCGCTGATGCGTACGCTCCAGATGCGCCGCATGCGCCTGCCCAAGCCGCAGGTCAAGCGCGGCGAGAAGCCCTGATCCGGCAGGAGCTGGTCGCCCGGCAGCTCGACGAACAGATCGCCGCCCGCTTCGAGGTGGGCAGGCGGCTGCGGGTGCTCGACGTGGGCCTGGGCGAGGGCGCCCAGGCACTCAGGCTGGCCCGCGCGGGCCACAAGGTGACCGGCCTGGAGAACGATCCGGCGCTGCTCGACGTCGTCAAGGACGCCCTGGAGCGCGAGCCCGAGGGCATACGCGAACGCTTCAAGCTCGTCCCCGGCACCGGCCAGGACACGGGCGTGCACTTCCTGCCCGGCACCTTCGACGTGGTGCTGTGCCACGGGGTGCTGAAGGAGGCCCGCGACCCGGAGAGCACCCTCGCCGGGCTCGCCCGGGTGCTGGACGCCGGGGG
This sequence comes from Streptomyces sp. NPDC048172, assembly GCF_043202595.1. Taxonomy (NCBI): domain Bacteria; kingdom Bacillati; phylum Actinomycetota; class Actinomycetes; order Kitasatosporales; family Streptomycetaceae; genus Streptomyces; species Streptomyces sp. NPDC048172. The sequence goes on from NZ_JBIDAT010000004.1 coordinate 584,483, forward strand.
CCTGCTCTCGCTGGTGATCAGGAACGAGGCGGCGCTCGCCATGCGGCCCGGTCTGGACGGCGACTGGGACGCGGCGCAGGCCGCGCTGAACGCGGCGCGCGCGGCGACCTCCGACGACCGCGCGTTCCGGCTCGACGGGCTGACCTCGCTCCTCCAGCGCATCGGCACCCCGCTGGAGCGCTGGTACGGCGTGGACGTCTTCTCCGCACCCCCCGCCGAGGACGGTACGGACGACGAGCGCGCCCTCGCGGCCGAGCTGAGCGCGGGACGCACCGACCCGTACCGCTCGGTCGCGGCGCTGCTGCATCTGTGCGGGGTGCGCGGCTGAGGGCCCCGGCCCGTTAAATCCGTTGCCGGGGCGGCAGCGGGGCTGGTCTGCTCCCGATATGCCCGCGCAGCCGGAGAAACCCGCCGTCACGGACACGAAGACCGCTCCCGACACGAAGACGCCCAAGCTGCCCGCCAGGGAGACCTGGCGGGCGCTCTACGCCCACATACGCCCGCGCAGGGGCGCCATCGCACTGGGCGGCCTCCTCACCCTGGTCGGCTCGGTGACAGGCCTGATCCAGCCACTCGCCGCCAAGGAACTGGTCGACCGGCTCGGCGAGGGACAGGGCGTCGGGGACGTCCTGATCCTGCTGACCGTGCTGATCGTGGCCGGTACGGTCATCGAGTCCTTCGGCGCCTACGTGCTGGAGCGGACCGCCGAGTCCGTGGTGCTGGCCGCGCGGCGGCAGCTCGTGGCGCGGCTGGTGCGGCTGCGGATGTCCGCCGTCGACCGCGTCCAGCCGGGCGACCTGATGTCCCGCGTCACCGCCGACACGACGCTGCTGCAGCAGGTCACCACCAACGCCCTGGTCTCCGTCGTCGCGGGCAGCCTCACACTCCTCGCGACGCTGGCGATGATGGCGTTCCTCGACCCGGTGCTGCTGGCCGTGACCGTGGGGGTGACGGTCGTGATCGGCGCCGGGCTCGGCTTCGTCTACCCCCGGATCGCCCGGGCCACCGAGCGCGCCCAGGCCGCGGTCGGCGAGATCTCCTCCTCCCTGGAGCGCACCCTCGGCGCCCTGCGCACCGTCAAGGCGTCCGGGGCCGAGGCGCGGGAGGCGGCGACCGTGGACGAGGCCGCGGTGCGGGCGTGGCGGCACGGGGTGCGGGCCGCCAAATGGGAGTCCGTGGCCTACACGTCCACGGGCGTCGCGATCCAGGTCTCGTTCCTGGTGGTGCTCGGCGTCGGCGGCGCCCGGGTCGCCTCCGGCGCGATCCCGGTCTCCACGCTGGTCGCCTTCCTGCTCGCGCTCTTCTACCTGACCGACCCGATCTCCCGGCTGGTCGAGGCGGGCTCCGAGTACCAGGAGGGGAGCGCGGCCATCGCCCGTATCAGCGAGGCGGAGCGGCTGGAGACCGAGCCGGAGGAGACGGCCGGAACCGTGGCCGCCGTCTCGGGCCCCGCCTCCCTCGCCTTCGAGGACGTCACGTTCCGCTACCGCCCCGAGCTGCCGCCCGTGCACCACGAGGTCACCTTCACCGTGCCCGGCGACGGCGGCCTGACGGCCTTCGTGGGCCCCTCGGGCGCGGGCAAGACCACCGTCTTCGGCCTGATCGAGCGGTTCTACGAGCCGGAGGCGGGCCGCGTCCTCCTCGACGGCCGCGACCTGCGCGCATGGCCCCTGTCCCGGCTGCGCTCCGCGATCGGCTACGTCGAGCAGGACGCCCCCGTGCTCGCCGGGACGCTCCGCGAGAACCTGCTGTTCGCCGCCCCCGACGCGGACGAGGACGCGCTGCGCGAGACGCTCGTACGGACCCGGCTCGCGGACCTCGTCGAGCGGCTGCCGGACGGCCTGGAGACGGTCGTCGGACACCGCGGCAGCAAGCTGTCGGGCGGCGAGCGGCAGCGCGTGGCCATCGCACGGGCCCTGCTGCGCCGCCCCCGCCTGCTGCTCCTGGACGAGGCGACCTCGCAGCTGGACGCCGCGAACGAGCTGGCGCTGCGCGAGGTCGTCGCCGAGGCCGCCCGGACCACGACGGTGCTGGTCGTGGCGCACCGGCTCTCCACGGTCACGGCCGCCGACCGGATCGTGGTCATGGAGGCGGGCCGCGTACGCGCCACGGGCACCCACGAGGAGCTGGTGGCCGCCGACCCCCTCTACGGCGAACTGGCCGCCACCCAGCTCCTGACGCCGGGGCCCGGGCGCGTGTGAGGGGTCAGCGGGTCAGCCCGCCGGCTCCTCCGCGTGAAGGCTCATCGGGCCGTAGACCACGCTGCCGTCCTCCAGCAGCGTCACCTGGTCGGCCCCGCCGTCCACCAGCTCCTTCCACACCTCGCCGATCCAGGACTCGGCGTCCCCCTGCGTCGGGAACTCCTCGGGCTGAACAGCCGGTTCCGTCTCCGCGCCGTCTTCCTTCTCGAACCGCCACGTCCACGCCATCAAATGCCTCCCGAGATCGGCAGTCGCTCACGGCAGGGTACTGAAATCCGCCCGTCCTGTCGGTTGTAGCCCACCCGGACCGGTCCCTGTGCGCGGGCGAGCGGAGGTCACGAGACGATCGGGGGGTGGAACTCACTCTGCTCGGCACCGGCGCGCCCGCCGGACTCCCCCGGCCCGGATGTCCCTGCGCCCACTGCGCCACCGCCGTCGGCGACGAGGCACGCGCCGCCACGGCGCTCCTCGTCGACGGCACGCTGCTGCTCGACCTGACCCCCGGGCCCGCCTTCGCCGCGGCGCGGGCGGGGCAGACGCTCAGCGGCGTACGGCAGGTGTTCCTCTCGCATCCGCACGACGGCCCCGCACTGGAGGTCCCCGCCGGGCTCCCCCAGCCCGTACGGGTCCCCGACCGCCAGGAGCTGGCGCTGATCAGCGGGCACCGGGTGCGGGCGCTGGCGCTGGACTCGCCGGGCACGGGGTACGCGGTGACGGGGCCCGGCGGGGAGCGGCTGCTCTACCTGCCGCCGGGCGCCGCGCCCGCGGGTGACGGCGCCCTCCAGGGGGAGGGCCCCTCGTACGACATGGTGCTGCTCGACGTCCTCGGGCGGCCCGACGCGCTGGCGCGGCTGCGCGCGGCGGGGGCCGTGGGGCCGACGACGGACGTGCTGGCCGTCCATCTGGACCACGACGTGCCGCCGGGCCGCGAGCTGCACCGGCGGCTGGCGGCGACGGGCGCCCGCGCGGTGCCGGACGGCACCTCGCTGGAGGTCGGCGAGTACCACGCGGTGCCGGACATCCCGCGCCGCACGCTGGTGCTGGGCGGGGCGCGCTCGGGCAAGTCGGTGGAGGCGGAGCGACGGCTGGTCGCGTTCCCCGGCGTCGTGTACGTCGCGACGAGCGGCACCCGCGACGACGACGCCGAGTGGGGCGCCCGCGTCGCCACGCACCGCGAGCGGCGGCCCGCCTCGTGGCGTACGGAGGAGACGTGCGACCTCGAACCGCTGCTGGCCGAGGACGGCCCGCCGCTGCTCATCGACTGCCTCTCGCTGTGGCTCTCCCACACCATGGACGACGTACGCGCCTGGGACGACTCCCTCTGGGACAACGGCGGCTCCCGGGCCCTCGCGGAACGTGTCGCGTCGCTGATCGGCGCGGTACGCGCCACGCCCCGCCGTGTCGTCGCCGTCAGCAACGAGGTCGGCTCCGGCATCGTCCCGGCCACCCCCTCGGGCCGCCGCTACCGCGACGAACTGGGCCGTCTGAACGCCGCGTTCGCCGCCGAGTGCGAGCATGTCCTGCTGACGGTCGCCGGGTTGCCGCATCCCCTGAGGTGAGGGCCGCCGCGGCCCCGCCCCTCCGGGCCGACGCCAGATCGGCAAGGCCCTGCCTCGTGCCGTACGCTCCGTGGGCATGAGTGAGCGGGCGTTGGACCTGGACGAATTCTCCGATCTCATCGAGCGCCCTCACGGCGGCGTGCGCCGGGAGGCCGAGGAGCGACGGGCCCGGACAGGGCTGCCCGAAGGGGCGCTGGGACGGCTCGACGAGCTGGGCGAGTGGCTGAGCGCCGCGCAGGGGCAGGTGCCCGTGCATCCGGTCGCACACCCGCGCATGGTCGTCTTCGCCGGTGACCACGGCGTCGCCGGTCTCGACGTGTCGAGCCGCCCGGCCGGCTCCGCCGCCGCGCTGGTCCGTCAGGCCCTGGACGGCGACTCGCCCGCCGCCGTGCTCGCGCGCCGCTTCGACGTACCGGCCCGCATTGTCGACATGTCTCTCGATTGCGAGCTGGACGAGCTCCCCGCCGAGGTCACCCGGCACCGGGTGCGCCGCTCCTCGGGACGGCTGGACATCGAGGACGCGCTGACGCCCGAGGAGGCCGAGGAGGCGTTCCGGGCCGGGATGGCCGTCGCCGACGAGGAGGCCGACGCGGGCACCGACCTGGTCGTCCTCGGCGACCTCAGCGTCGGCGGCACCACGGCCGCCGGGACGCTGATCGCCGCGCTCTGCGGCACCGACGCCTCGGTGGTGACCGGGCGCGGCGGGGGCGGCATCGACGACCTCGCGTGGATGCGCAAGTGCGCCGCGATCCGCGACGGGCTGCGCCGGGCCCGCCCCGTCCTGGGCGACCAACTGCAGCTCCTCGCCACCGTCGGCGGCGCCGACCTGACCGCGACGACGGGCTTCCTGCTCCAGTCGGCGGTGCGCCGTACGCCCGTGATCCTGGACGGCGTGGTCTCCGCCGCCTGCGCCCTGGTGGGCCAGCGCGTGGCGTTCCGGGCACCGGACTGGTGGCTGGCGGGCCAGGCGAGCAGTGAGCCTGCGCAGGCCAAGGCGCTGGACCGCTTGGCGGTGGACCCACTGCTGGAGCAGGGCGTTTCCGTCGGCGGCGGTACGGGCGCGCTCCTCGCTCTGCCGCTGGTGCGGGCCGCCGCCTCGCTCGCCGCCGAACTTCCGGTGACGCCGGAGGAGGGCGACAAGCCGGATTCCGAGGGCGTCGACGCCTACGAGGCAACCTGAGCAGCCGAGCAGGCAACCTGAGCAGGGGCTGCCCCGTCCTCTCCGATGCAGGCTGCCGCTGAGTCGTGGCTGGGCGCGCAGTTCCCCGCGCCCCTGAAGCCGCCCCTTCGGGGCGTGCTTCAGGGCGCTATGTGAGCGCCCCGTCAGGGGCGCGGGGAACTGCGCGCCCAGCCACGACGAGACGCGCGGCCCGCAACGCGCATAACGGGCGCCCCCTGCCCGGAAAATCCGACAGACGGTCACATATGCTCGCCGCATGGGAGAAAAGTGGCGGCACTACTCCGCGGCGTTCGTCGTCTGGTATCTGCGTGCGGCGACCGGCATCAATCTGCTGGGCGCCGTCTGGGTCTCGTTCGGCAACGACCTGAAGCGGCACAACGCCGGGGACTTCTTCACCCCGCACCTGGTCGCCGCCGGGTTCACCGGAGCGCTGTTCGCCGGGGTCCTCGCCGTGACGATGCGGCGGCGCAAACGGGCGGCGTGGATCCTCAACGTCGTCCTGGGCCTGCTCGTCCTGGCGCTCTACGCGCTGGTGATGGTGCTGTTCGAGGAGTTGCGGGCGCACGCGTTCAACTGGCTCTCGTTCGGGCTCAGCGCGCTCTTCGTCGTCGCGCTCTTCGCCGGGGCCGGGGAGTTCCGCGCCAAGGGTGACCGGTCCAACCCGAAGCTGGCCACCGCCGTGGCGCTCGTCGGGCTGCTGGTGGCGACCGCGATCGCCACGCTGCTGGTGACCGTCACCAACCACTCCCCCACCGAGGAACGTTCCGACTTCGGCGGCCGTCTCGCCTACGCCGTCGCGCGGCTCGTCTTCATCGCCGCCTCCGACGAGCGGTACGAGGGCATCGCGATCCCCGGCTGGGTCGACGTCCTCATCAACGTCATGGCCGCGCTGCTCCTCCTGCTCGTCCTCGCCGCCGCCTTCCGCTCGCGGCGCGCGACCGATCCCATGAGCGCCGAGGACGAGGAGCGGCTGCGCGCCCTGCTCGACAAGCACGGCGCACGCGACTCGCTCGGCTACTTCGCGACCCGCCGCGACAAGAGCGTCATCTGGTCCCCGTCCGGCAAGGCCGCCGTCACCTACACCGTCGTCGGCGGCGTCTCCCTGGCCTCCGCCGACCCCATCGGCGACCCCGAGGCGTGGCCGGGCGCGATCGACGCCTGGCTCACCGAGGCGGGCGAGCACGCCTGGGTCCCCGCCGTCATGGGCGCGAGCGAGGAGGCGGGCACCATCTACGCGCGCCACGGCCTCCAGGCCCTCGAACTCGGCGACGAAGCGATCGTGGAGACCGCCGAGTTCACCCTGGACGGCCGCGCGATGCGGACCGTACGGCAGGCGTACAACCGCGTGAAGCGCGCCGGTTACGAGGTACGGGTGCGGCGCCACGCGGACATCCCGCCCGAGGAGATGACGCGGATCGTCGAACGCGCCGACGCGTGGCGCGACGGCGAGACCGAGCGCGGCTTCTCCATGGCTCTGGGCCGCCTCGGCGACCCGGCCGACGGGCAGTGCGTGATGCTGGAGTGCACCGACTCCGAGGGCGCACTGCGCGCCGTGCTCTCGTTCGTGCCCTGGGGGCGCGACGGGCTCTCGCTCGACCTGATGCGCCGTGACCGGGACTCCGAGAACGGGCTGATGGAGTTCATGGTGCTGGAGCTGATCCAGCGCGCGGAGGCGGAGGTCGGCGTCGCGCAGATCTCCCTCAACTTCGCGATGTTCCGCTCCGTCTTCGAGCGCGGCGGGCGGCTCGGCGCCGGGCCCGTGCTGCGGCTGTGGCGCGCGGTGCTCAGCTTCTTCTCCCGGTGGTGGCAGATCGAGTCCCTGTACCGGGCCAACGCGAAGTACCGGCCCGTGTGGGAGCCCCGGTTCATCCTCTTCGTCAAGAGCAGCGAGCTCCCCCGCATCGGCATCGCCAGCGCGCGGGCCGAGGGCTTCCTCGACGTCCCCGGATTCGGACGGCTCCTGGGCTCCGGCCGTTGAGACGGCTCCTCACGGACGTACGGGACGCTCTGCGCGGGCGGCCGGTCCATACCGTGCGGGCCCTGTGGCTCACCCTCCTCTGCGTCTGCCTGACGGCCGCCCTGCACGCCTGGCAGACCTCGGGCCCCGCCGGGCTGCGGGCGGTCTCCTGGCTCGGCGGCGTCGAGGCGGGGCAGGCGTGGTGGGCGGCACTGCTCCGTACGCCGCTCTCGCTCTTCGTCCCGGCGCCGAACCTTCCGGTGTGGGGCGCGCTGGCCCAGGTCCTGGTCGTCTTCGGCGCCGCGGAGCTCACGTTGGGGCGCCGTTGGCTCCTGCTCCTCGCGTACGTGGGGACGCTGGCCGGTACGGGGTACGCCCGACTCGGCGTCGCCCTCGGATTCGAGCCCTCCGCGGTGGCTACGGAACGCGACACGGGCCCCTCCGCTGCCGTGGTCGCCCTCGCCCTTGCATTGGCCTGGCGCTACCGGGCGTATGCGCTGGGTACGGTCCTGTGCGCCGTGACGCTGACGGAGGCCCTGGTGGTGGGCAACCTGGCCAGCAAGGAACACGTGACCGCCCTCGCGGTGACCGTGATCCTGTGCGCTCTTTTTCTCCGCCCGCTGCCAAGGGGTTCCGAGTAGGGGCTGCCCCGCCTGTGCATCGCGGACTGCGACTGCGTCGTGGCTGGTCGCGCAGTTCCCCGCGCCCCTGACGGGGCACGTCTGCGCCGGGCACGCGCACCGTTCAGCGCGAGGGAGGGCCGCCCAGCAAATCCTGGAGGCGGCGCAGACGAGGGGTCCAGCGTTTGTCGTGGCGAGCCGCCCTCCGTAGGGCCCGAGCCCTGGCGCGGGGGCGCCCCGCGTAGCAACGGCGGGCCCACGGCGACCCCGGCCGGGCCAGGCGGATCGCGCCCACCAGCGACAGGAACGGGACCAGCACTCCGAAGAGAGCCACTCTCGGCTTGCCCTTGAAGAAGCAGAGCAGCGAGCAGAGGACGTGGAAGCCGACCACACCGGCCACTGTCCTACGATCCCGGCGCTCCCCCGGGGAGAGAGCGTCCACTCCGAACGGCAGCGCACCCGAGAGCAGGATCGCGACGAGTGCCGCGGTGAGGACCACGATCTCGACGCTCTTGCGGCCCTCTTCCGACCAGTAGACGTCGTCGAGGTGGAGCAGCAGGGCGAACTCGTCGAGGACCAGACCGGCCCCGCAGCCGAAGAGCGCGGCGACCACGCACGCGGCCACCCCCTCCCGGCCCGCGCCGACCGCGCCGAAGCCGCCGATCACCATGAGGATCAGGCCCGGCACCGCGTGGTGGATGTGCAGGCCTCCGGCCGAGACGTTCCGGAAGGGGCCGCGGCCCGCGCGGATGAGCCGGGTGACCAGCCGGGTCGCGAGGAAGGTCACGACGAAGAAGGCCAGTGCCGTGAGCAGCGGGGCCTTCCCCGGCTCGACGATCTCGCGGTACCACCAGTCGCCCATGGGCCCTCAGCCTGAGCGGATAGCCTGGCCCGCCGATGGACACCACGCCGCCGCAGCCCTCAGCCCCCGCGCCCGCCACCCTGATGGACGGCGTGCGCTTCGCGTTCGGCACGCTCACGGTGCTGCGGGTGAAGGTGCCGCGCTGGGACCGGGAGGCCGCGCGGCAGGGGATGCGGTGCGCGCCGCTGGCCGGGCTCGTGGTGGGGCTGGCCGCCGCCGCGCTGGGCGCCGTGCTGCTCGTGCTGGGCGCGGGGCCGCTGCTGGCGGCGGTGGCCACGGTCGCGGTGCCCGCCGCGCTCACGCGCGGGCTGCACCTGGACGGGATCGCGGACGTCGCGGACGGGCTGGGCAGCGGGAAGCCCGCGGACGACGCGCTGCGGATCATGAAGCAGTCGGACATCGGCCCGTTCGGGGTGCTCACCCTGGTGCTGGTGCTGCTGGCGCAGGTGGCGGCGATCGCGGAACTGTACGCGGAGGGCTGGGCGTTCGGCGCCGCCGCCTTCGCCCTCGCCTCGGTCGCCGCCCGTACGGCGCTGACGCTCGCCGCGCGCGCCGGGGTGCCCGCGGCGCGCCCGGAGGGGCTGGGCGCGGCGGTCGCCGGGGTCGTGCCCGTACGGTCCGCTTACGGCGTCGGCGCGGCGGTCGTCGCGCTCGCGGCGTGCGCCGGGGTGCCGGAGGGCGCGGCGGGCACCGTGCGGTACGCCGCCGCAGCTGTGCTGGGCCTCGCCGCCGCCGAGGCCCTGCTCAGGCGCTGTGTGCGCCGCTTCGGCGGGGTGACGGGGGACGTCTTCGGCGCCCTCGCGGAGACGGCGGCGACGACGGCGCTTGTCGTGCTCGCGCTGGGCTGAGAACGGGCGGCGAGAGGGCGCGGGGAGCAAGCGGTTCACGCATCCCGTCGGCGGTCGCTCGCGCGGCACAGGGGTCGCATACGATGCCGGGAGCGCCCTTTACGCCGTACGCACTTTCCATGGGCTGCGGTTACTCAACGGAAGAAGGTCTCGTCCACCGTGTCTGCACTGACTCTCAGCACCTCGTCCGCCGCGACGCTGCGCGCGGACGCCGTCGTCGTCGGCGTCGCCAAGGGCGCCAAGGGTCCCGTCGTCGCTCCTGGTGGCGACGGCGTGGACAAGGCCTTCGGCGGCAAGCTCGCCGCGACCCTGGAGACGCTCGGCGCGAGCGGCGCTGAGGGCGAGATCACCAAGCTCCCGGCCCCGGCCGCCGGGCTGAAGGCGCCGCTGGTCGTGGCCGTGGGCCTCGGCAAGGCGCCGGAGAAGAAGGAGTCCTACGAGCCGGAGGCGCTGCGCGCGGCCGCCGGTGCCGCGGCGCGCGCGCTCGCGGGCTCGAAGAAGGCCGCGTTCGCGCTGCCGGTCGAGGACACCGACGCGCTGGCCGCCATCGCGGAGGGCGCGCTGCTGGGCGCCTACTCCTTCACCGCCTACCGGGGCAAGGAAGAGGCGAACGGGAGCGCCAAGAAGGGCGGGAAGAACGGCAAGGACACCGGCGCGCCGCTCGCCGAGATCGCCGTCGTCGGCGCCAAGCCGCGCGACAAGGAGCACAAGGCCGCCGCCGAGCGCGCCCAGGTGCTCGCGGCCGAGGTGCACCGCGCCCGTGACCTGATCAACACCCCGGCCAACGACCTCAACCCGAAGTCGTTCGCCGCGCAGGCCCAGGCCGCCGCCAAGGAGCACGGCCTGAAGGTCGAGATCCTGGACGAGAAGGCGCTCGCCAAGGGTGGCTACGGCGGCATCCTCGGCGTCGGCACCGGTTCGACGCAGCCGCCGCGCCTGGTCCGGATCGGCTACACGCACCCGAAGGCCAAGCAGACCGTCGCGCTCGTCGGCAAGGGCATCACCTACGACTCGGGCGGCATCTCCCTGAAGCCCGCGGGTCACAACGAGACGATGAAGAGCGACATGAGCGGCGCCGCCGCCGTCTTCGCGGCCGTCGTCGCCGCGGCCCGGCTGGGCCTGAAGGCGAACGTGACCGGCTGGCTGGCCCTCGCCGAGAACATGCCCTCGGGCTCGGCCACCCGCCCCGGCGACGTGCTGACGATGTACAGCGGCAAGACCGTCGAGGTGCTGAACACCGACGCCGAGGGCCGTCTCGTCCTCGGTGACGCGCTGACCCGCGCCTGCGAGGAGTCGCCGGACGCGCTCGTGGACGTGGCGACGCTCACCGGCGCGATGGTGCTGGCGCTCGGCAGCCGTACGTTCGGGATCATGTCGAACGACGAGGCCTTCCGCGCCTCGCTGCACGAGGTCGCCGAGGAGGCGGGCGAGCCGGCGTGGCCGATGCCGATGCCCTCGCACCTGCGCAAGGGGATGGACTCGACCGTCGCCGACATCGCCAACATGGGCGAGCGGATGGGCGGCGGCCTGGTCGCCGGTCTCTTCCTGAAGGAGTTCGTCGCCGAGGGCACGACCTGGGCGCACCTGGACATCGCGGGCCCGGCCTTCAACGAGTCGGCCCCGTTCGGCTACACGCCGAAGGGCGGCACGGGCTCCGCGGTACGTACCCTGGTGGGCCTCGTCGAGCGCACCGCGGCGGGTGACCTCGGCTGAGTCCGGGGCACCGCAGGTACGGCCCCGGTTTCGCTCCTGGCGATCGGGGCTGTACCCCCGCGTAACAGGACCCGCGTCCCGTTGTCCGTCAACAAGTGCGAAGATGGATCCTCGGCAGGACAGGGCCCCGCAGCGGCTGGTACAGCAGCCGAGTCCAGGGCCGAGCAAGCAAGACAGCGGCCGTACGTAAAGCCGCCCGGTCGAGGGAGACCGGTCCCGGCGTACCCATGCATGGAGGACGTGACGTGGCGAACGACGCCAGCACCGTTTTCGACCTAGTGATCCTCGGAGGCGGCAGCGGCGGTTATGCCGCAGCGCTCCGCGCCGCGCAGCTCGGTCTGGATGTCGCCCTGATCGAGAAGGACAAGGTGGGTGGCACCTGCCTGCACAAGGGCTGCATCCCCACCAAGGCCCTGCTGCACGCGGGCGAGGTCGCCGACCAGTCGCGCGAGAGCGCCGAGTTCGGTGTCAAGACCTCGTTCGAGGGCATCGACATGGCGGGCGTGCACAAGTACAAGGACGGCGTGATCTCCGGGCTCTACAAGGGTCTGCAGGGTCTCGTCGCCTCCCGCAAGGTGACGTACGTGGAGGGCACCGGCTACCTGTCGTCGCCGACCTCCGTCGACGTGAACGGCCAGCGCTACGAGGGCCGCCACATCCTGCTCGGGACCGGCTCCGTGCCGAAGTCCCTGCCGGGTCTGACCATCGACCACGAGCGCATCATCAGCTCCGACGACGCGCTGGTCATGGACCGGGTCCCGAAGTCCGCGATCATCCTGGGCGGCGGCGTCATCGGCGTCGAGTTCGCCTCGGTCTGGAAGTCCTTCGGCGCGGACGTCACCGTCGTCGAGGGCCTCAAGCACCTCGTCCCCGTCGAGGACGAGAACAGCTCGAAGCTGCTGGAGCGCGCGTTCCGCAAGCGGGGCATCAAGTTCAACCTCGGCACCTTCTTCGACAAGGCCGAGTACACGGCGGACGGCGTCAAGGTCACGCTGGCCGACGGCAAGGAGTTCGAGGCCGAGGTGCTGCTGGTCGCCATCGGCCGCGGCCCGGTCTCCGAGGGCCTGGGGTACGAGGAGGCCGGGGTCGCCATGGACCGCGGCTTCGTCCAGGTCGACGAGTACTGCCGCACCAACGTGCCGACGATCTCCGCCGTGGGCGACCTCATCCCCACCCTGCAGCTCGCGCACGTCGGCTTCGCCGAGGGCATCCTGGTCGCCGAGCGGCTCGCGGGCCTCAACCCGGTGCCGGTCGACTACGCGGGTGTGCCGCGCGTCACGTACTGCAACCCGGAGGTGGCCTCCGTGGGCCTCACCGAGGAGCAGGCCAAGGAGCGCTACGGTGCCGACAAGGTCGTCACCCTCAAGTACAACCTCGCGGGCAACGGCAAGAGCAAGATCCTGAAGACCACGGGCGAGGTCAAGCTCGTCCAGGTCAGGGACGGTGCCGTGGTCGGCGTCCACATGGTCGGTGACCGCATGGGTGAGCAGGTCGGCGAGGCCCAGCTCATCTACAACTGGGAGGCGCTGCCCGCCGAGGTGGCACAGCTCATCCACGCCCACCCCACGCAGACGGAGGCGCTCGGCGAGGCCCACCTGGCCCTCGCGGGCAAGCCGCTGCACTCCCACGACTGATCACCGAGTCCGTCAGGGCGCGACATACCCGCAATTCGTAAGGAGCAAGAGAAACCATGGCGGTTTCCGTAACCCTGCCGGCGCTCGGCGAGAGCGTCACCGAGGGCACCGTCACCCGCTGGCTGAAGGCCGAGGGTGAGCATGTCGAGGCCGACGAGCCGCTGCTCGAGGTCTCGACCGACAAGGTCGACACCGAGATCCCGGCCCCCGCCTCGGGCACGCTGGCGAACATCAAGGTGGCCGAGGACGAGACGGTGGAGGTCGGCGCCGAGCTGGCCCTCATCGACGACGGCAGCGGCGCCCCCGCTGCCGCGCCCGCTCCGGCCGCCGCCGAGGCCCCGGCCCCGGCCCCCGCCGAACCCGCGACCCCGGCCCCGTCGGTCCCGGCCGCCGAGCAGCAGCCGCAGGCCGCCGCTCCGGCGCAGCCCGAGCCCGCCGCCGCCCCGGCCGCCCCGGCCGGTGGCGCCGCCGAAGGCACCGACGTCACCCTGCCCGCGCTGGGCGAGTCGGTGACCGAGGGCACCGTCACCCGCTGGCTGAAGCAGGTCGGCGAGTCGGTCGAGGCCGACGAGCCGCTGCTGGAGGTCTCCACCGACAAGGTCGACACCGAGATCCCGGCGCCCGTCGCGGGCACCCTGCTGGAGATCGCGGTCGGCGAGGACGAGACGGCCGAGGTCGGCGCCAAGCTCGGCGTGATCGGCGCCTCCGGTGCCGCCCCGGCGGCCCCGGCGCAGCCCGCCGCTCCGGCGGCTCCGGCCCAGCCCGAGCCGACCCCGGCCCCGGCGCCCGCGGCTCCGGCCCCGGCTCCCGCCGCCGCTGCTCCGGCGCCCGCGCCCGCCCCGGCTCCGGCGCCCGCGCCGGCCGCCCCGGCTCCCGCCGCCCCGGCCCAGGCTCCGGCCCCGGCCGCCGGTGACGGCGACGGTGCGTACGTCACCCCGCTGGTCCGCAAGCTCGCGGCCGAGCAGGGTGTGAGCCTGGCCTCGGTCAAGGGCACCGGCGTCGGCGGCCGTATCCGCAAGCAGGACGTCATCGCCGCGGCCGAGGCCGCCAAGGCGCAGGCTCCCGCGGCCCCGGCGGCCTCCTCGGCGCCGAAGTCGCCGAAGCTGGAGGCGTCGCCGCTGCGCGGCCAGACCGTCAAGATGCCGCGCATCCGCAAGGTCATCGCCGAGAACATGATGAAGGCGCTGCACAGCCAGGCGCAGCTCTCCACGGTCGTCGAGGTCGACGTCACCCGGATCATGAAGCTCCGGGCGCGCGCCAAGGAGTCCTTCGCGGCGCGCGAGGGCGTCAAGCTCTCGCCGATGCCGTTCTTCGTGCAGGCCGCCGCGGAGGCGCTGAAGGCGCACCCGTCGGTCAACGCGCGGCTGAACGACGACGGGACCATCACGTACCACGACGTGGAGAACGTCGGCATCGCGGTGGACTCGGAGAAGGGCCTGATGGTCCCGGTCATCAAGGAGGCCGGGAACCTCAACCTGGCGGGCATCGCCCGCAAGACCTCCGAGCTGGCCAAGAAGGTCCGCGAGGGCGGCCTGGGCCCGGACGACATGTCCGGCGGCACGTTCACGATCAGCAACACCGGGTCGAGGGGCGCGCTCTTCGACACGATCATCGTGAACTTCCCGCAGGTCGCCGAGCTGGGCATCGGCGCCACCGTGCGCCGCCCGATGGTCGTCAACCACCCGGACCTGGGCGAGACCATCGCCATCCGCGACATGGTCTACCTGACCCTGTCCTACGACCACCAGCTGGTGGACGGCGCGGACGCGGCCCGGTACCTGAACGACGTCAAGGCCCGCCTTGAGGCCGGCGAGTTCGAGGGCGAGCTGGGGCTGTAACCGGCCCCCGCGGTTCCTGAACGGTGCCTCGTCCGGTGCGAACCGGGCGGGGCACCGTCGCGTTCGAAGCCGTTCGTAGGGTTTACCTGGGCCGTACGGCCCAGCCCCCCGGCATGTCTACCGGGGGGATTTTCGTACTTATCGGTTCGTGGTCGCATGACGACCACACGACTCAGACGTACACGGGGCGTCGCCGCGGTGCTCGCCGCCGCCGCGCTCCTCGGTTCCCTCGCGAGCTGCGGGGACGGCGGCACGGTGCGCCCCTCCGAGGGGCACGGCCGGGCCGGGGAGGGCGCGGACCGGAGCAAGGGCAAGTCCCCGGCGGCGGCGCGGGCGGCGCAGGAGGCGCGGCGCGGCTTCTCGCTCGTCGCCACCGGTGACCTGCTCGTCCACGACTCGATCATCCGCCAGGCGCGGGCCGACTCGGGCGGCTCGGGCTACGAGTTCCGTACGATGCTCGCCGCCGCGAAGCCCATGGCGAGCGCCGCCGACCTCGCGATCTGTCACATGGAGACGGTCTACGGCAAGGACGGCGGGCCCTTCACCGGCTATCCGGCGTTCATGACCCCGCCGCAGCTCGCGCAGGCCGTCAAGGACACCGGCTACGACTCGTGCTCCACGGCCTCCAACCACACCCTGGACGCCGGGGGCGAGGGCGTGAAGCGGACCCTCGACGCGATGGACCGCGCCGGGCTGCGGCACGCGGGCTCCGCCCGCGACAAGGCCGAGTCGGCCCGTCCCGCGATGCTGCGCGCGGGCGGCCCGGGCGGCGCGAAGGTCGCGCAGCTCGCGTACACGTACGGCACCAACGGCATCCCCCTCCCCGAGGGCAAGCCGTGGACGGTCAACATGATCGACCCGGCGCGGATCATCGCCGACGCGCGCGCGGCCCGTAAGGCCGGGGCCGACGTGGTGGTCGTCAGCATGCACTGGGGCACCGAGTGGCAGGAGGCCCCGGACGCAACGCAGCTCTCCGTGGCCAAGCGGCTCACCGCCTCACAGGTTGGTGGTCGTAAGGACATCGACCTGATCCTCGGGACCCACGCGCATGTGCCGCAGGCGTACGAGAAGGTCAACGGCACCTGGGTCGTCTACGGGATGGGCGACCAGATCGCCGGGAAGATGAACGACCCGCGCGGCACGATGGGCTCCGCGGCCCGCTTCACCTTCGCGCCGCCCCGCGAACGGGACGGCGCGTGGACGGTCCGGAAGGCCGAGTTCCGGCCCTTCCTGATGGAGACCACGCCGCGTCACACGCTGGTGGACCTCGCGCCGCCCGCCGCCCGGAAGGCCGCGTACGAGCGGCAGCGCGCGTACAAGACCATCTCCGACGCCGTCCTCAGCCGGGGCGCCGCGAAGGACGGGCTGCGGGTGGGCCAGTAACCGGGTCAGCACGTCTCGCGGTACGGGACGTCCGGGAGCGAGGCCTTCCACTGGGCCGGGGTGAGGCCGCCGTGGGCGCGGGCGCAGACCCGCGGAGCGACCTGTTCCGGGGAGGCCGGGAAGAGGCGTACGGGCGTGTGGGTGCCCGCGGCCTGGAGCGTGGCCCCGTCGGAGCTGAAGCCGAGGGCGGTCAGCGGGTCGCGGCCCGTCGGCATGGCGGTGCCCAGCGGCTGGTGGGAGGCCGTGTCCCAGAGGCGGAGGGTGCCCTCGTCGCCCGCGACGGCGAGGGTCGCCCCGTCCGGGGAGAAGGCGAGGGCGCTGACGGGTTCGGGGGTGGCGCCGCCGAGGTCGCGGGAGGTGCCGGTGAGGAGGCCGAGGCTGCGGCGGCCGCGCCCGTCCCAGAGGGTGACCCGGCCGGACTCGTCGCCCGCGGCGAGATAGCGGCCGTCGGGGCTGTAGGCGACGGTGCTCGTCTGGTCCTGGGTGAGGGCCCGGCGGAAGTGGCGGCCCGTCCCGGGGTTGAGGAAGTGGCCCTGGGTGGTGGCGACCTCGTTCCGCAGCGGGTGCGGGGCGAGTCCGGAGCCGCCGGTGTGCCGGATGGTGCGCAGCCGCTTCCCGCTGCGGGTGTCCCAGGCTTCGACGAGCTCGTTCTCAGGGATGCGGGAGACGAGGAGGGTGTGGCCGTCGCGGGCGAAGGCCATGCCCTCGGCGTCGTTGAGCCGGAGGCGTTCCTTGCCGTGCGGGGAGATGTCGAGGCTGCGGACGCGGCGCTGGCGCTGGCTGTCCCAGAGGCTGATCCGTTCCTTGACCCCGAGGTCGTCCATGGGCCTGCTGGCGCCGTAGGCGAGGGTGCGGCTGCCGCCGTTGAAGGCGAGCAGGGGCATGCAGTCCATCGCCCGCTCGCGGTGGCCGACGCCCTGCCCGCCGGGGTGGTGGCAGCCGGTGGGCGGCAGCCGGTCGGTGACCTGGCCGGTGCGGCCGTCGCGCATCTCGAAGGCCAGGCCCTCCGCGGTGTGCCGTGCGGTGGCCAGGCGGCGGCCGTCGGGGCTGAAGACGGCGTACCGGGCGCCCGTCCCCCGGTGCCGGTCCCGGTGGACCCCGGCGAGCGAGAGGGAGCGGACGATCTGGCCCTTCCCGGCGAGGTAGCGGATGACGCCGTGCTCGGAGTCGATGCCGATGTCGCCGACGAACTCGCTGACCAGGGGGTAGCGCAGGATCGACCGCCGGGGCCCGTCGCGGCGCCAGACGACCAGCTCCTCGGTGTCGGTGGCGGCGATCAGCCGTCCGTCGGTGCTGACGGCCATGGAGCTGAGGCCGCGCAGCTTGTACGAGCGTCCCTTCTCGCCCGTACGCGCGTCGCGGGCGTGGATGCCCTCGCCGTCGAGGGAGAGGAGGTCGCGGCCGTCGGGCGTGAACTCGACGAGGTTGCCGCCGCAGGCGTCGCGCCGGGCCTCCTCCGGCCAGTCGGAGCCGGTGCGGCGCGGCTTCTCCGCCTCCTCACCGGCGTCGGGGTCCAGGCTCCACAGTTCGAGCGGGCGGCCGTCCGCGCAGACGGCCGCGTGTGCGCCGTCCGTGGAGAGCGCGGCGGAGGGGCCGTTCTGCCGGGTGGGGAAGTGCCGTTCGAGGATCTTGCGGCCGCGGCGTACGTCCCAGAAGGTGAGGACGTCCCGCTCGGGGGTGTCGTTGCTCAGGGCCAGCACGCGGCCGTCGTGGCTGATCCCGACGGCCGTGCCGCGGGCCCCGTGCAGCCGCCGCGCGGGTTCGCGCCGGGTGAGGTCGCGGGCGCTGATCCGCATCTCCTCGTCGCTGTTGATCAGCGTGCGGCCGTCGCGGCTGAGCAGGGAGCCGCCGGAGGAGGTGGGGTCGGAGCCGGTGCCGGGGAGCGCGGCGATCCGGCGGTGGCCCGGCACGTCCCAGCGCTCCGCCCTGCGGCGGTCGGTGCTGACGACGGTCCGGCCGTCGGCGCTGAGGAACCGCTCGGTCTCGCCCGCCGAGTCGCCGCCCTGGGTGCCGCCGGGGAGGGTCAGCGCGTCGGACTCGGGCTGGGAGAGGGCGCCGAGCAGCGCGGAGCGGGTCTCGGGGGTGTCGGCGAGGCGCCAGGCGGCGACGGACAGCCGCATGGCGCGCCGGGGTTCGGAGATCCGCATGCTGTCGGCGACGGCCGCGATCCTGCGGGCCTCGGCCTCGATGTGCTGCCGGTCGTTCGTCCGGGTCTGCTGCCAGGCGACGACGCCCGCGAGCATGGCGAGGACGAGCAGCGCGCACAGCGCCGCCGCTCCCCCGCGCAGCCGCCGCCGCTCGCGGACCCGGGCGGCCTGGCTGGCGGCGAGGAAGTCCCGCTCCAGGCGGCTGAGTTCGCCGTCGTCGACGGGCAGTCCCGCGAACCGCTCCTCGACGGCGGCGAGCCTGCTGCCCCGGTAGAGCGCGCCGGGGTCGCGGGCCAGCTCCTCCCAGGTGCGGGCCGCCTCGGTGAGGCGGCGGTGGGCGCGGAGCCGGGCGCGGTCCTCCTCGATCCAGGCGCGCAGCCGGGGCCAGGAGGTGATCAGGGCCTCGTGGGCGAGGTCGACGGTGTCCTCGTCGAGGGTGAGCAGACGGGCGCGGGTGAGGCGTTCGAGGACGAGCGCGGTGTCGGGGTCCTCCCCCTCCGCCCCCTGGGCGCAGGCGAGTTCGTCGCGGGCCGCGGGGCGGCGGGTGTCCTCGGCGCCCTCGCCGGGCGCGATGAGGCGGAGCAGGATGCGGCGCGCGAGGGTGGCCTGCCGGGGCGACAGCTCGGAGTAGACCCGCTCGGCGGTCTGCGCGACGGCGCCGTGGACGCCGCCCGCCGCCTCGTAGGCGTCCAGCGTGAGCGTACGGCCCTTGCGGCGGCGCCAGGTCTCCAGCAGGACGTGCGACATCAGCGGCAGGCCGCCGGGCTCGCCCTGGGTCTCGCTCACCAGGCGCGCGGTGAGGGGGCGTTCGACGATCAGGCCGCGGGCCGCGGCGGGGCGGACGATGGCCTCGCGCAGCTCGCCGGGGCTCATGGGGCCGACGAGGAGGTTGGCGTCGCGCAACGCCTCGGTGAGGCCGCGGTGTTCGGCGCAGCGCCCGTAGAAGTCGGCGCGTACGGCGATCACGACGCGCAGCCTGCTCCCGGGGTCGCGGGCGGCGAGGAGCCGTTCGAGGAAGCGGGAGCGCTCGTCCGCGTCGTGACAGAGGGTGAAGATTTCCTCGAACTGGTCGACGAGGACCCAGGTGTCCCCCTCCCCGTCCGCCGCGTCGAGCGCCCTCGCGTGCGTACGGCCCGGGTGCGGGCCCGGGGTGAGGATCCGCACGGCGGCGGGCCGCGCGACGCCCCCGTCGTCACCCTCCTCCCTCCCGTCCCCCTCGCCCCGGAGGCGGGGTATGAGGCCCGCGCGGAGGAGGGAGGACTTGCCGCTGCCGGAGGGGCCGAAGACGGCGGCGAAGCGCTTGTCCCGTACGAGTTCGAGGAGTTCGGCCGTCAGCGCCGTACGGCCGTGGAACGCGGCCTCGTCGCCGGGCTCGAAGCGGGCCAGGCCGCGGTACGGCGGCTCCTCCGTCTCGTCCTCGGGCGCCGTCGGCGCGGTCGCGCGCGCGGTCTCCTCCTCCGAGGCCTCGCGCCAGCGCCGCTCCCACTCCTCGCGGTCGCCGCCGCACGCGGTGGCGTACGCGAGCGCCACGGACAGCGACGGCAGCCGGTCGCCCGCCGCGGCCTGGGAGAGCGTGGTCACGGAGTAGTCGCAACGGGCCGCGAGCCGGCGGTAGGTCGGACCGCCCGCCTCCTGGCGGAGCTTGCGCAGCTCGTACGCGAAGTGCTGGACCGGGCCCTCGGCCGGATCGACCGGTGATTCCCTGCGCCCCACCTCTCGGGTTCCCCCCTCTGCCCCTTTGCCCCCGTCGTCCCTTGTTCCCCCGGTCTGCCGCCACCGTACGGGAATTGTTCGGAGTGCTGGTCAGGGGGTGCCGAACAACCGGAAGACGGCTGGAATCGGTGCGAAGCGCACGGCGGGGAGCCGTGCGGAGGAGCACATGCAGGGGGCTGACCACATGCCTGACGAGGGGGACTCGAAGACCACGGGGGAACCCGGGGAAGGGCCGGGGGAAGAGGCGGCGCGCACGCGGGCGTCCGACCAGCGCTCGGCGGTGCGCCGCATGCTGTGGGGGACGGTGGTGGCCGTCGCGGCCACGGCGGGACTGATCGCCGTCACCGTCCCCCTCAGCGCCTCGGGCGACGACGCCGACGGCGGCGGGGGTGCGGGCGCGGGCCGGGGCGGGACGAACGCCTCGTCCCAGGAGCCCGCACGCGCCGAGGCCGCGCCCGATCAGGACGAACCGGGGCAGGGGCGCGAGCCGCTGACGGAGAGTGAGCGGGAGAAGGCCACGAAGGCGGCGCTCGCCGGGGACACCTCGCTCCGCGCGACGAGCGAGAACGTGCGGGGCGAGCAGGGCCCGCCACAGCATCTGACGACCGATCTGACGGACGAGGGAGACGGCGGGCGTACGGCGGAGGTCTACTTCTACGACTACAAGGACGACACCGCCGTCCACAAGACGGTCGATCTCGCCAGCGGCAAGGTGACCGCGTCCGAGACCTCGAAGAACACCCAGCCGCCGCCGTCCCTGACGGAGGCGCGCGCCGCGGCGGCGCTGCTGATCAAGGACAAGCTCGGGGAGGGGCTGCGCGCGGACTATCAGCGCGCCCGGGGCGAGGAGCTGACCCGTGACACGCAGCTCGCCGTGCGGGGCCTGACCTACCGGCCGCACGACGACCCCTCGGGGCCGCTCGCCTCCTGCGGACAGGAGCGCTGCGTGCGGCTGTTCACCCGGGTCAAGGGCGGCCCGTGGATCGACACCAAGAACTTCGTCATCAACCTCAGCGACCGGTCCGTGCACCGGATCGGCACCGACTGAAGGGGGAGCCACCACCCATGCGCACCAGAATGACGCCCGGAAGGGCTGCTGGAAGGACGTCGGGAGGGACCTCTGGCGGGGCCCCCGGAAAGGCCCCTCGCCGGACGGCCACCCTCGCCGCCTCGGCCGCCGCGGTGCTGACCGTTCCCGCGCTGGCGGCGGTCCCCGCGGCCCCGGCCGCTGCGGCCCCGGGCGCCCCGAACCCCGACTGCCGTACGTCCAACGCCATCCAGCAGACGATGCGCGGCGGCGGCGTGTGGCGGATGTGCTGGCACACGACCAGCACGGCCGGGCTCGTCCTGGAGGACGTCTCCTTCCAGCCCAAGGGCGAGGCCAAGCCGATCACCGTCCTCAAGAGCGCGAAGCTCGCGCAGATCCACGTGGCGTACGACAACGCGGTGGCGGAGTACGAGGACCTGACCGAGATGACGCTCGGGGACTACCCGGAGCCGCTGCGCGGCAAGGACTGCCCGGGCGGCACGCTGAAGAAGATCCCGCGCATCGACGACGAGTCGGACGAGCCGCGCCATAAGATGGTCAACGGGCTGTGCGTCACCACGGCCGAGCGCGGCTTCGCGTACCACGGCAACAGCGGCGACGTCGGCGAGACGGCCAACAAGAAGGACGCCGAGCAGGGCCAGGACCTCGTCCTCTACACCGTCAACTCGGCGGGCTACTACCACTACATCAACCAGTGGAACTTCTCCGACGACGGCACCATCACGCCCAAGGCGGGCGCCACCGGCAACCTCTCGCCCGATGACTTCGACGCCTCCGACAGCAAGGGCTGGCCGGTGGGCAAGGGCGGCGCGAAGGACCGCGCGGTCAGCCACCACCACAACATCTTCTGGCGGCTGAACTTCGCCCCGGACGGCGCCCCGGGCCGCGTCGAGCAGTACGACACCAAGCACACGGGCTCCAAGGACGGCATCCCCACCTACGACACCTCGCGCACCAAGGTCGCCAAGGAGAAGGGCGGCGACACCAACCCGAAGACGGCGCGCTGGTGGCGGGTGGTCAGCAAGAAGGGCAAGAACGCGGACGGCCACGCCCGCTCCTGGGAGCTGGTCCACCACAACCCGCGCAAGTACGCGGGACGCCCGTTCACCAAGTACGACGTGTACTTCACGCAGTACAAGAAGAACGAGCAGTACGCGAGCGGCAACAACGACTTCGGCCAGGGCCGCCCCGCGCACCTGGGCAAGTTCCTCAACGGTGAGCAGCTGGGGCACCCGATCACCTGGGTGAACGTGGGCTTCCACCACATCGCCCGCGACGAGGACCAGACCCCGATGCCGGTCCACTGGCAGGGCTTCTCCGTCGCCCCGCGCGACGTCACGGCGATGAGCCCGCTGACCCCGGAACGCCTCCAGAAGCCGCGCTACAACGGCAAGCCGCAGTACCCGGACGAGTAGGGGTGTGAGCGGGACGACGCCGGAATCCCCGGCGCCCGGGGTGGCACCGGGTGCCGGGGTGGGTCGTATCGTCTAGGGCACCGTTTCCGCAGCGAGGAGTGCCCATGATTCCAGCCGTCGTCCATTCCCTGCGCGAGCAGATCCGCGAGCACATCGTGGAGGGCATCGTGAGCGGGCGGTGGAAGCCCGGGGAGCGGATCGTGGAGCGGCGGATCGCGAGCGAGCTGGAGGTCAGCCAGACGCCGGTGCGCGAGGCGCTGCGCGAGCTGGAGACGCTGCGGCTGATCGAGTCGGCGCCGAACAAGGGCGTGCGGGTGCGCGAGCTGTCCCGGGCCGACCTGGAGGAGATCTACCCGGTGCGGGCCGGTCTGGAGCAGATCGCCGCCGAGCTGGCCGCGCCGCGCCTGGCGGGCGACGTCTCGGCGCTGCGCCCGCACGTCGACGCGCTGTACGAGGCGGACCGGCAGGGGAACGGCGAGGCGCAGGTGCGGCACACGGTCGCCTTCCACCGGGAGCTGGTGCGCGCGGCCGGGAACAGCGTGCTGCTGCACACCTGGGAGAGCCTGGGCATCGAGGTGTGGACCGCGCTGTCGATCCGCTGGCTGGGGACGGTGCAGCAGTCGTACGCGGAGGAGCACGAGGCCGTGCTGGCGGCGCTGGAGCGGGGTGACCCGGGGATCGGGATGCTGGTCAAGCAGCACGTGCTGGGCTGCGCGCCCGCGCCGCGCCCCTGACCGCGCCCTGACCGCGCCCTGACCGCGTCCGTAAGCGCGCGGGACCGTTCCGTCCGTAGGCCAGAACCTGACACCGAGTGCCCGATTTCGGGGCACGGAATGCCAATTTCGCCTTGCGGGCGTTTTTTACCCTCCGATGCTTTGATCGATCATCGATCACAGGCGTAAGGTCCCCTTCGTTGGGTCCCCCTGTCCTGCCCAGTCAGGGTCGCTCCCGTCCCCCGGGAGTCCTTCTCCCAACCGCACAACTGTCCGCCCGTCCGGAAGGTGGCCACCATGCCCGATGCCGTACGCCCGCCGCAGCCCAGTGAGCTGGACCAGCTCCCGGACCGCGACCCCCAGGAGACCGCCGAGTGGCGGGAGTCGCTGGACGCCGTGACCGCCCATGCGGGCGAGGAGCGTGCCGCCTACCTGCTGCGCCGCACGGTGGAGCACGCCGAACGGAGCGGGCTGCCCGTCTCCGGACCGCTGGAGTCGGAGTACGTCAACACGATCCCGACCTCCGCCGAGCCCGACTTCCCGGGCGACGAGGCGCTGGAGTCCCGGATCACCGCCTGGAACCGGTGGAACGCGGCGGCCATGGTCACCCGCGGCAGCCGTGACGGCCTCGGCGGCCACATAGCCACCTACGCCTCCGTCGCCTGGCTCTACGAGACCGGCTTCCAGCACTTCTTCCGCGGCAAGGAGGGCGAGGACCGCAGCGGCGACCAGCTCTACCTCCAGGGCCACGCCTCCCCCGGCATCTACGCCCGCGCCTTCCTCGAAGGCCGCCTCACCGAGGCCCACCTCGACCGCTTCCGCCGCGAGGCCGCGCCGGGCCCGGTCGAGGGCCTCCCCTCGTACCCGCACCCGCGGCGCCTCCCCTGGCTGTGGGAGTTCCCGACCGTGTCCATGGGCCTCGGTCCGCTCTCCGCGATCTACCAGGCGCGGTTCAACCGCTACCTGCACCACCGCGGCATCAAGGACACCGCGAACTCGCACGTCTGGGCCTTCCTCGGCGACGGCGAGATGGACGAGCCCGAGTCGACCGCCGCGCTCGCCCTCGCGGGCCGCGAGCAGCTCGACAACCTCACGTTCGTCATCAACTGCAACCTGCAGCGCCTCGACGGCCCGGTCCGCGCGAACTTCAAGATCGTGCAGGAGATGGAGTCCCAGTTCCGCGCCGCGGGCTGGAACGTGATCAAGTCGCTGTGGGGCTCCGCCTGGGACGAGCTGTTCGCGCTCGACACCACGGGCGCGCTGGTGCGCCGCCTGCGCGAGGTGCCGGACGCCCAGTTCCAGACGTACGCCACGCGCGACGCCGCCTACATCCGCGAACACTTCTTCGGCGCCTCCCCGGCCCTCGCCGAACTGGGCAGGCTGGTGACCGACGACAAGATCGTCGAGCTCTTCCAGACCTCCCGCGCCGGTCACGAGCCCCGCAAGGTCTACGCGGCCTACCGCGCGGCCGTCGCCCACGAGGGCGCGCCGACCGTGATCCTGGCCCAGACGGTCAAGGGCTGGACCCTCGGCCCGGGCTTCGAGTCGCGGAACGCGAACCACCAGATGAAGAAGCTCACCGGCAAGGAGTTCCGCGCCATGCGGGACCTGCTGGAGCTGCCGATCCCGGACAGCAAGCTCGACGACGAGGTCGTCCCGTACGCCCACCCGGGCCAGGACTCCCCCGAGGTGCGCTACCTCCACGAGCGGCGCGCGGCCCTCGGCGGCCCGGCCCCGGCCCGCAAGGTCCACGCGGTCGGCCTCCCGACGCCCTCGGAGAAGCCCTTCGAGGCGCTGAAGAAGGGCTCGGGCTCGCAGGAGATCGCCACCACGATGGCGTTCGTCCGCCTGGTCAAGGACCTGATGCGGGACAAGGAGACCGGCAAGCGCTGGGTCCCGATCGTCCCGGACGAGGCCCGCACCTTCGGCATGGAGTCGCTCTTCCCGTCCGCCGGGATCTACTCCCCGCTGGGCCAGACGTACGACCCGGTGGACCGCGACCAGCTCCTCTATTACAAGGAGGCCAAGGACGGTCAGATCCTCAACGAGGGGATCACCGAGGCGGGCTCGCTGGCCGACTTCACGGCGGCGGCGACGTCGTACGCGACGCACGGCGAGCCGATGATCCCGTTCTACATCTTCTACTCGATGTTCGGGTTCCAGCGGACCGCCGACCAGTTCTGGGCGCTCGCCGACCAGCTCGGCCGCGGCTTCGTCATCGGCGCCACGGCGGGCCGTACGACGATGACGGGCGAGGGCCTCCAGCACGCCGACGGCCACTCCCACCTGCTGGCCTCCACCAACCCGGCGGCGGTCTCCTACGACCCGGCGTTCGCGTACGAGGTCGGGGCCATCGTCAAGGACGGCCTGCGCCGGATGTACGGCCCGGACGCGGACCAGCAGGAAGACCTCTTCTACTACCTGACCGTCTACAACGAGACGAAGGTCCAGCCCCCCATGCCGGAGGGCGAGGGTATCGAGGAGGGCATCCTCAAGGGCCTCTACCGCTTCCGCGAGGCGGAGTCCGCTGGCGCGGACGCCCCCCGCATCCAGCTCCTGGCCTCCGGCACGGCGATCCACTGGATCCTGGAGGCGCAGAAGATTCTGGCCGAGCAGTGGGGCGTGGCCGCCGACGTATGGTCGGCGCCGTCCTGGACGGAGCTGCGGCGCGAGGCGCTGGACTGCGACGCGGCGGCCCTCCGCGGCGAGGAGCGCGTGCCGTACGTCACGCGGGCCCTCTCCGGAGCGCCGGGTCCCGTCCTGGCCGTCTCCGACTGGATGCGCGCGGTCCCGGACCAGATCAGCCCCTGGGTCGAGCAGGACTGGACCTCGCTCGGCACGGACGGCTTCGGCCTCTCCGACACCCGCGACGAGGCCCGCCGCCACTTCGGCGTCGACGCCGAGTCCATCGTGGTCGCCGCGCTGGCCCAGCTCGCCCGCCGCGGCGACGTCAAGCCGGATGCCGTGCGGCGCGCCGCCGAATCCTACGGCCTGGCCTGAGCCTCCCCGCTTCTGGCCCCGATCGGCCCCTCACCCCTCCTCGGGGTGGGGGGCCGATCGGCGTTTGGGCGTCTCCGGTTCCTCGACGGAGAGGGTGACCCGCTGGCGCGGGTCCGTGGAGCGCGCGGAGCACGAACGACGGTTGTCCGGGTCGGCGTCCCGTTCCCAGAGCCGCTCGTCGATGGCCCCCTTGATCGTCATGAGATCGAGCTTCCACAGCGCGTACGTCGTAGAGACGTTCACCTGCTGGAGAGCCACCAGGATCTCGTGCTCATGGTCGGCGTCCTCGAAAATCTCCTCCAGTTTGGCGACGGCCTCGGCCACGGTTTTCCGGTGCCGTAGTTGGACTTCGTCGTTATGAACGTCTGACGGGATCGCCTGTGCCATGTGCAGCAACGTTGCGCGTGATCGCCGGAGGCGGCGCACCTCGTCATGCTTCTGCTCCTCTGGCGTCAGCCGGTCGTCCTCGTTCGGCTTTCCCCGGTCCGCCGTCAACGCGCGAGCGCACCGCAGACGAGTGCCGTGGCGTAGGAGGTGCCCCGGATCTCCTTGGCCCGGCCGTCGGAGAGCCAGCGGGTTCCGAGCGGGTCCCCAGCGACGCCCCCGTACGCACCGACGGAGTGCGGCTGTCCGGAACTGCACGACGGTGACGCGCAGTTGTAGTCCGCCTCCTCGCCGGACCAGTCGAGGCCGACGGCGACGAGAACGCCCGGCAGCGTGGCCGGATAGCTCATGGGCACGCTCTCGCCGTCGTTCCCCGCAGCGCATACGACGACCGGGACGCGCTGCCCGTGCTCGGAGTTGTGGTCGAGCACCTGGTGCATCGCCCCGGTCGCCGTACCGCCCTCGCAGGGGTCCACGGTGGCCTTGAGCGGGACGCCGACGACATGGAATCGGTCGATCATGCCGGTCGCCCAGCCCAGGGCGCACAGCAGCGTGGCCGACCTGCACTGGTCCTCGTCGCGCTCGAAGACCCGGAGGCAGGTGAGGTCGGACTCGGGTGCCGCTCTCCGCACGAGGCTCGCCACCGAGGTGCCGTGCCCGTTGTGGTCGACCGGTGCCTCCGCCTCGCACGTCCGGCTGCCGAATCGGTACTGCGTGGTGGCGTCCTGATCTCCCGTGTCGATGACGGCGATCCGACGGGGCCTGGGCCAGGACCCGACGAACGCGGCGCCCAGCGCGTCGGGCGGTACGGCGATCCGGGGAGAGCGCAGCGCCATGTCCAGCCGATCCGGCCTCCACTCGACCTGCCACCGGCTCTCCGTGCCGGTGCCTCCCTGTGCCACGGGCCGCAAGTAGTAGCCGCGCTCGACGACGACGTCGGTGATCCCGGCGCCCGGCAGTACGCGGCGGAGCCGGGCGACGAGAGCGGGACCGGCGTCCGGCGGATGCCTGACCTCCGCGACGCGCAGTATGCGGGCGTCCGCCGGGGTCTCCGGCGGAACCGGGTGGATGCGAGGCGGCAGGACATGACGCAGGCTGCCGCTGCCCATGAGGTCGGCCCAACGGGCGATCACCGTCTCCAGGGAATCCAACGGGCCGACCAACGTCGAGAAGATGACCGGCGGATCCGCGCCCTGTTCCGGGTAGGCACCCCTTCGCGGCGGTACGGGAACGACCGTATGCGGGGTCACCGTTGTCGTTCGGGTCGCGGAACGTGTCATTGTCCCCACCCCCTCGCGGGGCCAGAATCGTAGTCCCGGTCACTCGCCAGGTCACCCTTCCAGGGAGCGGGCCATGGACAACGGGACAGTGGTGTACGCCAGTGAGTTTGTGCGGCCGACCGATGAGGCGGTCGCGCTGTGGGAACTCGCCCCGAGGGAGCACGATCTCCCCCGGCTGAAAGGCAACTGCCCTACGTGCGGGCACGAATGCCGCATCGCGCCGTCCGCACAGGTGGTGCACGGCGGAGCGCCCTCCGCCGGGGACGACGCGCCCGTGCCGTCGCTGCCGGTCATGATCCTCTGCAACTGCCGGAAGCTGCACGAGCGCCCCGAGGGCGTACGCGCGGGATGTGGCCGGTACTGGCTCGCGCGGCTCACTCGGGACCCGGGGACCGGCACGTACGCGCTCGGCATCGAGACGAACCTCGACCTGCTGCCCGCCGCCGAGGCGCTGCACGACGCGCAGGCCGGGCAGAACGCGCGGATCCAGGCGATGGCCGAGAAGTGGACGGGCGCCATCACAGCGCTGTGCGGGCTGCTGTCCGTGGCGGGGATCGCGGCGTCCCGGCAGACGACGGCCGGGCTGGGGACCGGCGCGAAGTGGGGTGTCGCCGCGGTGCTCGCCGTCAGCCTGGCGCTGGCGGCGAGCGCCGTGGTGCTGGGAATGAGGGCCGTACAGCCCTTGCCCCGGGTCCTGGAATTCAAGGATGCCGAGGATCTGACCGCCTTCCACGAGGAGCGGCAGGGTTACGCCCGGCGCGCCGCGCGGCAGTTGGTGTCCGCCATCCGACTCGCGTTCGGCGCGCTCGGGGCCGCCCTCGTGCTCATGGCCCTGGTCTGGTTCCTGCCTCGCCAGGGCGGTGCGTGAGGGCGGCCCCGAGGGGCGGAGCGAGGGCGTCAGCCCTCCTTGTGGCCCCGCAGCTTGAGGACGGCGGCGATCAGGCCGCCCCAGACGATCACGATGGACGCGGTCATCATCACGATGGCGCCAGTCGACATCAGTGGGCCTCCTCTTTCTCCTGGGAGGGGGAAGGGGACGATTCGGGCTCAGCGTCCGTGTCCGCGTCCGTGTCCGACGCGGGCGCGTTCCGCCAGGGGACGAGCGCGAGGAGGGCGCCGATGAGGAGGGCGCCGCCCGCGACGCCCCAGCCCGCCCAGGCGAGGAAGCCGGTCGGCATGCCGCCGTAGTTCTCGTCGAACTCGGCGCGCAGGCTGTCGACCATCATCCAGCCGAGCACGAGCGGCGTGACGACGCCCAGGCAGACGCGCCACCACAGGCCCATGCGGACGGCCGACGTGGCGTTGGCGTGTTCGCCGAGGGGGCCGACGCGGCGCAGGACCCAGGCCGTGACGACGAGGAAGACGAGCGCGGCCAGCGCGATGCCGTACTGGTTGATGAAGTGGTCGACGGCGTCGAGGATCGAGAGGCCCGCATCGGTCGGGAAGACCGCGAGGGAGGCGACGGCGATGGCGCCGCCGACGGTCAGGACGGCGGGGACGCGGCGCATGCCGGTGCGGTCCTGCACCGCGGAGACGACGACCTGCACGATGCTGACCAGCGAGGTGATGCCCGCGATGGCCAGCGAGACGAAGAAGAGGACGCCGAAGAGCGCGCCCATCGGCATCTCGGAGATCACGGTCGGGAAGGCGATGAAGGCGAGGCCGACACCGTCGCTGACGACCTCGTTGACGGCGACGCCGTTGGCCTGGGCCATGAAGCCGAGCGTGGCGAAGACGCCGATGCCCGCGAGGATCTCGAACGAGCTGTTGGCGAAGCCCGCGACGAGCGCGGAGCCGGAGAGGTCGGCCTTGCGCCCCAGGTAGGAGGCGTAGGTGACCATGATGCCGAAGCCGATGGAGAGCGAGAAGAAGATCTGCCCGTAGGCGGCGATCCAGACGCTGCCGTCGGTCAGCGCGCCCCAGTCGGGCGAGAAGAGCGCGTCGAGGCCCTTGGAGGCGCCGTCCAGGGTGACGGCGCGGACGACGAGGGCGCCGAAGAAGAGGACGAGCAGCGGGATGAAGATCTTGTTCGCGGTCTCGATGCCGCGCCGCACGCCCAGCGCGAGGATGACCAGCACGAGGGCCCAGACGCCGAGCAGCGGCCAGAAGACGCCGGCGACGAACTCGGAGGGGCCGCCCGGCTCGGCCGCCGCGTGCAGGAAGTCGCCGGAGAAGAAGGACTCGGGGTCCTTGCCCCACTCCTTGCCGACGGAGAAGCCCGCGTAGCGCACGGCCCAGGCGACGATCACCGCGTAGTACGAGGCGATGATGAAGCAGATCGCGACCTGCCACCAGCCGATGGCCTCGGCGGGCCGGGATATCTGGCGCAGCGCCGCGGGTGGTGATCTGCGGTATTTGCGGCCGATGGTGTATTCGAGGATGAGCAGCGGGAGTCCCGCTGTCAGGAGCGCGATCAGATAGGGCAGCAGGAAGGCCCCGCCGCCGTTTCGGTACGCTTCGGCCGGGAATCGCCAGATGTTCCCGAGTCCTACGGCGGATCCGATCGCGGCGAGCAGGAACCCGGCCCGGGAGCCCCACTGTTCACGATTTTGCTGTTCCATAAGTCAATCCTTGTCGAACGTTGAAACTTACGGAACGTTAACAGCGCTCCCCCGCGTACCAGGCAGAATGTCCATCATGCGAGCGTCCCGCCTGATCAAGATGGTGCTGCTCCTCCAGGCGCGCCGTGAGATGACCGCCGCCGAGCTGGCCGAGGAGCTGGAGGTGTCCGAACGGACCGTCTCCCGCGACGTCCTGGCCCTCTCCGAGGCGGGCGTCCCGGTCTACGCGGACCGGGGGCGTACGGGCGGATACCGGCTCGTCGGCGGCTACCGCACCCGGCTCACCGGGATGGGCAGGAGCGAGGCCGAGGCGCTGTTCCTCTCCGGGGTGCCCGGCGCGCTGCGCGACATGGGGCTGGACGACGTGGCGTCGGCGGCCCGGCTGAAGGTGTCGGCGGCGCTGGACCCCACCCTGCGGGACGTGCAGGACAGCACGGCGCAGCGCTTCCACCTGGACGCGCCGGGGTGGTGGAACGAGCCGAAGACGCCGCCGCTGCTGCCAGCGCTCGCGGACGCCGTCTGGTCGGACCGCCGGGTGGCCGTGCGCTACCGCCGCAAGGACGGCGACGGGGAGCGGGAGGTCGAGCGCGAGCTGGAGCCGTACGGGCTCGTGCTCAAGGCGGGCGTCTGGTATCTCGCCGCGCGCGCGGACGGCTCGTGGCGGGTGTACCGCGTGGACCGGTTCACCGAGGTGACCCCCGGTGCCGAACGGTACGCGCGCGACCCGGAGTTCGGCCTCGCGGAGTTCTGGGCGGAGAGCTCGGCGGAGTTCGCCCAGGGGATCCTGCGGGCCGAGGCCACGCTGCGCCTGACGGAGACGGCCGTACGACGGCTGCCGCACGTCACGGACCGTACGTCGGGCGGGGGGGGGGGCGCGGGGGCCCCCCCCCCCGCCCCGGCGGGGGGGGGGGGGGGCGGGGGGGGGCCCCCCCCCGCCCGACGAGGACGGGCGGGTCGTGGTGACGCTCCGGGTGGAGAACGACGATGTGGCCTTCAGCCAGCTCTTCCAGCTCGGCCCCGAGTGCGAGGTGCTCGCACCCGCGTCGCTGCGCGAGCTGTTCGCCGACGCCGCCCGCCGTACGGCCGCGCTGTACGAGTAGCCGTGCCGCCCGGACCTGGCCTACCCGGGCCGGACCTGCCGGTTCGGGCCTACCGGTAGCCCGTCACATCCGCCGGC
Source organism: Streptomyces sp. NPDC048172 (assembly GCF_043202595.1). Lineage (NCBI taxonomy): Bacteria > Bacillati > Actinomycetota > Actinomycetes > Kitasatosporales > Streptomycetaceae > Streptomyces > Streptomyces sp. NPDC048172. Next base: position 615,716 of record NZ_JBIDAT010000004.1, read on the forward strand.
TTGCCCTCGTGCACGACCTCGATGAGGTACCGCCAGCAGTCCGGCGCCGAGCCGTCCACGTCCGTGAAGCCGTACTCCTGGGCCAGGCCGCCGCTGGAGAGCGAACGGCCGTTCCAGCGCGCGACGTCCGGGTCGCCCGCCAGCGCGGCCAGCGCCCGCCCGACGAAGGCGGGTGACTCCGAGATCGCGAAGTGCGGGTCCTTGGCGCAGCCGTCGCGCCAGCGCTCCTCGTCCACCTCGAAATGCGTGTCGAGCATCGCCTCCGAGCGCAGCCAGCCCGGGGTGAGGCAGACGGCGGTCGCGCCGTGCTCCTCCAGTTCCTGCGCGAGGTTACGGGCCATCCGGAGCGGCGCCGCCTTCGCGAGGTCGTAGTAGAAGGGCTGACGGTAGTTCGGGCCGTTGTACTCCTCGGTGCCGTCCGTCACCTCGACGACGAGGCCGCCCCGGTTCCGGATCAGCAGCGGCAGCGCGTACCGGCTGGTGATCAGGTGGGACTCGACGCCGAGGCGCAGGACCCGCAGCCCCTTCTCCAGGTCGTGCTCCCACAGCTTTTTGTCCCACTCGACGAACTGGTCGCCGCCCCAGGCGTTGTTCACCAGGATGTCCAGGCGCCCCTGCTCCTTCTCGATGCGCGTGACCAGCGCCTCGACCTGCTCCGGTTCGAGATGGTCGGTGCGTACGGCGATCCCGGTGCCGCCCGCCGCCGTCACCAGCTCGCCGGTCTCCTCGATCGTCTCGGTCGTCCGGCCGATCTCGCTCACGCTGTCCCGCGTGGTGCGGCCCGTGACGTAGACCGTGGCCCCGGCCCGTCCCAGCTCGACCGCCATCGCGCGCCCCGAGGCCCGGGTCGCCCCCGCGACCAGCGCGATCCTGCCCGCCAGCGAGCCTGTGCGCGGTTCTTCTACGGCCATGTGTGGGTCCTCTCCTGTCGTTCCACCGGCTTCACCCGTGACGGTGTCAGCGAATCGCGACAACCTCTGTCGGGATTGCCGGATAACGACACAGCCGCATCTGGCGCACTCCGCGTGCGTGGCAGGGCCACAGGCCCGATGCTGAGGGCGTGATGGACGAGATGGAGTTCTGGGAGCTGATCGATTCCACCCGCGAGGCCGCCGAGGGCGACCCCGAGGAGCAGACGGACCTGCTCGTGGAGCGGCTGACCCAGCTCGATCCGGACGCCGTGACGTTCTTCGCCCGGCACTTCGAGGCCCGCTACCACCGCGCGTACCAGTGGGACCTGTGGGCCGCCTCCTGGATCCTGCTCGACGGCGCGAGCGACGACGCGTTCGACGCGTTCCGCTGCTGGCTGATCGGCCAGGGCCGGGAGATCTTCGAGGGCGCCGCGCACGACGCGGACGCGCTCGCCGACCTGCTGCCCGCCTTCGACGAGGAGCTGGACGGCGACGCCGAGGACCTCGGCTACGCCGCCGACGAGGCGTACGAGCAGCTCACCGGCACCGTCCTCCCCGACCTCGGCCTCCCCGAGGCCCCGGCGGACCCGGAGGGCGTACCGCTGGACATGGAGGACAGCGAGGCCCTGGCGGAGCGGCTGCCCAAGCTCTGGCAGCGCTTCGGCACCCGGCGGTGACGCCTCAGGACCGGGGCCTGGCCTCGTCCAGATAGCGGGCGCAGCGCCCGAGCAGCTCGACCAGCGTCGCGCGCTCCTCCTCCGTGAACTCCGCCGACAGCCCCCGCTCGACGCGTACGGCCCGCTCGTCGGCGTCGGCCAGCGCCTTCCTGCCGCTCTCGGTGAGCCGCGTCTCCAGGACGTTCCGGTGCCACTCGTGCGGGGTGCGCTCGATGAGGCCGCGCTCCTGGAGGTTCTTCAGCAGCGTGTTCATCGTCGGCGGCGTGACCTGACAGGCCCTGGCGAGCGCCGCCGCGGGCATCCCGGGGTGCTCGGCGAGCTGGAGCAGCGCGGCGTACTGCGGCACGGAGAGCCCGGCGGGCTTGAGCACGGCGTGCTTGGTGGCGTTCAGGGCCGTGGCCGCGCCCTTGATGTGGGAGCCCAGGCGTTCCGGTACGGGCATCGAGGTCATGCGCGCATCGTATCGACCACATCGAGAGAAGCACCTTGACGAGTATTAGAACTCTAACTAGCGTCATGACCCACATCTCCGTTAAGGAACACTCAAGGAAAAGAGAACGAATCCCATGGTCCCTGCCGTGCTCCGCACCCTCGCCGCCGCGACCGCCGCCGTCGCGGCGCTCACCACGGCCACTCCCGCGAGCGCCACGACCCCCACGGTCACCACCGCCTACGAGCTCCCGGGCGACCGCGTCTACCCCGAGGGCATCGCCGCCGACCCGCGCTCGGACGACGTCTACGCCGCGTCGTGGCAGGACGGCACCGTCTACCGCATGGCGCCGGGCCACCGCGTCGCCGAGCGCTTCCTGCCCGCGGGCGCCGACGGGCGGCACACCGCCAACGGCCTCAAGGTCGACCGCGCGGGGCGGCTCTGGGTCACCGACAGCACCACCGGCGTCGCCGTCTACGACACGCGCACCCGCCGCCTGCTCGCCCGCTTCGACGTCCCCGAGCCGGACCGCGCCACGTTCGTGAACGACGTGGCGCTCACCCCCGACGGCACCGCCTACCTCACCGACAGCACGCGCGCGGTCGTCTACCGCGTCACACCCGCCCAACTGGCCCACGCCCGGACCCACGGCGGACGCGGCACGCTCACGCCCCGGTACGACCTCGGGGGCGAGGCCACCGCGCTCAACGGCATAGCCGCCGCCCCCTCGGGGCGATACCTCCTGACCGTAGACATGGAGAGCGGCGCGCTCTTCCGACTGGACGCCGCCTCGGACACGGCCCGCCCCGTCACCCTGCGCGGCGGCGACCTGCGCCAGGGCGACGGGCTGGAGCTGCGGGGCCGCACGCTGTGGGCCGTCCACAACCGCGCCCACGCGCTCAGCCGCTGGCACCTCGGCGACGACGGCCGAACGGCGCGCCAGGAGCGCCGGATCACCGACCGGCGCCTCGCGCTCCCGACGACGCTGGTCCGGGAGCGGGGCGAACTCCTGGTCGTACGCTCGCAGTTCGACAAGGGAGGCCCGATGGGACCCGGCACCCCCGAGACTCCCTTCTCCGTCGCCGCCGTCAAGGGCCTGTGACACCAGGGGTTCGGGGCAGGATGGGGCCATGCGTATCGCAGTCACCGGCTCGACCGGACTCATCGGCTCCGCGCTCACCCGCTCCCTGCGCGCCGAGGGACACGAGGTCGTACGGCTCGTACGGCGTCCCGCCGCGGCGGCGGACGAGGTCGAATGGGCCCCCAAACGCCAGTACGTGGACACGGCTGGCCTCGCGGGCTGCGAGGCCGTGGTCCACCTGGCGGGCGCGGGCGTCGGCGACCGCCGCTGGACGGAGAGCTACAAGCGGGAGATCCGCGACAGCCGCGTCCTCGGCACGACCGGCCTCGCGAAGGCCCTCGCCGGGCTGGACGAACCGCCGCGCACATTCCTCGTCGGCACGGCCGTCGGCTACTACGGCGACACGGGCGACAACGCCGTCGACGAGTCGGCCCCGCCCGGCACCGGCTTCCTCGCGGACGTCTGCCAGGAGTGGGAGGCCGCGGCGGCCCCGGCGCAGGAGGCGGGCATCCGTACGGTGTTCGGCCGTACGGGACTCGTCGTCTCCCGCAAGGGCGGCGCGTGGGGCCGCCTCTTCCCCCTCTTCAAGCTCGGCCTCGGGGGGCGGATGGGGAACGGACGCCAGTACTGGAGCGCCATCGCGCTCCACGACCACATCGCCGCGCTCCGCTTCCTCCTGGAGGAGAGCGAACTGTCCGGGCCGGTCAACCTGACGGGCCCGGAGCCGGTCACCAACCGCGAGGCGACCGCGGCAATGGGCCGCGTCCTCCACCGCCCTACGGTCTTCACGGCGCCGTCACCCCTGCTGAAGGTCGCGCTCGGCGACTTCGCGACCGATGTCCTGGGCAGTCAACGGGTGCTGCCTCGCCGTTTGCTGGACGCCAACTTCACGTTCGCGTTCCCCACGATCGACGACGCGATCAGCGCAGCCTTGCGCTAGCTTCGCCGCCGTTGCTGAACAGGGGCTGCCCCTTGCCGTACGTCGCAGTCCGCGGCTGCGTGGCTGGCTGGCCGCGCAGTTCCCCGCGCCCCTGGGGCCTAAGGGGCGCGGGGAACTGCGCGACCGGCCACGACGCGCCGGCGGACTGCGACGCACCGGGCGGGGCACCCCGTGCGCAGCCCGGCGAAGCGGATGCCGGCACGGCTCGGTACGGCGGCGTCGGCGCGTGCGCCGATGCGCGGGCCATGACGACTGTCGGCCATCACGCCACTGCGTAGAGTCGTCGTCAACGAGGGTATGTCTCGCTCCGGTTGGGGCATCAGGAACGCATCGGCAAGGCCCGAGGCACCGCCAAGGCACCGGCAAGGCTCTCGCAAGGCACCCGCACCGCGCGTCGACGACGGGGAGGCACCGTGCTGATCAGCAGCGCACGCGCAGGCACCGGCCGTACGGAAGGCGCGGGGGGCGGTGAGGTCGCCGAGACCGTCGATGTCGTGATCGTGGGCGCCGGACTCGCGGGCCTCGCGGCGGCCCACCGGCTGACCAGGGCCGGGCTGAGCGTCACGGTGCTGGAGGCCACCGACCGTATCGGCGGCAGGATGGCGACGGAGCGCGTGGACGGCTTCCGGCTGGACCGCGCGCCGGGCCTGCTCAGCCTCGGCCCCGACGCGGAGGAGTTCGAGCAACTCCCCGCGCTGCGCCCCCTCGCGCTGCGCCCGTTCGCGCCCGGCGCCCTGCTGCACGCGGACGGCCGTACGCTGCGGGTCGGCGATGTCCGGCGGTACGGACCGCAGGACCAGGGACCCTCCGCCCGTACGCGTACGGGACGTCCACCCCGCACGGGCAGGGCGGGGCGCGCGGCGAGCCGCATCCGCGCCGACCGGCGCACGAGGGGCACACGGGGCGCACTCACGGCGGCGCGCGCGCTGACGGGGGCGCGCAGCCGGGCCGACATGTCCGACGCCCTCGACCTGGCACGGCTGCGCACCGCGCTCACCCGGCTCGCCGAGCAGTCCCCCGAGGGCCTGCTGGCACGGCCCGAACTCCCCGCCGCCAAGGCCCTGTCGGCGCGCGGCCTCCCCGCCCGTACCGTCGACTCGCTGATCCAGCCGCTGCTGACGGCGCTGCTCTCCGACCCCCAGCTCGTCACCTCCAGCCGCGTCGCCGACCTGACGCTGCACGGCTTCGCGCGCGGCGGGCTCTGCCTGCCCGCCGGGGGCCAGTCGGCGGTGCCGGAGCTGTTGGCGGCCGCGCTGCCGCCGGGCGCTGTACGGACGCAGGCCCGCGCCGTCCAGGTCAGCACGCACGCGGTTACGACGGAGGAGCGCGGGACGTTCCCGTGCCGCGCGGTGCTCGTCGCGACGGGCGCCCGCTCGGCCGCCGAGCTGCTGCCGGGGCTGCGCGTGCCGGACTTCCACCCCGTGACCGTGCTGCACCACGCGGCGGACGGGCCGCTGCCGCACGGCCCGTCGTTCGTGGTGGACGCGGACGGCGCGGCGCGCGGGCCGCTCAGCCACACCTGGGTGACCTCGGCCGTCGACCCCTCGCGCGCGATGCCGGGGCACACGCTGGTGACGTCGGTCGTGCTGGGCCCGGCGACGGCCGAGCCCGCGCGGCTGCTGGACGAGGCCGCCCGGCCGCAGCTCGGCGCGCTCTACGGCCTCCGGACCGAGGGCTGGGACCTGCTCGCCGCGTACCACGATCCGCACGCCGTCCCCGCGATGCCCGCACCGCACGACCCGCAGCGTCCCGTACGGATGCTCGCCGGGCTCTACGTCTGCGGGGACCACCGCGACACGAGTACGGCGCACGGCGCGCTCACCTCCTCCGAGCGCGCGGCGGAGGAGATCCTGCGGGACTTCGGTCGCCCCCCGCTCGTGGGCGACACCCCGGTCGGCGCGGCGGCCTGAACGGCCGCCGGAACCCCGTCCACCACAGGGCTCCCAGAATCGAACAGACTTCCCGAACTCCCCGATGACCAGCGGGTTTTGTCAGTGGTGGCGGGTATTATCGAAGTAGTTCGTGAGAGGATCACCGACGCTCTGGAGGAGGCTGTCGATGACCGCTGTGAGCACGCTTCAGCGCCCGCTGCCCAAGATGTCGACCCTGCCGGTCCTGCCGAAGAAGCCGCTCCCCGCGGGCCGCCCCCGGGAGTGGTACGAGACTCATAACCGCCAGCTCAAGGCCATGCGCATCGCCATAGCCCTGCTCGACACGGGGATCTACACCCCGGAGCAGGCGCACAACCGCGCCATCCGTGCGACGGCGGCCCGCATCGGCGTGCACCCGCCGTCCCTGACGACTTGCCGCCTCGTCCGCGCGCTGCTCCCGTAACGTCCCGTCGGCCTCGGTCCGCAGGTGTGCGGACTGAGGCCGCCGTCGTAAATCCGCTAGCACCAGCCCCATGGAGGGGTTACGGTCCTGTCCGGCCAGCTCGGCACCGGCACGGTGGGCACGGAGGGACCAGCATGACGTCGTCGACAGAGGGCAAGCGCGGAGACGGCCCGGCCCTCCTCGCGGCGGGCGTCACCGTCGTGCTGTGGGCCTCCGCCTTCGTCTCCATCCGCAGCGCCGGGGAGCACTACGGCCCCGGCGCGCTGGCGCTCGGCAGACTCCTGTCGGGCGCCCTCGTGCTGTGTGCCGCGCTGCTGATCCGCCGCGAGGGCCTGCCGCCGCGCGGCGCCTGGCGCGGCATCGCGATCTCCGGCGTCCTGTGGTTCGGCGGCTACATGGTCGCGCTGAACTGGGGCGAGCGCATGGTCGACGCGGGCACCGCCTCCATGGTCGTCAACGTCGGCCCCATCCTCATGGCCGTCTTCGGCGGCTGGCTCCTCAAGGAGGGCTTCCCGCCGAAGCTGCTCGCCGGGATGGGCGTCTCGTTCCTCGGCGCGGTCGTGGTCGGCCTCTCGACCTCGGGCGGCGAGGGTGCCTCTCTGCCCGGCGTCCTGCTGTGCCTGGTGGCCGCCGTGACGTACGCCGTCGGCGTCCTCAGCCAGAAGCCCGCACTGGCGTACGCCTCGCCGCTCCAGGCCACGGCGTTCGGCTGCCTCATCGGCGCGGTGGCCTGCCTGCCGTTCAGCGGCCAGCTCGTCTCCCAGATCGGCGAGGCCCCGCTCTCCAGCACCCTCAACATGGTCTACCTCGGCGTCTTCCCCACCGCCCTCGCCTTCAGCACCTGGGCCTTCGCCCTGTCCCGCACGACAGCGGGCCGCATGGGCGCCACCACGTACGTCGTCCCCGCCCTGGTCGTCCTCATGTCCTGGCTCGCCCTCGGCGAGGTCCCCGCACCCCTGACCCTGGCGGGCGGCGCGCTGTGCCTGGTGGGAGTGGCCGTGTCCCGGCTTCGGGGGCGAGCCTCAGCCGCCCGCGGTCCGGGGGCGGGGGTGGAGGGTGACGGCACCCTCGGGGAAGGCGTCGAGGCCGATGACCTCGGGCGCACGGCTGACGGTCACCTGAAGCCCCTCGATACGGCTCAGCGGGCTGATGTCGACTGATTCCGGGCAGTTGATGAAGAGGGCTTCGAGGCGCGGGAAGAGATCGGGGACCCGGTCCAACTGCGGGGGCGCGCCGAGGGCGAGTTGTAGATAGGTGACGCCAGGAACAGGGACGGCACGCTCAAAATCGCAACTGCCGAGGCAGAGTTCACCGAGTGTGGGCAGTGAAGAGATCTCTTGCCATTCCGCCTCATCGGGCAACGAGTTGATCACCAATCTCTCCAGTTGCCGGAAACGGGAGACACCGGCCAGCCGTGTGCCGATCCAACCGCCGAGGGCCAATGAGGTAAGCCCCTCCGGTGCAGGCAACTCCGCCATGCTCTCCCAGGGCAAGCACGTGTACAGCGCAAGGTCGGTGAGCCCGGGCAAGGAATCCAGCGCGTCGAAGGAGAACTCATTGGGCAGTTGCATGAGGCTCAGACTGGGCAGCGGGAGTCCCGCGAGGTCTTCGATGTGTGCGAGCTGCTCTCCCTCGGAGACGGCCAGCTCATGCAGAGCGGTGAGTTCGCGGACGAATTTCAGGTCCGTGAGCAGCTGCCCGGAGTAGATCCGCAGCTTGCGGGTGTGCTCGGGAGACAGATGCTCGACGATCTCATCGCCCGTAAAGGCACCCCAATAGGTGATGTTGCTGACAGGCTTCAGGATTCGCAGGGCGCCCCGCTGCTCGTTATCCTGGATCTCCAGGATGAAAGACCCCCGGTCCCAAAAGGGCAAGAGGACCTCCCGGGCATAGGTGTCGGCGTTGAACCCTGTCCAGCTGTGCGCCAATTCGTAGGGAATCCGGTCAGGGGGCAGGCCCTGCGTGAAGCGGCGAAGAAAAGCACAGGCGTGGTCACCGCCGAGGGCGGTCGCGGTCATGATGATGGCGCCCACCTCATCGCTCTTCAGGCGCTCGGGCCCCGGAAGCAGATCCAGAATTCCCGGCCCCAGCTCAGCCAAGGCGACGGCTTCCTCGTGGGAACGCGGCGGCATCAGCACCCGTGCCCGCTCCTCCACCAGTTCCCGGACCTCCGGCTCGACCTCCGTCGCATAGCGCAAGCTCGCGGCAGCCAGAAGATGCACTCTCATCCGGCACTCCGGCTCGGCGTCGCCCCGCGCGACGAGCCGCCGGAGAATGTCCGCGCTCTCCGCCGGACGGCCATGCGCGACGGCCATGCGAACGACGTCCTCCCACTGGTCGTCGTGGGCGTTGTTCACCAGCCAGGGAAAGTCGTGGGCCTCGATGGCGGCCTTCGCGCCCAGGTAGTCCTGGAAGGTGCGGTGGACGAAGTCGAGGGTTTCCATGGTCGGTTGGCGCAGGAGCCCGCTCCGGCCGACCAGGTGGGTGAGGATCTGTTCCGCGTCGCCCTGCTCGGCCACCGCCCGCATCGCGGGCAGCGCGTCGGCGAGGAGGGCGAGGGCTGTCGCGTGCTCCATCTCCGTCTGGCGGTTGCGGACGAGCCAGTAGGCCAGGCGCTGCAACAGCTGAACGCTCTGGTGCTCCGTGAGGCGCGTGCCCTCGGGGAAGCCGACGCTGCGTTCGAGGTCGCGGCGTACGAGGAGCATCGACAGCGCCGCCTCGTACAGCTCCATACGGCTGTGCGGCAGATGACCCCGGCGGTCGCGGTGCAGGGCGCAGATGAGGGCGCACATCAGCGGCGTACGGGAGAGCTGGGCCAGGTCGCGCTGGGCACGGGCCGTGACGCGGAGTGCCTCCTCCAGCTCGCTCAACTGGGCCTGTTCGGCCTCGTTCGCCGTGCACCGGCGTGCGGCGGCGTGCCAGCGGCCGACGAAGACCTCGATGTCGGCGGCGCTCATCGGCCGTACGGACAGTTCGGTGAAACGGGAGGCGGACAGCCAGCCCTCCGGGACGGCCGACGGGCGGGTGGTGACGACGAAGTGGGCGTCCGGGTAGGCCGCCAGGAGTCCCTCCAGCCACTCGCGGGTGGCGCCCCGGTCCTCCTGGGGCACCTCGTCGATGCCGTCGACGAGGACGAGCGCCGCGCCACCGGCCAGCATCCGGTCCGCCCAGCCCGGGGGCTGCGCGGCGGCGAGCGGCGCGCCGACCGCCGTCAGGAAGTCGCCGGGCCCGGGCAGCGGGCCGCGCCGCACCAGCGTCCGTAGCGGCAGCAGGAACGGGATCTTCCCCCGTCTGTCCGCCAGTTCCTCCGGCAGCGTGTCGCCCGCCGTGGCGACGGCCAGCCACTGCAGCAGTGTCGTCTTGCCGCACCCGGCGAGTCCGCGCAGCAGCACTCGCCGATGACCGGCGAGCGCGCCCTCGGCCCGCTTCACCACCACGGGAGGCCGTTCCGCTTCCTCTCTCCCCGTGGCCCAGCCCGTCTGCTGCTCCGCCGCCAGCTCCAGGCTCAGGTACGCGGCGTCCACCGGCCAGCGCGCGCGTTCCGGCCTGCTCAGGTCGAGCCCTACGACGGTGAGCTGGGAGTACCGCTCCGCCACGTACGCGAGGTAGCGGTCCTCGAACGTGGTCCTCCCCACCGCCGCCGCCCGGCGCAGGGCGAGCAGCGGCTCGGAGTCGGCGCGCAGGGCTTCCGCCAGGGCCACCACGGTCGCCTCCGAGGGCAGCGTACGGCCGTTGAGCACCTGGCTGATCGTCGTACGCCCCAGCCCCGTACGGTGCGCGAGCCCGGCCATCTGGAGGCGGCGCTCCGCCCGGAGCGTGCGCAGTCGCCGCGCGAGTTCCTCCTGTGGGCTCTCCCCCATGCCTTCCTGCTCCCTCCCCGGGCGACCGTCTTCGTTCAACTCTGTTCGGCCTGAACCCCGGTGAACACCGGAACGGCGAAATTCACCTCAGCCCATTCGCCGACGCCCTCCGGGAGAAGTCATGTCCCTCTCGTCCACCCACCTGATGCTCCTGGCCCTGCTCCTCGCGGTCGTCGTGCTCGCCGCCGCGCTGGTCGGCGTGGCGGCCGGGGTACTCGCCCGTATCGACGGGGCGAGCTACGCCGCGGCGGTGCTGCGCGGCGGTGCCGCGTTCGCGGGGAGCGTCGCGCTGAGCCTGGCGCTGCTGACCTTCGTCCTCAGCGCCTAGTCCGGGTCCGGCAGATCATGGTCGCCCCCCTCTCGGGGCTGGACAGGGGCTGCCCCGTGCGGTGCCTTGCAGACTGCGGCTGAGTCGTGGCTTGTCGCGCAGTTCCCCGCGCCCCTGACGGGGCGCTCCGAGGAGCGCCGCGTATCTCTAGGGGCGCGGGGAACTGCGCGCGCAACCACCCACAACCCGCAGCCTGCGAGGGACAGGCGGGGCAACCCCTGCCCAGCTCCGATCCGCCGGACACGGCCTAGTCGTCGATCGCCCCGTAAACCGTGGTCCAGAAGTCGCGGTGGAGGCGTGGGGTGTCCTGGGTGTCGATGGCCGTCTGGGACAGCAGGATCCCGGTGAGCTGTTCGGCCGGGTCGCCGTACGCGGTCGTGCCGAGCCCTCCGTCCCAGCCGAACTGGCCGACGGAGGCGAGGTCGCGGCGGTGGGTGCGGACGGCCATGCCGAAGCCGAAGCCGCCGTGGGCGCCGAAGTACTCGGGGAAGGTGTCCTTCTCCGCCTTCTGCCCGGGCGTGAGGTGGTCCGTCGTCATGAGTTCGACGGAGGCCCGGGAGAGGAGGCGTTCGCCGCCGTACGCGCCCTTGTCCAGGAGCATCCGGTAGAAGGCGGCGAAGTCGTCGACGGTCGAGACGAGGCCGGTGCCGCCGGACTCGAACGCCGGGGGGCGGCTGTAGAGCCCGCCGTCCGCCTCGTCCCAGACCACGAGCTCGCCCGTCTCCTGGTCGTGGGCGTAACTCGTGGGCAGCCGGTGGATCTTGTCGGCCGGGACGTGGAAGCCGGTGTCCCGCATCCCGAGCGGGCCGAAGACGCGCTCGGCGAGGAACGCGCCGAACGACTGGCCCGTGACCCGGGAGACGAGCACGCCGAGGATGTCGGACCCGGTGTTGTAGAGCCACCGCTCGCCGGGCTGGCAGAGCAGCGGCAGCGTGCCGAGCTTGCGCATCCACTCGTCGGGGCCGCAGGTCGGCACCTGGCCGAAGGCGCCGATCCCCGACTCCTCGATCAGCTCCTGCACCGGGTACGTCCCCGGCGCGGCGACCACCATCCCGAAGCCGTTGGTGAACGTCAGCAGGTCCCGTACGGTGACGGGCCGCGCGGCGGGGACGGTGTCCTCGACGGGGCCGTCGATGCTCTTGAGCACCCGGCGGTCGGCGAGTTCGGGCAGCCACGGGTCGACCGGGTCGTCGAGCCGCAGCCTGCACTCCTCGATGAGGATCATGACCGCCGCCGTCGTGACGGGCTTGGTCGCGGAGGCCATGCGGAAGAGGGTGTCGCGGCGCATCGGCGAGCCCGAGCCGCCCGCCTCGTGGGTGCCGAGCGCCTCGACGTGCGTCTCGACACCCGTCTCGCCTCGACGGCTGACGAGCGCGACGAGGCCGGGTATCGCCCCGGACTCGACGTGCCCGGCCAGCACCTCGCGCATCCTGCTCAGCCGCCAGGTCGTGGCCTTCGTCGTCGTGGCCTTCGTCTTCGACATGGTTCCTCCCCTGGGACGCGCACGTGCACCGTGCACGCCGCTGCGAACACTGTACTCACATGCGTACAGCGTTCGCAGCGAAAGGGGTCACGGAGGCCGCCGACGTACCCAGGCCCGCCGGACCGTCGAAGGGCCAGGCCGGGGAGTGGTGGCGGCGCAGGCTCGGCTCGTCGTAACGGCGGACCCCGCGGTGCCAGTTGAGGATGCCGCTCATCCAGTTCTCCAGCTCGGTCACATAGCCGCGCAGCGCCGTGCGCGCCTCCTCGTCCAGGCCGAAGTCGTCGTGCAGTACGGGGAGTTCGTGCGCGGCGACGTGCTGGAACTGGCGCAGCCGGGAGCGCATGAGGTCGCCGACGATCGCGACGCCCGTCGGGTAGTCGCAGTCGAAGAAGTCCTGGACGACGAGCACGGAGTTGTGGATCTCGCCCTCGTACTCGATCTCCTTCTGGTACGAGAACACGTCGTTGAGGAGACAGGCGTAGTCCGCGGCCGCGTTCTCCAGGGAGCGGACGGGGCCGCTCTCGTAGACCTCGTCGGGGACCGCCTGCCCGTGGCCGAGGCGGCACAGGCTCATCGTGAGGTCGGAGCCGAAGGTGAGGCGGCGCATCTCCAGGTAGTCGACGGGGTCGGGGATGCGGTTCTGCGCCTGGTTGTTCAGCTCCCACAGCCAGGAGTCGGCCATCACCTCGACGCTGCGGCGGAAGCGGCGGCGCGCGGCCTGCGTCATCGGGCCCGCGGTCCGCTGCCACAGGTCGGCGAGCGCCCGTTCGAAGGCGGTGGCCGGGGCCGCGCCGTACGTGCTTCCCGTCCCGTCGAGCGGCATGAAGAGCATCAGCCGCTCCGTGCACGCCTTGGCGCCCGCCAAGTCGCGCGTACGTCCGAAGCGGACCGGGTAGTAGTCGTCGCCCCAGGTGCCCCAGGCCAGCCACTGGGAGGCGAGGTCGAGCGCCTCGGCCGTACCGTCGGGGCGGATCCCGGCGGCGCACAGCGGCAGGTCGAAGTCGCGGAGCTTGCCCTCGTCCCAGAGCACGCCGCCGGGCAGGGGCACGTCGGGCTGCGGCTCCAGCAGGCCCGTCGCGTGCGCCCACGGCACGATCCGCTCGCGCGCGCCCGCCAGGTGCGGGTTGAGCCGGAGGGTGAACGGCATCGCGAGGTCGGGCAGCTGAGAGGGCCCGGTGCGCTGGTGCGGGACGTGCGTGAAGGAGCGGGCGCGCTGCGCGTGCGTACGGCGCAGGGAGCGGGTCACGTCGGCGGCGGAGGTGCCGAGTGCCGCGGCGGGACCAGGCGCACCGGAGGCTTCCGGGGTCGCGGCCCCACCCCCGGCCCCGCCCCCGTTCATGTACCGGCTGGAGCGCATGTGCCACTCGTGGCCGCCGGACTGCCAGTCCTGGAGGCCCTTCGTGTACGCCGCGATGTCCGCGCACTGCCGCGGCTCCAGGCCCCGTTCGGCGCAGAGCGCGGGGACCTCGGTGAGCGCGGTGTGCTCGAACTGGTGCATACGGGAGGTCAGCAGGTCGTTGACGGAGTCGGCGGCCTCCTGGGTGGAGCAGCCGAGGAAGGTCTCCAGGACCAGCACCCCGTTGCTCAACTCGCCCTCGTCGCCGACCTCGCGCTCGTACGAGAACAGGTCGTTGCGCAGGTGGACGGCGTCGGAGAACGTGTCGCGCAGCACCTCCATCGGGCGCGCGTCCGCGACGGCCGCGGGGACCTCGGCGTGCTCGGAGAACTCCACGAGCCCCGCCGACCAGGGCGCGCCGCCGACCTTGCGGCGCATCTCGATGTACTCGACGGGGTTCGCCACCCGGCCGATGTTGATGTTGGACAGCTCCCACAGCGACTCGTTGAGCAGGTTCTCCGTGCTGCGCGCGAAGCGGGCACGCCAGTCGCGGGACATCGCGGGCACGGTGCGGGCCCACAGATCCTTGAGCCCGGCCTCCACCGGGTTGACGGGCTCGGGGACCTCGGCGCCGCCCTCGGAGGGCAGGACGAGGGGCATGAAGGCGGGCAGCCGGTCGAGGTACGCCTTGCCGCCGGGGCGGTCCTGGGTCCGCTTGAACTCCTCCAGGAAATGGTCGTCGAAGAAGAAGACCCACACATACCAGTCGGTGATCAGGGCCAGGTCGGGGCCCGAGGCGTCGGGATGGGTGTAGGCACACAGCAGGGCGTAATCGTGCGCGTCGAGGTCCTGCTCCTCCCAGATCCCGGACCCCTCCACCATCCCCATGCCACGAGCCCACTCCTTCGAGTGGGCGCGGGCGTCCTGGAGATGGGGGTTGAGCCGGGCGGGGTATGAGACGTAGAAGTCGGGAAGCTCGAAGGGCTGTTGGGACATGGCCACAGCTCTACCCTGTGGCCCACGCCCTCAGCTCACTCGAACGAGTGCTCCTGCTGAGCCGTCATTGCAAGGTTTCGTCAAGGCCGGGGCAAGACTTCCGTCTTTCCGCCCGGGCATCCCCTTCGCGCACACCGTTCGACAACGACGGGAATGACGTGGGGGAGAGAATGTCCGATCCGGGCACCACAGCAGAGAGCGCAGTGTTACGGGACGTGAAGGGGTGGCTGCCTGAACCCGATCGCAAGAGGCTGCTGGTCATCGTCCACACCGAGGTGTACGGGAAGCGGCTCCAGGACCTGCTGCCGCTCCTGGAGTCGGATCTGCGGGTCGAGGTGGTCTTCACCGTGGCACCGCACGCGTTCAACGGAGGCACCGCACAGTTCCTCCGGTCGCTCGGGGCCACGGTGGTGAGCTGGGAGGAGGCCGTGCGCGGCTCCTTCGACCTCGCGCTGGCCGCTGGTTCGCAGGGCACCGAGCAGCTGCGCGCACCGCTGGTGCGGCTCTCGCACGGGGCAGGGCAGATGTCCCTGACCCGTCGCTCGCAACTGAACCCCGGGGAGGCCCGCGCTCCGCGCGGCGTCACGGGAAGGGGGTATCTGACCTGGCAGGGCAGGGTCGTCCCGAGGGCCGTGGTCCTGGCCCACCACGAGGACCTGGTCGAGCTGGAACGCTGGTGTCCGGAGGCGCTTCCGGTCGCCGAGGTCGCGGGGGATCCCTGCTACGACCGCATCCGGCGCAGCCTGCCGCTGCGCCGTGACTACAGGGAGGCACTGGGACTGGCCCCCGGACAGAAGCTCGTCCTCGTCTCGCTGTCCTGGGGGGAGCGTTCGTCCTTCAGCCGTCTCGGTTCGGTCCTCCCGAGGCTGCTGTCGGAGCTGCCGCGCGAGGAGTACCAGACCGCGGTGCTGGTGCACCCCAACGTCTGGTCCCGCTTCGGGCACTGGCAGGTGCGTGCGTGGCTGGCCGACTGCAGGCGTGCAGGCGTCAGCGTTCTCCCGCCGGAGACGGACTGGCGGCAGCCGCTGATCGCGGCGGACTGGATCATCGGCGACTACGGGTCGGTGACGCTGTACGGCACCATGACCGGCTCCCCGATCCTGATGACGCACTTCCCGTACTGGGACGCCAACCCGGAGTCCCCCGGTGTCGACCTGGCGCTGACGGCCCCGGCCCTGTCCCCGTCACGCCCGCTGGCGGAGCAACTGGCCTTCGCCGCCGAGGAGTACCGGGCCGAGGACCACGCGGACATCGCGGCACGCATCTCCTCTCAGCCGGGCCGCTTCAACCACAACTTCCGACGGCTCATGTACCGCGTTCTGGGGCTGGGGCAGCCCGCCTATCCGCCGGCCACGGAGCCGCTCCCGCTTCCCGCTCCCCTGGACGGGGCGGTGTGGGAGCCCAGTCATGAGTCATGGGGGGAGGCGGTATGAACGCGGACTGCGTGTGCGTCGACGTCGACGCGTGCCGCGAAGAGCGGGTACGGCAGTGCGCGGACGTGCTGTACGGCATGGACCGGCACGACGCCGACACGCTGCTGCGACGGTACCCGGGGTGCCTGTGCGTCACGCTCCGACGGCCCGGTGGCATCTGCACGGCCGTGGCTCGGAACGGTGTACGGACCCGACTCGTGACGTACGCGAGGGAACTGTCAGCGGCCGAACACGCGCTGCTCGCAGCGCTGTTGCACGCTTGGCTCGTGCGGGGTCTGCCCCTGGGCCAGTTCGGCCGTCGCATGGATCACCGCTCGTCGTCCGGCCCAGGTGTCAGTCCGGCGAGGAGTCGCTCCACCCTCTCCACGTCTCTGGGGCTCCGGGGGCCGTAGAGGGCGAGCGCGTCGTCGTAGTGGCGACGGGCCGCCTCGGCGTCGTTCCGGTCCTCCGCGGTCTGGCCCAGCATCTCCAGCACCCGGGCCTGCCAGGGAACGGATCCGGCTGACCGGAACTCATCGAGCGCGGTGAGCAACAGCCGCTCGGCCTCCGGGTGGTTCCGCACCGTACGGTGCGCGTGAGCACGGCCGAGGAAGGCCAGGGCTCGTGCGGCGTCGTACGCGTCCTGGAGGCCGAGAAGTTCGGACCGGGCCTGTTCGAGGAAGCTCCGCGCCTCGTCTGCACGGTCCATGGCAAGGGCGACATCGCCCAGGCACAGGCGGGAGAGTGCGGCCCCTCTGCGGTAGCCGATCTCCTCCCGTTCGGCGAGCGCGGCCTGAAAGAGGGGGGCTGCCTGTTCCAGCCTCCCCGCGAGCCGGTGGGTCTGGCCGAGCCCGTGCAGAGCCTGTGCCTCCGCACGTCGGTCCTGTCGGTCGCGGGCGTCCTGGAGAGCACGGGTGAACCAGATTTCCGCCTCGTCCAGCTGCCCCGCGTTGCGCAGCGCGGCGCCGCCGCTCGTCAGCATCTGGCTGACTCCTGCGGCCTGGCCCGCGTGCTCGGCGGCGGCCAGTCCGAGACGGTGCGCCTCGGTCCACAGGTCGTACGGCCGCGAGCGCAGGAAGAAGGGCTGCATGGCGTCGGCCAGCTGCCAGCAGGTCGAGTGCCAGCCACGGTCAGCCGCGGTGCGCACGGCCCGCATCAGCCGGACCGCCTCCTCGTTCATCCACCGCAGCGCGGTCTCGCCGTCGGGGAACTCCAGCGCGTGCCGGGGCGGATAGGCGTAGTCACGTCCGAGGGGCCGATAGCCGGGAACGAGGAGAGTCCGTACGGGGGTCGCCGTGGCCAGGTACCAGTCGAGTACGCGCCGCTCCGTCTCCGCCCGCGCCGCCGTGGGGTCCGCCTCGTCCTGAGCTGCCCTGTCCATGGCGTGCAACCGGGTGAGGTCGTGGAAGCGGAACCGGGCATGGCCGGTGACGGGATGAGGTCCAGCCTCCTCCAGGAGGTTCGCCTCCAGAAGGCCGTCCAGCAGCCCTCGGGCGTCCCGCAGACCGAGCGCGCATCCGGCAGCCGCCTCGAAGGCGGAGAAGACATCGACAGGAAGCAGTCCCAGACGCCGGTAGCCCCGCGCACGGTCCGGCGCCAACGAACGGTAGGACTCGTCCAGTGCGCTGCCCACTGCTTGGTCTCCCTCCAGGTAGAGCTCCTCCAGCCGGTCAGGGGGCCGCCGCATCGCCCCGGCCAGATCCGCGAACGTCTGCTGGGGTCTGGCGGCCATCCGTGCCGCGACGACACACACCGCGAGGGGCAGTCCCGCGCACAGGGCCACCACCTGGCGGACGGCACCCGGCTCCTCTTCGGTGCGACCGCCGCCCGCACGATTGCTCAGCAGTTCCACGGCCGCCTGGGCGGAGAGCACGCCCAGGTGGTGGAACGCGGCGCCATCCACGGCCAGCCCGCTCAGCCGTTGCCGACTGACAACCGCCACCAGGCTGTCCGCCTCCCCGGGGATCAGCGGGCGGACCTGTGCGGCACTCACCGCGTTGTCCAGCACGACGGCAAGTCGGCGGCCCACCGTCAACGAACGCCAGAGCGCGGCCTGTTCTGCCAGCTCCACCGGTACCTGGTCGTAGCCGAACGCGCGGATAAACTGCCCGAGAATCTCCCCCGGCCCTCGAGCACTTCCCATGGAATAGCCGCCCATGTCCGCGTAAAGCCTGCCGTCGGGGAAAGGGTCCCGCAGCGAGCCGAGCCAGCGGGAAACCAGCGTGGTCTTCCCCACCCCTGCGGGACCGGTAACAGCGATCAGTTGCGGAGCGCCACGGTGCCGACTCCGCATTTCCTCCAGCTTCGCCACGTCACATTCCCGGTTGATGAAGTGGCCGGGAACGGGCAGCAGTTGCTGCGGTACGGGAAGTTCCGCGCGGCGCTCGGAAGGCGCCGCGTGCACATGCACACCTCCGCTGATCTCCCCCGCCTGGATCACCGGTCCGGATATCGACGCGTCCTCCACGACGTTGGCGTGAGTGATACCGGTCGGCCGAACCGTGTTCACCCAGATGCGCAGTGCATCCATGGTCTCGGGATGAGCACTCACGCGAGTGAGTATGCGATCGGCCAGACTGCTGTACGAAATCGAGGGTGCCGATTCCACAAGTACGCGTGACAACTCACTCCGCATGGCGTCATCGGGACCTTCGAGGGTTCCGCTTACCATCTCCCGCAGACTCTCCCAACTGCGTGGCTGCCCGGCGGCGACAGCCAGCGCCAGAGCGAGTTCTCGGACTGTGAGCGGACGCATCCCTTCACCCCTCTGGCCATGGATCACTCATGGAGATCCGTAAGCACGGGGAAGCTACCCGCGGACCCCCGGTCGCAGACTGACGGCTCACTCCGAACCCGCTCCGGACCCGCCCCAGGCGGACCGTTTCAGCCAAGAAGAGGGATCAAGAGTGGCCGTCTGGTGACCGGAGTTGACAACATGTCATCCTCATTTGGGCAAAGACCGGCCATCGCCCGGCAAAGAGCGAGCAAGTCGAACCGGCGAAGGGAACGCTGGTGGACTTCGAGATCGTGATCTTGGGCCCGATCGGCATACGCGCGCACGGACAGCACGACGCGCTGGGCTCGGCGAAGGAGCGCGCGCTGCTCGCGGCGCTCGCCGTGGACGCCGGCCGGTCCGTCCCGCTCGACACGCTCACCCGGCGCCTCTGGGACGACGACCCGCCCGGGAAGCCCCGTGCGAGCCTGCACTCCTACGCGGCCCGGCTCCGACGGCGCCTGCGGAACGCCACCGGCGGCGATCGACTGGTCCAGCAGGCGCACACCTACCGCCTCGACATCGCCCCGGAGTCCGTGGACCTCCACCGCTTCCAGCGGCTGACGGAGCAGGCCCGCACCACCAACTCCGGCGACCAGGCGCGGACACTGCGGCTGTTCCGCGAAGCGGAAGCCTTGTGGCATGGCGAGCTTCTTGCGGGGCTGACTGGTTCCTGGGCCGAAGGTGTTCGCATGCGACTGGAGTCGCAACATCTTGCGACACAACTTGATCGCACAGCGCTCGAACTGCGCATGGGGCGGTTCGTCGATCTGATCGCAGAGCTCAGCGGCCTCCTGGAGCAGCTGCCGGTAGACGAGACCGTCGCCGGGCAACTCATGGTGGCCCACTACGGAAGCGGCCGTCAGGCGGAGGCGCTCCGCCTCTTCGAGACCCTGAGAAAACGCCTGCAGGAGGAGCTCGGCACCGATCCGGGAAAGCCTCTGAGGCGTATCCACCATCTCATCCTTCAGCAGGAACCGGTGGAGCGGATCCTCGCCCCGCCGAAGCCGCCTTCCCACCGCGCCGGAGTTACGGAAGGGAAGAAGCTGAACAACATCCCGGCGCATGGCGATCTCGTAGGAAGAGAGGCGGAGCTACGGACCCTTCAGGAGATACCCGAAGGCACCGTCATCTCCCTCCAGAGCATCTCCGGGATGGGCGGCGTGGGGAAAACACTGCTCGCCTTCCACGTCAGTCGCCGACTGAGCTCAAGATTCCCGGCCGGGCAGATGTACATAGATCTGAGGGCGCACTCCGCCGGAAGCAAACCCCTCGCCTCTTCAGCCGCCCTCACCTCTCTGCTCAGAACCATGGGCTTCTCTCCCAAAGCCCTCCCTCGCGGACTGGACGAACTGACGTCACTGTGGCGGAATACGCTGAGCAGCCGTCAAGCCATCATCATTCTCGACGACGCCGCGAGTGACGAACAGGTTCGCCCGCTCCTCGTCCAGGATTGTCCATCCCTCTTCATCATCACCAGCAGGAACCGCCTGACGAACCTTCCCGGAGCCCGGCCGGTATTCCTTGACGTACTCCCCCTCGAAGACGCAACGGATCTCTTCATAAGGCTCATTGGTCCGGACCTTTCCCGAAAAACCGAACCGAACGACGTGGCAAGCATCGTACAGTTATGCGGGCGCCTGCCTCTGGCCATCGAACTCGCCGCGGGACGCCTCAAATCCCGCCCTGCCTGGACGGCGCGTTACCTCGCTGAGAAGATTGCGCACAGCAAGCGGAAGCTCGGAGAAATCCGCGACGGTCAGCGCGAGATTCACCACGTCTTCTCACTCTCACACAGGACCCTGACAGAGAAGCAGCGAACCGCCTTCCGTTGCCTCGGCCTCCATTGGGGAACCACTTTCACCTCTCACGCCGCCGCGGCGTTGACCGGCGAACCCCTGGACCAGACGGAGCGGCACATCGAGGCCCTGCTGGACAGCAGTCTCGTTCTGGAGCCCGAGCCGGAGCGCTATCGATTCCACGACCTACTCGGGGAGTTCGCGCTCACCCTCGTTCACGAGAATCCGGAAGAGGAAGTGGCCGCCCGGCGCAGGCTGGCCGACTTCTACCTCAACTGTGCCGCCCGCGCCGATGCCCTGGCGCATCCCCGCCGCACCCGCCTCAGCCTCACTCTCGGCCAGGACGCCTCTCCGTACGACTTGCCGCAGTGGGCCGGAGCCCAGGACGCGAAGGCGTGGCTCAGGGCGGAGACCTCCGCCCTCATCTCCGCCGAGCACCACGCACGCACCCACGGCCTCCCCGAGCTGGCGGCCGAACTCGCCCATGTCCTCGCATCCTTCCTGGACACGGAGGGTCTCTGGCACGAGGCAGCGGTCATGCACGCCCATGCCGCCGACCACTGGCACGCCCACGGAGCCCCGCACGCCGAGGCGCTCACCCGGATCGACCTCAGCATCGCGGAGGCCCATGCGGGGCAGTACGCGCAAGCGGCCGCCTCGGGGCAACAGGCCCTGACCCTTGCCCGCTCGCTCAACGACCCGGACTCCACCGCCGAGGCACTGCATCAACTCGGGATACTCCACTGGCATCGCGGTGAATACCATTTGATGCGGGAATCGCTGCAAGAGGCGCTGGACATCCGCACCCGTTCCGGAGATACCTGGGGGCAGGCGCGCAGCACCAATACTCTGGGCATCGCCCATCTCCATCTCGGAGATCCCGTAGCAGCCTCACGGCATTTCCAACAAGCCTTTTTCTCCTTCCAGGAATCCGGAGATATACGAGGAACCTTCCAGTCGTTAAACAACTTTGCGGAGACTCAGGCCCACATAGGAGAGCAGGATTCTGCGCGGGAATCCTTCTCCCGCGTCCTGGAAATGTCCATCGAATCGGGAAGCCGTTCCGAGCAAGCGATGGCACGACTGAACCTCGCCAATACGTATCATGTTCCGCAGGAGTTGGAATCGGCACTCGACCTCTATGACATGGCGCTCGCCTCGTTCCAACACCTGGGCGACAAGAGGAATGAAACCATCACTCTCGTCTCCATCGGGAACGCACTTCACCGGGCCGCCCGGTACGAGGAATCCTTGGAGCGTCACAGCGCAGCGCTGGAATTGGCGCGGAGCCTCGGGGCAGGACTGGAAGAGGCTCAAGCCCTGCGCGGGCTCGGCTCAGCAGAGCGCCTTCTCGGCCGTCTCCACACGTCCGAACAGCACCTGACGGAAGCGCTCACCCTGGCCTCCCGTATCCAGTCTCCGGAGGAGGAGGCTCGCGCGTGCGACGCGCTGGCCGAGCTGAAGTCCGACGCAATGCGGATTGATGCGGCGCACGCCCTCTGGCGGAGAGCGATCGGCATATTCAAAAGAATTGACAGCTATGAGGCGGAACGTATAGGGGAGCGCCTACGGAGCACCGAGCGAGCCAGTCAGAACGGATAGATTTCCTGGGTTCAGAATACTTGTGCATATCTCGCAGCTCGGTTAGCGTCATCGCCCGTAATAGCGAGATCACTGCGGCGACCCATGCTGCGGAAGCACGTTAGGAACTCGGCACAAAGATGATCATGGATACGCCCCAGGGCGATCAGCCCCCGTCATCCATCCACCGCGAGGAGGCCGAGCAGAGCCGCACCGCTCGCCCCTCCGCCTCCGAGAAAGGGATGGCGAGCCCAACGTACTTCGGGCCAAAGGTGTGCATGCCCTCCATAGCTCCCACTGACGCCCCCCGCACCACTACCTGACCTCCGCTACCACCCAGGTCGTGACCCCGCAACGCCGGCGTACCGCGCCAGTTGCGGGGTCACAGTCGTCGGTCACGCCCTGAGACGGACCGCGCGGGGCAGGGGTCCGATCTACGCTGGCCGTATGGCTTGCGGGGTGCGCGTGGGGTCCGGGGTGGCGCTGGCCGGTGGGGTGTTCCTGCTGGTGGCGGGCGGCACCGTGCCCGCGCTTCTGCAGGAGCGGGGCGAGCCGTGGCTGACGACCGTGTTCGGGTGGGTGCTGATCGTCGTGACCTGCGGCGCGCTCGCCTTCAGCGGGCGGCGGCCCGTGGCCGTCGCGGCGCTCGTCCTGGTGACCAGCTCGGTGTATTACGTCAGCAGTGCCTACGACGGGCCCCTGCTGGTCGCCCCCATCGTCGCGCTCTACGCGGTCGCGGCGCGCGGGCTGCTCGGCGTCGCCGTCGCGCTCTCCGCCGTCGCCCTGTGCGGGACCGCCGCGGGGACGGCCGCGGGGAACGAGGACGTGAACAACGTCGCCCTGTTCATGCTCGCCGGGTGGCTGGTCGCGACCGTCGCGCTCGGCTGGGCGCGGCACAGCCGTCTCGCGTACGCGCGGGAGGCCGAGAAGCACGCCACCAGCGAGGAGCGGCTGCGGATCGCGCGCGAGCTGCACGACAGCATCGGCCACCACCTCTCGCTCATCAACGTCCAGTCGTCGGCGGCGCTGCGGCGGTTCCAGAAGGATCCCGAGCGCGGGGCGCGCGGCGCGGGCGAGGCGCTCGGTGCGGTCAAGGACGCCAGCAAGGAGGCGCTGCGCGAGCTGCGCACCACGCTCGGCGCGCTGCGGGACGGCGACGAGGCCGCCCCGACGGCGCCGGTGCCCGGCCTGGACCGGGTGGACGAGCTGGTCGCGTCGGCGCGGCGGGCCGGGCTCGACGTACGGGTCACGACGACCGGGCGCGAAGCGGGGGCGCTGCCCGTCGAGGTGGACCGGGCCGCGTACCGGATCGTGCAGGAGGCGCTGACGAATGTGAGCCGGCACGCGGGCGCCACGAGCGTCGCCGTGCGTGTCCGGCGTGGGCGGCGTGAGCTCGTGCTGGAGGTCGTGGACGACGGGCGGGGGGCCGTCCGGTCCGGCGGCGGCGCCGTTTCCGGCACCGGCATCTCCGGGATGCGCGAGCGGGCCCGCGCGCTCGGCGGCGAGCTGACCGCGGGGCCCGGCGAACGGGGCGGCGGGTTCGCCGTACGGGCGCGGCTGCCGCTCTCCTCCTCCGCCGTACCCCAGAACGGAGCGTCTCCTTCATGATCAAGGTCCTGCTCGTGGACGACCAGCGGCTGGTGCGTGCCGGGTTCCGTTCGATCCTGGAGGACGAGGACGACTTCGACGTGGTCGGCGAGGCGGGCGACGGCGAGGAGGCCCTCGCGCTGTGCCGCGCGACGCGGCCCGACGTCGTCCTCATGGACATCCGCATGCCGGGCACGGACGGCCTGGAGGCGGCCCGCCGGATCGCCGCCGACGGGCGGCTCGACGAGGTGCGCGTCGTCATGCTGACCACGTTCGACCTCGACGACTACGTCTATACGGCGCTGCGCGCCGGGGCCAGCGGCTTCCTCGTCAAGGACACCGAGCCGGAGGAGCTGGTGCACGCCGTGCGGGTCGCGGCGCGCGGTGACGCGCTCATCAGTCCCGGCGTCACGCGGCGGCTGATCGCCGAGTTCGCCGGACGCGTCGCCCCGCCCGGGCCCTCGCCCCGGCTCAACGCGCTGACGGAGCGCGAGGTGGAGGTCATGCGGCTCGTGGCGGAAGGGCTGACGAACGACGAGGTCGCGGGACGGTTGACTCTCAGCCCTGCTACGTCCAAGACGCATGTGAGCCGCATCATGACCAAGCTGGGTGTACGAGACCGTTCCCAACTGGTCGTCCTCGCTTACGAGTCGGGGCTCGTCCGCCCGGGGTGGCTGAACCCCTGATCTGGCCCTGCGCCCCATCTGCGCCTTGCTGCACGTTGCAGGCCGCGGGTTGCGTCTTGGCCGGTCGCGCAGTTCCCCGCGCCCCTTTGGGGCACTCCTGACGGGGCCGTCTCCTCTTCGCTGCGCCGCACCTGCCCCTTGTCGTGCGTCGCAGACTGCCGCTTTCGCCTTGGCTGAGCGCGCAGTTCCCCGCGCCCCTTCGGGGCGCAACTTGTGGGGTAGTGGGATGTCAACCCGGGGACGACGACCGGGGCCATCGCCGCGGCGCACCTTGGGCTCATGAATCAGCTACGTACCGGGCCGCTGGGGCGGCTCGCTTCCTGGTCCCAGCGGCACCGTTGGGGGGCGCTGCTGTTGTGGGTGGTCGTGGTGGCCGCCATCACCGTGGGCTCGCAGGGGGCGGGCAGCGATTACCGGAACGACTTCTCCCTGCCCGGCACCGACTCGCAGACCGCGACCGATCTGCTGGAGAAGCACGGTTCGGCGCAGGCCGGGGACAGTGTGTCCGTCGTGCTCCAGGGCGAGGACCTGCGCGGGGCGCGCGCCCGCGTCGAGCGGATGCTCGATGACGTACGGGAGTTGCCCAGCGTCGCCGACGTGCGCAGCCCGTACGCGGACAAGGCGGCCGTCTCGCGGGACGGCGAGATCGCGTACGCCACCGTCACGCTCGACGGCAAGGCCGAGAGCGTGCCCAAGGAGGACGTCAAGCGGGTCATCGATACCGCCCAGCACGTAGACCGCGACGGGGTGCGGGTCGAGGTGGGGGGTGAGGCCGTACGCGGGGCCGAGGAAGAAGGGGGCGGGGCCGCCGAGGGTGCCGGGATGCTGGCGGCGCTCGTGATCCTCGTGCTGCTCTTCGGTTCGCTGGTGGCGGCCGCGTTGCCGCTGGTCACCGCGGTGTTCGCGGTGGGCGGGGCGGTGGGGCTGATCGCGCTGGCCTCGCATCTCTTCACCGTCGCCGACTTCACCCCGCCGCTGATGATGCTCGTCGGGCTCGGAGTGGGGGTGGATTATGCCCTGCTGATCTTCTATCGGTATCGGCATGAGCTGCTGCGCGGGGTCGATACCGCGACCGCGACCCGTACCGCGCTCGACGCCGCCGGACGCACCGTCTTCTTCGCGGGCTGCACCGTGATCATCGCGCTGATGGGACTGGTCGCGCTGGGACTGGGCGCGTTGCAGGGGGTCGCCGTCGCCGTCGCGCTCACCGTGCTCGTGACCATGGCGGCGTCGCTCGTGCTGCTGCCCGCTCTGCTGGCGGTGGCGGGGCGCCGGATCGAGCGGCACGTGCGGGCCCGTACGGAACGGGCGCGGGCGAAGGGCCGGGCGGAGGGGCGGCGTTGGCGGGCGTGGGCCGAGGCGGTGCAGCGGCGTCCGCTGACCGCGCTCACGGCCGCCGTCCTCGCGCTGCTCGCGCTCTCCGCGCCCGCGCTGGACATGCGGCTGGGCTTCGCGGACGCGGGGAACGACGCGAGCGGGACGACCAGCCGTCAGGCGTACGACCTGCTGGCCGAGGGATTCGGGCCCGGCTTCAACGGGCCGCTCGTCGTCGTGAGCCAGGGCGGCGCGGAGGCCGCCGGGGAGGTGCGGGCCACGCTGGCCCGTACGGACGGGATCGCCGCCACCTCGCCCGTGCTGCCTTCGAAGGACACCGGCGTCTCCACCGTGCTCGCGTTCCCGGAGACGGCTCCGCAGGACGAGGCGACCGCCGACCTCGTGCACCGGCTGCGGGACGACGTGCTGCCGCCGGTGACCGAGCGGACGGGCGGGAAGGCCCTGGTGGGCGGGCCGACGGCCGCCGCGCAGGACTTCGCGGACTCGGTGTCGGACCGTATGCCGCTCTTCGTGGCGCTGGTGGTGGGACTCTCGGCGCTGCTGCTGATGGTGGTCTTCCGCTCGGTGCTGATCCCGCTGAAGGCCGCGCTGCTGAACCTGCTGTCGATCGCGGCGGCGCTGGGGGTCGTCACGCTGGTCTTCCAGGAGGGGCTGTTCGGGGCCGAGGCGGGGCCCGTCGAGGCGTTCATCCCGGTGATGATCTTCGCGATCGTCTTCGGGCTCTCGATGGACTACGAGGTCTTCCTCGTCTCCCGTATCCACGAGGAGTGGGAGCGTACGCGCGACCACCGGGGCGCGGTCCGCGAGGGGCTGGCGGCCACGGGCAAGGTGATCACGGCGGCCGCGGCGATCATGATCGTGGTGTTCGCGGCGTTCGTGCTGAGCCCGGACCGGATGCTCCAGCAGTTCGGGCTGGGGCTGGCCGTGGCGATCCTGCTGGACGCGGTGGTGATCCGCTGTCTGATCGTGCCCGCGGTGATGCGGCTGCTGGGCGAGCGCGCCTGGTGGCTCCCGGCGGGCCTCGCCCGGCGGCTGCCGAGGGTCGCGCTGGAGCGCCGGGAGGACGACCAGGCCGAGGGCCAGGAGAGCGTGCGCGTCTGACCGAGGGGCTCCGTCCCTGGTCGGGGCCCTGGGCGGGCCGTATGGAAGACTGCCGTTGTTCATCGAGGCGGCAGAGGCCAGGAAGCCGGTGCGAACCCGGCACGGTCCCGCCACTGTGACCGGCGGCACGTCCCCAGGGGCGTCCGCCGGGAGTCAGATACTGGTCTGCCGCCAACCTCACCAGGTCAGGGGACGCGGATCCCCTTGAGGAGGCAGGCATCGTCATGTCCCGTGCCGTGCGCACCCGTGCGCTTCTCGCCGCGCTGCTCATACCGGCGTCGGCCCTCACCGCGTGTTCGTCGTCGTCCAGCGCCGACGACAGCAGCGGCGGCAAGGCGCCCAAGGGCTTTCCGTACACGGTCACGAACTGTGGCGTGAAGACGACGTTCGAGAAGCCGCCCGAGCGGGCCGTGACGATGAACCAGAACACCACCGAGGTCATGCTCGCGCTCGGTCTGGAAGACCGTATGGCGGGCACCGCCTTCCTCGACGACAAGATCGTGCCCGAGTACCGGAAGGCGTACGACAAGGTCAAGGTGCTGGCCAAGGAGTACCCGTCCAAGGAGACGCTCCTCGGCGCCAACCCCGACTTCGTCTACGGCGCCTACCCCTCGGCGTTCGAGAAGGGCGAGGGCCGTGAGCGCCCCGCGCTCCA
This sequence comes from Streptomyces sp. NPDC048172, assembly GCF_043202595.1. NCBI lineage: Bacteria > Bacillati > Actinomycetota > Actinomycetes > Kitasatosporales > Streptomycetaceae > Streptomyces > Streptomyces sp. NPDC048172. The sequence goes on from NZ_JBIDAT010000004.1 coordinate 643,021, forward strand.
GGACAGCTCCGTGAACACCCGGCTGGCCACCGAGAGCTGCGCCAAGGGCCGGGTCGGGGTGCCGCAGCTGCACAAGGAGATCCGGGAGGTCGCCCGCACCTTCGGCGTCCCGGAGCGCGCCGAGAAGCTGATCAAGAAGCAGAACGAGCAGCTCGCCGCCACCGCGAAGCGGCTCAAGGGCGCGGAGAAGACCCGGGTGTTCGTGTACGACAGCGGTGACAACGCGGCGTTCACGGCGGGCGGCAAGGGCATCGGCAACGAGATCATCGAGCGCGCGGGCGCCGAGAACGTCTTCTCCTCCGTCGACAAGCCCTTCGGCGACGTCTCCTGGGAGAAGGTCGTCGAGAAGAACCCCGACACGATCGTGATCTACGACTACCGGGGCACCTCCCTCGCCAAGAAGAAGAAGCGGCTGCTGAACGACCCGGCGCTCAAGGACGTACCGGCGATCAAGCACAAGCGGTTCGCCGTGATGCCGCTCTCCTCCGTCGTGGTCGGGCCGCGCGTGCCGGACGCGGTGGACGAGCTGGCCGACCAGCTCCACCCGGACCGCGCCAAGTGAGGGCCGCGGCCGTGCCGGGCAGGCTGCGGTTCGCGCTCCTCACCTCCGGACTGGCCGCGCTGCTGTTCGTCGGCGCGCTGGCGAGCCTCGCGCTGGGCTCCGTCCGGATCCCGGTGGGGGACGTGGTGGCCGCGCTGACGGGAGGGTCCGAGCCGGGCCCGTTCACCACGATCGTGCGGGACGTACGGCTGCCGCGCGTGCTGCTCGCGGCGGTCGTCGGCGCGGGGCTCGCGGTCGTCGGAACGGTGCTGCAGGCGCTCGTACGCAATCCGCTGGCCGATCCGTTCCTGCTGGGCATCTCCTCGGGCGCCTCCACGGGCGCCGTGCTCGTCGTCGTCTTCGGCGTCGGGACGGTGACGATGAACGTGGGCGCGTTCGCCGGGTCGCTCTGCGCGCTCGTCGCCGTCTACGCGATGGCACGGCGCGGCGGCGTGATGACGACGGGACGGCTGGTGCTCGCCGGGGTCGCGATCCAGTACATCCTCTCCGCGCTCACCAGCCTCATCCTCGTCACCTCGTCCAAGACGGAGCACCTGCGGGAGATCCTCTTCTGGACGCTCGGCGGGCTGGGCGGGGCACGCTGGAACAGCCTGCCGCTGCCCGCCGTCGCGATGCTGCTGGGGCTGGCGCTGCTGATGGCGCTCGCCCGCCCCCTCGACCTGCTGCTCGCGGGCGAGGAGAGCGCGACCGTGATGGGCCTGGACACCGGGCGGTTCCGCGCGGCCGTCTTCCTGCTCGCCTCGCTGGTGACGGCCGTACTGGTCGCGGTCAGCGGGGCGATCGGCTTCGTCGGCCTGATGGTGCCGCACGCCGCGCGCATGGTCATCGGCGCCGGGCACCGCGCGCTGCTGCCGGTCTCCGCGCTGGGCGGCGCCGCGTTCCTCGTACTGGCCGACCTCGCGGCCCGTACGGTCGCCACGCCCGAGGAGATCCCGGTCGGGGTCCTCACGGCGCTCACGGGCGGCCCGTTCTTCCTGTGGCTCCTGCGCCGCAGCCAGCGCACCGAGGGGGTGCCGTCATGAGCGCGTCGCTGACCGCCGAGGACGTCACGTACTCCGTCGACGGCCACCGCCTGCTCGACGGTGTCACGCTCGACGCCGCGCCCGGCGAGACGATCGGCGTCGTCGGCCCCAACGGCAGCGGCAAGACGACGTTCCTGCGCTGCGTCTACGGCACGCTGCGCCCCGACGGCGGACGCGTCCTGCTCGACGGCGAGGACGCCGTCGCGATGGGCGCCCGGCGCCGGGCCCGGCACGTGGCCGCCGTGCCGCAGGACGCGCACGGCGTGACGGGCCTCAGCGTGCGCCAGATCGTGGCGATGGGCCGCTCGCCGCACAAGAGGTTCTGGGAGGGCGACACCGCACGGGACGAGGAGTTCGTACGGGACGCGCTCGCGCGCACCGGCGCGGCCGAGCTGGCCGAGCGCCGCTTCGAGGGGCTGTCCGGCGGCGAACGCCAGCGCGCGCTCGTCGCCCGCGCGCTGGTCCAGGAGCCGTCGCTCCTCGTCCTCGACGAGCCGACGAACCACCTCGACGTCCGCTACCAGCTGGAACTCCTCGGCCTCATCCGCGACCTGGGCACCACGAACCTGCTGGCACTGCACGACCTCAACCTCGCCGCCTCGTACTGCGACCGGCTGTTCGTACTGCGCGAGGGCCGCGTCGTGGCGGGCGGCAAGCCGGGCGAGGTCCTGACGGAGGCGATGCTCGCCGAGGTGTACGGAGTACGGGCTGAGATCACCGAGCACGCGGTGACGGGGCTGCCGACCGTCGTCTATCTCGGGGTTGCCGAATGACGCCGCTGGACGAACTCTTCCTGGAGCACGGTCCCCGGTACGACCTCGTGGTCGGCGAGCCGGATGCCGGTGACGGTGACGGTGACCGTGCATGGCTGCCGTCCGACCGTCTGCTCGACCCTTCCGGGGCCGAACTGGGCGTGCTCCTCGACGCCGAGACCGAGGGCAGCGGCCACCGCACCGCGCACGCCGCCGCGTTGACCCTGATCGCCGTCTACGCGGGCCGCGTCACGGCCGCCGCCGTCCTGGACTGGGCCCTGCACGGCCGGGTGTGGGACGTCCGTCCGGAGAACGTCCTCGTCCGCCCCGCCGCGCACGGCATCGGCGGCGTACGCCTGCGCGAGGCCCGCACCCTCGACTCCTCCCTCGCCTCCCTGCACGGAGCCGTGCTGCACACGCACCTGCTGCCGCTCGCCGACGCGCTGCACGCCCGTACGCGCGCCGGGCTGCGCCAGCTGCGCGGCGGCGTCGCCCACGGCTGCGCCACCGCGCTCTGCGCTTCGCGCGGGGCCGTACGCGAACTGGCCCCGCGCTGGCAGGAGTTCAGCGAGGGAACGGGCCTGGAGCGGCTCGGCGAGGTGGTGGAGGTCGCCGGACGCCTGCGCTACCTCCGCCGCACCTGCTGCCTCTTCTACACGAGCGCCGAATCGGGACGCTGCGCGAGCTGCTGCCTGACGCCACGCGACGAGCGCATACGGGCGTACGCCCGCGCCGCCGTCCCTCCTCTCCCTCCTACCTCTCCTCCGCCAGGGCGGCGATGAGGCGTTCGGCCGTCGCGAGGTTGCAGCGGCCCAGATCGAGCAGCGGCTCGGCGATCGTGTCGGCGCACGAGGAGAGGTCGACGCGGAGGGACGGCAACAGCACGTCCACGTGAGCCAGTGCGGCACGCAACCGCCGGGACACGTCGTCTGCTTCACGGAGCTTGATCACGGTCGACCTCATGTGCTGGTGCCTTCCCGAAGTGGGTTCATTACTTTCTGTGGTCCCAGCATCGCCCTCCGGGCATGATGAGGGGAGGGAGCCGACCGTGCAGGTGCAGTTGTCAAGAGCCGGAGAGCGAAGAATGGCAGCAGAGGACGAAGTCGGCGCGGACTTCAAGAGCGATCCCCGGGTGTCGACCCTGGCCTATTTCGGCACGGAGCTGCGTATCCAGCGGGAGCAGGCTGGGCTGTCCCAATCGGCTCTGGCCAGGCGCACGTTCTGCACGCACTCCCTGGTCTCCCGCATCGAATCCGCCCAGCGCATCCCGAGCGAAGAGTTCGCCCAGCGCTGTGACGAGGCGCTTGGCACAGGCGGTTCGTTCTGGCGCCTGTGGCCGGTCGTGATCCAGCACGCGTATCCGGACTGGTTCCGCCCGTTCGTGGAGCTGGAGAAGGACGCGACGGAGATCTGGGGCTTCGAGAACCAGGTGGTTCCCGGGCTGCTCCAGACCGAGGAGTACGCGCGCGCGATGTTCGACGCGGGAAGCCTGCCCAACGCCGACGAGCTGGTGGCGGCGCGGATGACCCGGCAGAGCATCTTCGAGAAGGAGCTGCCGCCGGAGTTCTGGGCTGTTCTCGATGAGAACGTTCTGCGACGGGTCATCGGCGGGCCCGACGTGATGAAGCAGCAGCTCGAACGGCTCGTCGAGGCCGCAGAGGACCCGCGTATCACCCTTCAGGTGCTCCCGCTCGATATCGGCGCCCACGCGGGGCTCGCGGGTGCCTTCGCCGGACTCGCCCTCAAAGAGGGCCAGGACGTGCTGTACGTGGACGGCATCGTGCGCGGGCACGTCTTGGCCGATCCGGACGACGTCAAGATGGGGCGTCGAGCCTATGATCTACTCAGGGCGGACGCCCTGCCCCCCAAGGCGTCCGTCAAGATGATTGCCGCAGCGGCAAAGGAAATCTCCCCATGACCAGCGCTGCCAACTGGCGCAAGAGCAGCTACAGCTCCAACAACGGCGGCAACTGCCTGGAGGTCGCAGTCGACTTCACCGGCGGAGCCGTCCCCGTACGGGACTCCAAGGACCCGAAGGGCCCGGCGCTGCTGATCCCGGCGGACGCGTGGGGCGCGTTCGTGGCCGGGATCAAGAACGCCCGGGTCACCGATTGAACCGCTGACGCCGCGGGCCCGTTGTCGCTTGTGCACATTGCTCTGTCAAGCAACACATGGAGGGTCCATGAAGTCCTGGCGTTCCCGGATCGCGGTCGGTCTCGCAGTCGGCGCCGCGGCCATCGCCATGCCGCTGACGGCGGCGAGTTCCGCGTCCGCCGCTCCGGCTCCGGCTCCGACGAAGGCCGAGTCCGTCCATGCCGCTGGCTGGAAGAAGGTCGGCGGCTGGAAGAAGCTGGAGTCCTGCAAGCACGAGGGCAGGACCTGGCCCGGCGCCAAGAACTACATGTGCTGGCCCGTCGACGCCTCGGACTCCAGCAAGGGATACAACCTGTGGGTGGAGCTGTAGGCCAGCCCTCTCATCAGCAGTCGTCCCCCCGCACATCGGGCTGTCCAGCAAGACCACGAGGAGAGTTGATGAAGTCCTGGCGTTCTCGTATCGCCGTCGGCCTCGCCATCGGTGCCGCCGCCGTCACCATTCCGCTGGCAGGCGCGGGCTCCGCGTCCGCCGACCCGGCTCCGGCTCCGGCGAAGGCCGAGTCCGTCCATGCTGCGGGCTGGAAGAAGGTCGGCGGCTGGCGGAATTGGGACACCTGCCACGAGGAGGGCCAGGCCCTGGTCCGCGACAAGGTGGCCAGGGCCTACGACTGCCGGCCCGTTGACATCGCCGACCCCGGCAGGGGCTACGACCTGTGGGCCGACGTGATCTAGCGATCTCGTCCAGCGAGGAAGCCCTCGCTTCCTGTCGACCTCCTCTGCCCCGGCGTCACGCCGGGGCAGAGCGCGTGTCGGCGGCGGCTCGTACGTGGTCGGCGAACGAGCGGGGGGCGCGGCCCGTGAGGCGGGCGACGGCGTCGGTGACGCGATCCTCCGCGCCCGCGGCGATCGCGCGGTCGACGTCCGCGAGGATCTGCGCGAAGTCGGCGGGCAGCTCCCGCACCCAGCGCGCCTGCAACTCCTCGGCCGTGAGGGCGTGGTGGCGGACCGTACGGCCGGTGACCTCGGTGAGCGTACGGGCGATGTCGTCGTACGACAGGGCCTCGGGGCCGGTGAGGATCCAGTCCGTGTTCGGCGGCTCCGGGGTGGTCAGCGCGTGGGCGGCCACGGCGGCGATGTCGTCGGCGTCGATGAAGCCGACCCGGGCGCCGTCGGTGGCCGAGACGATCTCGCCGTGTGTGCGGGCGGACTCGGCCTGCAGATGGTTGCCCGTGAAATTCTGCATGAACCAGGAGGGCCGCAGGACCGCCCACTCCTCGAACTCCCCCGGCAGCGCCGCGTGCACGGGGCCCGTGGCCGGACCGCCGGGTTCGATCGGGGAGGAGCTGAGCAGCACGGCCCGGCGCACGCCCGCGCTCCGGGCGCGGGTGAGGAAGGGGAGCATGACGGTGCCGGGGTCGGTCGCGCCCACGGGCGGGACGAGGTAGACGGCCTCGGCACCGGCGAGCGCGGCGTCGTGCGTGGCGGGGTCGTACCAGTCGAAGGGCACGGGGGCGGTGCGGCTCGCGGACCGTACGGGACGGCCGGACGCCTCCAGTGCTGCTACGACACGGCTGCCGGTGGTGCCGGTCGCGCCCGTCACGAGGATGGTTCCGGTTCGGTCAGGCACGAGCGTCCTCCCAGGCGGCGCGCATCGAGGCCGGGGCGTCGAGCGGGTTCCAGTAGTCGCGGTAGTTGGCGATACGGCCGTTCTCGTCGACCGTCAGGAAGACGACGTACGACATCGCGAACGGCTCGTCCGTGGCCACGGCCCGCCCGGCGGAGCTGAACTCCACGACCGCCGTACGGGGATCGCCCGTCGTGTGGATCACGAGGCTCGTCAGCTCGCGCACCTCCATGTGGTCGGGGAACGGCCGCATGTAGGCGGCGATCGCCTCGCGTCCCTCCACGCGGCCCGGGGCGCCCTCGGGCGCGTACGGGAACTCCATGACGGCGTCGTCGGCGAACAACTCCACCCACCCGTCGAAGTCGTTCCGCTTCAGCAGGCTCATTCCCTCCCGGAAGACCTGTTCAGGAGTGGCGGCATCAGTCATCATCGGCTCCTCGCCTAGAATGCGGACCATCGGTCCGTTACAACGACGACCATACGGACCGCCGGTCCGTATCGCAAGCGACCGGGAGCGGAAGGAGAGAACGGGATGCGCGAGCCCCGCAGCCGTGCCGACGCCGTACGCAACAGGGAGGCCGTGCTCGACGCGGCCGAGGCCCTCTTCGTACGCGAGGGGCTGGCCAAGGTGAGCATGAACTCCGTCGCGGCGGCGGCAGGCGTCGGCAAGGGCACGGTCTTCCGCGCGTTCACCGACCGCACCGGGCTCCTCCAGGCGCTCGCCGAGCGGCGTACGGCGCCGCTGCGCGAGGCCGTCACCGAGGGCCCCGCGCCACTGGGCCCCGGCACCCCGCCGCGCGAGCGGATCCCGGCGATGCTGGACGCCGCCGCCCGCACGAAACTCGACAACCTGAGCCTCTACCTCGCCCTGGAGGAGACGGGCTCGACGAGCCCGTACCGACTGCCGTCGTACGGCTGGTGGCACGGGACGCTGCGCGACGAACTGGAGAAGCTGACCGACCCGGCGAACGCGGGATTCCTCGCCCACGCCCTGCTCGCGGCGGTCCGCGCGGACCTGATGACGCACCTGGCCGCCGAGGAGGAGACCCCGGGCGAGGAGATCAGGGAACGGCTCGCCGCCTACGTGGACGCGGTCCTGCCGTAACGGAGGGCGCGAGCGGGAAGGGGACCCCGCGGCGAGATCGTCTAAGGTAAGGCTAACCTTAATGCGCTAGCCGCCCTCGATCTCGGAGCCCTCAATGACTCTGCCCAGACGTCCCCTTCGCCGTACCGCCCTGCGCGCCGCCGCCACGCTGGGGGCCGCCGCCCTGCTGCTGACGGGCTGCGGCTCCGACTCCGGGTCGGACGACAAGGAGAAGACCTCGGCCGAGGGTGGCGGGACGCGGACCGTGAAGGACGCGACCGGCAAGGCCGTGAAGGTTCCGGCGCACCCCAAGCGCGTCGTGACCCTCACCCAGGAGGACCTGGACGCGGTGCTCGCGCTCGGCGTCAAGCCCGTCGGCATCACCAACGGGCAGGGCATGAACAAGCCCCCGGCCTACCTCGCCGACAAGGTCAAGGGCACGAAGGTGGTCGGCAATCTGCTCCAGCCCGTCATGGACAAGGTCATCGCGGCCAAGCCCGACCTGATCCTCGCCGGGGACATGCAGGACGAGCAGATGCTCAAGCAGCTCCGCGAGATCACCCCGGCCACGCTCGTCACCATGGCGCCCACCGACGACTGGAAGCTCTCCTTCCGGGGCGTCGGCAACGCCGTCAACAAGCTGCCCAAGGCGCAGAAGGTCATCGCCGACCACGAGGCCGCCGCCAAGGCAGCCGGGAAGAAGCTCGGCAAGGAGAAGGGCGCCGAGGTCTCCATCGTCCGCTGGAACCCGGACGGTCCGAGCTGGATGGAAAAGAAGCAGTTCGCCAGCGGGATCGCCCTGGAGATGGGCCTCAAGCGGCCCAAGTCCCAGAACAAGGACGGCAACGCGCACGCGCCCGCGCTCAGCCTGGAGAAGATCAACGAGATCGACGGCGACTGGATCTTCCTCTCCACGCTGACCTCCGACGGCACGAAGGCCCTCAAGGACGTGCAGGCCAAGCCGGCCTACAAGGACCTGAAGGCGGTCAAGGCCGGGCACGCCGTGACGGTCGACGGCTCGGTCTGGTCGACCCGGGGCGGTCCGCTCGCGAGCGAGGCCGTGATGGACGACATCACGAAGGCCGTCACGAAGAAGTCCTAGGGGCCAAGACGTCGGGGCTTGCCCCTTCTCCCTCAGGGGCGCGGGGCTGTGTTTATTTTGCGGCCGGGTCCAAGACTTTTGGGCTTGCCCCATAAGGGGCGCGGGGAACTGCGCGCCAAGCCACGACGCGGCCGCACCCCGCGAACCACAGCCCGGGGCACCCCGAACCCGGCCCTTTCACCGGAGCACCCGGCGAAGTGGGCTGCGCTTGCCAACCCTGCGCCTTGCGCAGACTTCCCAAGCACAGTGGGGTGGAGGGAGCAGCAGACATGCCCCGGCAGGGGCGCGGGGAACTGCGCGGCCTGCCACGACGCGGCGGCAGCCCGCAATGCACAGCCCGGGGCACCCCGGGCGCGGCTCTCGCACGCGGGGCACCCGGCGCAGGGGGCCTCGGGGCAGAAGGGGACGGGGCCGAGGGGTGGTTACCCCGCGTGGGCGGAGGCTGCGTCGGCTGCTGTCCAGGCCATTCCCACCGCGCCGTCGAACAGCGCCTGTTCCGCGGCCGGAGAGAGCGCGGCCTCCGCGAACGCGGACTCGTGGGGGCCGCACGCGCCGCCGCTGATGTCGAGGACCGGGTGGATCGCGGGCACGGCGTGCGAGACGTTGCCCATGTCCGTACAGGCGAAGGGCTCCCGGCGCTCCGGCGCCGGGCGCCCCAGCGTACGGGCGTTGGCCTCCCACAGCGCGGTCAGGGAAGGGTCGCTCCGGAAGTCGAGGTAGTCGGGCTCGGGGCGGGTGAGGGCGACCTCGCAACCCGTCGCCAGCGCGCCCGCGCGAAAGCACGCCTCGACGCGTTCGCGCAGCTCGCGCAGATCCTCGGCGGCCAGCGCGCGAATCTCGTACTCGGCGGTGGCGCGGTCGGGGATCGCGTTGGGCGCGTCCCCGGCATGGGTGGTGACGCCGTGCACCCGCCACCCGGCGGGCAGTTGCTGGCGCAGCAGGCCGAGCGCGACCTGCGCGACGGTGAGCGCGTCGGCGGCGTTGCGGCCCTCGTGCGGGTTGAGGCTCGGGTGCGCGGACCGGCCCGCGTAGGCGACGGAGAGCGTGCCGAGCGCGAACGAGCGGAAGTCCGCGACGTCGAACGGGCACGGGTGCACCATCATCGCCGCGTCCGCGCCCTCGAAGGCCCCGGCCTCCAGGAGCAGCGCCTTGCCCGCGCCCCGCTCCTCGGCGGGGGTGCCCAGCACCCTTACGGTCAGGCCGAGTTCGGCGGCGTGCGGCGCGAGCGCGAGGGCCGCGCCGACCCCGGCGGCGGCGATCAGATTGTGGCCGCAGGCGTGGCCGAGCCCCGGCAGCGCGTCGTACTCGCAGGCGAGGACGACGGTGAACGGGCCGTCGCCCGCCGTCGCCTCGAACGCGGTCTCCAGCCCGTACGCCGGGGCCGTGACGGCGAAGCCGTGCGCGGCCAGCAGTTCGGCGCACCAGCGCGCGGCCCGGTGCTCGCCGAACGCGGTCTCGGGGTGGGCGTGGATGCGGTGGCTGAGGTCGAGCAGGGGGGCGCGTTGCGCCTCGACGCGGTCGCGCAGGGAGGCCTTGAGGGCGGTGAGGGTGGCGGGGGCGGTGAGGGCGGTTATCTTCTCCACGCCAGAGAAGATAGCTTAGGCTAACCTAAGTTTTTCCGGGGACCGGGATCTTCACGGGAGTTGTCACCTTCATGCACGCGCGTCGTCCACTGGCCCTGCTCACCGCCCAGGCGGGGATCCACTACGCCCAGCAGCTCGCCCCGGAGAGCACCGCCTTCCAGACCGCCGACCGCGTCGAGATACGCGGCGCGCTGGACGCCGACCGCTTCCTCGAAGCCCTGCGCGGCACCGTCGAGGAGGCCGACACCCTCCGCCTCCGGGTGACGGACGACGGCGACTCCCCCGCCCAGCACGTCGAGCCGCTCCCCGACGACTGGAGCCCGCACCTGCTGGACGTACGCGACGCCGCCGACCCCGAGGCCGAGGCCACGGCCTGGATGCGCGCCGAGCTGGCAGCCGCCTCCGGCCTGATGGCCCAGGCCCTCCTCCGGCTCGCCGACGACCGCTGGTGGTGGTACCAGCGCGTCCACCACGTCGCCGTCGACGCCTACGCCCTGCGCCTGCTCGGCGTACGCGTCGCCGCGCGCTACACCGCCCTCGTGGCGGGCCGGGACCCGGAGCCGTCCGGCTTCGCGCCGCTGAGCGAACTGGTCGAGGAGGAGCGCGCGTATCTGAGCGGCGAACAGTACGCCGCCGACCGCGAGTTCTGGGCCGCGCGTATGGCGGGACGCGCGGACACCGTCCCGCCCACCCCGGCGACCGCCGAAGCCCCCGCCGAGGGGATGCTGCACCGCGCCGTCGAGCTGGACGCCGACGCGTTCGAACGGATCTCGCGGGCCGCCGAGGCCGTCAAGGCGACCTGGGCCGAGGTGGCGCTCGCCGCGACCGCCGGGTATCTCCACCGGGTCACCGGCGCCGAGGACGTGGTGCTGGGGCTGCCGTTGACCAACCGGCGGGGGCCCGCGGCGCTGCGTACGCCCGCCATGACCGTGAACGTCCTGCCGCTGCGACTCGCCGTACGCCCCCACGACACCGGCGCCGAACTGCTGCGCCGCGTCGTGCTGGAGATGCGTGCCGTCCGCCGCCACCAGCGCTACCCGCAGGCCGACCTGCGCCGCGACCTCGCGCTCTCCTCGGCGGACACGCCGCTGACGGGGCCGATGGTCAACGTCAAGCCGTTCGGCACCGACCTGGACCTCGCCGGGCTCACCGGCATCCTGCACAGCCTCGCCGCCGGGCCCGTCGAAGACCTGTCGATCGGCTTCGCGCCCAGCCCCGGCTCCGGCTCCGGCGGCGGTCTGCGCCTCACCCTCGACGCCCGCGCCGGGCGGTACGACGAGGACGGGCTCGCCCGCCACGAACGCGCCCTGCTCACCTACCTCGACGGGCTCGCCGGGCTGCTGCTCGACGATCCGCAGACGCCCGTCGGCCGCCTCGACCTGCTCGGGCCGGACGACGTACGGGCCGCGACCGCCGGTCGCAGCGAACCGCCCGCCGCCCGCACCGTCCCCGCCTCGCTGGCCGCGCAGGCCGCCCGTACGCCGGACGCGGTGGCCGTACGGGCCGCCGACGGCACCCTCACCTTCGCCGGACTCGACGCCGCCGCCGACGCGCTGGCGGCGCGGCTGCGCGCGCTCGGCGCCGGGCGCGGGCGCGCGGTGGCGCTCGCGCTGCCGCGCGGCACGCACATGGTCACCGCCCTCTTCGCCGTGCTGCGCGCGGGCGCCGTCTGCCAGCCGCTCGACCTCGGGCACCCGGCGGAACGGACGCGCGCGGTGCTGGAGGACGCGGCGCCGGTCTGCGTCGTCGGCACGCGCGCGACGCTCGCCGCGCTGGACACGGGGGACGCCGCCACGCTCGTCGTGGACGGCACGGAGACGTCGGCCGCCGACACCGGTCCCTGGGAGCAGCCCGCCCCCGGCGATCCCGCGTACCTCATCCACACCTCCGGTTCCACCGGCCGCCCCAAGGGCGTACTCGTCACGCACGCCTCGCTCGCCAACCTCCGCGACGGGCACGCCGAGGACCACATCGCGCCCGCCGTCGCCCGCGCCGGGCGGGAGCGGCTGCGGGTGGCGCACAGCGCGTCGTTCGCGTTCGACGCGTCGTGGGACCCGCTGCTGTGGATGGTCCAGGGGCACGAGCTGCACCTGCTGGACGACGCGACGTACCGGGACCCGGCCGCGCTCGCGGCGTACGTGGACACACACCGCGTCGACTACCTCGACGTCACGCCCTCGTACGCCGAGGCCCTGCTCACCGAGGGCCTCCTGGCCCCGGGCCACCACCGCCCCACCGTCCTCGTCCTCGGCGGCGAGGCCGTCTCCGGCGCCCTGTGGGAACGGCTGACGGTGGACGAGGGCCTGCACGTGATCGACCTGTACGGCCCGACGGAAGCGACGGTCGACGCGTATTACCGGGTACCGGGCGGCCCTGATGTGCCGGGCGCCGCCCGCGCCGCGGGGCGGCCCGTTCGGGGGTCGCGGGTGTACGTGCTCGACGCGTGCCTCCGTCCGGTTCCGGCGGGCGGCACCGGGGAGCTGTATCTCGCCGGGGCCTGCCTCGCGCGCGGGTACCTGGGCCGCCCGGACCTCACCGCCGAGCGCTTCGTCGCCGACCCCTTCGGGGCGCCCGGCGAGCGTATGTACCGCACCGGCGATCTCGTACGCCGTGCCGCCGACGGCACCCTCGCCTTCCTCGGCCGCACCGACGACCAGGTCAAGATCCGCGGCTTCCGTATCGAACTCGGCGAGATCCAGACCCGGCTCGCCTCCCACCCCGGCGTCGCGCACGCCGCCGTCGTCACGCGCGACGGGCCGCACGGCAAGCGGCTGCTGGCGTACGCGGTCCCGGGTACGGGCGGCGGCGCGGCCCCCGCTCCCCGGGAGCTGGTCGACCACCTCTCCCACTCCCTCCCCGCCCACATGGTGCCGAGCACCGTCACCGTCCTGGACGCGCTGCCCGTCACCGCCAACGGGAAGCTCGACCAGCGGGCGTTGCCGGAGCCGGCGGCCGAGGGCGGCGAAGAGGCCGGGCCCGTCGACCCGTTCACGGAGATCGTGTGCGGAGTCTTCGCCGACGTGCTCGGGATGGACGCGCCGCCCGCGCCGGGCGCCGGGTTCTTCGAGCTGGGCGGGCACTCGCTGCTCGCCGGACGGCTCGCGGCGCGGCTCCGCGAGGACCTGGGCGCGCGGATCGGCCTCGCCGACGTCTTCCGGCACCCGACGCCCGCCGCGCTCGCCGCCCGGCTGCGCGCCGTCGCGCGTGACGACGCGGACGTACAGGAAGAGCTGCGGGCGCTGCCGCGCGCCACGGACCGCCCCACCGAGCTGCCCCTCTCCCCCGCGCAGCAGCGGCTGTGGTTCCTCCAGCGGCTCGAAGGGCCGAGCGCCACGTACAACATCCCGCTCGTGCTCACCCTCGACGGCCCCCTGGACCGCACCGCCCTGCGCGCCGCGCTCGCGGACCTCGTCGCGCGCCACGAGACGCTCCGCACCCTCTACCCGGACGACGGCGGCCACCAGCTCGTCCTGCCCGCCGGGGACGAACGGGCCCGCGTGGAGCCCCGGTTCGCGGCCCCGGAGGAGCACATCGAGGATGCCGTACGGCACGGTTTCGCTCTCGCGGGCGAACTCCCCCTGCGGGCGACCGTCTTCACGGAGGGCCCCGAGCGCCACGTACTCCTCCTCCTGCTGCACCACATCGCCGGTGACGGCGCGTCCATGACGCCGCTCGCCCAGGACCTCGCCGCCGCCTACACGGCACGCGTGCGCGGCGCTGCACCCGGGTGGGCGCCGCTCCCCGTCCAGTACGCGGACGTCGCGGACCGGCAGCGGCGGCTGCTCGGCACGCCGGAGGCGCCGACGCCGTTCGCCAAGGACCAGCTCGCGTACTGGAAGGAGGCCCTGGCCGGGCTGCCCGACCAGCTCGAACTGCCCACCGACAGGCCGCGTCCCGCCGTCGCGTCCACGGACGGCGACACCGTGCCGTTCGCGCTCGACGCCGCCACGCACGAGGCGCTGCGGCGGCTGGCCCGCGCGAACGGGGCCAGCGTGTTCATGACGGTGCAGGCCGGGCTCGCCGCGCTGCTGACGCGGCACGGCTGCGGCACGGACATCCCCCTCGGCACGCCCGTGGCCGGGCGGGACGGCGACGCGACGGCCGGGCTCGTCGGCTTCTTCACCAACACCGTCGTGCTGCGCGCCGACACCTCGGGCGACCCGGACTTCCGTACGCTCCTCGCGCGCGTACGGACCGCGACCCTCGGCGCGTACGAGCACGACGCGCTGCCCTTCGACCACCTCGTGGAGCACCTCAACCCGGCGCGTTCGCTCTCCCGGCACCCGCTCTTCCAGACGATGCTGGCCTGGCAGTCCGTGCCGGACGGAGAGTTCGCGATGGGCCCGGGGCTGGCGGCGGAGATGCGCGCCGTGCCGTCCGGCACCGCGAAGTTCGACCTCACCCTCAACGCGGGCGAGAGACCCGGCAGCTCCGGCGGCGGGATCTCCGGGTTCCTGGAATTCCGCACGGACCTGTTCGACCGTACGACGGCGCAGGCGCTCTCCGACCGGCTCGCCCGGCTGCTGACGGCCGCCGCACGGGAGCCGGACACCCCGCTCGGGCTGCTGCCGCTGCTGAGCGCGGAGGAGCGGCACCGCGCGGTCGTCGAGTGGAACACGCGGCCCGCGCCGCCGCCCGCCGCGCCCGTCACGCTCGCCGAGGTGTACGAGCGGGCCGCCGCCGCGTACCCGTCGCGTACGGCCGTCACCTGCGAGGGCCTCTCCCTCACCTACGAGGAGCTGTCGGCGCGCGCCCACCGGCTCGCCCGGCTGCTGGCCGCGCGGGGCATCGGGCCCGGCTCGATCGTGGCCCTCGCGCTGCCGCGCTCGCCGGACCTGGTGACGGGGCTGCTCGCGGTGTCGCTGTCGGGCGCCGCGTATCTGCCGCTGGACCCCGGCTATCCGGCCGACCGGCTCGCGTACATGCTGGAGGACGCCCGCCCCGCCGCCGTCGTGACGGACGCCGCGACGGCGCCCGGCCTGCCCGGCGCCGCGCGGGAGCTGCCGATGATCGCCGTGGACGGCGGCGAGGACGCGGCGTACGGCAGCGGGCCGCTCACCGACGACGACCGCATCCGGCCGCTGACGCCGCGCGACACCGCGTACGTCATCTACACCTCGGGCTCGACCGGCAAGCCCAAGGGCGTCCTCGTCACGCACGAGAACGCGACGCGGCTGCTCTCCGCCACGGACCACTGGTTCGGCTTCGGACCGGACGACGTGTGGACGCTCTTCCACTCCTACGCCTTCGACTTCTCCGTGTGGGAGCTGTGGGGCGCGCTGCTCTACGGGGGCCGCGTCGTGGTCGTCCCGCACCTGACCAGCCGCGACCCGCGCGCGTTCCTGCGGCTGCTGGCGGACGAGGGGGTGACCGTCCTCAACCAGACGCCGTCCGCCTTCCACCAACTGGCCGCCGCCGACCGCGAGGACCCGGAGCTGAGCGCCCGGCTCGCGCTGCGCTACGTCGTCTTCGGCGGCGAGGCCCTGGAGCTGGCGCGGCTGGACGACTGGTACGCGCGGCACGCGGACGACGCGCCGACGCTCGTCAACATGTACGGGATCACCGAGACCACCGTCCACGTCTCCTACCTCGCGCTGGACCGCGCGACGGCCGCCGGGGCGACGTCCAGCACGATCGGCGTCAACATCCCCGACCTGCGGGTCTACGTGCTGGACGCGCGGCTGCGGCCCGTACCGCCGGGCGTGACGGGCGAGATGTACGTCGCGGGGCGCGGCGTCGCCCGCGGCTACCTGGGCCGTCCGGCACTCACCGCGACCCGCTTCGTGGCCGACCCGTACGCGCACCTCTTCGGCGAGAGCGGGGCCCGCATGTACCGCTCCGGGGACCTCGCGCGGCGCCGCGCGGACAGCACCCTCGAATACTTCGGCCGCGCCGACCAGCAGGTGAAGCTCCGCGGCTTCCGCATCGAACTCGGCGAGATCGAGGCCGTCCTCGCCGCGCATCCCGCTGTCGCGGACGCGGCGGTGACCGTACGGGAGGACGTGCCGGGCGACCGGCGCCTGGTGGGGTACGTGGTCCCGGCGGCCCGGACGTCGGGGGACGGTCCGCTCACGGAAGGTCCGCTCACGGAAGGTCTGCTACGGGACCATGCCTCGGCCGAACTTCCGGCCCACATGGTGCCGTCCGCCGTCGTGCTGCTCGACGCGCTGCCGCTCACCAGCAACGGCAAGCTGGACCGCAAGGCGCTGCCCGCGCCCGAGGTGCCTGCCGCGGGTGGCGGGGGACGCCCGCCGCGCACGCCGCGCGAGGAGCAGCTCTGTGCCGTCTTCGCCGAGGTGCTGGGCCTCCCCCGGACCGGCGTGGACGACAACTTCTTCGCGCTGGGCGGCCATTCCCTGCTGGCGGTGCGGCTCGCGAGCCGGATCGAGGCGGCGTTCGGCGTCCGCGTCTCCATCGGCACCGTCTTCCAGCACCCCACGCCCGCCGCGCTCGACACGGTGCTGGAGGGCGGGGCCGCGGGGTCCGACGACCCGCTCGACGTGCTGCTGCCGCTCCGTCCGGCGGCGGGCGAGGGCGAGCGTGCCCCTCTCTTCTGCGTCCACCCGGCAGGCGGCCTGAGCTGGTGCTACGCGGGCCTCATCCGCAACCTCCCCCCGGACGTGCCGATCTACGGCCTCCAGGCGCAGGGCGTCGGCGCCGCGACCGCCCACGCGCCGCTCCCCGCCTCCCTGGAGGAGCTGGCCGCGCACTACGCGGACCGCGCCCGCGAGGTGCAGCCCGCGGGACGCCCGTACCGGCTGCTCGGCTGGTCGACGGGCGGCATCATCGCGCACGCGGTGGCGGCGCTGCTCCAGGAGCGCGGCGAGGAGGTCGAGCTGCTCGCCGTCCTCGACGCGTACCCGGCCGAGGGCTTCCGCGAGCTGCCCGAGGCGGACGAGGCCGAAGCCCTGGAATCGCTGCTGGCGATGGGCGGTTACGGGCCCGAGGCGCTGGAGGGCGGGCCGGTGACGCCCGAGGGCGTGGTCGAGGTGCTGCGCCGCGAGGGCAGCCCGCTGGCCTCGCTGCCGCCGTCCACGATCGAGGCGCTGGGCGCGATCTATCTCAACACCAATCGTCTGGTACGGAACTACGACCACCGGTCCTTCGACGGCGACGTGCTCTTCTTCCGCGCCACGGTCGACACGGTCGACGAGGCGCTCACGCCGGACACCTGGAGCCCGTACGTGCGCGGCCGTATCGACAACACCGACGTGGCCTGCTCGCACAAGGACATGACCCTGCCCGAACCGATCACGCGCATCGCCCGCGTGGTCGCCGACCGCCTGACGGCTCTGGAGCACTGAGGCACCCGCGATGAGCGACGCACCCACCAACCCCTTCGACACGGACGACGACGCCGCGACATTCCGCGTCCTCGTCAACGAGACCGGCGAGCACTCGCTGTGGCCGGAGTTCGCCGAGGTCCCCGAGGGCTGGACGACCGCGTACGGGCCGTGCGCCCGCCAGGAGGCCCTGGACTGGATCGGCCGGGCCTGGATCGCCCGGTGAGCGGACCCGGGAGCAGACTCCTGCCAGGGCCGCGCGCCTGCGTGGTCCTCGTCTACACGGCCGCGATGTGCATGAACGGCCTGGACTCGACGATCGTCAACCCGGCCCTGTTCACCATCGCGCGGGACTTCGGGCAGCCGGTGTCGGCGGCGAACACCGTCGAGACGGCCTTCCTCGTCGCCCTCGCCCTGACCCTCCCGGTCGCGGGCTGGCTCGGCGACCGGTACGGCACCAAGCGGGTCTTCCTCGGCGCGCTCGCGGTCTTCACGGCGGCGAGCGCGGCCTGCGGACTGGCCCAGGACCTGCCCTCGCTCGTCGTCGCGCGCGGGGTCCAGGGCCTGGCGGGCGGGCTGCTGACGCCGGTCGGGATGACGCTGCTGTTCCGCGCGTTCCCGCCGCACGAGCGCGTGAAGCTGTCCAAGGTGCTGATCGTCCCGACGGCGCTGATGCCCGCGCTGGGCCCGCCGCTCGGCGGGTTCCTGACCGAACACCTCTCCTGGCACTGGCTGTTCTTCGTCAACGTCCCGGTAGGCGCGGCGGCGGTGGCGCTGGGCGCCGTCGGCCTGCGCGAACACGTCGAGGGCACGGAGGGCGCCTTCGACCGCACGGGCTTCTGGCTGGTGACCCCGGCCCTCGGCCTCCTCACGTACGCGCTCGGCTTCGGCCCGACGCACGGCTGGGCGGACCCGCCGGTCGCGGTGAGCGCGGCGCTGGGCGCGGTGCTGCTGGTGGCGGCGGTCACGCATCAACTCCGTTCTTCCGCGCCCCTACTGAAACTGGGCCTGCTCTCCGACCGGGTGTACGGCGCGGCGACCGCCCTCGCGGCGCTGACCGGGGCGGGGCTGATGGGTGTGCTGTTCGTCTTCCCGCTGCTGTACCAGGAGGCGCTGGGCGCCTCGGCGCTGGACGCGGGGCTGAGCGTCTTCCCCGAGGCGCTGGGCCTGATGCTGGCCTCCCAGGCCGTCGACCGCCTCCTCCCTCGGCTCGGCCCCCGTCTCCTGACGGCCCCGGCCCTCGCCCTGGCGGCGGGGATCTTCGGGGTCCTGGCCCTTCCCGGGGTCGCGGAGAACGTCTGGGCCGTCCGGGCCCTGATGTTCGCGATCGGGCTCGTCCTCGGCACGGCGGTCCTCACGATCCAGATCGCGGGCTTCGAGGGCGTCACCCCCGCCGACACGGGCCACGCGATGGGCCTCTTCCAGATCGTCCGCACGTTGGGCGGCGCCCTGGGCATCGCCCTGTGCGCGGCGCTCATCGGCCACGCCTCATTCCGCGCCGCAATCTGGTCGACGGCGGCTCTCATCGCCCTCGGAGCCCTGGTGTCCTGGCACCTCCCAAAG
This sequence comes from Streptomyces sp. NPDC048172, assembly GCF_043202595.1. Classification (NCBI taxonomy): domain Bacteria; kingdom Bacillati; phylum Actinomycetota; class Actinomycetes; order Kitasatosporales; family Streptomycetaceae; genus Streptomyces; species Streptomyces sp. NPDC048172. The sequence goes on from NZ_JBIDAT010000004.1 coordinate 661,690, forward strand.
GAGGCCCCGACTCCACCGGGCCCGGCACCGGAGGAGGCCCCAGCCCTCGCGGAAGAGGCCCACTCTTAGGGGCACGCCCCACCTCTCCCCCCGCTGCGCTTGGGAAGTCTGCGCAAGGCGCAGGGTTGGCAAGCGCAGCCCCCCACGCCGGGTGCCCCGGCAAAAGAGCCGGGATCGGGGTGCCCCGGGCTGTGCTTCGCGGAGTGCGAGTGCGTCGTGGCTTGTCGCGCAGTTCCCCGCGCCCCTGATCGGGCAAGCCCAAAAGCCTTGCACCCGGCGCGCCCACGCGGCGGAGCCGCACATCAAACACAGCCCCGCGCCCCTGATGGGGCACGCCTGAACGCCGACGGCCACGCGAGCGAGCGGGCCCTACCCCGTGGGCGGGCCCAGCAAGGACACGAGGCCCGTGGCGAGGCCGCCGCGCCAGCAGGCGTAGTCGTGGCCGCCGTTGAATTCCGCGTACGTCACCTCGTAGCCGCGAGCACGCAGCACGTCGCGCAGGCGGCGGTTCTCCTCCAGGAGCATCCACTCCTGGTGGCCGACCTCCAGGTAGAGGCGGACGGCGCGGCGCGGGGCCGTCTCGTACTGGCGGGTGAGCCACTCGGGGTCCTCGTCCGGCCACCAGAAGGAGCCGGATTGCGAAAGGGCCAGGCCGAAGGCATCGGGGCGGCGGTGCGCCGCGTACGCCGTGGTGAGGCCGCCCGCGCTCTGACCGGCGATCAGGGTGCGGGAAGGGCCCGGCTCCACCCCGTACGTCCGGGCCGCGAACGGCAGCAGCGTGTCCGCGAGCCAGTCCGTGAACTGCGCGCTGCAGCTGAGGTCTTCGCGGCGCGTCGCCATCGTGTCGACGAGGAGCGTGAGCGTGGGCGGCAGCGCGCCCTCCGCGTGGAGGTTGTCGAGCGTGTCGCCCACCTCCAGCACGGGGCCCCACATCTCGCCGTCGAGCAGCACGGCGACCGCGTACGGGCCCGGCGCGGCCGGGGGGACGTGGGCCGTGACGCCGCGTCCGTCGATCTCGTGACGGACCACCCGGCCCCGCCGTACGCCGGGCCGCCGTGCCACGTACGGCTGCGGCGGCGCGTCCTCCAGCGCCAGGACGGACGCCGGGTGGCGGCCGTCGCGGGCCGGGAGGTGGGGGTGCGGGTTGAACGGGTCGGGGAGCGCCTCGTCCAGGACGCGCAGCCACGCCTCGCGGTGCGTGCCGGGTACGCCGTCGGCGCACACCGAGAACTGGTACGAGGCCCGGTGGTCGGCGCGCAGCCGGTAGGTGAGGGCCCAGACCTCCGTGCCGGGGATCCGTTCCATCGCGTGGGGCGTGAGGTCGCCCGCGTGCCGGTCCTTGTCGGTGACGGTGTGGAGGAGCGTGACGACCGCCGCCGCCTCGCCGCGCCACAGGAAGGTGACCTCGCGGTGCGCAGGGTCGCCCTGGGGGTCTGGGGCGACGAGCGGGGTGCCCGTCGCCTCGACGCGGAGCCAGAAGTCCCGTTCGGCGCCGGGGACTCCGGCCCGTACGGCCTCGCGGAGAGCGGAGAGAGGGTTCTGCATGGCCGTGCCTTTCGTTGTCATACGCGCGTCGCCGCCGAACGCCCGAGCAGCACCCACAGCAGGAACGGCCCGCCGAGCACGGTCGTGACGACGCCGACCGGCAGCTCCGTACCGTCGAACACGATCCGGCCCAGGGTGTCGGCGAGGACCACCAGCGCCGCGCCGGTCAGCATCGAGCCCGCGAGCGGGACGCGCAGCGGCCCCGAGAGCCGGGAGGCGATCACGGGCGAGGCCAGCGCGACGAAGCCGACGGGCCCGCAGATCCCGACGGCGAGCCCGGCGAGGGCGACGGCGAGCAGCAGGCACAGCATGCGCGTACGGGCGGGGCGGGAGCCGAGCGAGGCGGCGGTCGCGTCGTCGAAGCGCAGCACCCGCAGCTGGCGGCCCGCGGCGAGCGCGAGCGGGACGAGGACGGCGAGGCCGATCAGCACGGGGACGGCGACGGAGTAGCCGCGCCCGTTGAGGCTGCCGGAGGTCCATACGTACAGGGAGCTGGCCGAGTTGAGGGACCGGCGGGAGAGCGCGACCTGGGTGATCGCCGAGGCGAGCGCGGACATGGCCAGGCCGACGACGAGCACGCGGTAGCCGCGCTGGCCGAGCCCGCCGGAGACGGCGGTGACGACGAGGACGGCGACGAGCGCGCCGACCGGCCCGGCCCACCAGGCGCCGAACGTGCCGCTGGCGGAGAGCGAGACGGAGACGAGGACGGCGGCGGTGGCGCCGTCGTTGACGCCGAGGAGTTCGGGCGTGGCGAGGCGGTTGCGGGCGAGCGTCTGCGTCAGGCACCCGGCGAGCCCCAGCGCGGCCCCCGCCGCGAGCCCGGCGACGATCCGCCCGAGCCGGAACTTCTGCACGAGCAGCACGTCGAAGTGGTCCCCGTACCCGAACACGGCCCGGAAGGTCCGGGCGAGGTCCATGTCGCTCTGCCCGGCGTACGCGGACAGCGTCACGGCGAACCCGAGGACGAGCAGCAGCCCGAGGACGGCGAACGCGGGCCGGTACGGCACGAGGAGGGAGACCTTGCCCCGGCGCAGGGGCACTTCGCCGCGCGCGAGCCGCGCCGCGAGACGCCCCGTGAGCCGCCCCGCGAGGCGCCGTGGCTGGTCCGTGCGTGCGGGCCCGTCGCCCGGGCCGGCGCCGCGTCGGAGGCGGGCGGCGAGGGTGCGGCCGACGCCGCGGGCGGGGCGTCCCGACGGGGTCTCCTCACTCGCCGGGTCCGTCAGGCCCATGGTCCCGAGGTGCTTCGAGCGGACGAGGGCGATGAGGACGGGGGCGCCGAGCAGGGCGACGATGACCGAGACCGGCGCCTCGTACGGGCGGGAGACGACCCGTGCCGCCACGTCGGCCGCCGTCAGGACGCAGGCTCCGATGAGTCCGGCGAGCAGCAGTCGCGCGGCGAGGCGCGTTCCGGCGAGGGCGCGGGCGAGGAATCCGGCGAGGAGGCCGAGGAAGGAGATCGGCCCGGCGAGGGCGACGGCGGCGGCCGTGAGGAGGGTCACGCCGACGGCGACGACGGTGCGGATCACGCCGGGCCGGTGGCCGAGGCCGCGCGCGAGGTCGTCGCCGAGCGCGAGCGCGGAGAGGGGGCGGGCGACGAGCAGCGCGATGAGGAAGCCGACGGCGAGGACGGGTGCCAGCCGGGTGAGTTCGGCACTGCCCTCGACCCCGGCGAGCGAGCCGAGGACCCAGAAGCGGAACTTGTCGTAGGTCTCGGCGGAGTTGACGACGATGACGTTCGTGAGGCCGCCGAACGTCGCGCCGAGCGCCGCGCCCGCGAGGACGAGCCGCATGGGGGAGCCGCCTCCCCGGCGGCTGGCGATCAGCAGCACCAGGCCGCTGGCGACGACGGCACCGGCGAACGCGCAGACCAGATACGCGTATCCGGAATCGAAGCCGAAGAGCGCGATCCCGGCGACGACGCCGAGCGAGGCGCCCGCGTTGACGCCGAGCAGCCCGGTCTCGGCGAGCGGGTTGCGGGTGACGGCCTGGAGCAGGCAGCCCGCGACGCCGAGCGCGGAGCCGACGAGCAGCGCGGTGAGCGTACGGGGCAGCCGCAGGTCTCCGACGACGAGCGCCAGGCGGGCGTTGGCGCGGGCCCCGTCGCGGCCGAGGAGGTAGTCGAGCACGCGCGCGGGGCCGACCTCCCCGGCGCCGACCGTGAGCGAGAGCGCGGTCAGCGCGAGCAGGGCCGCGAGGAGACCGGCGACGGCCAGCGTGACCGTACGGGACGCGCGGGACGAACGGGACGCGCGGGACGCGGGCGCGGCCCCGGGCGGGGGCTCCACGGGCTGGTCCGTGGGGGATTGGGGAACCGGGGCCTTCGTTCCCCCGAGCTGCGTGAGCATGAGGTGAGGTTAGCCTAAGCTATCCCGCGAGACATAGGTTAGGCTCACCTAATTAAATGAAGGTGAAAGGACGGGTCATGCCCGAGCACATACCGGACGGCACCAGCGAGTTCGCGGGCCGCACGGCCCTGGTGACCGGGGCCGGACAAGGCATCGGTGCCTCGGTCGCCCTCGCCCTCGCCGCCGCGGGTGCTCACGTCGCGGCGACCGACCGCGACGCGAACGGCGTCGACATGCTGACCGCGGAGTGGAAGGGGCAAGGCACCGACGGCCCCGGCACCGTCACCCCGTACGTCCTGGACGTCACCGACGCGGACGCCGTGGAGCGGACCGTGGAGCGCGTCGAGTCCGAACTGGGCCCGCTCGACGTCCTCGTGAACGTCGCGGGCATCCTGCGCACCGGCCCCGCCACCGCGCTCACCGACCAGGACTGGGCCGACACCTTCGCCGTGAACACCACCGGCGTCTTCCACACCTCGCGCGCCGCCGCCGGGCGCATGGCCGCGCGCGGCTCCGGCTGCGTGGTGACCGTCGGCTCCAACGCCGCGGGGATCCCGCGCACCGGGATGGCCGCGTACGCCGCTTCCAAGGCCGCCGCCACCATGTTCACCAAGTGCCTCGGCCTGGAGGTCGCCCGCAGCGGCGTGCGCTGCAACGTCGTCGCGCCCGGCTCCACCGACACCCCGATGCAGCGCGGCATGTGGGCGGACGACCCCGAGGGCCGCGGCGAGCGCCGCGTGATCGACGGGGACCCCGCCACGTACCGCACGGGCATCCCGCTGGGGCGGATCGCCGAACCCCGGGACATCGCCGAGGCCGTCGTCTTCCTCGCCTCGGACCGCGCCCGGCACATCACCTTGCAGGAGCTGTACGTCGACGGCGGCGCGACCCTGCGCTGAGCCCCGTACGGCAGCCCTCGCGCCTCGTTCACCTTTCACCCCCCTCCACCACGTCACCGAGCATTGGAGCGCCCCGTGTCGACGGCCCCTGATGTCGCCACGCACGTCACCCTGGCCGACCCGGCCCACCCCGCCGTGGGAGCGGCCACCTCGCTGCTGGACGCCTACACCCCCGGCGCCCGCTTCCTCGCCACACCCACCCGTACGCTGCTGGCGCACGGCACGCACAGACCCGTGCCGCACGGCGCGGATCCCCTGCCGCTCAGAGTCGAGGCCGCGCTCGCCGAGTCCCGCGCCGCCGGGCAGCGGGCGCCGCTGGTGATGGGCGCGATCCCGTTCGACCAGACGGCGCCCGCCGTGCTCGCGGTCCCCGAGGACGTACGGACCGCTCCCCCGCTCACCGCCGACCCGCTGATCGCGCTCCCCGCCGAGGCGCCCGCCGACGCCGCCGACTGGCGGATCCGGCCCGTGCCCGACCCGGAGGCGTACGGGGAGGGCGTGGCCGCGGCCGTCGCGCGCATGTGGCGCGGCGAGTTCAGCAAGGTCGTCCTCAGCCGCACCCTCGAACTCACCTCGCGCGCCCCGCTCGACGTCCCCGCGATGCTCCAGCGGCTCGCCCGCCGCGACCCGTCGGGCTATACGTTCGCGCTCCCCGCCGCCCCCGCGGACGAGGGCCGTACGCTGCTCGGCGCCAGCCCCGAACTCCTCGTCTCCCGGCGCGGCGAGCGCGTCGTCGCCAATCCGCTCGCGGGCTCGATCCCGCGCAGCCCCGACCTCGCCGAGGACGTGCGCAGGGCCGCCGCGCTGCTCCAGTCCGCCAAGGACCTGCACGAGCACGCGGTCGTCGTGGACGCCGTGCACCAGGCGCTCGCGCCGCACTGCGCGGCGCTCGACGTGCCCGCGAAGCCGACCCTCGTACGGACCGCCGCCATGTGGCACCTGTCCACCACCGTGACGGGCACCCTCGCCGAGCCGCACGCCTCCGCGCTGGAGCTGGCCTGCGCGCTGCACCCGACGCCCGCCGTGTGCGGCACCCCGGTGGACAGCGCGCGCCAAGTGATCGCGGACACCGAGCCGTTCGACCGCGGCCTCTACACGGGCATGGTCGGCTGGGGCGACGCGGACGGCGACGGCGAGTGGGTCGTGACCCTGCGCTGCGCCGAGGCCGCCGAGCGGAAGCTCCGGCTCTACGCGGGCGCGGGCATCGTCGCCGCCTCGGAGCCGGACGCCGAGGTCGCGGAGACCGCGGCGAAGTTCCGTACGTTCCTCGACGCGGTGGGAGCCTCGCTGTGAGCGACACACGCCCCGCGCACGACGCGACCACCGTGACTACCGCGACCGGCCCGGATACCCCGAGCGCCGCGGGCACGGCGAGGGCCACGGGCGCGGCGAGCGCCGCGGGCGCGGCGAGCGCGGCGAGCGCCGCGGGCACGGTCGGCGCCCTGGGCCCAGCGAGCGCCGCAGACACCACAGGCGCGGCGAGCGCGGCAGGCCCAGCAAGCGCCGCAGGCGCGGCGAGCGCCCCGGGCCCAGTGAGCGCCGCAGGCGCGGCGAGCGCGACAGGCGCCGCAGACGCCGCAAGCGCCCCGGGCGCCGAGACCTCCCCGGACGCCGGGTCCGGCCGGGACGCCGAAAACGGCCCCGACACCGGGACCGGCACGGACACCGGGACCGGCACGGGCCCCGGGACCGGCGCAGGCCGCACGCGAGGCTCGGCTCCCGACGGCCTCGCGCCCGCCTGGCCCCCGGAATTCGCGGAGCGCTATCGCGCCGCCGGGTGGTGGCGTGGCGAGACCTTTGGGCAGGTGCTGCGCGACCGTGCCGTCGCCCACCCCGACCGGCTCGCGGTGGTCGACCCCGCCTCCGGGCACCGCTGGAGCTACGCGGAGCTGGACCGGCGTGCCGACCGGCTCGCGGCCGGGCTGCTCGCGCGGGGCATCGGCAAGGGCGACCGGGTCGTCGTCCAGCTGCCGAACATCGCCGAGTTCTTCGAGGTGATCTTCGCGCTCTTCCGGATCGGGGCGCTGCCCGTCTTCGCGCTGCCCGCGCACCGGGAGACGGAGATCGCGTACTTCTGCTCGTTCACCGGCGCCGCCGCGTACGTCATCGCCGCCGAGCACGGCGGGTACGACTACCGCGAGCTGGCCGCGCGGACCAGGGCCGAGGTCCCCACGCTGCGGCACGTGTTCGTCGCCGGGGGCGGCGACCCCGGTCCGTTCGAGTCGCTGGCCGCGCTGCGCACCGAACCGGCCGCCGAGCTGACGGACGCCGCCGGACCCGCCCCGCACGAGCTGGCGTTCCTCCAGCTCTCCGGCGGCAGCACGGGCGTCCCCAAGCTGATCCCGCGCACCCACGACGACTACCTCTACTCGCTGTGGGGCTCGAACGAGATCTGCGGCGTGGACGAGGACAGCGTCTTCCTCTGCGTGCTCCCCGCCGCGCACAACTTCACGCTCTCCTCGCCGGGTTCGCTCGGCGCCCTCTACGCCGGGGCCCGCGTGGTGATGTGCCCGGACCCGAACCCCGACACCGCCTTCCCGCTCATCGAGCGTGAGGGGGTCACCCTCACCGGGCTCGTGCCGCCGCTCGCGCTGGTGTGGACGGAGGCGGCGGCGGAGGCCCGTTACGGCCTCGACAGCCTCCAGGTGCTGCTGGTGGGCGGCGCGAAGTTCAGCGAGGAGGCCGCGCGGCGCGTACGGCCCGCGCTGGGCTGCGCGCTCCAGCAGGTCTTCGGGATGGCCGAGGGCCTCGTCAACTACACCCGCCTCGACGACCCCGAGGAGACCGTCGTCACCACGCAGGGGCGGCCGATCTCCCCCGACGACGAGGTCCGTGTCGTGGACGACGAGGACAACGACCTGCCCGTCGGCGCGACCGGGCACCTCCTCACCCGCGGCCCGTACACGATCCGCGGCTACTGGAACGCGCCCGAGCACAACGCCCGTTCGTTCACCGCCGACGGCTTCTACCGCACCGGCGACGTCGTACGCCTCACCCCCACCGGGCACCTGGTGGTCGAGGGGCGGGCAAAGGACCAGATCAACCGGGGCGGCGAGAAGATCGCGGCCGAGGAGGTCGAGAACCACCTGCTCGCGCACCCCGCCGTGCACGACGCGAACGTCGTCGCGGAGCCCGACCCGTACCTGGGCGAGCGCACCCGCGCGTACGTCATCCTGCGCGCCGGGGTCGCCGACGGCGAGCGCCCGCGCCCCGTGGAGCTGAAGAAGTTCGTCCGCGCGCGGGGGCTGGCCGCCTACAAGGTGCCGGACCGCGTCGAGTTCGTGGCCGCCTTCCCGCAGACCGGCGTCGGCAAGATCTCCAAGAAGGACCTGCGCGCCGACGCCGCGACGACCGGCTCCGCCCCCGACACCACCCCCGACACCACCCGCTGAACGGACGAAGGACCCCGCACCCCATGGCCCTGCCCGCCATCGCCCCGTATCCGCTGCCGACGGCAGCCGAGCTGCCCGCCAACCGCGTGGACTGGACGGTCGATCCGTCCCGCGCGGTGCTGCTCGTCCACGACCTCCAGAACCACTTCCTGTCGGCCTACGACCGGGACAGCGCTCCCGTACCGGGGCTGCTGGCCAACGTCGCCGCGCTGAAGGCCGCCGCGGGCCGCCTCGGCGTGCCCGTCCTCTACACCGCGCAGCGCGGCGGTCAGACCCCCGAGGAGCGGGGGCTCCAGCAGGACTTCTGGGGCCCCGGGCTGCCCGCGGAGCCGCACGCGGAGGCCGTCGCGGCCGAGGTGGCCCCGGGCCCGGACGACGTGGTGCTCACCAAGTGGAAGTACAGCGGCTTCGTCCGTACGGACCTGGAGGAGCGGATGCGCGCGCTGGGCCGGGACCAGCTCGTGCTCACCGGGGTGTACGCGCACATCGGGGTGCTGATGACGGCGGCCGACGCGTGGATGCGCGACCTGCGCGCCTTCGTGGTCGCGGACGCCGTGGCCGACTTCTCGGCGGACGAGCACGCGCAGGCGCTGCGCTGGGCGGCGGGCCGCTGCGCCGTCGTCACCACGACCGGAACCGTCTTCGAGAGCTCCGAGGGAAAGTAGGGAACCCGCCATGGCACCCACGGCACTCACACGCGAACAGCTCAGGGCCGACGTCGCGGACGCGCTGGGCGAGGACCCCGCCGACATCCCCGAGGACGAGAACCTCGTCGACTACGGCCTCGACTCCGTCCGGCTGATGTCCCTCCTCCAGCGCTGGCGGCGCGACCACGCCGCTCAGGTGGGCGAGGTCGCCTACGCGGACCTCGCCGGGAAGCCCGCGCTGGAGGAGTGGTCGGCGCTGCTGGGGGTGTCCGGCGCCTCCGCCGCATAGCGTGTGAACCGGCCGTTTCTCCCCGACTTCGGCATGACCGGGAGAGGCGGCCGGTTGCGTCCGGCATGTGCCGGAGGGAGATGCCTCACGCGTCCGCCGAGGCCAGACGACTGGTCGACCCAACTCGCTCAAACCTTCACATACTTGTGCGTTCTATGTTTCGAATGTTTCCGGACCGTGAGGGGAACGTGGCCCCTTGTGAGTTCCGGCGGCCAACCGGACGATCGGGCGGCAATCCATCCGCACTCTGTTCTCGGAGGATTCCGCCCATGTCGGATCGTTTGAGCCTCAGCCCCGATGTCGCACGGCAGTTGGCCACCGCCACCAAGACCCACCCGCAGATGCGGGGCATCACCCCGCGCTACGTTCTGCGCGCCCTCCCCTGGGTGGACGTCGACGCCGGTGTCTACCGCGTCAACCGCCGCCGCTCCTTCATCCTCGGCGACGACCGCATCAGCACGTACAGCCAGGACGGCAACCGCCGCATCCTCGCCGAGGACCTGCGCGAACTCCCCTACATGCGCGAGGCCGACGGGGCGACCCTCTCTCAGCTCGCCGACGCCTTCGAGGAGGTCACCTTCGAGGCGGGCCAGGAGCTGATCGCCGAGGGCGCCTCCGCCGAGAAGCTGTGGGTGCTGGCGCACGGCCGCGCGGAGAAGCGGGCGTGCGGGCGGTACGGGGACGACGCGCTGATCGAGGTCATCGGCGACGGCCAGTACTTCGACCTCGACGCGTGGAGCCGGAACGAGCCCATGCCGTACCAGGTCAAGGCCATCACCTCGGGCACGGCCCTGGTCCTGGACCGCTCGGCGCTCGCCCGGGTCGCCGACAGCGACTCGACGCTGAACAACGCCCTCCAGGCGTACACGGCCGCCGACCGTCCCGCGCCCGGCTCCGAGGTCCCCTGCGAGCTGGCCGCCGGGCACACCGGTGAGCCCGATCTGCCGGGCACGTACGTCGAGTACGAGGACGCGCCCCGCGAATACCACATGACGCTCGCCCAGACCATGCTGCGCGTCCACACCCGGGTCTCGGACCTCTACAACGAGCCCATGGACCAGACCCGCACCCAGGCCGACCTGACGGTCCAGGCGCTGCGCGAGCGCCAGGAGTGGTCGATCCTCAACCACCAGGACTTCGGCCTCTTCCACAACGTCTCGGCCGGTCAGCGCGTCCAGACCCTCGGCGGCCCGCCCACCCCCGACGACCTGGACGAGCTGCTGGCCCGCGTGTGGAAGCAGCCCGGGTACTTCATCGCCCACCCCAGGGCCATCGCGGCGTTCGGCCGGGAGTGTACGCGCCGGGGTGTGCCCCCGGTGATCGACTCACGCTTCGGCAGTCCGCTGCTCACCTGGCGCGGCGTGCCCCTCCTGCCCTCCGACAAGGTCCGGCTGACCGGCCCCGCGGGCGCCGGCACCTCGGAGATCCTGCTCGTCCGCACCGGCGAGGCCGAGCGCGGCGTGGTGGGCCTGCGCCCGTCCGGAGTGCCGGACGAGGTCGAACCGGGCCTGTCCATGAAGAACATGGGCGTCGACAGCAAGGGCATCACCTCGTATCTGATGACGGCGTACTTCAACGCGGCGGTCCTGGTCGAGGACGCCATCGCCGTTCTCCAGAACGTCGAGGTGGGCACGTACCATGACTACTCCTGACCTGCTGGGCGGCCTCAACCCCCGCCCCAACCCCACCGTGACGACCACCACCCCGGTCACCGCGCTCACGCCCCCGGTCCCCTCGACGGCGGCGGTCCCCGCGGAGGCACCGCCGGAGGTCCCGGCGGAGGTCAAGGCGGAGACACCGGCTGCGCCCCCTTCGGCGACGTCGTCGGCCACGCCCCCGGAGTCCCCCTCCCTGATCCCCCCGCCCGCGGGAGGATTCACCCCGGAGGCGGCCCGCGAGGACGTGCCCGTCCTGCACCGGACCGTGAACGGGCACCCGCTGGTCTGGCTCGACAACGCCGCGACCACGCAGAAGCCCCGCCAGGTCATCGAGACCCTCGGCACCTACTACAGCGCGGCGAACTCCAACATCCACCGCGGCGCGCACACCATGGCGCGCGAGGCGACGGAGGCGTACGAGGCGGGCCGCGCGGCGGTGGCGAACTTCCTGGGCGCCCCCTCCCCCGACAGCATCGTCTTCGTACGCGGCACCACCGAGGCGATCAACCTCGTGGCGCAGAGCTGGGGCCGCGCCAACCTCGGCCCCGGGGACGACATCCTGGTGCCCGTCCTGGAGCACCACTCGGACATCGTCCCCTGGCAGCAGCTCGCCGCCGAACGGCGCGCGCGGGTCGTCCCCGTGCCGCTCACGCCCGAGGGCACGATCGACCAGGACGCCTTCGCCGACCTGCTCTCGTACCGCACCCAGCTCGTCGCGATCAGCCACGCCTCGAACGTCCTCGGCACGATCTCGCCCGTGCGCGAGATGACGGCGCTGGCCCACCGCTACGGCGCGAAGGTGCTGGTCGACGGCGCCCAGGCGGTCGCCCACTTCCCGGTGGACGTCACCGAACTGGACGCCGACTTCTACGTCTTCTCGGGCCACAAGATCTTCGGCCCCACGGGCATCGGCGCGCTCTACGCCAAGCCCGAGATCCTGGAGACGATGCGCCCCTGGCAGGGCGGCGGCAACATGATCGAGGACGTCACCTTCGCCCGTACGGAATTCGCGCCCGTCCCGCACCGCTTCGAGGCGGGCACGGGCCACATCGGCGGCGTCGTCGGCCTCCTCTCCGCCCTCAACTGGCTCTCGGGCTTCGACCGCGAGGCGGTGGCCGCCTACGAGACGGCGCTCACCGAATACGCCCACGAGGCCCTGGGCGCCGTACCCGGCCTGGAGCTGATCGGCCCGGCCGCCCAGAAGGTCGGCGTCCTCACCTTCACCCTCGCCGGGTGCACCCCCGAGGAGACGGCGGCCTGGCTCGACAACGACGGCATCGCCGTCCGCGCGGGCCACCACTGCGCCCAGCCCGCCCTCCGCCACTACAACCTCGAATCCGCCACCCGCGCCTCCCTGGCCCTCTACAACACAAGAGAGGACGTCGACCAACTCACCACCTCCCTCCTCCGCCTCCAGGACCAGCAGAAGCAGCCATCTGCGACCTGACCCCCGCCGTGGGCGGGGTCCGACACGAGGGCCCCGCCCCGACAGCTCGCCAACGGGTTGAGCCCTGCCGGGCATCGCAGCATTCTTCGGACATGACACTGACATCCACGCATACAGAGTCCGCTCCGCAGAACACCGGACGCGAATGGGCGCTGGTCGACGTCGAGACCTCCGGACTGCGGCCGGGGTCGCATCGGGTGCTGTCGGTCGCGGTGATGACCCTCGATCCCCAGGGCAGATGGGCCGAGGAGTTCTCGACACTGCTGAACCCCGGGTGCGATCCGGGGCCGGTGCACATTCACGGTCTGACCCCGCAACGTCTGCGTGGAGCACCCACGTTCGACCAGGTGGCTCCGCGCATCGGAGCCATGCTCAAGAACCGCGTGCTGGTGGCCCACAACGCCCAGTTCGACTACGACTTCCTGGCTCACGAGTTCGCGCACGCCAGGTCGTGGCTCCCCGTGTCGCAGAGGTTGTGCACCCTGGCCCTCAACAGACGCCTGGCCCCGCCCACCGAGGACCTGAGACTGGGCACGCTTGCGGCACACTACGGCGTGCCCCACGGTCGGGCCCATGACGCGTTGGAGGACGTCCGGGCGCTGGCCGGGGTGCTTCGGGCCTCGCTCACCGAGGCGTCCCGGCTGGAACTTCCCCTTCCCCTGGTCTCCTGCCCGCCCCGGCAGTCCACGTCGTTCAGGCCGCGGGTGCCCAAGACCCGGTGTGCTTACAGGAGTCCCGGACGACTGTCGGCGGGCGAGCCGCTCATGCAGGGGATGAAGGTCGCCTTCACCGGAGAGACCCGGGTCTCCCGTGAGGAACTGACCGCCAGGGCGGTGGAGGCCGGGCTGAATGTGATGACCTCGGTGTCCAGGCACACGAGCGTGCTGGTCAGCAATGCCCCCGGGGCGGACACTGCGAAGACCCGGTTGGCACGGGAGGCCGACGTCCCTGTCATCGATGAGGCGGCCTTCGTGCGGCTGCTCGGTCAAGTCCGGCCAGGCATCCCGCACAGCGCAGGGCCCGCCGAGACGGGCACGCGGGAAGCGCGGCCACCGCGCCGGTCCCCCTCCTCGGAGCAGCCCCTGAGGCTGCGCAGGGTGCTCGTACTCGGAGGCTCCCACCAACAGGCCGCCGCCGCCCGCACCCGCGTCGTCACCCTGGGCGGTGCCGCAGCGGTGAATCTGTCCGCCAGCGTCACCGACGTCCTCGCTCTTCAGTGGGCCGAGTCCGACCGGCGCATGACCCGTATCCGCACTCTCGGGCTGCCGATACGTGACGTGGCCTGGCTCGACGCGCCGAGTCTCCCGGCGCCTCCGGAGGAAGCGGTCCCCGACGTCCAGCGGTCTTCCCTTGTACTGCCCCGCGGCGGTGTCGCCGATCTGTCCGGAACCACGGAGGAGGCGAGCAGTTGGACCCTCACCGCCTCCTGGGCCCAGCAGACAACCTGCGACGTGGACGTCGTCGCCTTCCGGCTGGACGAGGAGGAACAGGTCACGTGTGACGAGGACTTCGTCTTCTACGGTGTGGCGGAGAGCCCCGACGGCACGATGCGCCTCTCCACGGACGGGCCGTCCGAACAAGCCATGGTTCTCGACATCGGTACGCAGCCGCAGGCCGTCAGGAAGATCGTGGTCGCGGCGGCCATAGATGGCACCGCCACCTTCGGTGATGTGGGCGCCGTCGAGATCGAGGCGGCCACCGGCCGTAGCGCGGGCACCTTCGCGCGCGCCACCCTGGACGCCGCCACCACCGAACGCACGCTGCTGCTGGCGGAGTTCTACCGGCGGGGTGCGGGATGGCGGATGCGCGCCGTCGGGCAGGGCTACGATCACGGGCTGGCCTCTCTCGCCCGGGGGTTCGGGGTGGACGTCGAGGAGGCGTGACCGCCCGCGTCGAGGAAGCGGCTCAGGGGGAGGGTCGCGGCGCCCACCGTCACCGCGTCGGGGCCCAGTTCGCCGAGGGCGAGGGTGGTGCGGGAGGCCGGGTGGTGGAGGGCGTAGGTGGTGACCGCCTCGCGGATGGCGGGGAGGAGGCGGGGGCCGAGGAGGAGGCCCGCCCAGCCCGCGAGGACGATGCGTTCGGGGCTGTAGAGGTTGACGAGGTCGGCGATGCCCGCGCCCAGGTACTCGGCGGTCTCGGCGAGGACCGCCTCGGCCTCGGGGGTGCGGGAGGCCAGGAGTTCGGCGAGGTCCGACTCCTCCCCGGCGCCGTGGGGGCGGGGTCCGCCCCAGCGGGCGAGGATCGACTCGGCGCCCACGTACGCCTCCAGGCAGCCGCGTGCCCCGCAGCGGCAGGGGCGGCCGCGGAGCTGGACCTTGGTGTGGCCCCACTCGGCGGCGCCGCGCGAGGCGCTGCCGTACGCGCTGCCGTGGGTGATGACGCTCGCGCCGACGCCGGAGCCGAGGAGGGCGACGACCGCGTCCTGCGCGCCGCGCCCGGCGCCGAACCACATCTCGGCCTGGCCCAGGGTCTTGGCGCCGTTCGAGATGAAGAGGGGGATCGCGGGAGACAGGTCCGTCTGGTCGCGGAGCAGGGACTCCAGGGGGACCGCGTCCCAGCCGACCGTCTGGCCGTGGACGACGGCGCCGCCGCGCGCCGGGTCGCGTTCGACGATGCCGGGGACGCCGATGCCGACGCCGAGGAGGGGGACGTCCGGGTCCTCGGCCGTACGGACGGCCGCCAGGCCCTCGGCGATCAGGCGGACGACGTGCGGGGCGCCGTGGCCGCCGTCCTCCGCGTGCAGCGGATATTCCGCACGTGCCCGTTCCGTGAGGGATATGTCAAAGAGTTCAACACGTACGCCCGTCTCCCCGACGTCCACGCCGATCAGCGACCCGGCGCCCGGCGCGACCCGCAGGAGGGTGCGCGGGCGGCCCCCGTCGGAGTCGACGGAGCCCGCCTCCTCCAGCAGTCCTTCGGCCAGGAGCCCCGAGGTGACGTTGCTGACGGAGCCGGAGCTGAGGCCCGTCGCGGGGCCCAACTCCTGGCGGCTGAGCGGGCCCTCGAAGTACAGATGTCGTAGCAGCGTGGCGCGGTTCGTACGGCGCAGATCGCGCACGGTCCGCCGGCTCCCCAGGTTCCCTACGGGCATGTGGCCCCCCTTCCTCGCCTGAACTTACCTGTGCGTGACGTCTTGACGGCCACTTATTTCACTACTTAACTCACGCTCCGAGTTAAGAGCGAGCCGTGTTCAAGCCTTAACGTCCGCCTCCCGGAGGGGCCATCACGACCATGCGCAGATTCCGTACACCCGCGAAGCCCGCCGTCGCAGCCGCAGCCGTCCTCTCCGTCCTCGCGGCCGCAGGCTGCGGCGGCGGCACCGCCACCGACAGCGAGGGCAGCAACGCCAAGCCCAAGGAGCTCACCTACTGGGCCACCAACCAGGGGACGAGCCTGGAGCACGACAAGAAGGTGCTCACCCCGGAGCTGAAGAAGTTCGAGAAGCAGACCGGCATCAAGGTCAAGCTGGAGGTCATCCCCTGGTCCAGCCTCCTGGACCGGATCCTCGGCGCCGCCTCCTCCGGCCAGGGCCCCGACGTGCTCAACATCGGCAACACCTGGTCGTCCTCGCTGCAGAAGGGCGGCTCGCTGCTGCCGTTCGACGGCAAGACCCTCGCCAAGGTCGGCGGCAAGGACCGCTTCAGCCCCGCCGCGCTCGCCGCCACCGGAGCCAAGGGCAAGGCCCCCGCCGCCGTCCCCCTCTACTCCCTCACCTACGCGCTCTACTACAACAAGAAGCACTTCAAGGAGGCGGGCATCGACAAGCCCCCCGCCACCTGGGACGAGCTGGTCGAGGACGGCAAGAAGCTCACGAAGGACGGGCGGCAGGGCCTCGCCGTCGAGGGCGGCGACCCCGTCGAGAACTCCCACCACGCCTTCGTCTTCGCCAAGCAGCACGGCGCCGACTTCTTCGACGCCGACGGCAAGCCCACCTTCGACAAACCGGGCAACGTCAAGGCCGTCAAGCAGTACGTCGACTTCGTCGCCCGCGACAAGATCGCCGCGAAGGGCAACGCCGAGTACGCGCAGCGCCAGTCCGTGAAGGACTTCGCCACCGGCAAGGCCAGCATGCTGCTGTGGCAGGCCGCCCGCTCCTCGTTGCTCTCCAACGGGATGAAGACCTCGGAGTACGGCCTCGCGCCCGTACCGCTGCAGAGCGCGAAGCCGCCCGCCGGACGGAACGTCACCTCGATGGTCGCGGGCATCAATCTCGCCGTCTTCAAGAACACGGACAACACGGACGGCGCCCTGAAGTTCGTGAAGTTCATGACCTCCACCGCGGAGCAGAAGGTCCTCACCCGCGCGTACGGCGCCCTCTCCCCCAACCTGGAGGCCCAGAAGGCCGCCCCGCGCGACGACGACGAGAAGATCATGCGCGACGTCCTCGCGGACAGCGCGGCCCCGCTGCCGCAGGTCCCGAACGAGTCCCAGTTCGAGACGCTCGTCGGCACCGCGATGAAGGAGATGTTCGCGGACGCGGCGGCAGGCCGGACCGTGTCCGCCGCCTCGGTGAAGGAACGCCTCACCAAGGCCCAGCAGCAGATGCGCGACAAGTGAGCCGCCGGCCATGCCTGCCATGAGCGCTCTCGTCGAACGCGTCCGGCGCGGCGGCCTCCCCTACCTCCTGCTGCTGCCCGCGCTGGTCCTCGAACTCCTCATCCATCTCATCCCGATGGTCATCGGCATCGTGATGGCGTTCAAGGAGCTGACGCAGGAGTACATCCGGGAGTGGGGCGCCGCGCCCTGGGCGGGGCTCGACAACTTCCATGTCGCGGTCGACGTCAACGCCCCCGTCGGCGAGGCCCTGCTCCGCTCCTTCGCCCTCACCTGCGGCTTCACGGTGCTGGCCGTGGGGTTCGCGTGGCTGCTGGGGGCGACGGCGGCGATCCTCATGCAGGACACCTTCCGGGGGCGGGGACTGCTCCGCGCGCTGTTCCTCACGCCGTACGCGCTGCCCGTGTACGCCGCCGTGATCACCTGGTCGTTCATGCTCCAGCGCGACACGGGGCTCGTGAACCATGTGCTGCACGAGCAGTTGGGGATCACCGACTCGCCCTCGTTCTGGCTCGTCGGCGACAACAGCTTCGTCTCGCTCGTCGTCGTCTCGGTCTGGCGCACCTGGCCGTTCGCGTTCCTCATGCTGACGGCCGCGCTCCAGAACATCCCCCGCGACGTGTACGAGGCCGCGCAGATGGACGGCGCCGGGATCTGGCGGCAGATACGCCACGTCACGCTGCCCTCGCTGCGGCCCGTGAACCTCGTCCTCCTGCTGGTGCTCTTCCTGTGGACGTTCAACGACTTCAACGTCCCGTACGTGCTCTTCGGCAAGTCGGCGCCCGAGTCCGCCGACCTGATCTCGCTGCACATCTACCAGTCGTCGTTCGTGACCTGGGACTTCGGAGCGGGCTCGGCGATGTCCGTGCTGCTGCTCCTCTTCCTGATGGTCGTGACGGGCCTCTATCTGTGGCTGACCCAGCGGAGCGGGAGGGGTGACGCACATGTCTGATCGTGCCGGCGAGAGGCTCTCCCCGAGCCCGCCCCTTCCCGAATCCGAAGGGGGCTTCGCTCCCTTCGGAACCCCCGACGAAGGGGCGGAGCCCCCTCGGACCCCCGATCGGGGGGCTCCGCCCCCCGGACCCCCCGGCCACGGAACCGGCCCACGCTCCGCAGGGCGACGGCGCCGCAGCCCCACCGCCCCGCCGCCCTCCTTCGTCTGGACGCGCCGGGTCCTGCTCACGCTGCTCGCGGCGTTCGCCGCGATTCCGCTCTACGCCATGCTGAGCACCTCGCTCAAGCCGCTGGAGGACGTCACCGGAGGCTTCCGGTGGATCCCCACACGGATCACGCTCCAGCCGTACGCCGACATCTGGGACACCATCCCCCTCGCCCGCTACTTCATGAACTCCCTCGTCGTGGCGGGCGCCGCGACCGTCTGCTCCGTCGTCGTCGCGGTCTTCGCGGCGTACGCGGTGAGCCGCTACCGCTTCCGGGGCAAGCGGCTCTTCACGGTCACCATCCTGTCCACGCAGATGTTCCCCGGCATCCTCTTCCTCCTCCCCCTCTTCCTGATCTTCGTCAACCTCGGCAACGCCACCGGCATCGCGCTCTACGGCTCGCGCGGCGGACTGATCCTCACCTACATGACGTTCACCCTGCCGCTGTCGATCTGGATGCTCGCCGGGTACTTCGACTCGATCCCGCGCGACCTGGACGAGGCCGCGCAGGTCGACGGCTGCGGGCCGCTCGGCGCGCTGTTCCGGGTCGTCGTCCCGGCCGCCGTGCCCGGCATCGTCGCCGTCGCCGTCTACTCCTTCATGACGGCCTGGGGCGAGGTCCTCTTCGCCTCCGTCATGACGAACGACACGACCCGCACCCTGGCGATCGGCCTCCAGGGCTACGCCAACCAGACCGAGGTCTACTGGAACCAGGTCATGGCCGCCTCGCTCGTGGTGAGCGTGCCTGTCGTCGCCGGGTTCCTGCTGCTCCAGCGCTACCTCGTCGCCGGTCTCACCGCCGGTGCCGTCAAGTGACCCTCGCCGAAAGGAACTCCGTGAGCGACACGCACCACCCCGACCTCGCCGCGCTCCCCGCCGACTTCGTGTGGGGGGCGGCCACGGCCGCGTACCAGATCGAAGGCGCCGCGTCCGAGGACGGCCGCTCCCCCTCCATCTGGGACACCTTCAGCCACACCCCCGGCAAGGTCGCGGGCGGCGACACCGGCGACGTGGCCTGCGACCACTACCACCGATGGCGCGAGGACCTGGGGCTGCTGGGCCAACTCGGCGTGGACGCCTACCGCTTCTCGATCGCCTGGCCGCGCGTCGTCCCCGACGGCGACGGCGCGGTGAACGAGCGCGGGCTGGCCTTCTACGACCGCCTCACCGACGCCCTCCTGGAGGCGGGGATCACCCCCTTCCCCACCCTCTACCACTGGGACCTGCCGCAGACCCTCCAGGACCGGGGCGGCTGGCCCGCGCGCGAGACCGCCGAGCACTTCGCGGCGTACGCGGCGGCCGTCGCCGACCGCCTCGGCGACCGGATCCAGAACTGGGCGACGCTCAACGAGCCGCTCTGCTCGGCCTGGATCGGCCACTACGAGGGCACGATGGCGCCCGGCCTGACGGACATGGCGGCGGCGGTCCGCGCCTCCTTCCACCTCCACCTGGGCCACGGGCTCGCCACCCAGGCGATACGCGCCGCCGTCCCCGGCGCCCGCGTCGGCATCGTCAACAACCTCACCCACTGCGACCCCGCCACCGACAGCGACGCCGACCGCGCGGCGGCGTACCGCTCCGACGGGCACAACAACCGCTGGTGGATGGACCCGCTGCACGGGCGCGGCTACCCGCAGGACATGGTCGACCTGTACGGCACCGAGCCGCCTGTGCAGGCGGGGGACCTGGAGACCATCGCAGCCCCGCTCGACTGGCTCGGCCTCAACTACTACTTCCGCAGCGTCACCGCCGACGATCCGACCGGGCCTCTCCCGCACGCCCGCCCGATCGACCTCCCGGCGGGGACACGGGTCACGGGCATGGGCTGGGAGGTCTACGCCGAGGGCCTGACGAAGACCCTGCGCCGGATCACCGAGGAGTACGGGGCCCGCTGCCTGTACGTCACGGAGAACGGCTCCGCGTACCCCGACGTCGTCGGCCCCGACGGCCAGGTCCACGACCCCGAACGGACCCGCTACCTGGACGAACACCTCGCCGCGTGCGCGCGGGCTGTGCGCGAGGGAGTTCCGCTGGCCGGCTATTTCGCCTGGTCGCTGCTCGACAACTTCGAGTGGGCGTACGGGTACGCGAAGCGGTTCGGCCTCGTCCATGTCGATTACTCGACGCAACGCCGCACGATCAAGGGCAGCGGCCGTCACTACGCGGACCTGGTCCGCGGCCACCGTGCCCGGCGCTCCCGCGCCGCCTGACCCCCACAGGAGGGGCACCCCCTGCTCTCCCCTGCGCAGGGGGTGCCCCTGCTCGTGCCCGATTGCTCGCGCAGTTCCCCGCGCCCCTGCCGGGGCATGGCTGCTGCTCCCTCCGCCCCACTGTGCTTGGGGCTGCGCCCCTACTCCTCCCTCCCGCGAAGCTTGGGAAGTCTGCGCAAGGCGCAGGGTTGGCAAGCGCAGCCCCCCACGCCGGGTGCCCCGCGTACAGGGCCGGGTTCGGGGAGCCCCGGGCTGTGCTTCGCGGACTGCCGCCGCGTCGTGGCTTGTCGCGCAGTTCCCCGCGCCCCTGAGGGCAAAGGGGCAAGCCCCGACGTGTCGTGACCGGGCGCGCCCACGCGGCGGAGCCGCACAGCAGACACAGCCCCGCGCCCCCAGGGAGAAGGGGCAAGCCCCTACCTCCTGGAGTCGCACAGCAAGCACAGCCCCGCGCCCCTGCCGGGGCGCACCCGTACCCCCACAGAGTGAAAGGACGCCGCAATGTCCCCCCACATACGCAGACGTACCCTCCTAGGCGGTCTCGCCGCTGCCGGCATCGGCGGGATCGGGATCGCCGCCGGGGCGAACGCCGTACCCGGCAAGAAGAAGGCGGCCGAGCCCGACTTCGGGCCGAACGTGAGTGTGTTCGGGCCCGATACGCCGATCGCGGAGATCCAGGCCCGCCTCGATGACGTGTTCGGCAAACAAGAAGAAGCCCAGTTCGGGGACGGCCGGTACGCGGTGCTGTTCAAGCCCGGCACCTACGACGGCGTCGACGCCAGCATCGGGTTCTACACGCACATCGCGGGCCTCGGCCTCTCCCCCGACGACGTCACCGTCAAGGGCGCGGTGCACGCGGAGGCGGACTGGTTCGACGGGAACGCCACGCAGAACTTCTGGCGCTGCGCCGAGAACCTGTGCGTCGAGCCCAAGGGCGGCGCCGACCGCTGGGCGGTCTCGCAGGCCGCGCCGTACCGCAGGATGCACGTACGCGGCGATCTCCAGCTCGACGACGGCGGCTGGTCCAGCGGCGGGCTGATGGCCGACACGAAGGTCGACGGCCAGGTCCGCTCCGGCTCGCAGCAGCAGTGGCTCTCGCGGAACACCGACTGGGGCGGCTGGGAGGGCTCCAACTGGAACATGGTCTTCGTCGGGGCGCGGAACGCCCCCGCCGGGGACTTCCCCAGCCCGCCGTACACGCGCGTCGAGAAGACGCCGAAGGTGCGCGAGAAGCCGTTCCTGTACGTGGACGACGCGGGCGACTTCGCCGTGTTCGTGCCCGCGCTGCGCACCGGGTCGACGGGCACGTCCTGGGACGGCGGCGGCAGGCCCGAGGGTGAGTCGCTGCCCGTCGGTGACTTCCTCATCGCCACCCCCGACACCTCCGCCGACGCCATGAACGAGGCCCTCGGCGGCGGCAAGCACCTGCTGCTCACCCCCGGCGTCTACGCGCTGGGCGACACGCTGAAGGTGACCCGCGCGGGCACCGTCGTGCTCGGTCTCGGGCTCGCCACGCTCGTACCGGCCGCGGGCAAGGCCGCGATGACCGTCGCCGACGTGGACGGCGTGAAGCTCGCCGGGTTCCTGGTCGACGCCGGGGAGGGCGGCTCGCCCACGCTGATGGAGGTCGGGGCGGAGGGCGCGGACGGCGACCACGCGGCGGACCCGACCTCGCTGCACGACGTCTTCTTCCGCATCGGCGGCCCGCACGCCGCGCAGGCGACCCGCAGCCTCGTCGTGCACAGCAACCACGTGATCGGCGACCACACCTGGCTGTGGCGCGGCGACCACGGGGACGGGATCGGCTGGGAGACGAATCCGGCCGACACCGGGCTCGTCGTGCACGGGGACGACGTGACGTTCTACGGGCTCTTCGCCGAGCACTACCAGAAGTACCAGGTGGAGTGGAACGGCGAGCGCGGCCGGACGTACTTCTTCCAGAACGAGATGCCCTACGACCCGCCGGACCAGGGCTCCTGGATGAACGGCGACACGCGCGGCTTCGCCGCGTACAAGGTCGCCGACGGGGTGCGCGACCACGAGGCGTGGGGCATGGGCTCGTACTGCTTCTTCAACGTGAACCCCGACGTCGCCGCCGACCGCGCGTTCGAGGTGCCGGAGGCGGCGGGCGTGAAGCTGCACCACATGGTCGCCGTCTCCCTCGGCGGCACCGGCACCATCGCGCACGTCGTCAACGGCACCGGCGGCCCCGCCGACAAGGGGAACCAGGTCGCGTACCTCACGGAATACGGCGGCTGAGGGCGGGAGGATCCCGGCATGCATTCGAGAAACCCCAGAAAGCTACGGAAAGCGGCACTTCTCGGCTCCGCCTGCCTCCTCGCCCTGACGGCCGCCGGTCAGGCGGACGGCGCCCAGGCCACCACCGCGCAGGTGTGGATCACGACGGCGGACGGCGGGAAGCGGCTCGCGCGCGGCGACGACGCGACGTTCGACGGGAGCGCCCAGCCGGTCGACATCCGCGTGGACACCGGCGAGAAGGAGCAGGAGTTCACCGGCGCGGGCGCCTCGGTCACCGAGGCCTCGGCGCGGCTGATCGGCGGCCTGCCGCAGGGCGAGCGCGACGCACTGCTGGCCGACCTCTTCAGTGACGGTCAAGGCGACGGCATCGGGCTGGACTATCTCCGCCAGCCCCTCGGCGGCTCCGACTTCGTCGCCGAGCTGCCCTACTTCACGTACGAGGACCAGCAGGGCTCGTTCTCCCTCGCCCGGGACGAGAAGGAGGTGCTGCCCCTCGTCCGCGCGGCCAAGAAGATCAACCCCGGCATCCGCGTCATGGGCACGCCCTGGTCGCCGCCCGCCTGGATGAAGGACGGCGGCAAGCTGGAGGGCGGCAGCCTCAAGCGCGAGAGCTACGAGGAGTACGCGGACTATCTCGTCCGTACGGCCAAGGCGTACGCCGAAGCGGGCGTGCCGCTCGACGAGCTGACGGTGCAGAACGAGCCGCTGTTCGAGACGACGTACCCCTCCACGCACATGTCGGCGGCCGAACAGGCCGACTTCCTCCGCGTGCTGGACGGCAAGCTGACGGCGGCGGGGCTCGACACCGGGCTGTTCGCGTACGACCACAACTGGGACAAGCCCGAGTACCCGCTCGAAGTCCTGGAGAAGACGAAGGACGTCGAGCGCGTGCAGGGCGCGGCCTTCCACTGCTACGGCGGGCAGCCCGAGGCCCAGCAGCAGGTACGGGACGCGGGCGAGCGGGTCTTCTTCACCGAGTGCTCGGGCACGGACAGCGACGACCCGGCGAGGACGTTCCCCGACACCCTCAAGTGGCAGACGGAGAACCTCGTCATCCGCAGCCTGCGCTCCGGGTCCGAGACGGTCGTGCTGTGGAACCTCGCGCTGGACGCCAAGGGCGGGCCGCACTTCGGCAACTGCGGGACGCGCTGCAACGGCGTCGTGGAGGTCGAGGGCGGCAAGGCCGCGAAGAACGCCGAGTTCTACTCGCTCGGCCACGTCTCCCGCTTCGTGGACCGGGGCGCGCGGCGCGTCGGCTCCACGAGCGAGGGGTCCGGCGGCGTGCAGAACGTCGTCTTCGAGAACCCCGACGGCTCCCGCGCCGCCGTGGTCCTCAACCCGACGGACGAAACGCGACGGTTCTCCGTCACGGAGGGTGGCAAGTCGGCGGAGTACGAGCTCCCTGCGGGAGCTGTGGCGACGTTCACCTGGTCCGGAGTGCCCGAGGAGTAGCGGGAACTCACGCGCTGATCCGAACGACCTCTTCCGTAACCGCACCCGTCACGTCATATTGGACTGGACCTTTGACCGGGCCTCTACGGAAGGGCCTCGATGCCGCCGCAGCCGTCGCCGTACGCGCCCCGGACCCGGACCTTCTCCGGGGCGTGTCACGGCACCCTCGGCGAGCTGTATCAGGGGCCGGTGACCTGCGACGGGGAGCGGGAGATCGCGCTCGTGTCGCTCCCCGTCGACCGTCACTCCTGGCACCACTTCACCACCGGGGCCAAGCCCGAGAAGGCCCCTTCCCTCCCGCCCGGCGAGAAGGCCGCACGTGCCGTCCGGCTCTTCCTGGAGCAGCACGGGCGCACGCTCCCGCCCGGCGCCTGGGAGCACCACTCCGAGCTGGACGTCGGGGTGGGCATGGCCAGTTCGACCGCCGACGTCGTCTCGGCGCTGCGCTGCCTCGCCCAGGTTCTGGCGCTCCCCTCCGACCTCCGGTCCCTCCTGGACGTACTGGCCGCGATCGAGCGCGCGGACAGCGTCTTCCTCGACGAGTTCGCCCTCCACCTCAGCGCCCGGCACCGCGTCGTGCGCCGCCTCGGCACCTCCGTCCGCTTCCACACCGCCTACGTCCGCGAGCCCGGCACCGTCGACACCGAGGCCGTGACCGGGGCCCTCCTGACCCACTACCGGCGGCGCTCCACCGAGTACGCGCGCTGCCTCGACAGCATGCTCAAGGGCTTCTCCGCGCACGACCCGCGCGCGGTGGCGCGCGCCGCGACGAGCAGCGCCGCGCTCGGTCAGGAGGTCCTGCCCAAGGCGGTGTTCGAGGCCGTGCTCGACGCCCGCCACGAGTTCGCCGCCGACGGGGTGTTCGTCGCGCACACCGGCTCCCTCGTCGGCTACCTCTACGCCGAACGCCCGGGCCCCCGGCTCAAGGGTGAGCTGTCCGCGTTCTTCCGCACGCTCGGGCATCAGTGTTCGTTCGCCCAGGGAGGCTGCTGGTGATCCACCGTCACATGGCCGAAGCCCTCAAGTCCCCGCTGCTGGTCCGGCTCTCGGAGCGGGTCGTCCTCGTCCGGTTCGAGTCCATGAAGATCTATTCCGCGCTCGCCGCCGTCCGCGGCCTGCTGGACCGCGGCACGATCCGCCCCGGCCACACCCTCGTCGACAGCTCCAGCGGGATCTACGCGTACGCCCTCGCGCTCGCCTGCCACCGCTACGGCACCCGCTGCCACATCGTCGCCTCCACCACCGTGGACACCACGACCCTCGCCCAGCTGGAGATCCTGGGCGCGACGGTGGAGCAGGTCGCCCCGTCCAAGGACCTCAAGCTCGACCAGAAGCTGCGCGTCGCCCGCGTCAAGGAGATCCTCGCCGAGCGGCCCGACGCGCACTGGATGCGCCAGTACCACGACCGGATCCACTGCGCGGGCTACCACGAGATCGCCGGGAAGCTCGCCGCGGCCCTTCCCGACCGTCCGCTGACCGTCGTCGGCGGCGTCGGCTCCGGCGCCTCCACGGGTGGGCTCACCGAACGGCTGCGCCACCACGTCCCGGACGTCCGGCTGGTCGGCGTCCAGCCCTTCGGGAGCGTCACGTTCGGCAGCGAGGACCACCACGACCCCGAGGCCATCATCGCGGGAATCGGCTCCTCGATCCCCTTCGCCAACGTCCGCCACCACCTCTACGACACCGTCCACTGGCTCGACTTCACGCACGCCATGGCGGGCACCGTCGCGCTGCTGCGCGAGCACGCCGTCTTCGCCGGGCTCTCCACGGGGGCCGCGCACCTCGTCGCGCGCTGGGAGGCGCGCCGCGACCCCGGACGGCTCCACCTGGTGATCGGCGCGGACACCGGCCACCGTTACGTGCAGCGGGTCTTCGCCCGGCACGCGGAGGCCCCGGACACCGCCGCGCTCCGCCCCGCCGAGATCGGCTCGCTCGCCGAACTGGCCATGCCCTGGTCGGTGATGGCCTGGGACCGGGCGCCGTACGACCACGACCACTCCCCCGAGAAGGAGCGCACGGCATGACGGTCGTCTCGCTGGAAGCGCTCACGTTCGGCCTCGGCCGACTGGCCGACGCGGCCGGCCGGCTGGGCGAGTGCCTGGTCCTCCTCACCCGGGACCCCGCGTACTACCACCACGAGCTGGAGTCCCTGGACGAGAGCGCGCTCGACATCGTCCGCGTCGAAACGTTCGACACCGAGGCCGTCGCCGCCGAGCTGGCCCGCGTACGGTCGCTGCGCGGGCTGATCAGCTCGACCGACACCTGGATGCTGCCCGGGGCCGATCTGACCGCCCGCTTCGGACTGCCCGGCCTGGACGCGACGGCGCTGCGGCTGGCCCGCGACAAGGCACGCGTCCGCGAACGGCTGTACGGGGCGGGGCTGAGCCGGGGCCGCGCGGTGGAGGACCCCGACCCCGAGCGGCTGGTCAAACTCGTCGAGTCGGAGACCGGCTTCCCCGCCGTCCTCAAGGACACGGCGGGCACCGGCAGCATGAACGTACGCCTGGTACGGGACGCCGGTGAACTGCGCGCGGCACTCGCCGAGTCCCCGGCGGACCTCAAGGGCAGGCGCTTCGCGGAGCCGTACTTCAGCGGACCCGTCTACAGCGCCGAGACCCTCACCTGGGACGGGCGCACCCGGCTGCTCGGGGTCTCCAGCAGGCTGATGTCGCGGGAGCCGCTCTTCCGCGAGGAGATCACCGCGTTCCCCGTGGCCTTCCCGGAGGGGGAGCACGAGGAGCTGGAGGGGTGGCTCGACCGCGTACTGGCCGCGCTCGGCTACACCGACCGCTTCGCGCACGTCGAGTTCGCGCTCACCGGGGACGGGCCGGAGATCGTCGAGGTCAACCCGCGCATCGGCGGGGCGCTCGTCGCGGAGGGCATGTGCCGGGCGCTGGGCGTCAACGTGTACGAGGCGATGGTCCAGGCCGCACTCGGTACGCGGCCCGGCCTGATGGACGCGCGCGTGCCCGGCGACGGGCCCGCCTCGGCCTTCGTCCTCGGCTATCCGGACAGCCCCGGCATGCTGACCGGCGTGGCCGGACTCGACCGGCTGGCGGGGATGCCGGGCGCGCCGCGCTGGTACCCGACGAAGCCGCCGGGCGCCCCGCTGGAACACCTCACCGACAGCCGCGGCTACGCCGGAATCCTCTACGCCGAGGGCCCGACGGCAGAGCTGGCGACGCACCGGGCTGTGGCCGCCGCAAATACTCTCCGGGTACTCACAAGTGCCCCGTAAGGGGCGCGGGGCCGATACACATGCGGCTCCGCCGCGTGGGCGCGACAAGCCACAACACACCCGCAGCCCGCGACGCGCCTTCAGGGGCACCCCATTCTCGGCACATGGTCTCAACGGCGGGGCCCGATTCCTGCTGCTCAGCTCCTTCCTCATCCCGCTCGGCAGCTTCATGGTGCTGCCCTTCATGTCCGTCTTCCTGCACGAGCGGCTGGGGATGGGCATGGGCGCGGTCGGCGTGGTGCTGGCGGTGGCCTCGCTGGTGCAGTTCTCCGGCGGGATCTTCGGCGGCGCGCTGGCCGAACGGGCGGGGCTGCGGCGGACGATGGTGTGGGCGCTGGCGCTGCGCTCGGCCGGGTTCGCGGCGTTCGTGGCGGCGCTGCGCTGGCCGCACCTCGCGGTCGCCGCGCTGCTGCTGACGTGCTGCGGCGCGGCGCTCTACCTGCCCGCGAACAAGGCGTACCTGGTGCACGGCGTCCCCGCCGAGCGCCGCCCGGCCTTCCTCTCGGTGAGCAACGCGGCGCTGAACGCGGGGATGGCAGCGGGCCCGTTGATCGCGGGCCCCTTCGTCCTGTCGGCGCCGGGCGGCCTGTTCGTGGCCGTCACGGCGCTGTTCGTCCTGATGACGGCGGGCCACGCGCGACTGCCGGACCGTGCGGTAGCAACCGGCACGGTGCCGGACGGCCCCGTGCCGGGCGGTCCCGCCACGGACGTTCTCGTCGCGGACCGTTCCGTCGCGGACGCTTCCGTGGCGGAAGGCCCCACCGCGCACGGCCCCGTCACGGACAGCCCCGTGTCAGACGGCCCCAGCACGGGCGTTCCGGCCCGGCACGGTCTGCACGGTCTCCTGCAAGGTGCGGCCCCGCTCCCCTTCGCCGCGACCGTCCTCAGCTTCTACCTCTACTTCTACTTCCAGCACTACCTGGCCGTCTTCGCGGTCGAGCGGGCCTCGGCGCAGTTCTACAGCCTCGTGCTGCTCACCTGCTTCCTCCAGGTGATCGTCGTGCAGCCGCTCGCGTCCGGATGGATCGGGCGGCTGCCCTACGCCCGCGCGCTGGCCCTCGGCTTCGCCGCGCTCGCCGCCGGGATGGCGGTGCTCGCGGCGGGCTCGCGTGCCGCGATCCTGCTGGGCGCCGCGCTGATCACCTTCGGTGACCTGGTGCTGTTCCTGAAGAACGACCTGGAGGCGCTGGCCCGTTCGCCCCGTTCCGACGCGGCCGTCTTCGGCCAGCAGCGCCTCGCCGCCGGGCTCGGCGCCTGTGCCAGCGGCGTGCTCGGCGGGGCGCTGGGCGGCGGGGACGGGGCCGTCTTCTGGCTGGTGGCCGCCGCGCAGTGCGCCGTCCTGCCGCCCCTGCTCGCCCTCGCCCTCCTCCGCCACCCACGAGAACGGGAGACCGTGTGAACACCTTCGACACCGAGGACTTCTGGACCGACTTCTACGACATCCTCTTCCCCGAGAGCCGCTTCACGCAGGCCGCCGCGCTGGTCGCGGACTCTCCGCTCCTCGACTTCCCGCCCGGCACACGGATCCTCGACATGTGCTGCGGCGCGGGCGTGTTCACCGCCCCGCTGGCCGCGCGCGGTCACGACACGACGGGCGTGGACCGCAGCCCGGCCATGCTGAAGAAGGCGGGGGAACACTGCCGGGCCGCCGGAGTGGCCCCGCGCCTGGTCGAGGCCGACGCGCGCGAGGTGCGGGAGCCCGGCGCGTACGACGTGGTGCTCAACCTCTTCACGTCGTTCGGCTACTTCGAGGACCCGGCCGACAACGCCGCCGTCCTGGACGCCACGCTCGCGGCGCTGCGCCCGGGCGGCACGCTGCTGCTCGACCTCGCGGGCAAGGAGCTGCTCGCGCGCCGGGCGCACGGCACGAAGGCCGTGCGCCACGGCGAGGACACCGTCTTCCAGACCGACACCGTGCTGGAGGGCTGGGAGCGGCTCCGCAGCGACTGGGTGCTGGTGCGGGGCGAACGCGCGTACCGGGCGCGGCTGGAGTGGTTCATGTACACGGCGGCGGAGCTGCGCCGCATGCTCCGGGACGCCGGGTTCTCAGAGGTCGAGACCTTCGGCGGTTTCGACGCGCGGCCCTACGACGGAGACGCCGAGCGGCTGATCGTGCGCGCCCGCCGCTGAGGCCGAGGACCTGGCCCGTCCGCCGTCGCGCCCGGAGAGCAGTACGGCGCAGAGCGCGACCAGTGTCGCGACGGCGGCCAGCAGCACCGCCCAGCGGACCAACTGCCGTGTGCCGGTGGGCTTTCCGGGCCGTTCGCCGCGCCGCAGCGGGCGGAGCAGGCGGTGGAGGAACAGCGCCGCGACGGGGAGCTGGAGGGCCCAGAGGGTGGTGCGGGGCCAGCCGTCGTACCAGACGTTGGTGCCGTAGAGCAGGGTGTGCCAGACGCTGAGCACGTAGACGACGATGACGAAGCGGTGCAGGGCCCGCCAGGCGCGGGCGCCGATGCGGTGGCGCCAGTAGAAGAGCAGGCCGAGCGGGATGGCGGTGTAGAGCGCGGCCTGGCCGATCGGGATGGCGATCTCGCCGGTGCCCGAGGAGTAGCCGCCGGGGACGAACGTGTCGACGAACGCCTTCCCGAAGCGGGTCGTCCAGCTCAGTTTCGTCTCGTAGCGGACGAGTTCGGCGGCGAACATCAGCGCGTGGGCGAAGATCAGCACGATGGCGCTGAGGCTGGTCGTCCGGTGCAGCCGCTCCATCGCGGCGTGCGAGCGCGCGAACCGGCCGGGGCGGGGCCCGGCGAGCAGCAGCCCGACGACCACGGTGCCGTACGCCCAGAGCAGCGCGGACCAGCCGAACGCCTGGCTGAGCCAGTACATCCAGAAGGTGTCGGCGTCCTTCATGAACGGCATGACCTTGACGGTGTCGGAGGCGCCGGAGCGTATCCGCGCGTACAGCAGCGCGAAGACGGCGGCGGTCACCAGCAGGCTCACGCCGAAGTCGAGTCCGGCGGCGCGGATGTCACGGCGGAGCGTGACGCGCCGTTCGCCGCCGGACGGCCGGGAGGGGCCGGGGAGCGGTTCCGTCACCGCGGCCGTGTCGTCGGAGACCATGGGGGAGCAGACCCTTTCGCTGACATGGGGAGTTCCGGGTCGTGCGGGGCCCATTGTGCTGAGCGCACCGCACCACGTCATTGGTCTGAACCAGACTGGCAAAAGTTCCCGACTTCGCCGAAAAACTGCCCCGGACAAGCGCCCCGTCAGGGGTGCGGGACACCGGGCACGCCGACTCCCTCAGGAACGGCCCACCCGCATCGGACGGTCGGCCGGGAGGACCTCCGCCACCTGGCCGGCGATCTCGCGGAGCCGGGGGGCCAGCCGGTCGACGCGCTCGGCCGGGAGGCGGACCGTCGGCACCTGGACGACGAGCGCCGCGTGCGCCAGGCCCCGCCCGTCGAGCACGGGGGCTCCGATGCTGGAGACGCCCTCGACGTTCTCCTCGTTGTCGACGCTGTGGCCCCGCTCGCGGGTGCGCTCCAGCTCCTCCGCGACCTCGGCCGGGGTCGCGAGCGTCCGCGCGGTGACGCCGGGCAGCGCGGCGGGCAGCCCGGCGAGGTACTCCTCGGCGTCCTCGGCCCAGGCCATCAGCACCTTGCCGGACGCCGTCGAGTAGAGCGGGAAGCGGGCGCCCGGGTGCTGCTCGAAGCGGAGCGGCATCGTGGACTGCACGCGCATGACGACGACCGACTCCTCGCCGTCCCGCACGACGAGGTTCACGGACTCGCTCGTCTCCGCGTTGAGCTGCTTGAGCAGCGGCATCACGCGGTCGGCGCCGAGCGCGCGCTGCGCGGCCTGGCCGAGGAGGATCGCGGTGCTGCCCAGGTAGTAGCCGTCGTTGGCCGGGTTGCGGGTGAGGAAGCCCTCGGCGGCCAGCGCCCGTACGACGCGGTGCGCCGTGCCCGGCGTCAGCGCCAGCCGGGCGACGATCTCGCTGACCTGGACGTCGCCCTCGGCCTCGATGAACAGCCGCAGCACGGCCATGGCCCGGTCGATCGCCTGCGTGCCGGACCGGCTCTCGGACCGGCCGTCCGACCGGCTCTCGGGACTCCTGGTCACCCGGTTTCTCTCCTCACGACAGGCCCCGCGGGCGTACGGAACGACGTACGGATCGCCGCCACCGCAGCCTACCCAGCGCCCGGAACGGGTCCGTGCACACCCATTGACCCCTCCGGGCAACCCCTCCTAGCGTAACGCCAATCCACATTGTGGAGCCCATTCCACATTGCGTTTCCCCGCACTGTGCACCGTGTCACGCGCCAGGAGGTTCCGTTCCATGCCGCGCTTCGACCACCCCACCGAGACCGTCTTCACCTGGGCCGCGCCCTCCCTCAAGTTCGGGCTCGGGGCCCTCGCCGAGATCGGCGAGGACCTGCGGGCGCTCGGCGTCACCCACGCCCTCGTCCTCACCGACCCCGGCGTCGCCGCCAGCGGCGTACCCGACCGCGTCGCGCACGCCGTCAAGGCGGCCGGTCTCGCCGTCGACGTCTACGACGGGGTCGCCGTCGAGCCGACCGACAAGAGCATCGAGGAGGCCGTGGCCCACGCCCGTTCGGGCCCCTGGGACGGCTACGTCGCCGTCGGCGGCGGCTCCGCCATGGACACCGCGAAGGCCGTCAACCTGCTCACCAGCCACGACGGCACCCTCATGGACTTCATCGCCCCGCCCATCGGCGGGGGCCGGGTCCCCGACGGGCAGCTCAAGCCGCTCATCGCCGTGCCCACCACCTCGGGCACCGGCTCCGAGGCGACCTCGATCTGCGTCGTCGACCTGCTCGATCTGCACCTCAAGGCCGGGATCAGCCACCCCCGGCTGCGCCCCCAGCTCGCCGTCGTCGACCCGCTCACCACGCTCTCCGTGCCGCCGCAGGTCACCGCCGCCAGCGGCATGGACGTCCTCACACACGCCGCCGAGAGCTACACCGCGCTCTCCTTCGACGCCCGCCCCGCCTTCCCGAACGCGCAGGCCCGCGCGGCGTTCTGCGGCGCCAACCCGATCAGCGACGTGTGGTGCGAGAAGGCCATGGAGCTGGTCGGCGTCCATCTGCGCAAGGCCGTGATGAACGGCAACGACCTCGACGCGCGCTACGGCATGGCCTACGCCTCCGCCGTCACCGGCATGGGCTTCGGCAACGCGGGCACCCACATCCCGCACGCCAACGCCTACCCCATCGCCGGAGCCGTCGAGGGCTACCAGGCCGAGGGGTACCCCGAGATGCCGATGGTGCCGCACGGCCAGGCCGTGGCCTCCACCGCCATGGCCGCGTTCCGCTACACCTTCCCCGCCGACCCGAAGCGCCATCTGCGCGCCGCCGAACTCATCGGTGGACGCCCCGTGGACCCCGACGAGGGCGCCGAGGCCCTGCCCCGCGTGCTGCGCGAACTCATGCGCGACATCGGCATGCCCAACGGCATCTCCGCCTTCGGCTACGGCGAGCCCCAGCTCGACACGCTCGTCGCCGGGGCGATGAAGCAGTCCCGCCAGCTCTCCGTCGTCCCCCGCCCGCTGACCACCGAGGCCGCCGGACAGATCTTCCGCGAGTCACTGCGCAACTGGTGACGCCACGACGCCAGCCGCCCCTGGCGAGAAGGAGGCACCGCCATGCCCGCACCACCAGAACAGTCACAGGCCGCACCAGCCCCGACCCCCGCCCGTAAGGTCGCCCTCGCGGGAGCCATCGGCACCACCATCGAGTGGTACGACTTCTTCCTCTACGGGACCGCCGCCGGGATCGTCTTCGACAAGCTCTTCTTCCCCGAGTTCGACAGCCTCGTCGGCACCCTCATCGCGTTCTCCGCCTTCGCGATCGGCTTCGTCGCCCGCCCCCTCGGCGGCATCATCTTCGGCCACTTCGGCGACCGCGTGGGCCGGAAGACGGCGCTCGTCACCACCATGTTCCTGATGGGCGCCGGCACCTTCCTCATCGGCGTCCTGCCCACCTACGACTCCATCGGCGTCTGGGCGCCCATCCTCCTCGTCTTCCTGCGCATCGTGCAGGGCATCGGCATCGGCGGCGAGTGGGGCGGCGCGGTCCTGATGTCCGTGGAGCACGCGCCCGAGGGCCGCAAGGGCTTCTTCGGGAGCTGGCCGCAGATCGGCGTGCCCGCCGGACTGATGCTCGGCACCGGCGTGTTCGCGCTGCTCTCCTCCACGCTCAGCAGCGAGCAGTTCCTCTCCTGGGGCTGGCGCATCGCCTTCCTGCTCAGCGCGGTCCTCGTGCTGATCGGGCTCTGGATCAGGCTCCAGGTCTTCGAGACGCCCGCGTTCACCTCCGTACGGGAGGAGGGAGCCGAGGCCCGGATCCCCTTCGTCGAGATGCTGCGCACCTCGAAGCTGAGCCTGCTGCTCGGCATGGGCACGCGCATGGCCGAGGGCATCGCCTTCAACACCTGGGGCGTCTTCGTCATCGCCTACGCGACGACCGAGCTGGACATGCCCCGCACCCACGTCCTGATCGGCGTGATGGTGGCCTCCGCGGTCTGCGTCCCCATGATCCCGCTGTGGGGCCATCTCTCCGACAAGTACGGGCGACTACGCACCTTCGGCCTCGGCACGGTGCTCTTCGGGGTGTCCGCCTTCCCGGCGTTCGCGCTCTTCAACACCGGCTCGGCGCTGCTGATGGGCGGCGTGCTCGTGGTGACGCTAGGGATCTTCTACGGCGCGATGTACGGCCCGCAGGCCGCGCTCTACGCCGAGCTGTTCCCGCCCCATGTCCGCTACAGCGGCGTGTCCTGCGTCTACCAGATCTCCGGCGTCGTCGCCTCCGGCATCACCCCGCTCGTCCTCACCGCGCTGCTCAAGGCGGGCGGCGGCAGCCCCTGGCTGCTGACGCTGTACGTCGTCGGGATGACGGCCGTCAGCCTGCTCTCGGTGATCCTCATCGCCGTGCTGCGCCCCGCGGCACGCGCGGAGGCGGCACGGACCGCTCCCCCCAAGACCGTGGAGGACGTGGCGCCCGCGGAGGTCGCCCCGTGACCGGCGATCTCGGCGCGGAGCTGCGCCGCGCGGGCGTCGGGGACGTGGACGACTCGGACCTCGCCCGCTCCCTCTACGCCTCCGACGCCTCGCTCTACCGCGTACGCCCCCGCGCCGTCGTACGCCCCCGGGACGCCGACGAGATCGCCGCCGTACGGGAGGTGTGCGCGGAGCACGGGGTGCCCCTCACCCTGCGCGGCGCGGGCACCTCCCTCGCGGGCAACGCCGTCGGACCCGGCGTCGTCCTCGACACCTCCCGCCATCTGCACCGGATCCGGGAGGTGGACCCCGAGGCCCGTACGGCGCTGGTCGAACCCGGCGTCGTCCAGGCGGACCTCCAGCGCGCCGCGGCACCGTACGGGCTGCGGTTCGGCCCCGATCCCTCCACCCACAACCGGGCGACCCTCGGCGGGATGATCGGCAACAACGCCTGCGGCTCCCGCGCGCTCGGCTACGGCCGCACCAGCGACAACGTCCTCGGCCTCGACGTCCTCACCGGTACGGGCGAGCGCCTGCGGCTCGGCGCCGTGCCGGACCGCACCACCGCCTCCCCTCTCCTGGACCGGCTGCGCGCCGTGACGGACGGCGAACTCGCCCTGCTCCGCACCGAGCTGGGCCGCTTCCCCCGCCAGGTCTCCGGCTACTCCCTCGAACACCTCCTCCCCGAACGCGGCTTCGACGTGCCGCGTGCCCTCGTCGGCAGCGAGGGCACCCTCGCGCTCACGCTCGCCGCCCGCGTCCGGCTCGTACGGGACGCGGCGGCGCGGCTCCTCGTCGTCCTCGGCTACCCGACGATGGCGGAGGCGGCGGACGCCGTGCCCGCGCTCCTCCCGCACTCCCCCGTGGCCTGCGAGGGCCTCGACGCCCGGATCACGGACACCGTCCGCGCCCGCAAGGGCCCGGGCGCCGTGCCCGAACTCCCGCGCGGCGGCGGCTGGCTGCTGGTCGAGCTGGCGGGGGACGACGAGCGCGCGCTGCTCGCCGCGGCCCAGCGGCTGAGGGCGGACGCGGGCGCGCTCGACGCCCGTACGGTCGAGGACCCGGCGCAGGCGGCGGCCCTGTGGAAGATCCGCGAGGACGGCGCGGGCCTGGTCGCCCGCACGCCCTCCGGGGAGCCCGCGCACGCCGGATGGGAGGACGCGGCGGTGCCGCCCGAGCGGCTGGGCGCGTATCTGCGGGAGTTCGAGGAACTGCTCTCCGCGCACGGGCTGACGGGCACGCCGTACGGGCACTTCGGCGACGGCTGCGTGCACGTCAGGATCGACTTCCCGCTGCGCGAACGCCCCTCCGTCTTCCGCGACTTCCTCCTCGAAGCCGCCGCGCTCGTCGCCCGTCACGGCGGCTCCCTCTCCGGGGAGCACGGGGACGGGCGGGCGCGCGGCGAGCTGCTGCCGCTGATGTACTCGCCGAAGGCGCTCTCCCTCTTCGCGCGCGTCAAGGGCGTCCTCGACCCCGACGACCTGCTCAACCCGGGCGTGATCGTCCGCCCCGACCCCCTGGACAGCGCGCTGCGCGCCCCCCACGCCCCACCCCTCACGCGCCGTGAACTCCCCACCCTCGCCCTCGCCCACCGCCACGACGGCGGCGACCTCTCACGCGCCGTCCACCGCTGCACGGGCGTCGGCAAGTGCCGCGCGGACACGGCCCGTTCGGGCGGGACCGGGGTGATGTGCCCCAGCTTCCAGGCCACCCGCGACGAGAAGGACTCCACGCGGGGCCGGGCCCGCGTCCTCCAGGACGTGGTCTCCGGCGCGCTCGGCCCCGACGGCTGGCGCTCCGAGGCGCTGCACGACGCGCTCGACCTGTGCCTCGCCTGCAAGGGCTGCGCCTCGGACTGCCCCACGGGCGTGGACATGGCCACGTACAAGGCGGAGGCCCTCCACCAGCGCTACCGCCGCCGCCTCCGCCCCCGCGCCCACTACGCGCTGGGCCTCCTCCCCCGCTGGACCCGGCTGACCGGCCGGGTGCCCGGCGGCCGGTCGCTGGCCAACGCGGTGCTGCGCTCGCGCGCCCTGCGCCCGCTGCTCGCGTGGGGCGCGGGCATCGACGGACGGCGCGAGCTGCCCGCGTTCGCCCGTCGCGGCTTCCGCCACTGGTTCGCCCGCCACGACTCGCCGCCCGGACGCCACGGCGACGTGGTCCTCTTCGTCGACACCTTCACCGAGGCGTTCTCGCCGGAGACCGGCATCGCCGCCGTCTCCGTCCTGGAGGACGCGGGCTACCGCGTGACGGTCACCGAACGCCCCGTCTGCTGCGGCCTCACCTGGATCTCCACGGGCCAGCTGGACGGCGCCCGCAACCAGGCCCGCGAGACGGTACGGGCCCTGCTCCCGCACATCCGAGCGGGCGCCACGGTCGTCGGCCTGGAACCCTCCTGCACGGGCGTGCTCCGCACGGACACGGAAGAACTGCTGGCCGACGCCGAATCGGAGGCCGCCGCCGAGGTCGCCGCCGCCACCCTCACCCTCGCCGAGCTCCTCGCCCGTACGCCCGGCTGGGAGCCCCCGGACCTCTCCGGCACGTCCGCCGTGGCACAGCCGCACTGTCACCATCACGCGGTGCTCGGCTGGGAGGCGGACGCCGCGCTGCTGCGCGAGGCGGGCGCCGACGTGCGGCGGCTGGGCGGCTGCTGCGGGCTCGCGGGCAACTTCGGGGTCGAGCGCGGCCACCACGAGGTGTCCGTCGCCGTCGCCGGTCAGCAGCTCCTGCCCGCCGTGCGCGAGGCGGACCCGGACACGGCGGTCCTGGCCGACGGCTTCAGCTGCCGTACCCAGCTCGCCGAGCTGACCGACCGCCAGGGCATCCACCTGGCACGACTCCTGGCGCGCGCCCGGGGGCTGCCCGGAGGATGACCGGATGACGATGACGATGACGACGAGGCGATTCACGGGACACCGGGTCCTGCTCACCGGCGCGGGACGGGGCATCGGCGAGGCCACCGCGCGCCGCTTCGCCGCCGAGGGCGCCGCCGTCCTGGTCACGGACCGGGAGCCGGAGCGCGCGGAACGCGTGGCCGCGGCGATCACCGAGGACGGCGGCACCGCCGAGGCGTACGGCTGCGACGTGACCGACGACGCGGCCGTACGGGCGGCCGTCGCCCACGCGGCGGAGACCTTCGGCGGCCTGGACACGCTGGTCAACAACGCCTACTCCTGCCACCCCGACCCCTCGGCCTTCGAGGACCTGGACAGCGCCGCCTGGTACCAGGACATCGACGTCACCCTGCACGGCGCGGCCCGCTGCGTACGGGCCGCACTCCCGCACCTCGCGGCGGCGGGCGGCTCCGCCTCGATCGTCACCGTCGGCTCGGTCAACGCCGAACGCCACTTCGGCGACCACGCCTACAGCGCCGCCAAGGCCGCCCTCGCCTCCCTCACCCGCACCCTCGCCGTCTCCTGCGCGCCGCGCGGCGTCCGCGTCAACCTCGTCGAGCCGGGCACGATCCGTACGCCCGCGTGGTCGGGCAG
Organism: Streptomyces sp. NPDC048172; assembly: GCF_043202595.1. NCBI lineage: Bacteria > Bacillati > Actinomycetota > Actinomycetes > Kitasatosporales > Streptomycetaceae > Streptomyces > Streptomyces sp. NPDC048172. The sequence goes on from NZ_JBIDAT010000004.1 coordinate 699,228, forward strand.
GGAGGACGCCCTGAGCCGCGTCGCCGCCCACTACCCCCTGGGCCGCGTAGGCGAGCCGACGGACATCGCCGCCGCGATCACCTTCCTGGCCTCCCCCGACGCCGCCTGGATCACCGGCATCACCTTGCCGGTGGACGGCGGCCTCCTGATCAGCAACCTGGGCATGAACGAGGCGATGCGGCCCGGTGCCGCGGCTGAGTAGGGGCTGCCCCTTGCGGTGCGTTGCAGACTGCGGCTCGCGCTGTGGCTGGTCGCGCAGTTCCCCGCGCCCCTGAAGGGGCACCCCCTACCCTTCCGTGAAGCTTGGGAGGTCTGCGCAAGGCGCAGGGCTGGCAAGCGCAGCCCCCATGCCGGGCACGGGGACTCGTGCCTGCGGCATACCTCGGTCCGGCACCACATAGGGTCCCCGCATGGCGAAAGAGCAGGGAACCAGCGGCAACGGCGCCGGCACAGTGGCGCTGGCGTCCCGCAAGGGGCGGTGGGTGCTGAGCGCGTCCGTGCTCGCCTCCGGCATGGCGTTGCTGGACGGCACGATCGTGAACATCGCGCTGCCCCGCCTCGGCCGCGACCTGGACGCCACGCTCGACGTCCTCCAGTGGACCGTCAACGCGTACATGCTCACCCTCACCGGCCTCATCCTCCTCGGCGGCGGGCTCGGCGACCGGTACGGGCGGCGCCGGGTCTTCCTCGTCGGCGTCGTGTGGTTCGCGCTCGCCTCCGCGCTGTGCGGGGTCGCGCCGAACAGCGAGGTGCTGATCGCCGCGCGGGCCCTCCAGGGCGTGGGCGGGGCGCTGCTGACGCCGGGGTCGCTGGCGCTGGTGCAGTCCACGTTCCGGCAGGAGGACCGGGCGAAGGCGGTCGGCGCCTGGTCGGGGCTGGGCGGCGTCGCGGGCGCCATCGGGCCGTTCCTCGGGGGCTGGCTGGTGGACGGGCCGGGCTGGCGCTGGATCTTCCTGATCAACCTGCCGCTCGCGGCGGCCGTGGTGTTCGTGGCCGTACGGCACGTGCCCGAGAGCCGCGACCCCAAGGCCACCGGCGACTTCGACACGCTCGGCGCGACGCTCGCCGCGCTGGGCCTCGCGGGCGTCACGTACGCGCTGATCGCCGCGTCCGGGCACGAGCCCGCCACCGCGGTCGTCGTCTCGGCGGCGCTCGGCCTGGCGTGCGGGGCGCTCTTCGTCCAGGTGGAACGGCGCCGCGCGCACCCGATGCTGCCGCTGGGCATCTTCTCCGTACGGCTGTTCTCGGCGGTCAACGTCGTGACGCTCTTCCTGTACGCCGCGATCGGCGGCGTCTTCTTCATCCTCCCCGTCCAGCTCCAGACGGCGGCGGGCTACAGCGCGTTCCAGGCGGGCGTCTCCACGCTGCCGATCACCGTGCTGATGCTCGTGCTCTCCGCCCCGGCGGGCGCCCTGGCCCAGCGCGTCGGGCCCCGCCTGCCCCTGACGCTGGGTCCGCTGATCACGGCGGCCGGCCTGCTCCTCCTGCGCCGCACGGGCCCCGGCTCCACGTCGTACGTCACCGACGTACTGCCCGCCGTGGTGATCCAGGGGCTGGGCATGAGCCTCTTCGTCGCGCCGCTGACGGCCACGGTCCTCGCCTCCCTCGACGTCTCGCGCTCCGGCATCGCCAGCGGCGTCAACAACGCGGCGGCCCGCGCGGCCCAGCTCCTCATCGTCGCCGTCCTCCCCCTGGCCGTCGGGCTCTCCGCGCACGACTACACCTCGCCGGACGCGGTCGACAGCGCCTTCGACTCCGCGATGCTGCTCTGCGCCGCGCTGTGCGCCGTCTCCGCCGCACTCGCCTGGCTCCTGGTCCCCTCCTCGGCCCTCGAACCCACCCCGGACCACGAGGTGGCCCACCCGGAATGCCACACGAACCTGGGCGTCTCCGCCCCACCCCTGGAACCGGGCGAGGACCACTAGGGGGCTTCTGATGGATCTCCGCGGCGTCGAGGCGTCCGGCACGCACGCTCGCGGCGTTGCCGAAATGGCCTAGTAGCTCCGCTACGAGGCCATCCCGGCGCCTTGCGATCGCACGCACCGGACGCCTCTCCTTGCTCCACGGAGATCCATCAGAAGCCCCCTAGCGCCCCGCAGGGGCGCGCGGAACCGCGCGGGACGCGGAGGCGAGGGCGGTCCCTTCCCGGCGTACGCCGGACACCCAACAGGCCGCGCGCCAAGCGCCCCGAAGGGGCGCGAGGAACTGCGCGCGCGACCATCCACGCGCCCGCAGCCCGCGTAGCACGCGCAGGGGCACCCCCTCCTCGGCACCGAGGTCCGAGGCCTGACGCAGGCTCAGCCCAGATCGCGCCGCCGGTAGTCGGCCAGGGTCTCGCGGCGGACCAGGGTCCGCGCGTGGCCGTCGCGGACGGCGACGACGGGCGGGCGGCCGACGAGGTTGTAGGCGGAGGCCATCGACAGGTGGTAGGCCCCCGCCACCGGTACGGCCAGCAGGTCGCCCGCCCGTACGTCCGTGGGCAGCTCGACGTCCTCGGCGAGCACGTCGCCCGCCTCGCAGTGCCGCCCGACGACCGTGGCGGCCCCGTACGGGGCAGAGGTGCGGCGGCCGACGAGGCGGGGGGCGTACGCGACGCCGTACAGCGCGGGCCGCGGGTTGTCGCTCATCCCGCCGTCCACGGCGACGAACACCGGCCCGCCGCCGTTCCGTTTGACCGCGAGCACCCGGTAGACCGCGACCCCGGCCGGGCCCGCGACGGCGCGCCCCGGCTCCAGCGTCAGCCGGGGTACGGGCAGCCCGGCGGCGGCGCAGCTACCGGTCAGCTCGGCGCGGACCCTGGAGGCCAGCAGCCCGAGGTCGAGCGCGGGCTCGCCGGGCCGGTAGGCGATGCCGTGCCCGCCGCCGAGGTCCAGCTCGGGCAGCGTGACGCCGTAGGCGTCCCGTACCCGCGCCATCAGCCCGACCAGCCGCCGTACGGCCGCGAGATACGGCCTGACGTCGGTGATCTGCGAGCCCAGATGGCAGTGCACCCCGGCGAGTTCGAGCTGGGGCTGGTCGAGGACGCGCGCGACGGCGTGCAGCGCCGAGCCGTCGCTGAGGCTCAGCCCGAACTTCTGCCCCTCGGCCCCCGTCCGTACCTTCGGGTGCGCCCCCGCCTCGATGCCCGGCACCACGCGCACCAGGACCCGCTGCCGCCCGCCGCGCCCGACGGCAGCGGCGAGGCGCGCGATCTCCGACGGGCCGTCGATCACGATGCGCCCGGCCCGCAGCCGCAGCGCCGCCTCCAGGTCGGCCGGGCTCTTGGCGTTGCCGTGCAGCACGAGGCGTTCGCCGGGGACCCCGGCGGCGACGGCGAGCTCCAGCTCCCCGGCCGAGCAGACGTCGAGCCCGAGGCCCTCCTCGTGGACCCAGCGTGCCATGGCCCGGCAGAGGAAGGCCTTCGCGGCGTAGACGACGTCGGCCTCGGGGAAGGCGGCGCGGTAGGCCCGGCACCGGGCGCGGACCTCGTGCTCGTCGAGCACGTACACCGGTGTCCCGAACCGCCCCGCCAGCTCGCCCAGCGGCACTCCCCCGACGGCCAGGTCCCCCTCCGCCAGGAGGGCGGCGGAGCCGGGCCACACGGCCAGTTCGTCCTGGCCGCCCGGCCGGGCCCCGCGCCGTACGGCCAGCGGCGGCGCGCTCATCGCGCAGCGCCCTGTGCGACCGGGTCGACGGTCAGCCCGACTCCGCCCAGCGGATCGGCCAGCGCCCGCAGCGCGGCCTCCGACAGCCGTACGAACGGCTGGCCGCCGCCCAGCACGGCGGTCAGCCGCCCCTCGGACGTGAACCCCACGGCCGTACGCCCGCCCCACGGCGTGCGGAAGAGCCGCGCCACGCACCCCGTCGCCCCCGGTCCCGTGCCCGTACCCGGCCGGACCGGCACGAACAGCGGTCCGGCCGGGCCCCGTTCGGCAGGCTCGGGGTCCTCACCACGGCAGCACTCGCACTCACCCATGTCGTACGCTCCTTCGGCGTTCCGGAAGAACACACCGAAGCTATGCCCGCCCCGCCCCCGCACCCCCGGCTCCTGACGGGACACTGACGTGAACGGGGAGCGCGTTGACGCGGCACTGGCGCGCACGGCGCACGGCGCACGGCGCAGGAGAGCGGCCCGTCAGTCCTGGATCATCCTGTTCCCCGCGCTCCAGCGCCCCTTCCCCGTGCCCCGCTCGCGCTGGCGCCGTACGACGTACCGTCCCGGGGCGATCCCGGTCGCGCCGTGCTCGGGGTGGATCAGATACGCGACGGCCGTGGCCTCGATCATGCCGAGGGACAGACCCGTCAGGTCGCGGACGGACTCGGTCCAGCGGCAGGCGCCGGGGTCGGCGACGAGCGCGTGCGGATTGCCGCCCCCGGCGCTGCGGAGCAGCTCGACCCCGCCGGGCGGCACCTCGGTCCAGTGGGCGTAGCGCGACTCCCGGACGTTCTCCAGGAGGGCGCCGGGGATGACGATCAGGTCGCCCTGCGCCTGGATCCCGGACACCACGGGGACGGTGACCTCGCGCTCCAGATGCGCGAGGACGTCGCGGCCGGTACGGGCGGAGAGTTCGCCGAGAGTGGTCGTGGACGTGGTCGCGTGCGTCTTCATGTTCATGTGCGGCATCACCTTGGTGTGTGAGAAGGGAAGGTACGAAGAGGAGGAGGGCCCGTCGGGGCTCATGTGCGGCGGACGAGCTCGGCGTACGCGCGTCCGCTCAGCCCGTACGACCAGCCGGCCGCCGCCACCGGGTCGTCGAAGTACGGCGGCACGCTCAGCCCGTACCGGCGGCGGTGTCCGTCCGGCTCGACCGAGCCGTTGACCGCGAGGAGGACCCGCGATGGCCTGCCCTGGACCTGCTGCGGCACGTGGTAGAGGCGCAGTTCGGAGCCGGGGTTGCCGGGGTCGGGCGCGGTGGAGACGAGGGCGAGGCCCGCGCGCTGGACATAGGTCTCCCAGCCGATGCGCTCGATGGCGGAGCGCCGCACCTCGACGTTGGTCTCGGCGTGGATGCGTTCGACGGTGGGGTCGGTGACGACCCACTCGGGGACGTGCGTGCCGTGCAGCGCGTGGACGGCGGCGCCGTCCGCGAACCGCACGGCGGGCCCGTCGTCCCGGTGCAGCCGCAGCTCACCGGGGCGGGCGTCCGGCAGGGGCTCGGTCCGGATGTCCCGCGGCCGTTCGGCCAGGACGCACCGCCCTCCGGACGGCCACCACCAGCCGGCCGACCGGGCCAGCTCGGCCCACAGGTCGAGCTGCTGCTCGTCCCGCGGCCGATAGCGGAGGGCTCCGGCCCGCCGCCGGATGTCGTACGGCCCGATCCAGGCGGCGTCCTGCTGCCCGTACCAGGTGAGGCCGAGCACGGGTCCCGCGTTCCCGAGGAGCGCCGTCCGCACCGGCCCGCACAGCGCGTCGCGCAGCGTGGTCTCCAGCGCTTCGCGGACGGCGGTGTCGATGTACGTCTCCAGGGTCACGCCCGCTTCGCGCGCCGCCTCCGGGTCCGCGCCGGAGTCCAGCTCCCGCGCGGCCTGCCGCACGGCGCTGCCCCGCCACGTCCGGGAGCGGTCACGGATCCACCGGTCGAGCCGGGCCCGCAGGTCCGACATCAGCGAGGCCAGCTGCCCCGCGACCGTCGGCCGGTCCCATCCGTCGCTGAGCCGCCAGGCCGCCCCGTCGGCCGTACGCCCCTCGGCGAGCAACTCACGCGCGGCGGCGGGCGAGTCGACCCATACGAAGGCGGGCGGCGGGGCGCCGATGAACCGGTAGAGCCCCGCCACGGCTTCCTCGGCGCGCTGCCGGTCGGCCGGCTCGGTGGCCAGCCCGTGCCCCAGCCATTCGTCCCGCAAGGCGCGGACGAGCCGGAGCTGTTCGGAAGAGGGAAAAGAGGAGGGGGATGAAGAGAGAGAAGAAGAGGATGCGTGGATGCCCCGGCTTCGGGGGCGCGTCGCTCCGCTCATCGTTCGAGGGCGGAGTCCGCCTTTCGCGTCGTCATGGCGGAGAGGATGACACCCGACGCCCCTTCCTCGCAAGCACGTTCGCCCCTGGCCTGTTCCCCACGCACTCCAGGGTGGCCGGGCGTCGAATTCACGCCACGCCCGTGACTCGTGCCGCGTACGCGGCGTTGTACGCCTGTGTTAAGCCCGGTGGAGGGGTGTGGAGACTGATGGATGTAGCGACGCACGTAGGCGAGGTGCTGTCCAAAAACTTCGGCATCGACACGCGTTCGGTGCCCGAGGACACGCCGTTGTTGCAACTGCGGCTCGACTCGCTGGCCTTGGAAGAGCTGCGAGTGCTGCTGGAGGAACGTTACGGCGTCGATCTTGAGGACATCGAGCTGTCCTCCCGTGACACGTACGGCCAACTCCTCGCGGCCGTACGCCAGAGGACAGCGTAATGGATCTCACCAACGACTCCCGCACCGACGGTGCCGCCGACGGCATCGCCGTGACCGGCCTGGGGCTCGTCAGCGCCGCGGGCCTCGGCGTCGAGCAGACCTGGCGCGAGGTGACGACCGCGACGGCACCGTCGAACGTCGGCCCGCACGAGAATCTTCGCGAGCTGCCGTGCGACTTCGCGTACACCGTCGAGGGGCTCGACATCGGCCGGTGGGTCGATGCCGTCAGCGCCCGGGTGATGGCACCGTTCGCGCGCTTCGCGGTCGTCGCGGCGCACGAGGCCGTCGCCGACGCCGGACTCGACCCGGAGTGCTGGGAGGGCGGGCGCGTCGCGGTCGTCATCGGCTCCTCGCACGGCGGGATCACGTACCACGACGAGCAGCAGCTCGTGCTGGCCGCGCGCGGGCCGCGCCGGGTGGCACCGTCGATGGCCTCGGCCATCACCGTCAACAGCGCGGCGGGCGCCGTCTGCCGCACCCTCGGCGCCACCGGACCGGCGCTCGGGATCGCGACGGCCTGCGCCTCGGGCACCGACGCCATCGGCACCGGCTACCAGCTGCTGCGCGCCGGGGTGGTCGACGTTGCCGTGGTCGGCGGGGCCGAGGCGCCCTGCTCCCGGCCGCTGATCGCCAGCGGCTGCCAGATGCGGGCGATGAGCAGGCGGTGCGACGATCCGGCGGCGGCCATGCGCCCGTTCGACGCCGACCGTGACGGCTTCGTCGTCGGCGAGGGCGCCGGGCTGCTCGTCCTGGAGCGCGGCGACCACGCGCGCGCCCGTGGCGCCTCCCCGCGCGCGTGGCTGCGCGGGTACGCCGCGACCAACGACGCCCACTCCCCCGTCGCCCCGTCCCCCGGGGGCGAGGGCCTGGAGCAGGCGCTGCGTGCCGCGCTCCGCGCGGCGGACGTCGCCCCCGCCGACGTCGGCCACGTCAACGCGCACGGCACGTCCACCGTGCTCAACGACACGATCGAGTCGGCCGTGCTGCACCGGGTCTGCGGCGAGAGGCCGCTCGTGACCTCCACCAAGGCGATGACCGGCCACACGCTGGGGGCCAGCGGCGGCATCGAGACGGCGCTCACCGTGCTCGCGCTCCAGCGCCAGAGCGTGCCGCCGACGGTCAACTTGGAGGCCCTGGACCCCCGGATCCCCGTCGAGGTGGTCGCCAAGGAGGCCCGGCCCGCGCGCCTGGAGTGCGCCGTGAAGACGTCATCGGGCTTCGGCGGCCACAACGCCGTCCTGGTCCTCACCACGTCCTGACCTCCGCCGCGCTCCTCCCCCTCCACTCTTTCTCCGCCCGTCTCCGTCCCTGTCCCCGTCCCCCTCTCCCCTTTCCTCCTCACCGACCGGACTCACGTTGGGAACCCCATGCCAGAGGAAGTGCTCCGCCGTCTGAACATCGACGGCCTGTCCTACTCCTACCGGCTGCTGCCCAACCCCCGGCCGACCACCGAGCCGGTGCTGATCGTCGGCGGCGTACGCCAGGGCATGTACGGCTGGCCGCAGATGGAGCACCAGCTCTGCCCCGAGGCCACCGTGATCACGGCCGACCTCCCGGGCATGGGCGCCTCCGACACCCTGCGCGACGAGCACGACAGCTCGCTGCTGTGCGGCGCGATCGACCAGATCATCGACGATCTGCACACCCTCGGAGCGGCCGACCGCGTCAACGTCTTCGGCTACTCCTACGGCGCGGCCCTGCTCTTCACCTGCACGCAGCGCCGCCCCGAGCGCGTCGCCCGCCTCATGCTCGGCGGCGTCCCCTCGGACTTCAGCGACGCGCAGATCGCGTACTGGCAGGACGCGGCGGACACGCTCAGAGCCGGGGACCACGAGGAGTTCGTCACCAAGGCCACCGAGGGCATGCTGTGCATGGACCCGCGCCGCCATGTCCACCGCCGCGACCTGGCGTACCGCTACGTGCGCCGCCAGCTGCTCCACAACATCGACAGCGTCTCCGAGATCTACCGCGCCCTCGACGAGCGCCTCCCCCTCGCGGGCGGCCTCACCGGCGTCCCCACCCTGGTCTTCTGCGGCGAGCACGACACCCTCACCTCGACCGCCTCGCAGCGCCACTTCGCGGACACGATCACCGACAGCACCTTCGTCTCCGTCCCGGACGCCGACCACTGGGTCGTACTCGAACGCGCCGACGTCGTCGCCGACCTGGCCCACCACTTCTTCACCTCCTCCCAGGAGAACGTCCTCCCCCTGGCGCCTCCGGTCCTGCTACCGGCCCAGCGCTGAGCCCCTGGCCGGGGGCGGGTTCGCGGGAGGCGGCGAGCAGCGTCCGCAGCAGTCCGGCGCCCGCCACGACAGCGGCGGCGTGGACCGCCACGGCGACGACCGGCTCCTCCGGCAGCTCCAGGCCGACCGGTACGCCCAGCGCCACGAGCGCGGTGACGGGCAGCTTCCAGCCGCTCCACGCGAAGAGCGAGCCCGACCCCAGGAACCCGAGCACGAGCGGCACCCAGCGCGGCGCGCGGGAGAGGCGTCCGCGCGGACGCCCCCGTACGAGCGCCCGTACGGCCACGGCACCCACCAGTGCCCAGCAGCCGCCGAGCCCGGCCAGCACCGCGCCCCCGGTGCTCCGCTCGCCGGGATGCGCGACGCCCAGGCCGCCGCCGACCGCCCAGTACAGCCAGACGAGCCCGGCCCCGGCGGCGAGGGCTGCCGGGACGGCGCCCGTGCGCGGCGGCGGTCCGTGCCGGTCTCCCTCGAACGCGTACGGCCAGCGGCGCCGCATGTAGGCGGGCAGCGCGAGCGCGAGACCGAGGCCCATGCCGACGAAGCCGGCCTGGAGCAGCGCGCCTTCCCACGCACGGGTGCGTGGCGGGTCCAGCACGGCGCTGAGCAGCGCGTACGGCAGGACCGGCACGAGGAACCCGGCCCCAGTCCAGGCGCAGAGGACCACCAGCCGTCCCGGTATCCGGGTGCCCCACGGCCGTACGAGGGCCAGGGCGAGCGTGATGCCGATGCCCGCCATGCCGATCGTCACGGTGTTCAGCAGGATCCATCCCGCGCTGTCGAACCCCGAGCCGAGGACCCACACCACCTTGATCACCAGATACGGGGTCAGCGCGAGCGCGGCCCCGTACGCCGCCCACCGCCCTGCCCGGTCCCAGAAGTCCATCCGGGGTTCCCTCCGTTCGTCGGGAACCCCAGCCTCGGGCGGCGCGCTTCCGTGCGCGTCGGCCGCCGGAGCGATCCGTCTCCGCCGCGCGGCGGAGTCGTGTTCACCGCCCGTAGGTGTCCCGCCAGCGGCGCCGGTGGGCGCGGTCGCCCTGGCCCGCGCCGTTGAGGGGGAGCAGGGAGCGCAGGGGCGTGCCGTTGCTCCACTGGCCCAGCAGGTCGCGGTGGACGGCGACCACGCGCTGCTGGACGGCGTAGTCGAGCGCGGCCCGGCTGAACGCGCAGGTGGCCGCGAACACCGCGACGTCCGCCCGGTGGTGGAGCCATGCGGTGCCGACGAACTTCTGCATGTCGCCGCTCGGCACGTACCGGTGCGGGGCGTAGTGCTTGCACTGGACGACGAGCCGCCGCCCGTCGGGCAGCCTGGCGGTCACGTCCGCGCCCAGGTCCCCGGAACCGCCGGTGACCTCGACGTCCGTACAGCCGTCGCGGCGGCACAGGTCGGCGACGTAGTGCTCGAACTCCCGCCAGCTCATGGCGTCGACCTCGGCGAGCGACCGCCGCCCGGCGGAGACTGCGTCGGGGCGTACGCCGAGGGGCGGGAGCCGTCCCGTACGCCGGAGCCGCACCACCACCGGGAGGACGACGCCGAGCACGGCGACGAGGGCCAGCAGGACCGGCCACAACCAGGAGCGGTTCGCCATCACCAGGAACACGGCGAGCGCCCAGAGCCCCAGGTACGCGTTCCGCCGTCGCCGCCGCCGCACGGCGGAACCGGAACGGCGTCGTGTGCGCTTCTTCGCCACCGCGCCCCGCCCCCTCTCCCCAACCCCCCTTCATTCTGGGGGCGTCGGGGAGGGAGCAGAAGGGCGCGGACGGCGTCCGGGAGTCAGCTCAGCGGCGACGGGAACGTCGGGTACTCGGCCCCCGAGACGTGCTGGACGACGCGGATGACCTGGCACGAGTAGCCGAACTCGTTGTCGTACCAGAGGTAGAGGATCGCGTTGTCGCCCTCGACCTTCGTGGCGCCCGCGTCGACGATCGAGGCGTGGCGCGAGCCGATGAAGTCGTTGGAGACCGCGTCGGGGGCGCTCGTGAAGTCGATCTGACGCTTGAGCGGCGAGGTCAGCGACACCTCGCGCAGGTGGTCGAGGACCTCGTCCCGGTCGGTCTCGCGGGCGAGCTGGAGGTTGAGGATCGCGATCGAGACGTCCGGCACGGGGACGCGGATCGAGCTGCCGGTGATCTTCGCTCCGAGGTCGGGCAGCGCCTTGGCGACGGCCGAGGCGGCACCGGTCTCGGTGATCACCATGTTGAGCGGCGCCGAACGGCCGCGACGCTCCGACTTGTGGTAGTTGTCCAGCAGGTTCTGGTCGTTCGTGAACGAGTGGACGGTCTCCACGTGACCGCGCAGCACCCCGAACTCGTCGGCCATCGCCTTCAGCGGCGGGACGATCGCGTTGGTGGTGCAGGACGCGCAGGAGATGATCTGCTCGTCCGGCTTGATCATGTCGTGGTTCACGCCGTGGACGACGTTCGGCACGTCCCCCTTGCCCGGCGCGGTCAGCACGACCTTGTCGACACCCGGGCGCAGGTGCTGCGAGAGACCCTCGCGGTCGCGCCACTTGCCGGTGTTGTCGATGAGGATGGCTTCCTGGATGCCGTACGCCGTGTAGTCGATCTCCGAGGGATCGTTGGCGTGGATCACCTTGATCTCGTTGCCGTTGGCGATGATCGTGCTGTTCGCCTCGTCGACGGTGATCGTGCCCTGGAACTGGCCGTGGATCGAGTCCCGGCGCAGCAGCGAGGCCCGCTTGACGAGGTCCTGCTCGCCACCGCTGCCGCGGACGACGATGGCCCGCAGCCGCAGCCCGTTCCCGGAACCGGCCTTCTCGATCAGCAGCCGGGCCAGGAGCCGTCCGATACGCCCGAAGCCGTACAGCACGACGTCGCGCGACTTGCGGCACTCGATCTTGTTCGCCCCCGTGGCCCCGGCGACGGCCTCCGCGGTGAACTCCGGCACCGAGAGCCCGCGGTCGTCCTTCCGGTACGTCGCGGCGAGCATGCCGATGTCGATCTGGGAGGGCCCGAGGTCGAGCGCGGTGAGCGCCTCCAGGAACGGGAGGGTCTCGGTGACCGAGAGCTCCTCCCCGGCTATCTGCCGGGCGAACCGGTGCGTCTTCAGGATGCTGACCACCGACTTGTTCACCAAGGAGCGGCTGTGCAGCAGGACCGTCACGTCCCGCTCACGGTGCAGCTTCCCGATGATCGGGATCATCGACTCCGCGATCTCCTCGCGGATCATCCAATTGGTGAACACGTCGTCATTGACAGTCACAGAGATCTATCTTTCGAGCTAGGCGGTGCTCACATGTTAACCCGCCCGCACCCACGCCTCTGGCGCCCCCGACTGTGACATGGAGCATGGAGCCGCCCCCCCTGCCCCCCTTGCTGGCTCTCCTGCTCAGGAGCAGTCTCGACCGTGGACAGCACGCAGTGTGACGAAGGGAGGACATCTCTTCGGGCGGCCCACGGGCCTGGAACGCATCTCCCTTCCCCTCCCCTTCACTTCACGGCCGGGTGACTTCCTGACAAGATCCGGGATCGGATGGATCCGGGACTTGTCCTTCCGAAGGGAGTCGGCCCCCGATGGAGCCGTTGCAGACGGGCGATCCGCGTCAAGTAGGGCCGTACCGTCTGGAGGGGCGGCTGGGCGCGGGCGGTATGGGACAGGTGTTCCTGGGCCGCTCCCGCGGCGGCCGTCCGGTCGCGGTCAAGGTCGTACGGCCGGAACTGGCCCACGACGAGGAGTTCCGCCGTCGGCTGGCCCTGGAGGTCGCCGCCGCCCGGAAGGTCGGCGGGTTCTACACCGCGCAGGTGATCGAGGCGGCTCCGGACGCCGACCCGCCGTGGATGGCCACCGCCTACGTGCCCGGGCCCTCCCTGCACGACGCCGTGGAGACGCACGGCCCGCTGCCCCTCCGGGCCGTGACCGTGCTCGCGGCGGGCCTGGTCGAGGGCCTCGCCGCCATCCACGCCTGCCACCTGGTGCACCGCGACCTCAAGCCCTCCAACGTGATCCTGGCCGAGGACGGCCCCCGCGTCATCGACTTCGGCATCGTCCGCGCGCTGGACGCCCCCTCGCTCACCCGTTCCCAGTCGGTGATCGGCACCCCCGCGTTCATGTCACCGGAGCAGGCCCAGGGGCGCGAAGTCGGGCCGGCCAGCGACGTGTTCGCCCTGGGGTCGGTGCTGGCGTTCTCCGTCACCGGCCACTGTCCGTTCGGCACCGGCCACCCGGACGCGGTCCTGTACCGCGTCGTCCACGACGCGCCCGACCTGTCCGGCCTGCCCATCCGCCTCCTCGGTACGGTCGCCGACTGCATGGCCAAGGACCCCGCGCGCAGACCGACCCTCGCCCGTCTCCTCGACGAGTTCGCCGTACCCGACCGGGCCCCCGCTCCCTGGCTCCCGTCCCCCGTGACCACGATGATCACCGAACGCCGCGCCACCACCCCCCGGCTGCCGCCCCCGCCGGAGCGCACCGTCCCCAGAACGCGACAGCGGCCCGCCCTCAGCCCCGTCGCCCGCAAACTGGCGGCCGAACACGACGTGGACCCGAGCGCCGTCAAGGGCACCGGTGACAACGGCACCGTCCACGTGGAAGACGTCGTGGCCGCCATCAAGGCCAAGCACGGCACCTACGCGACAAAGGCGGCCCGCGAATTCGCCGCCGAGAACCGCATCGACCTGACCAAGGTCCCGGGCGGCGGCAAATACGGCCTCATCCGGATCCAGGACGTACGCGACCCCAAAAAGGGAACGGGCAGCGGCGGCGACAACGGCGACAACTGCCTCACGATCACCGCCCTGGTCGTCGGGGCCCTGCTCCTCATCATCGTCCTGGCCCTCGAAAGCCGCTGACCACGCTCACGGCTGTAGCTGTAGCTGTAGCTGTAGCTACGGCTCCGCCCGGACCGGCGCCGGGGCTTCCTGGCCGACGGGATTCCGGGGATCGTCCTGTGCGGGGGTGGGCTGGCACAGGACGAGGGCGAGGTCGTCGACCGGTGGCCCGCCCGTGTGTGCGGTGACCGCGGCGAGGAGCGCGTCCAGGCACTCGGCGGACGAGGGTGCGGCCAGTGCGTCGCTGACTCCTTCGAGCAGGGGGAAGTCGGCCCCGTTCGCGTCGCGTGCCTCGCTCAGGCCGTCGGTGTAGAAGAGCAGCCGGTCGCCGGGGTGCAGGAGGACGCGGTGCGGCCGCGGCGTGGGGTGCAGGCCCAGGGGGAGCGCGTGCTGCGGGGGTTCCAGGAGCGCGACCTTCGCCCCTACGCGTACGGGCGCCGGGTGCCCGCAGTTGACCAGGCGGACTTCGTCCGGGGCGAATTCGGCGAGGATCGCGGTGACGAAGTCCTCCGGCCCCAGGTCGGGGCAGAGCCGGAGGTCCAGGGCGCGGGCCAGGTCGTCGAGGCCAGGGGTGACATGGACCAGATCGCGGAAGGACCGGAGGGTCGCCGCGGTGGTCCGCAGCGCTTCGAGGCCGTGGCCGCGTACGTCCGCGATGATCAGGCGAGGTCCATAGGGAGTGCGCACCGTCTCGTACAGGTCCCCGCCCACCGAGGCCTCCCGCTCCGGGGAGTGGTGCCGGGCGCGCACCTCGATCCCGTCCAGCTCGGTCGTGAGCGGCTGCAGGAGCGCGCTCTGACAGGTCTGCGCCACCTGCCTCGCCCGCACCAGCGCGGCTTCGGCCTGCGCCAACGCGGCCTGGGCGTGCGCCAACGCGGCTTCGCGGGCGGTGTGCCCGGCGGCATCGCGTACGGCCAGCGCGCTGCCTGCCAGCAGCACGAGAAGCCCCGCGCCGAAGCCGGGCGTCGTGACGTGGTGGCGTACCGCCCCCGCACCGAGCGCGAGGAGCAGCGTCCAGACGGCCACCGCGCTGGTGCGCCGCGCGTCCAGGCGTACGCACGCCAGTACGGGTCCGAGGAGCAGGGCGGCGGCCGACGGCGGCCACTCGTCCTCCAGCGCGCAGAGGGCGGCCAGCAGGGTGCTCGTCCCCAGCGCGAGTACGAGCCGGGCGTGACCGCGCCCGCAGCGCGTGCGGAGCTTCCGCCACCATGTGCCGACAGCCATGCACCGCTCCCCTGACTTCCCCAGCTCCAGCTCCAGCCCCGGCCCCAGCCCTGGCCCCAGCCCCAGCCCCAGCCCCGGCATCGGGTGACGGCAAGCATCGTCCCTTGCCTGCGGCGCTGGGCCGTTTGACCGAAGCCGGTCGAGAGGCGATCAGGTGTGTCGCGTCGATGCGCCGATGTGGACGTCCTGGTGGAAGCAGAATCGACACCTCATGGCATTCGTGGCCAAGAGCCGCCCCGGAGCAACAGACTTCTCCCGGGCCGGTCGGCGGCGGCCGGAAGTGCCAGAGGAGCGGTGTGCGGTGGAAGAGTCCGGGCAAGGCGCGAGGGCGGGAAACGGGAGGCCAGGGAACCTGCCTCCCGAGCCGACGAGCTTCGTCGGCCGTACGACCGAATTGGCCTCCGTCGCGGCGGCGTTGACGCACGCGCGGCTGGTGACACTGACCGGGGTGGGCGGGGTGGGCAAGACCCGCCTGGCCCAGCGCGCCGGAGCCGAGGCGGCGCGGGCCGCGTTCCCCGACGGAGTGTGGCTGGTCGAGCTGTCGCCGCTGCGCACTCCGACTCCGAACCTGATCGCGCTCAGCGTCTACGAGGCGCTCCGGCTGGCCGATCAGTCCACCCAGCCCGCGATCGAGGTGGTCACCGACTGGCTCGCCGACAAGCGCCTGCTGCTGATCCTGGACTGCTGCGAGCATCTGACCGCCGACTGCTCCGCGATCGTACGGGCGCTGCTGGCGGCGGCCCCCGGAGTGCGCGTCCTGGCCACCAGCCGCTGCCCGCTCAAGGCACCGGGCGAGCACGTGGTGGCGGTGCCCCCGCTGCCCGTCACCGCCGCTGGGCACGCGCGCGGGGCGGCGCCCGCGGACGCGGCCCGGCTCTTCATGGACCGTGCCGCCCGGGCCGCACCCGGTGCGGAGAAGGACGGCGGGGCCGTGGCCGAGATCTGCGTACGCCTGGAAGGCATCCCGCTCGCCATCGAACTGGCCGCGGCCCGGCTGTCGGAGATGTCCCTCGCCCAGCTCCGCCAGCGCCTGCACACGCGCTTCGAGACGCTGACGATGAAGGAGGACGAACGCCGGGGGCGCCATGGCCCGTACAGCCCATACAGCCCATACAGCCGCTTCGGCGCGGGCGAGGCACGCCATCGGACACTGCGCACGGCCATCGGCTGGAGCCACGAACTCTGCACCCCGCAGGAGCGGCTGCTATGGGCCCGGCTGTCGGTCTTCGCCGACGGCTTCGAGCAGGAGGCCGTCGAACGGGTCTGCGCCGACGGCTCCCTCGGCGGCCACCAGATGCCCGGACTGCTGAACCGCCTGGTGGAGACGTCCCTTCTCCAGCGCACCGGCACCCCGCGCGGACCCCGGTACTCGATGCTGGACACGGTCCGCGAGTACGGGCAGGAATGGCTGGCCCGCCTCGGCGAGGAGCAGCGGCTGCGCGAACGGCACCGCGACTACTTCCGCGAGCTCGCCCACCTCGCGGAGCAGGAGTGGATGGGGAGCGGCCAAGTCGCCTGGTACGAACGGTCCACGGCCGAGCACGCCAACTTCCGCGCCGCCCTGGACAGCTGCCTCACAGCGCCCGACCCCCTTCTCGCGCTCGGGATGGCGAGCGACCTGTGGTTCTTCTGGCTCTGCTGCGGCTTCCTGCGGGAAGGCCGCGACTACCTGGACCGCGCCCTGCGCCAGGCCCCGCCCCCGGGCCGTCCCATGGATCCGGTACGCAGCAAGGCGGTATGGGCCTGCGGCGCGATCGCGCTCGGGCGGGTCGACCTCGACACGGCCGCCCACCGGGGAAAGGAGTTCCGCGCCGAGGCCGAGGCAGCGGCCGACCCGCCCATGCTGAACGGCGCCGCCCACCTCGACGGCGGGTACCTCGTGCTGATCGGACAACCCGCGCAGGGCGCCGCGGTCTTCGATGCGGCGCCGTACACCGAGGACCACGGCAGCACGTACAGCGGATCACGCTTCCTGGTGTGGGCGCTCCGCGCGTTCGCCCACTCCAGCCTCGGGGAGTTCGCGGAGGCCGCCGCGCTGACCGATGCCATGCGCGCGGAGTGCGTCGAGCGCGGCGAACGGTGGGCCCTGGCCTACGCCGACTACGTACGGGGCCTGGCGGCGCGTGGCCTCGGCCGCCTGGAGGAGGCGGCCGCGTACGCCCGTACGTCCCTGGAGGGCAAGGCCCTCTTCCACGACAGCATCGGCATCTGCACGGCCATCGACCTGCTCGCCTCGGTGGCCGCCGACAACGGCCACGGCGAACGGGCGGCCCGGCTGCTCGGCGTCGGCCAGCAGGCCTGGGCCCTCCTCGGCCGCTCCAGGCTGGGAATCCCCGAACTCCTCGCCGCCCGCGCGGCCTGCGAACGCCAGGCCCGCGAGGCCGCCGGAGACGCCGCGTACGAGGCGGCCTTCGCCAAGGGCCTGACAGACAGCCTCGCCGCCGGCATCGCCTACGCCCTCCGCCCGCGATGAGCCGCGGCCCGGAGGGCGTAGGCCTGCGCGTGGGTGTCAGCCGACGTGGTGGACGGTGACGGTCACGGATCCGTCCTCGCCGGGAACCGTGTATGTGCCGGGCCCGTTGTAGGGCACGCAGCCCGCGGCGAGGACGTCGTCCGCGTTGATGCCGGTGTCGTCCTCACCCACCGTCGCGCAGATCCCCATGATGCTGTGACCGGCGTACCTGTGCGTGACGCCGACCCCCGGGTAGCGCGGCAGGGTGGGAGTGTTGAGGTCCAGATCCGGCTGCTGCCACAGGGACGTCTCCCTGTCCATCCCGCTCAGGGAGACCTGGCCGTACGGTTCGGGCAGGTCGTTGTCGTCCTTCTCCTGGGGGTTGGAGAACTCGATCGAATACGTGACGTACCCACCTGGACCCTGTGCTTGCGCCGGGCCGGCACTGGCAGCACTGGCCATCCCGGCCAGCAGAAGAACAGTCGAAGCAACGGCCACGAGGCGGCCTGCGGACATGGAGCGCACCTACACCTCCTGCAACTCAAAGTAGTCGTTCGACTACCGAGTGAAGCGTAGGAGGGGAAGGCGACCGCGTACCGAGCGCGGCGGACAAACCCCACGGGGGCGTGAGCCGACTGTCCACTCCGGCCGCATCTCCGTACGCGGGTGACCAGCCACGATCGCTGCACGACCGCCACAGGAGGACGGTCGCGCATCGCGCTGGTGTGCTCGGGCCCGGTGAGACGACCGGCCCCGGTCGCCAGCCATCGGGAAGAGCCATTGCTGTCCGGGAATCGCGGCGGAACAGATCGCGCACGTACGCGTCCGCGGCGGCGACGGCTCCCGGGGGCCCGGTCACCCGGTGCTCGTACCCGCGCCAAGAGCCATCCCATCGAGTGATTGTTCGCGACGCGGCAGTTCTGTTCGGACCAACGGGCTCGGACCGGACAAGGATCTTGGCGCGGCAATCGGGGCGCGGAAGCGCCTCGCATCGGTCGTACCAGCCCCGTACCAGCGCCGGCGCCCCGGGAGAACACACCGCATGCTGATCGCCACCATCGTCGTCGCCGCAGGCGCCCTCGCCCTGGGCATCGGCCTCAACCGCTTCCTGCGCGGCCGTGTCACCGACGGCGACGAGCCCTCGGTGAGCGTGAAGGACCTGGTCGGACCGCTCCAGACGCTGACCGTGCTCGTGCTCGCGTTCTCCCTCGTCACCGCCGCCAACTCACAGAACAAGGCCGACGAGGCGGCCCGCTCCGAGGCCGCCGCCGTGGACCACCTGTTCGAGACGGCAGACCATACTTCCAAGGAGCACCGGCGGCACCTCCAGGGCGACGCCGTGTGCTACGCCCGCGCCGTGCAGCACCGGGAGTGGCCCGCGATGGCGGACGGGAACGGGGCGAGGGCGACCGGCGTGTGGTCGAGCGCGTTCCGGGAGGAGCTGGACGAGATCGGGACCGGCGACCCGGTCTTCTCCACTCTGATGGCGGCGGACAACGAGCGTTCGCAGGCCCGGACACAGCGGCTGGCCGAGTCGACGCAGGCCATCCCGAGCCCCGTCTACTGGTTCGTGCTCATCCTGCTCGCCCTGATGGTGATCGCCGTCGCGTTCTGCCTGCCCCGCCGGAGGAACGGCGCCGAAGTCACCACGTTCATCGTCATCACCGTGCTGCTCACCAGCACGCTGCTCCTCATCCGCGACTTGGAGCACCCCTTCGACGGTGTGGTCAAGGTCGGGCCGACCGCGATGGCCGATATCGAGAAGCAAATGGCGCACCAGTACGACGAACACTTCGGCTCCGACGCGAAGCTGCCCTGCGACAGGCACGGCGAGCCCGTTCGGCCCCATGGTGACTGAGTTCGTGGTGTCGGCATTCGATGCGCTGGGCGGTGCCGGGGAACTGTGCGCGCTGCCGCAGGAGTCGGTGCCTGGCACCTCGCGCTGAACGGCGCGGACTGCGGGCTCAACCGCCGGAGACCGTCGGAGGCTGTCGGAGGTTCCGGACATCTTGAAGGCCCGCCCCACAACCTTCGGCTCCGTGAACATCCGTGACCAAACCCCTCGTTGAGGGCGCACCCGGACCCAACGGGAGCATCCCCACGCCAGGCTGCGAGCGATGTGCAGCGTGGTGCTGCGCGCGCTCCCTGTGTGGGTGATGCCGACGCGCCGACCGGCGAGTCACTCTGAGTATGCGGCTGGTCACCCGATCCGTCCGTACTCCGAAGAGAAAGGGCATGTCATGGAAGAGCAGGAGACGACTCCGGCCTACGAGGCACCCAGCCTGGTGGAGGTCGGCGACTTCACCGATCTCACCCTCGGACCTATTGGCTTCTGGCCGGACATGGACGGCCAGTTCGTCCCGTAAGGATTGATCTGTGGTGCTGGAGACAGCATTCGTGCTTCTGCCTGACAGCGATGCGGCCCGTGGGGCGGCGCAACAGGTGTGTGCGCTGCACGGAGTCCAGGTGCTCACCCACGCCTCCGGCCGCCCCTGGGTGGTGGGCCGGTGGGCACCGGACCGGATTCGGATGTCGGCCGTCAGGCAGACGCGCGTGGCGGTGGCCGGGTTCTGCCCGGCCACCGGCCAGGCACTGGAAACGGTGGCCGACCGGCTGCGGACCGTATCCGACCTCGACGCCGCGGCCCGTCGCCTGACGGGAAGCGCCCATCTGCTGGCCTCGGTGGACGGCCAGGTGCGGGCGCAGGGCACGGCGTCCGGCGTGCGGGCGCTGTTCCATGCCCGGCTGGCCGGGGTCGCCGTCGCCGCCGACCGGCCCGACACGCTCGCCCGCCTCATCGGCGCCGGACTGGACGACGAAACGCTCGCCCTCCGCCTGCTCACGCAGCAGGCGCCGCACCCGCTGAGAGGACGGCCGGTGTGGCAGGGGGTGCGGCAGGTGCCCCCGGGCTGGTGCCTGCTGATGGAGCGGGACGGGACGGCACACACCAAGCGCTGGTGGCAGCCGCCCGAGCCGGAAGTTCCGCTGCGCGAGGGGGCGTTGGCCGTCCGCGAGGCGTTGACCGAAGCCGTCTACACCCGGGTCCGCGCCGCGGCACCCGCGGTGAGTACGGACCAGTCAGGTGGCGTGGACTCGGGTACGATCACCCATCTCGCGGCGCACCTGGCCCCTGGCCTGCTGACCGTCCGCCGGTCTCAGCTGGATGTCGGCGGGGACGACGCCGCGTGGGCGGCCCACCTCAACGGGCACCTTCCGGACGCCGAGCATCTGCTCCTCGAGTACGGGCATTCGCCCACCTTCTTCGCCGGACTGGACAAGAGCGCCAGGCTGACCTTGAGCTCCGAACCCCCGTTCTGGGTGCGTTCCGGGGCACGGCTGGTCGATCTCGCCGAGCGCGTCGCCGCCCGCGGCTCCCGCCTCCACCTGTGCGGACACGGCGGCGACGAGGTGTTCCATACCGCCACGACCTGCCTGCACACCCTGGTCCGGCGCCACCCCTGGACCGGTGCCCGCTGCGTGCAGGATCGCCGCGCGCTACGTCATTGGCCGCTGTGGCCCACCGTGCGGGGCCTGGCGGACCGCGGATCGTACGCGTCCTGGCTCGGCTCGCTCGGCGGACAGCTGCGCGACCCGCTGCCCTCCCCCTCCCTCCCCCACCTGAGCTGGACGCTGCCCGTACGGATGCCGGCCTGGACAACCCCCGACGCGCTCGCCACGGTGCACGACCTGTTGCGCCGGGCCGCAACCACCCGGCCGAGCCCTCTGGGCCGGGACCGCGCGGCACACATCACCGCGGAGTTCATCCAGTACGGCGGAGCCACGGTGCGGTACGTGGCCGGGCTGATGGCCGGGCACGGCGTGGACTACGCCGCACCGTTCCTGGACGACCGGGTGATCGAGGCAGCCATGGGCGTCCAGCTGTCCGAGCGCGCCACCCCACGCCGCTACAAACCGCTCCTCAGCCATGCCATGCGCGGCCTCGTGCCCGACGAGCTGCTGGGCCGCGCCACCAAGAGCGACTTCGGCGAGGACGTCTTCGACGGCCTGCGCCGCCACCGCGGCACCCTGCTGGACCTCTTCGACGGTTCCCTGCTCGCTGGCCGCGGCCTCATCGACGACGCCGCGGTCCGCGCGGCGCTGCACACCGGCCACGCCTTCACCCAGACCCTGCAAGCCCTGGAACCCACCCTCGCCTGCGAGGTGTGGCTGCGCACCCTGCCCGACCGGAACCGCCAACCGGCCCTCGCCGAAGGAGCGTTGTGACCCTCACCCTGACACCGGACGTCGTCCTCACCGACACCGGGCACGGCGCCGTCCTGCTGGACGAGCGGCACGGACGCTACTTCAACCTCAACGCCACCGGCTCCTTCGTCCTGCACGCCCTGCTCGACGGCGCGGGCCACGATCAGGCGGCGGACCGGCTGCGCGAGCGGTACGGCATCGGCACGCAGCAGGCGCACACCGATGTGACGGCCCTGGTCGACGCCCTGTGCGCGGCGAAGCTGGCCCACGCATGAGCGTCCCGTTCGCACTCGAAGAACGGCCCTCCGTCCCACTCCGCCGACGCCTCGCCGCCCGCCTGGCGGTAGCGGCGGCCCGCGCGCTCATCCCCCTGCCGCCCCGCCGCCTGCGTGCCGCGCTCCGCCTCCTGCGTACCGGCGCCCGCCCCGCCACCACCGCACAAGCGGCAGCCGCACGCGACGCGGTGGTGACGGTCAGCACCCGCTGCGCGGGCCAGCACTGCCTCCAACGCTCCCTGGCCACCGCCCTGCTGTGCCGCATGACCGGAAACTGGCCCACCTGGCGCACGGGGGTACGCACCAGCCCCTTCCGCGCCCACGCCTGGGTCGAGGCCGACGGCCAGCCCATCGGAGAACCCCACCCGGCGGGCTACTACACCCCCACCATCACCATCGCCCCGCCACGCCCCCCGAACACCAAGGACCGCCACCCCGAGAACCGGGACGACGGCCCTTGACGGCGGGGCGTAGGCCCGGCCCGCACCTTAAATGTCGAAGTACAGCTCGAACTCGTGCGGGTGGGGCCGCAGCTGCATCGGGGCGATTTCGTGGGTGCGCTTGTAGTCGATCCAGGTCTCGATGAGGTCGGAGGTGAAGACGCCGCCGGCCTGGAGGTACTCGTTGTCGGACTCCAGGGCGTCCAGGACGGCCGGGAGGGAGGTGGGGACCTGGGGGACGTCGGCGTGCTCTTCGGGGGCGAGCTCGTAGAGGTCCTTGTCGATCGGCTCGGCGGGCTCGATCTTGTTCTTGACGCCGTCGAGGCCCGCCATGAGGAGGGCGGCGAAGCACAGGTACGGGTTCGAGGAGGGGTCCGGGGCGCGGAATTCGACGCGCTTGGCCTTCGGGTTGGAGCCCGTGATCGGGATGCGCATGGCCGCGGAGCGGTTGCGCTGCGAGTAGACCAGGTTGACCGGGGCCTCGAAGCCGGGGACCAGGCGGTGGTACGAGTTCACCGTCGGGTTGGTGAAGGCCAGGAGGGACGGGGCGTGGCGCAGGATGCCGCCGATGTAGTAGCGGGCGGTGTCCGAGAGGCCCGCGTAGCCCTGCTCGTCGTAGAAGAGGGGCTCGCCGCCGGCCCAGAGGGACTGGTGGACGTGCATGCCGGAGCCGTTGTCGCCGAAGATCGGCTTGGGCATGAACGTGGCGGTCTTGCCGTTGCGCCAGGCCGTGTTCTTCACGATGTACTTGAAGAGCATCAGGTCGTCGGCGGCGGCCAGCAGGGTGTTGAACTTGTAGTTGATCTCCGCCTGGCCGGCCGTTCCCACCTCGTGGTGCTGGCGCTCGACCTCCAGGCCCGCGCGGGACAGCTCCAGGGAGATCTCGGCGCGCAGGTCGGCGAAGTGGTCGACCGGCGGGGCCGGGAAGTAGCCGCCCTTGTAGCGGACCTTGTACCCGCGGTTGCCGCCGTCCTCGACGGTGCCGGTGTTCCAGGCACCCGCCTCGGAGTCGATGTGGTAGTAGCCCGCGTTCGCCTTCGTCTCGAACCGCACGTCGTCGAAGACGTAGAACTCGGCCTCGGGGCCGAAGAAGGCGGTGTCCGCGATGCCGGAGGAGGCGAGGTACGCCTCGGCCTTCTTCGCCACGTTCCGCGGGTCACGGCTGTACTGCTCGCCCGTGATCGGGTCGTGGATGAAGAAGTTGATGTTGAGGTGCTTCTCGGAGCGGAAGGGGTCCAGGCGGGCCGTGGAGAGGTCCGGGACGAGCGCCATGTCCGACTCGTGGATGGCCTGGAAGCCACGGATCGACGAGCCGTCGAACATCAGGCTCTCGGTCGGGTCGAAGGTCTCGGCAGGCACCGTGAAGTGCTGCATGATGCCCGGAAGATCGCAGAAGCGTACGTCCACGAACTTGACGTCGTTGTCCGCGATGTACTTTTTGGCCTCGTCGGGGTTCTGGAACATCCAAGTCCTCCTAGTCCCGTCCATCCCGGTGGGACGGGAGTTGCTCCGGGCGCGGGCCAGTGCGGTGGCACGCTGGTGACCGACCATAGGCAGGGGCCATTTCTCCAGCATGACTCATTTGTTTCGCCGATGTTAACCAGGCGGGACGGCGCCGGGCTGTATCGTCACCCGCTCCCCTGCGCCCGCGCCGCGCCCCCGCGCCGCCGGGCCCCGCCAACCGTTCGATACCGTGGACGGGTGGACAACAGGGATGCAATCGGATCGTGGCTCTCCGGGCCGCGTGCCGCCGCCGAGGAGATGGGCGTCAGCGGCTACGGCTACCGCGGTGAGCGGCTCGGCCTTCCCGAGTCGGGTCCCGGCTCCGTCGCCCCGCTCGGCCGCCGGTTCGGCGCGCTCTTCATCGACTGGGCGCTCTCGGCCCTCATCGCCTTCGGGCTGCTGGCCGGACGGCAGATCCACTCCACGAACAACTGGGCGCTCGTCGTCTTCCTCGTGATGAGCCTGCTCACCGTGGGCACGATCGGCTCGACGCCCGGCAAGCGGCTCCTCGGCCTCCGGGTCGTCGACGTGAACGGCCTCGGCAAGCTCCCCCTGTGGCGTACGGCCGTGCGTACGGTCCTGCTGGGGCTCGCCATCCCCGCCCTCGTCTGGGACCGCGACAACCGCGGACTGCACGACCGGCTCTCCAGCGCCGTGCAGGTCCGGATCTGAGCCAACCAGTACGCGTCTGTGCGTACGTGAGGGCCGGGCGCGATTCTCCTCGCGCCCGGCCCTCGAACGTATACGGCCCGTCGACAGACGGCGTCAGCGGCGGCCGCCGCCGCTCGGGCCCTTCGGCATCCGCATGCCCTTGGGCATCGGGCCCTTCGGGATCGGCATGTTCTTCATGAGGTCGCCCAGCGCGCGCAGGCGGTCGTTGACCTCGGTGACCTGGGAGCCCGGGAGGACCCGGGGCAGCTTCATGAGCCGGGTGCGCAGCTTGGTCAGCGGGACCTGGCCCTCCTCGTTCCCCACGACCATGTCGTGGACCGGGATGGCGTCGCCCAGGACGCGGGCCATCTTCTTCTTCTCGGAGGCCAGCAGGGCGCGCAGCCGGTTCGGATTGCCCTCGGCGACGAGCACGACGCCCGCCTTGCCGACCGCGCGGTGGATCACGTCCTGGCTGCGGTTCATCGCGACGGCCGGGGTGACGTGCCACCCCTTGCCGAAGTTCTCCAGGACCGCGGCAGCCGCGCCCGGCTGGCCCTCCATCTGCCCGTACGCCGCGCGCTCGGCGCGGCGTCCGAAGACGATCGCGCACGCGAGCAGCGCCAGCAGCAGGCCCAGGATGCCCAGGTAGACCGGGTGATCGATCAGGAAGCCGATCGCGAGGAGGACACCGAAGGTGACAATCCCTACGCCGGCCAGGATCCAACCGATCTTCCGGTCCACGCGCCGGGTCATCTTGTACGTCTGAGCGATCTGCTTGAGCCGCCCAGGGTTCTCGGTGTTGTCCTTCCTCGCCATGGGAGGAAGTTTACGTGGCGTGGCGCGTACCCTCGCGGGCGGAGTCCAGTAGCCGCTCCGCCTCGGTACGGGCACGGGCGCGGCGGCGGTCCTCCTGGACGGAGGTCCAGGCGTTACGGCGCGCGGTGCGGTGGCCGCGGCTCAGGAGCAGACCCTCCAGGCTCTCCAGCCTCTTCAGCGCCCGTCGCATGGCGATCCCCTTCATCTCGTTGGATGCGGTGCGTGAACCCATCGTCACGAATCCGTATTACCAGCGGATGTCCGGAGCATCAAAGTCCGCACAAGGGATCGCCACGCGTTCCTGACGGTTACGGTCCGTTTCCCGCCACGGACGCCACGGACGGGACGGACGCCACGGACGGGACGACTACGCCGCCGTGGTCGCGCCGCGGGCCTCCATCGCCTGCTGGTACAGACGGCCCGCGCGGTACGAGGAGCGGACGAGCGGGCCCGACATCGTGCCCGCGTACCCGATCTCGTCGGCCTCCTGCTTGAGCTCGACGAACTCCTGCGGCTTGACCCAGCGCTCCACCGGGTGGTGGCGCGGCGTGGGGCGCAGGTACTGGGTGATCGTCATCAGCTCGGCGCCCGCCTCGTGCATGTCGCGCAGCGCCTGGCTGATCTCCTCGCGGGTCTCGCCCAGGCCGAGGATCAGGTTCGACTTGACGACGAGGCCGTCCTCGCGGGCCTTGGTCAGGACCTCCAGCGAGCGCTCGTAGCGGAAGCCGGGGCGGATGCGCTTGAAGATCCGCGGAACTGTCTCGATGTTGTGCGCGAAGACCTCGGGGCGGGAGGAGAAGACCTCGGCGAGAGCGTCCGCTTCCGCGTTGAAGTCGGGGGCCAGCAGCTCTACGCCCGTGTCCGGGTTCATCTCGTGGATCTTGCGGACCGTCTCCGCGTAGAGCCAGGCGCCGCCGTCGTCCAGGTCGTCGCGGGCGACGCCGGTGATCGTCGCGTACCGCAGCTCCATCGAGCGGACGGACTCGGCGACGCGGCGCGGCTCGTCGCGGTCGAGCGGCTGGGGCTTGCCCGTGTCGATCAGGCAGAAGTCGCAGCGCCGGGTGCACTGCTCGCCGCCGATGAGGAAGGTCGCCTCGCGGTCCTCCCAGCACTCGAAGATGTTGGGACAGCCCGCTTCCTGGCAGACCGTGTGCAGGCCCTCGCTCTTGACCAGGTTCTGCAGGGCGTTGTACTCGGGGCCCATTTTCGCCCGGGTCTTGATCCACTCGGGCTTGCGCTCGATGGGGGTCTGACTGTTGCGGACCTCCAGGCGGAGCATCTTGCGACCGTCGGGTGCGACAGCGGACACGTCCGGCTCCCTACGTACTTTCGAATCGTCGGCGTAGGCCACCCTACGCCTGTGCTTTACGGGTCGTATACGGACTCAGACCGCGCGGGGCACCGGGTGTGCGGTCTCCAGCACCTCGCGCAGATGCTTCTCCACTACCGGAAGCACCTCGGAGACCGGAACATTCCCGCCCAGCTCGTTGGAGAGCGAGGTGACCCCGGCGTCGCGGATGCCGCAGGGGACGATCCGGTCGAACCAGGTGTTGTCGGGGTCGCAGTTCAGCGAGAAGCCGTGCATCGTGACGCCCTTGGCGACGCGGACGCCGATCGCGCCGAGCTTGCGGTCCTCGCGGCGCTGGCCCGCGTTGGAGGGGGCGTACTCGGGGCCCATCAGGCGCGGGTCGTACTCGTCCTGGTTCAGCCGGGGGTCCAGGTCCAGGGAGAGGCCGGCCGCCGGACGGCTCTCGACCGGGTCGCCGAGGACCCAGACGCCGCTGCGGCCCTCGATACGGGTGGCCTCCAGGCCGAACTCCGCGCAGCTCCGGATCATGGCCTCTTCCAGACGGCGCACGTGCGCCACCACGTCCACCGGGCGGGGCAGCTTGAGGATCGGATAGCCGATGAGCTGGCCCGGGCCGTGCCAGGTGATCTTGCCACCGCGGTCCACGTCCACGACCGGAGTGCCGTCAAGCGGGCGCTCGTCGTCCGCGGTGCGCCGTCCGGCCGTATACACGGGCGGATGCTCCAGCAGCAGACAGGTGTCGGGGATCTCGTCGGCGAAGCGCGCGGAGTGCACCCTGCGCTGCTCCTGCCACGCCTCCAGGTACTCGACGGCTTCGGCACCGAACCCCAGGTGAACGAAGCGCAGTTCGCCGTTCCCCTGGCCGTGAGCCGCGGGCTGCCCCATGCCGTTCCTCCTCGTTCAGCGCGTCGCCGCGGGGCGCCGCGCGCTCGCGCCCCTCCGCCACTCTACGGGCGGGGCGCGCGGGTCCGGCACGAGGCCACCCCCTCACACGTACGGATGAATACGCGACGAAGGGGGCGAGTGGTGTGCGAAGGCCCGTTACATTCGCGCCGTTCCAGCAGGGCGCCCCGGCGTCTGCCGTAAGCCGCGAGGGCAGGAGACCGTAAAGCCGATGACGATGGAACGACCTGGGGCCGCAGTGAGCTCTGCGAACCAGTCCTCCCAGCAGCGCATCCCCAACCGCCAGCTTGCCGCACTGATCGCAGAGGCGGGCTTCTCCAACGCCGGCCTCGCCCGCCGCGTGGACCAGCTCGGTCTGGAACACGGTCTTGACCTGCGTTACGACAAGACGTCGGTGACGCGGTGGCTGCGCGGTCAGCAGCCACGCGGCACGACCCCCGCACTGATCGCGGAGGTCTTCACCCGCAGGCTCGGCAGGCGGCTCACCGCGCAGGACCTGGGCCTCGACGCGTGCGCCCCCGTGTACGCGGGCCTGGAGTTCGCCGCGACGCCCGCCGAGGCGGTGGACATCGTGAGCGGGCTGTGGCGCAAGGACTCGGGCAGCCACGCCGAGCTGCGCAAGATCGCGTTCACCCCGGCCGGGCTGGTGGTGCCGAGCCGGGACTGGCTGATCGGACGCGCCGACGAACGGGTGGCGCGGGGTCCCGAGCCCGAGAGCGGAGGCGGGGCGGGCGGGCCGGGCGCGCCCGGCGCCGCCGGTGGTGGCGGCGGACCCGGCGGACCTGGCGGACCCGGGGCGCCGGGTGGTGCGGGCCCCGGGAGTGCGCCGGGGCCGGGCGCCGGGGGCGCGCACGGAGCGGGCCACGGTCCCGGTCATGGGCACGGCCCCGGACACGGGCCCGGCCACGGCCCCGGACACGGGCCGGGCCACGGGCCGGGCGGCGGGGGCGTCGGCGTGCGCGTGCCCGCGCAGACGCGGATGGCGGGCACGGGCGTCGTGGCCCGGCCCGCGCTCTCCGCCGCGCGCCTGGACCGGATCGAGCGGGGCCCGGGGCAGCGCGTCTCGGGCGGGGACGTGGCGGCCCTGCGCTCGGTCTGCGAGCTGTTCCGCGCCCTCGACCACGCGTACGGCGGGGGCCACGCCCGCCAGGCCCTCGTGCGCTATCTGGAGCACGAGGCCGAGCCGATGCTGCGCGGGGTCTACAACGAACAGCTCGGACGGCGCCTCTTCGGCGCCGCCGCCGACCTGACGAGGCTCGCGGGCTGGACGTCGTACGACATCGCGGCGCACGGCCTCGCCCAGCGCTATTTCGTCCAGGCCCTGCGCCTCACGCAGGCCGCGGGCGACCGTGCCTTCGGCAGCTATGTGCTGGTCACGATGAGCCGACAGGCCGTCTACCTCGGGCACGGGCGCGAGGCCGTGCAGCTCGCGCGGGTCGCGCAGCAGGGTGTGGGCGCCTCGGCCGCGCCCGTCGTCCAGGCGCTGCTGCACGCGGCGGAGGCGCGCGGGCACGGCGTGCTCGGCGAGGTGCGCGCCTGCACGGCGTCGCTGGCGCGGGCCGAGCGCGCGCTGGAGGCGTCGCGCCCCGGCGAGGACGTGCCGCAGTGGGCACGCTTCTTCGACGAGGCGCAGCTCGCGGACGAGTTCGGGCACTGCCACCGGGACCTCCAGCAGTACCGGGCCGCCGCGCAGCACGCGGAGCGCTCGCTCCAGCTCCGCGGCGCGGGGTACGCGCGCAGCCGCCTCTTCTGCCGGATCGTCCTGGCGACGGCCCGGCTGGGCCTCGGCGAGATCGACCAGGCGTGCGCGCTGGCCGTCGAGGCGGCGCACCAGGCGGCGGAGATGCGGTCGGTACGGGCGCACGAGTACGTGCGGGACTTCGAGCGCCGCCTCGAGCCGTACCGCGACGCCGCGCCGGTCCGGGCCTATCGCGAGAAGGTCTCGGCACTCGTGTAGGGCGTGCCTCGTGGTGAGGGGCGGACGCGGGGCAGGGTCCCCGCGTCCGCCCCTCGCGTGTCCGCGTGTCCGCCGCGGAACGACCGTGACTTCGCGGGGCACCCCCTTCGCCCTTGGGGGCGCGGGGAACTGCGCGAGCGGGCACAGCGCGCCTGCGGCCCGCTGTGCGCGGACAGGGGCAGCCCCTACCCGTGCGTTGCCGGGCGCGGGTGCGTCGTGGCTTGTCGCGCAGTTCCCCGCGCCCCTGACGGGGCACATCAGGCGTCGGACCCTCCCCGCGTGCCGGGCACCAGCTGCCCCTGACCGTGCGTCGCGGACTGCAACCGCGTCGTGGCTTGGCGCGCAGTTCCCCGCGCCCCTGAGGGGGCAGGGCTCTGTTCGCGTGTCCGGTGGGGCGCTCACGGGCTGGTTCTTCGCAGGGTTGCTGTTGCTGTGAGGGTGAGGGTTGCTGTCAGGATCAGGAATGTGGCGTGGAGGGGGAGGTTGAGGGACTGGGAGAGGAGGCCTGTGGTGAGGGCTCCGGTGCCGAAGCCCGCGTCGTAGGCGGAGTTCCAGACGGCGCTCGCGACCCCGTGGCGGCCCGGCCCCGCGCGGTGGAACATCGCGACGAGCGTGTCGTTCTGCAGCGCCCCCAGGCCGAAGCCGTGGGCCGCGCCCGCGAGGAGGGCGAGCGGGAGCGAGAGCGGTTCGGGTACGGCGCCCGCCGCGCCGAAGCCGAGCATGCCGAGCGCGCAGAGCAGGCCGGAGGGCGCCGCCAGGCGCCCGGCGCCGCCGCGCCGGTCGTTCCGTACGCCCGCCGCCCAGCGGCCCGCGATCAGCGCCGTGGAGAGCGCGAAGAGTCCGGCGGGCGCCGCGCCGGGCGCGGTCAGCGCGAGCGGCAGGAACGAGGCCAGGCTGCCGAAGGTCCCCACCGAGACGAAGAGCAGCGTCCAGGGGGTGAGGAAGGGGCGGAGGGAGTCGTTCCCTCGTCTCCCTCGCCCTCGCCCCTGTTCCCGTTCCCGTGTCCGTTCCGGCGGCGGGAGCGTGCCGCGGGCCGACGCGCTCAAGGGGGCCGCGAGTACGCCCAGGGCGCCCGCCACGACGAAGACGGGCGTGTAGCCGAACGTATCGGCGGCCCAGGCTCCTACGGGGAGGGAGGCGACGGCCGGGATGCCGATGGCGACGCCGTACTGGCCGACGGCCCTGCCGCGTCGGCTCTCGGGGACCAGTTCGGCGACGAGGGCGCTGCCCGCGACGGTGACCATGCCGAAGCCGAGACCCCGTACGGCCGAGACGGCGAGGGTCCAGGTGAGGCCGTCGGAGAGGGCGTAGGCGAAGGCGGGCAGGCCCATGGTGAGGGTGCCGAGGGCCAGCGCGCGGCGGGCGGCCGTACGGCGGAGGACCAGGCCCATGCAGAGCTGGGCCGCGACGGTCGCGGCCATGGTGACGGCGGTCGTCGCGCCCGCGCCGCCGTGGCCTCCCCCGCCCTCCTCGGCCCAGAGCGGAACGACGGCGAGGAGCAGCGAGAGGTTGCCGAAGACGGCGACCGTGCCCGCGAGGAGGAAGCGGAAGGGACGATTGCGGGATCGGTCGTCGGTGTCGTCCCGTCGTGGGGGTGCGGTGGTCATGGTCGAGTTGTAGGCCGCCTCCATCCATCGCGTCCAACGAATGTTTTCGATGCTTTCGATCGGCACCGGCGATGGGTTCGTGGCACCATCGGGCCATGGAGCTCAAGCACCTGGAGACGTTCCTCTGCGTGGCCCGGCACCTGCACTTCACGCGCGCCGCCGAGGAGTTGGGGTACGTGCAGTCGAGCGTGACCGCGCATGTGAAGGCGCTGGAGGCCGAGCTGGGGGTGCAGCTCTTCGAACGGCTGGGGCGGCGGGTGCTGCTCACCGAGCCGGGCCGGGAGCTGTGCGGGCACGCGCGTTCGCTGCTCGGGCACGCCGAGCAGACCCGCGAGGCGGTGCGCGGCGCGGGCGACGACCCGGGGCAGGTGCGCGGCACGCTGCGGCTCGCGGCGCCGGAGAGCCTGTGCGCGCACCATCTGCCGCCGGTGCTCAGGGCCGTGCGCGAACGTTTCCCGCATCTGCGGCTCGCCTTCCAGCCCGCCGGGCGCGGCCCCCTGCTCGACGCGCTGGCCGAGGGCACGGTGGACGCCGGGTTCCTCCAGGAGGAGGCGGTACGGGAACCCGGGGTGCGCGCGGAGCGGATGCTGCGCGAGCCGTTGCGGCTGATCGCCCGTGCCGGGCATCCGCTGGCGTCGGCGGGGCGCGTGGAGACGGCCGATCTCGTCGGGGAGACGGTGCTGCTGCTGGAGGCCGGGTGCGCCCAGCGGATCGTGATGGAACGGGAGTTGAGCAGGGCGGGGCTGCGGCCGCCGACCGTCGAGTTCTTCAGTCTGGAGGCGCTGCGGCGGTGCGTGTCCGCGGGCCTCGGGGTGGGGCTCGCGCCCACGGCGTCGGTCGCGCGGGAGGCCGAACGCGGCGAACTGGCCGTCCTTCCGTGGGCGGAGGAACCGGTGCTCGACGTCTTCTTCGTACGGAGAGGAGAGCGGGGGCCCACCCGGGCCGTCCGCGAACTGGCCGACCTTGCCCGCGCGCACTGGTCGGCGAACGCCGTGAAGGAGCGGGCTCAGGGGCGTACGGGGAGACCTGCCGCGGTGTAGATGTCGTCGATCAGTTCCATGGTCACGATCGAGTCCGCAGGCGGGGTGAGATTGGCCGGTTCCCCGCGCACCGCCGCCGCGAAGGCGCGCAGTTGGTGGGTGTGGGTGGACTCGCCGCGGACCCGCTCGCGGCGCCGACGGCCGCCCGCGGTCACCGTGAAGCGCGACATCGGGAACGAGGGCACGACGAAGTTGCTGGCCGTCATCGTGCCGCGGTCGCCGATGACCCGGGCCCGGATGCGGTACAGGGTCGAGGACCACAGCGAGGCGTGGATGCGGCCGACGGCCCCGCCGGGCAGCCGGAACCGCGCGGTGACCGCCCGGTCGACGCGCCGGTCGCGCCAGAAGGGCAGCGCCTCGGCCGCGGTGACCTCGGGCTCCCCGGACGCGAGCAGGCGCAGACAGTGCACGGCGTAACAGCCGAGGTCCGTCAGCGCGCCGCCGCCGAGGTGGAAGTCGTAGCGGATGTCGGAGAACAGGGGCAGCGGGACGCACATCGTCGTCTCCACCCGCCGGACGCGGCCCAGCTCCCCGCTGCGGACGATCTCCATCATCCGCTCGGTGCGCGGGTGGTAGCGGTAGTGCAGGGCCTCCATCACCACCAGGCCGCTGTCCTGGGCCGCCGCGGCGATCTCGCGGGCCTGGGCCGCGTTGGAGGTGAACGGCTTCTCGCACAGGACGTGCTTCCCGGCCTTGAGCGCGGCCACCGTCCACTGCGCGTGCAGGGAGTGGGGCAGCGGCACGTAGACGGCGTCCAGCGACGGGTCCGCCAGCAGGTCGTCGTACGAGCCGTGCACCGTGGGCACGCGGTGCCGGGCCGCGAATCTGCGGGCCCGGTCCCTGTCGCGCGCCGCGACGGCGGCTACCTCGACTCCCTTGACCGCCCGTGCCGGCCTGATCAGGGCGATCGGGGTGATGTCGGCTGCGCCGAGTGCGCCGATCCTCATGGGCGGACTCCAGTTCCTGGGGGGCCGTTGGCCCCAGTAACGCGCGCCGGGCTCGCGTCGCCCTCGATGTCCGGTGTGCCCACCGGGGCGAACTCTTCCCATGCCGGGCACGACGAGCGCCCCTCAGGGGTGCGGGGAACTGCGCGAGCGGGCACAGCGCGCCCGCGGCCCGCGACGCACGGACAGGGGCAGCCCCTACCCGTGCGTCGCCGAGCGCGCGTGCGCTGGGGCTGGGCGCGCAGTTCCCCGCGCCCCTGACGGGGCAGGCCTCTGCTCATGTGGCGGGGGCGCTGCGGCGTCCCCCGTACCGTGGGGGGATGGAGATTTGGGTGAATCCTGCCTGTTCGAAGTGCCGGAGTGCCGTGGAGCTGTTGGATGAGGGAGGGGTCTCGTACACCGTGCGGCGGTATCTCGATGATCCGCCGTCGGAGGAGGAGTTGCGGGACGTGCTGGCACGGCTGGGGCTGGAGCCGTGGGACATCACGCGGACCGGCGAGGCCGTGGCGAAGGAGCTGGGGATCAAGGAGTGGCCGCGGGAGGACGCCGCGCGGGAGCGGTGGATCGCGGCGCTCGCCGCGCACCCCAAGCTGATCCAGCGTCCGATCATCACCGCCGACGACGGGACGGCCGTGGTGGCGCGTACGGACGAGGCGGTGCGCGGAGTGGTCAGCTCCGGCTCGTGAGCTCGCAGGGGATCTCCATCGTCACCATCGTCGGCCCGCCGGGCGGGCTGCTGACGGCGAGGATCCCGTCGAACTGGGCGAGGCGGCGCTCGATGCCGCGCATCCCCGTGCCGTTGTCGGGCGAGGCGCCGCCGCGTCCGTCGTCGGTGACGGCGATCTGGAGCATGCCGCCCGCCTGCCAGTCGTAGCGCGCGTCGAGCCAGATGCGGTCGGCGCCCGAGTGCTTGGCGGCGTTGGTGAGGACCTCGCTCACCGCGAAGTACGCGGCGGACTCGACCGGTTCCTCGAAGCGCCCGGGGAGGTCGACGTCGACCTCGACGGGGAGCTGCATGCGCAGGGCGAGGGCCTCCGTCGCGTCGCCCAGGCCGCGCTCGGCGAGGACGGGCGGGTGGATGCCGCGCACCAGGTCGCGCAGCTCGGTGAGCGCCTCGGCGGAGCTCTCGCGGGCCTGGGCGAGGAGCTTCTTGGCGCGGGCCGGGTCGTGCTCGATCAGGGCCTCGATGGTGCCGAGGCTCATGCCCATCGCGACGAGCCGGGCCTGCGCCCCGTCGTGCAGGTCGCGCTCGATGCGGCGCAGCTCGGCGGCCGAGGAGTCCACCGCGTCGTGCCGCGTCTCGTACAGGTGCTCCACGCGGCGCGCGAGCTGCGCGCCGCGGCTCGGGGCGAGCATGCCGCGGGTGAGCAGGAAGTGGCCCTTGAGCAGGTACGGGTTGACCGTGAGGCCCAGCAGGAGGAGCCCGGTGCCGAGTGCGGCGCACTGGACCGCGTCGCCGAAGTCCTGGACGTGGACGAACCCGTACCAGTAGCCGCCCCGCACGGCGTGCCAGACGCCGAGGAACATCACCCAGCCCTCGATCGCGTACCCGATCAGGGCGGCGGGGAGCAGCGCGGTGACGAAGCCCGCGACGCTGTCGACGAGCAGCCAGAGCAGGTCCCGCCAGGTGGCGGGGTCCTTCATCAGCAGGACGCAGCGCTCGACGTACCCCGTGACGCCCGCCGGGGGCATCGGCGGCAGCGGGCGGTACGGGGCGAGGATCGTGAGGCCCGCCCAGTCGCGGGCCAGGATCCGCCGCTGGTTGGCGTGGCGGCGCGTGAGGTCGACCAGCCACGGGGTGGTGAAGACCCCCACCCCGAGGAACATGAGCGCCATCGAGACCACGGTGGTGAGGAAGAGGGTCAGCGAGCCCGCGAGCGCGACGACCGACAGTCCCAGCCCCCGCACGGCGGCGACCAGCGACGCACGCGTCCAGCGTGCCCTCCGTGCCCACGCGACTCCACCGGTGGGGGCGCGGGTGCCGGTGTCCATGCCGGTGACCGTGCCCGTGCCCGTACGCGCGCCGGTGCCCGCTCCGGTGGCCGGGCTCGCTCCCCCGACACCGCCCGCGGCCGTGCCCGCGGCCGTGCCCGCTCCGGCGTGGGGCTGCGCGGCGGACGTCCGGTCCACCGTCGCGCCGCCGCTTCTCGTCTCCCCGCTCACTCCGCCTCACCTCGTCCGTCCGCCGCCGACCGGAACCTCTCCGGCCGCCGCCCTCACCAGTGTGCTGTGCACACCGCACGGGATCCACTGGGTTCCGCACCCGAGCCGGGGTGGTGCTAGATGCACCACCGGCGCTGGCCCTGCGACACCCCTGATACGGGGGTTCGGCGGCTGTGGCCCAGCTCCGCCCGTTCCTAACGTCGATGGCACAACGACACGGACGTCAACGGGACTTACGGGGAGACGGAGAATCCGATGCGGGACGGAACACGGAACACACAGCGAAGGGCCTCGGGCCTCGCCGGGCGGCTCGGGGGATGGAGCACCCGGCACCGGAAGACGGCGATCTTCGGCTGGCTCCTCTTCGTCGTCATCGCCTCGGTGCTGGGCGGGATGACGGGGCTGACCGAGCCGGACCCGCACGAGCAGACCGCCGGGGACACGGCCAAGGCCATGGAGATCATGGACGACGCCGGGATCAAGGGTCACCCCAGCGAGTCCGTCATGATCAGCAGCGAGGCCAAGGGCGGCTGGCGCGGGGCGGCGGGCGACCTCCGGGCGGCGCTCAAGGACACCGGTGAGGTCCAGAAGCTCCAGCAGGCGCTGCCCTCCGAGGACGGCAGGGCCGGGCTCGTCACCTTCGAGATGAAGAAGGACGACGAGCAGCTCAAGGAGGACGAGAAGCCCGCCGACAAGGTCATCGCGGCCGTCGACAAGGTGCGTGAACAGCACAGGGACGACGGGACCGAGGTCTACCAGACCGGCGACGCCAGCGGCGGCAAGTGGCTGAACAAGGTGCTCGGCGACGACTTCGCCAAGGCCGAGTGGACGGCCGTGCCGCTCGCGATCGGCATCCTGCTCGTCGTCTTCGGGGCGCTCGTCGCCGCGCTGCTGCCGGTCGCGCTCGCCGTCACCGCGTTCGTCGCGGCCAACGGCCTGCTGGCGCTGGTCAGCACCCAGATGCACATCCAGGACACCACGACCTCCGTGATGCTGCTGATCGGCCTGGCCGTCGGCGTCGACTACTGCCTCTTCTACCTGCGCCGCGAGCGGGACGAGCGGGCCAACGGCCGCGACTCGGAGACCGCGCTGCGCATCGCCGCCGAGACCAGCGGGCGCGCCGTGCTCGTCTCCGGGCTGACGGTGATGGTGGCGATGGCCGGGATGTTCCTGTCCGGGCTGCTGCTCTTCAAGGGCTTCGCCGCCGCGACGATCCTCGTCGTGTTCATCGCGATGCTCGGCTCCGTGACGATCCTGCCCGCGATGCTCTCCTGGCTCGGGGACCGCGTGGAGAAGGGCAAGGTCCCCTTCCTCGGCGGCCGTAAGAAGGACGTCGCCGCCGGACGCCGCAAGCCCCAGGGCCGGTTCGCCGGTGCGATGCTGCGGCCCGTGCTCGCGGCGCCGGGGATGTTCGCCGCGCTGGGCGCCGCGCTGATGCTGGTGCTGGCGGCTCCGGCGGTCGGCATGAAGACCGAGCAGTTCGAGATCGACAAGCTGATGCCCTCGGGCACTGAGCTGCGCGTCGCCACGGAGAAGATCACCGAAACCTTCCCCGGCGGCCCGGCTCCGGCCAGCATCGTCGTCAAGGCCGACATGAAGGACGAGAAGGTCCGCGACGCGCTGACCGGCTTCACCCGCGCGGTGAAGGCCGACAAGGAGCACTTCGGCCAGGGCGTACGGACCCAGGTGTACGCCGAGCAGAACGTCGCCACCATCGATGTGCCGCTCAAGGGCAACGGCACCGACGACACCTCGAAGGCCGCGCTCGACCAGCTCCGCGACAAGCTCGTCCCGGAGAAGCTGGAGCCCGTGGCCGAGGACGGCAAGGCCTACGTCGGCGGACAGCTCGCGTCCTCGACCGACTTCAACGACCAGCT
Source organism: Streptomyces sp. NPDC048172 (assembly GCF_043202595.1). Lineage (NCBI taxonomy): Bacteria > Bacillati > Actinomycetota > Actinomycetes > Kitasatosporales > Streptomycetaceae > Streptomyces > Streptomyces sp. NPDC048172. The sequence goes on from NZ_JBIDAT010000004.1 coordinate 735,997, forward strand.
CAAGAAGGACATCGGGCCGATCCTGGCCTTCATCACCGTCATCACGTTCCTGCTGATGCTGGTCTGCTTCCGCTCCGTGCCCATCGCCGGAGTCACGATCGTCCTCAACCTGCTCTCCGTCGCCGCCGCGTACGGCGTCATGACCGCCGTCTTCCAGCACGGCGTCGCCGTCGACCTGCTCGGCGCGGAGAAGAACGGCGCGATCGAGTCCTGGATGCCGCTGTTCATCCTCGTCATCCTCTTCGGGCTCTCGATGGACTACCACGTGTTCGTGGTCTCCCGTATCCGCGAGGCACGGGACCGGGGCCGGTCGACGCGTGACGCGATCCGCGAGGGCATCCGCTCCACGGCGGGCGCGGTGACCAGCGCGGCGGTCATCATGGTCGCGGTCTTCGCGGTCTTCGCGACGCTGCGGATGACGGACATGAAGCAGCTCGGCGTCGGCCTGGCGGTCGCCGTCCTGCTGGACGCCACGATCGTCCGCATGGTGCTGCTGCCCGCCGCGATGATGATGCTCGGCGACCGCTGCTGGTACCTGCCGAAGTGGCTGCGCTGGCTGCCGGACCTGGAGCACGGCCCCTCGGACGACGAGCCGACTCCCCCGGCGGCGCCCACCGCCGCCGACCCCCGCCTCGGGGTCCCGGGCTACGGCTACCCGACGTCCGACGAGCCGACGGTGCGGATGCGCTGACGCCCGTACGCACGTGACCAGGGGGCTCCGCCTACGGGCGGGGCCCCTCGTCGGCTGTCTAGGGTTCCCTCATGAGATTCGGACTTCTGGGCACAGGTCCCTGGGCCGGGCGGACGCACGGGCCCGCGCTCGCGGCGCACGACGACGTCGAACTGGTGGGGGTGTGGGGGCGGCGCGCGGAGGCCGCCGAGACGCTCGCCACGCGCCTGGACACCCGCGCGTACGCCGACCCGGACGCGCTCCTCGCCGACTGCGACGCGGTCGCCGTCGCGCTCCCGCCCGACGTCCAGGCGCCGCTTGCGGTACGGGCCGCGGAGGCGGGCCGCCATCTGCTGCTGGACAAGCCGCTGGCGACGACGGTCGAGGGCGCGCGCGAGGTGACGGCCGCGGTCGAACGGGCGGGGGTCGCCTCCGTCGTCTTCTTCACGCTCCACTTCACCGCGTCGACCGCGCGCTGGCTCGACGAGCAGCGGGCCGTCGGGGACGGCGCCGGGGGCTGGATGCTGGGGCGCGCCGACTGGTTCTCCCCCGTCTTCGCCGACTCCGACTCCCCGTACGCGGCCTCCCCCTGGCGCCGCGACAAGGGCCCGCTCTGGGACATCGGGCCGCACGCGCTCTCGGTCCTGGTGCCGTTGCTGGGCGCCGTCACCTCGGTGCGGGGCGCTCGGGGCGCGGGCGACACGGTCCACCTCACGCTCCGCCACGAGGGCGGGGCGTCGAGTACGGCCACGCTGAGCCATACCGTTCCGGCGGCGGCCTCTGGGGTGGTGGCCGAGGTGCGGGGCGACGCGGGCGTCGCGTCTTTGCCCGAGCGCGACGAGTCGCCGGAGTCCTCCTTCGCCCACGCGGTCGACGCCCTGCTCTCGTCGGCACGCGGGGAGGCCCCGCACCCCTGCGACGCCCACTTCGCCGAGTCGATCACCCAACTCCTGACCCAAGCGCAATCAACGCTCTAACCCAAGCCGTCCGTCGGAGCTTGCCCCTTCTCCCTCAGGGGCGCGGGGCTGTGTTTGCTTTGCGGCTCCGCCGCGGGGCGCGACCGGTTCAAGACTTTCGGGCTCGCCCCTTCTCCCTAGGGGCGCGGGGAACTGCGCGCCAAGCCCCGACGCGGGCGCGCCCCGCGAACCACAGCCCGGGGCACCCCGAACCCGGCTCTTTCGCGGGAGCACCCGGCGAAGTGGGCTGCGCTTGCCAACCCTGCGCCTTGCGCAGACTTCCCAAGCGCAGTGGGGCGGAGGGAGAAGCGCAGGACTGCCGAGCGCAGTGGGGTGGAGGGAGAAGCAGGGGCGCGGGGAACTGCGCGGCTAGCCAACAGCGCACGCGCGGTCTGCGACGGGGAGGTGGGGCAATCTCTGCGCAGCGGGAAAGCAGGGGCTCCGCACGGCCCCGGGGTCTCAGAGGTGGGCCTTGGACAGGGGTGGGCAGCAGGTGGCGATCAGGAGTCGCGTCACCACGTACGGGTCGACGTTCGCGTTGGGGCGGCGGTCCTCGATGTACCCCTTCTTGTCCCGCTCGACCTGCCAGGGGATACGCACGGAGGCCCCGCGATGGGAGACGCCGTACGTGTACTCGTCCCAGGACGCCGTCTCGTGCGCGCCGGTCAGCCGCTCCTGGACGCCGGCGCCGTACTCCCGTACGTGCTCCAGCGGCTTGCCCGGCGCGCCGAGCGCGTCGCAGGCGGTGATGATCGCGTCGTAGCCCTCGCGCATGGCGCGCGTGGAGAAGTTGGTGTGGGCGCCCGCGCCGTTCCAGTCGCCCTTGGCCGGCTTGGGGTCGAGCGTGGCGGAGACGCCGAACTCCTCGGCCGTACGGAAGAGGAGCCAGCGCGCGACCCACAGGTGGTCGGAGACGTCGAGCGGGGGGAGCGGGCCGATCTGGAACTCCCACTGGCCCGGCATGACCTCGGCGTTGATGCCGGAGACGCCGAGTCCGGCGGTGAGACAGTGGTCGAGGTGCTTCTCGACGATCTCGCGGCCGAAGACCTCGTCGGCGCCGACGCCGCAGTAGTAGCCGCCCTGCGGCGCGGGGAAGCCGCCCTCGGGGAAGCCGAGGGGGCGGGCGCCCTCGAAGAAGGTGTACTCCTGCTCGATGCCGAACAGGGCCTCCTGGTCCGCGTGCTCCTCCGCGACGGCGCGCAGCGCGGCCCGCTTGTTCGTGGGGTGCGGGGTGCCGTCGACGTGCAGGACCTCGCAGAGGACGAGGAGGTGGGCGCCGCCGCGGATCGGGTCGGGGCAGCTGAAGACCGGGCGCAGGACGAGATCGGACGCGTGGCCCTCGGCCTGGTTGGTGCTGGATCCGTCGAAGCCCCAGTCCGGGAGGGCGGCGGTGTCCGCGCCGTCCGGGAGGATCTTCGTCTTGGAGCGGAGCTTGGCGGTCGGCTGCGTTCCGTCGGTCCAGATGTACTCGGCCTTGATGCTCACGATGTCGTCCTTACGGGAGCGCTGACGCGTAGTGCGTGCTGCGTAGTGCGTGGTAGCGCGACAGATCCTCACAGAGCGCGATTTCTCGGCCATTGCTCATCCGTGTCGTGGGTGTAACTTGACTGCCCATGAGTGACGGGGACGTACGGGACGCCGGGCTGCCGGGACGGGTGCTGCTCGCCGAGCGCGAGCAGTTGATGCCGATGCTGCGGCGGGCGCCCGAGGAGGACTTCGCGCTGCCGACCGCCTGCCCGGACTGGACCGTGCGCCAGGTCCTCGCGCACTGCGCGGCGGCGCTGATGCGTATCGTCGAGAACCGGCTGGAGCCCGGCGTCTTCTCCGACGCCTCGAACGCGGCGGACGTCGCCGAGCGCGACCCCTGGCCGCTGGGCGCGGTGCTGGACGAGCTGGAGCGGGGCTACACCGAGGCGGGCCCGGTCATCGCGGGCCACGAGCACGGGCTGCTGGACACGGTCGCGCTCGGCGAGTGGGTGCACGCGGGGGACGTACGGGAGGCGTGGGGCGAGCCCGGGGCGTACGGGGGCAAGGCGGCGGGCGAGGCGCTCGCGCTGCTCTCCCTGGCCGCCCGGCGCAAGGAGACGCCCCTGCTGCACGCCACGCTGACGGACCGGCCGGGGACGGAGGTGGCCCTCGGGGTGCCCGTCGGCGACGGCCGCGCGCCCGCGCTCCTCACGGCCGACACCCCGACCCTGTTCCGGCTCTACGCGAACCGGCCCCTCGCGGGCGCCCGTTACACGCTCACGGGCGCCCGCGAGGAGGAGCTGCGCCTCTACGCCTGAGGCGCGGCCTGCCGGGGCCGCGCCACCCGGGCTACAGGATGCCGGTCTCCACCGACTCGTCCCGGACGCTGTCGTCCCGGCGGGAGTTGTCCGTCGCGGTGCTGTTGTCGGTCACCGTGTTGGTGCTGTTGTCGGTGACGGGCCTGATGTCGGTGTCCGTGCTCGTGCCGCAGCGGTTGTTCCCGGCCATCTGGACGTTGGAGAGGTCGGCGCTGCCGCCCTTGCCGCCGTTGGCCGCGGCGCCCTGCTCCTGACGTCCGCCGCCCGAACCGGCGCCGCCCGCGCCCTCGGCGCCGATCCCGGAGCCGCCCCGTCCGGCGCCGCCCGCCGAGTCGCCGCTGGTGCCCGCGCCGCCCTGGCCCTGGGCGCCCGCGCCACCGGTGCCCGTACCGCCGTTGCCGCCGGGCGAACGGCCTGAGCTGCTCGCGGAGCCCTTCTTGTCGCCGAGGGAGATGCCGAACGGCAGGTTGGCCGCGGGGTTGACGCCGCCGAAGCCGCCGTCGCCGCCCCGGCCGCCGTCGCCGTGGCCGCCACCGCCGCCCGTACCGCTGCCTCCGGCGCCGTCGCCGCTGCTGGAGCTGCCGCCCGAGCCGGTGCCGCCGGTGCCGGAGCCGCCCGTGCCGTCGCCGCCCAGGCCGAGGCCGAGGAGGTCCTGGGCCTGGCGCACCGCCGCCGCGCCGCCGGAGGTGTCGACCAGGGTGGCGTTGTACGGGTTGTTGCAGAAGATGTGCCCGCCGCCGGCCCCCTGGCCCTGACCCAGGCCCTGGTCCGAAGCGGCGGCGGCCGTGCCGCACCCCACCCCGAAGGCCGTGGCGACGAGCGTGGCGACGGCCGTGAGCCGCTGGTTCTTCCTCACGCGATTCCTGATTCCTCTCGGTCCCATCCGTCGGCGTCGGCACCCGTGGGCGCCGCGCCGTGTCCATCGAGCTAACGGAGGACCGGCGGAGAGGTGACGTGTTCATCGGACCGCGTCAGCTTGACCGGGATCACCCACCCTTCCGAGCCGGTGCCCCTCCAAACCCCCTGGGAACACCGGGATGTGACGGGTCGTTGAGAACGGGTGTCGCACCGGAGTTCTCCCGTTCCCCTCTCTCCCCGATTCCAGCGGAGGCACGAGCCATGACCCGGACAGACCCTCTTCCCTTACGCCCCTCCCGTCGCACCGTGCTGGCCGGTGCGGGGTTCGCCGCGCTCGCCACGGCAGTTGGCGGCGGGGCCGCCTTCGCGAGTGACAGCGGCGGCGACGGCGGGTGGCCGGACGCGTTCGCCCTGCCCGACGGCTTCCAGCCGGAGGGCATCACCATCGGGCGGCAGCCGTACGCCTACTGCGGCTCGCTCGTGAACGGCGCCGTGTACCGCGCGGATCTGCGCACCGGGCGCGGCCGGATCGTCCACGCGGGCGCGGAAGGCGCGGCGACCGTCGGGCTGAAGCTGGACCGCGACGGGCTGCTGTATCTCGCGGGCCGCGACGCGGGAACGGTCCGCGTCGTCGACGCGCGTACGGGCGAGCTGGTCGTCACCCACCAAGTGGCGGAGGGCGCGGGGCACTTCGTCAACGACGGGGTGCTGCTGGGCGACCGCGCCTGGTTCACCGACTCGTACGACGCGGTGCTGTACGGCGTGCCCAGGGGCGGCGGGCGCGGCCGCGTGCGGCGGCTGCGGCTGGGCGGCGACTGGCACCAGGAGCCCGGCGCCATCAACGCCAACGGGGTGGTCTCCGCGCCCGACGGCGAGTCCCTGATCGTCGCCAGCAGCCAGCCGGTGGGCAGGCTGTACCGCGTGGACCCGCGCACCGGGCGCGCCGCCGCGCTCGCGCTGCGCGGCGTGGACGACCTGCTGAGCGCCGACGGCCTGCTGCGCCTGGGCCGCACGCTGTACGTGGTGCAGAACCGGCTCGGCGTCGTCAGTGTGCTGACCCTCGACGCCGGGGCGACGACGGCGGTGCTGCGCCGCCGGATCTCCGACCCCCGCTTCGACACCCCGACCACGGCCGCCCGCCACGGCGACCGGCTCTACGTCGTGAACGCCCGCTTCTCGACGCCGCCCACCCCCGACACCCCGTACACGGTGGTATCGGTGCCCCTGTGAGGGTCAGGCGTCGGTCGTATGGATGCCGTGGAAGCCGAACGGCACCATGTGGGGCACCCGGGCGCGGGCCCGTTCGGTGAGCGTGCGCGCGTCGAGGACGAGCAGGTACGAGGCCCGCGCCGTCGGGTCGAGCACCACGGAGAGCACGACCCCGTCGTCCTCGGCGCCTTCCGGGGCGTCCGGGGCGTCCGGCGCGCGCACCAGGACGGGCTCGCCCGGATAGCTGCCCTGCTCGTACCAGGTGTGCGTCTCCCCCGTGGTGACGTCGAGCTTGACCAGCTGGTCGAGGAAGTCGTCGCGGCGGCCGTCCCGCGCGCCGACGCCGTACGCGTAGCGGTACGAGGAGCCGTTCCGCGTCTCGTAGGCGATCCGGGGCAGCTCCATCGCCTCCGGCGTCAGCCGCTCCACGTCGACCTTTCCGGTGCTCAGGCCCACCCGGTAGCGGGTCGGCCGGGACAGCGGCAACTCGCCGCAGGTCCGCGCCCGGTCGAGGTAGAGCGTGTCGATGACGGAGGCGTCCTCGTACGCGCAGAGGTCGAGGACCACGTCGTCGCCGTCGTCGAAGGCGTTGATGTGGTGGAAGGCGAAGCAGGCGGGCCCCTCGTACACCCCGCGCAGCCGTCCGTCCCGCAGGTCCATGACGGTGATCCGCGTGCCGCGCGCGGGCTCCCAGCGGTAGTTCTCGATGAACGGCCGTCCGCTGAGCATGATGCTCAACGGCGTGACCACCAGCGGGAATTCGGTCAGTACGGCGTAGCGCCGGGTGACCGCGAAGCTGTGCATGTACGAGGGGTGGCGGGCGCGCTGGACGCCGATCAGCTCGCGCGCCGTACCGCCGTCCATCTTCTGCCGGTAGACGCGGTACTCGCTGGTCGCGCCGAAGCGGGTGACGTAGTTGACCAGGTCTCCGGTGTCCGGGTCCTGGTGGGGGTGGGCGGTGGTCACCTGGCCGTTCAGCGCGTCCTCGTAGCCGACGACGCCCAGGGTCTCCAGGGTGGCGGGGTCGAACTCGACGGGCAGCGGCGTCTCGGTCAGGGCGACGAAGCGTTCGCCGAAGCGCGTGAGGCTGACGCAGGTGTTCGTCGTGGGCTCGCGGGTGAAGCGCGTAAAGACGCGGGCGAAGATCGAGCGGCACGGGTCGGTCGCGAACTCCGGGTAGGAGATGCGGCCCTGGGCGACGGCGCGGTGGCTCGGCGTGTCGAGGAACCGGTTCGCGTAGCCGACCCGGCCGCGGGCACCGTCGAACGTGAAGCGGTGCACCATGGCCTGCCCGTCGAACCAGTGCCGCAGCGAGCGGTCCCCGGCCTCGTAGAGCGCGGGCCCGTTGCGCAGCAGGCTGCCGCGCAGCCAGCCGGGCAGGGCGCCCTCGACCTTGAGCTCGGGGAGGTCGGTCTCTTCCGTCAGGCTGCGGAATCCGGCGGCGAAGGGACGTTCGTCCGGTGCGGTGCCCATGGTGCCCTCCTGTGTCCCCGTCATCGACATGACACTGCGGACTGTGGCGGTGCCCTCCACGGCACACCTCCCACCGTGGAACGTCAAGGAGGAGGGGACGCGACCCTTGCCTTCCCGGACCCGGTCCCGGGGCTAGCGGAGCAGGCGCTTGAGGTAGCGGTCGAGGAGGGCGGTGAGGCGGCGCGGGGGGAGGCGGTCCGGTTCGGCGACGGCGTCGAAGGTGAGGCCGTCCACGACCGCGAGGAGGAGCGTGGCGTCGGTGCGCGGGTCCAGCGGGGGCACGCGGCCGGTGCCGGGGCCCGCGCCGAGGCCCGCGTCGCGCGCCCGGCGGAGGGTCTCCGTGAGGCCGTCGAGGAGCTGGGCCTGGGTCTCGCGCTGGATGGCGGCGAGGGCGGGGTCGAGCGCGGCGCGGGCGGCGAAGGCGACGTAGACCCGGCACTCGGCGCGCCGGGTCTCGTCCAGCGGGAGCAGCTCGCGCAGGACGCGGGCGAGGTCGCGCTCGGGGCTGCGGCCGGGCCGGAAGGCCGCGAGCCGGGCCCCGGTGCGCTCCACGACATGGCGGAACGCGAAGGCGAGCATCTCGTCCTTGGTCGCGAAGTGGTGCTGGACGGCGCCGATGGAGACCCCGGCGGCCGCCGCCACCTCGCGGACGCTGACGTGCTCCAGCCCCCGCTCGGCGGCGATCCGCGTGAGCACCTCGGCGATCTCGTCGGCCCTTGACATCCCGCCGCCCTTCTCTACCGTACGGACGTATGGGACAACAATACACTCGTATGGGAGATCGCGAGGGCCGCGGGCGGCTCCGGCTCCCCTTGCTGATCGGCTCGTCGGCCGTCGCCGCGCTGCTCTGGGCGCAGTGGGCGTTACCCGGCGAGTCCCGGGACGGCGTGCCCTGGCCGGTGTGGGGGTGCGTCGCGCTGGCGCTGAACCTGGTGCTCACGCTGCGCAGCCCGCGCGGGAAGCGGGCCCTGGTGCGGCTGCTGCAGAAGTACGTGATCAACCCGCCCGTGCGGCTCCTGCTGCACCTCGGGCTGATGCCGCTCGGCCTCGCGCTGCTGGAGACGCGCGGCCGGGTGACGGGCAGGCCGCGCCGTACGCCGGTGGGCAACGGGCGGCAGGGGGACGACTTCTGGATCGTCGCCGAGCACGGCGAACGCGCCGGGTACGTGCGCAACATCCGGCACGACCCGCGCGTACGGCTCAGGCTCCGCGTCGGCCTCCGCTTCCGGTGGGTCGAGGGACACGCCGAGGTACGGCCGGACGACGACCCGTGGGCGCGGCAGCGCGCGCTGAGCCGCCGCCATCCGCTGCGCGCGCTGAACGCCGTGATGGTGCAGGTGATGAGCGCGGAGCCGGTCGTCGTCCACGTACACCTGAAGCGGGAACGGGACGGCTACGGCTTGCGGGCCACGGCCCCGAACTGCGCCACGTCCCCGGCCCCGTGATCCCCGTCCGCGCGCCAGCGGGAGCAGGAGACGAGGCCGGGCTCCAGCAGCTCCAGGCCGTCGAGGAAGCGGAGGACCTCGGCGCGGGGGCGCGGGGTGATCGGGGGCGTCGCGTTCTCGTTCCAGAACCGCATGGCCTCCTCGTTCGCGCCGCCGCCCAGCTCCAGGGTGGGGTGCGTGAGCACGAGGTGGCTGCCGGACGGCACGGCCGCGGTCAGCCGCCGGACGATGGAGGCCGCCTCGTCGGTGTCCCCGATGAAGTTGAGGACGCCGAGCAGCAGCACCGCGACCGGCCGCTCCAGGTCCAGCGTGCGCCCGGCGGCGCGCAGGATCGCCTCGGGCTCGCGCGCGTCCGCGTCGAGATAGGCCGTCGCCCCCTCGGGCGCACCGGCGAGCAGCGCGCGGGCGTGCCGCAGGACGGTGGGGTCGTTGTCGACGTAGACGACGCGCGCGTCGGGCGCGAGGCGCTGGGCGACCTGGTGGGTGTTGTCCCGGGTGGGCAGGCCCGTACCGACGTCGAGGAACTGCCGTACGCCTGCCTCCCCCGCGAGATGCGACACGGCGCGGCCCAGGAACGCCCGGTCGGCGCGGGCCACTTCGGCGATGCCGGGGAACATGGAGGTGACGTGGGCGCCGACCCGCGCGTCGACCTCGAAATGGTCCTGACCGCCCAGCCAGTAGTTCCACACGCGGGCGTTGTGCGCGACGGTGGTGTCGATGCCCTCCGGCCCCGTCGGCCCCGTCGGCCCCGTCACGCCGCGCCCTCCCCGTTCCGCAGCTCCAGTTCGTACAGCAGCTCCCGGCCGTCGATCTCGTCCCACTGCTCGCCGGTGTGGACGAAGCCGAAGGGCTCGACCGTCGCGAGGGAGCCCGCGTTGTCGGGGCTGATCGCGGCCCGTACGGTCCGTACGGCGGGGTCGGCGCCGGCGCGGCGCAGCAGCTCGGCCAGCATCGCCCGCGCGTATCCCCGGCGGCGGTACGCGGGGACGACGGAGTAGGCGACCTCGACCATGCCGTCCGCGTCCGGCGGGCCGTGGAACCCGGCGTGCCCGACGACGTTCCCGTCCTCGCCGACCACGGCCTGGCGGATCACCCACGGCGTCTGCGCGGCGTCCTCCTCGATCTGGCCGAGGCGGTAGCGCCACAGCCAGAGCGCCCCCTCGGTCACGAAGTAGTCGGGCAGCTCCACCCCGGCGACGGCTCCGGCGGACGCCGTGTCGCTGTCGCGGAGGAACTCCATCGCCTCCTTGGTCAGCGGCACGAACCGCACCTGCCTGCCGCCGCCCTGTTCCCGCGTCTCATGAGTCACCGGCGGATCCTCTCCCGCCCCGCCGCGCCCGGGCCAGGGGTTTTCAGTCTCAGCAGGGCTGCGTCGCCTGCCCCTCCCGGTACGCCCGCGCGCTGGCGATGACGCCGTCGAGCGTGTCCCGGGTGTGCAGAAGCTCGGCGATGTGCCGGGAGAGCCTCTCGCGCTCCTCCTCCATGCGCAGCAGCGAGGCGTCGGAGTTCTCCTCGCTGGGCGCGTCGACGCAGGGCAGCAGCCCGACGATGGTGCGGCTGGACAGGCCCGCCGCGTAGAGCCGCTGGATGAGCGCGACCCGCTCGGCGTCGCCGCCGGTGTAGTGCCGCTGGCCGCTGGCGCTGCGGGAACTGGCGAGCAGCCCCTGCTCCTCGTAGTACCGCAACGACCGGACGCTGACCCCGGTACGCCCCGCGAGCTCCCCGATCCGCATGGCACCCCCCTTACCTGACATGGATGTGAGGGTTCAGCGTACCCGGGATATTCGGTGTCCCTCCAGACCCGCGGTTCCCATACTGCCGCCATGGATCCGGTGACTCTTGAGACCGAGCGTCTGGTGCTGCGGCCCTTCGCGCCCGCGGACGTGGACGCGCTGCACGCGGCATGCCAGGACGAGGACATCCAGTACTACACCCCGGTGCCGGTCCCCTACCGGCGGGCGGACGCGGAGCGGGAGATCACGGAGGAGCTGCCCGCGAAGTGGGCCGCGGGCAAGAACCACACGTTCGGCGCGTTCCGCAAGGACACCGGGGCCCTGGTCGGCTCGTACTGCCTGTTCGTCGTCAGCCGCGGCGTCTACGAGCTGGGCTACTGGGCGGTCCGGGAGCAGCGCGGGCGGGGGTACTCGGCCGAGGCCGGGCGGGCGCTGTGCGACTGGGGGTGGGCGACGCTCGACGTGCACCGGATGGAGTGGTGGGCGATGGTCGGCAACACCGGCTCGCGCGCGGTCGCGGAGAGGCTCGGGTTCACCGTCGAGGGGACGCTGCGCGCGCGGGCGATCGGGAACGACGGCGTGCCGCACGACTGGTGGGTGGGCGGGCTGCTCAGGGGCTGAGCCCCGGGGCCCCGGGGTCAGGGGGGCTTTTCGGTGGTGGGGCGCGGCGGGGCGACGGCTGGCGGTAGATTCGTCGGCGTTCTCGTCCCATCCGCCCGCCCAGCAAGCCATCGGGAGACCCCGTGCGTGTCGTCCTCGCCGAAGACCTCTTTCTGCTCCGAGACGGACTCGTCCGGATGCTGGAGGCGTTCGACTTCGAGATCGCGGCGGCCGTGGACAACGGACCGGAGCTGAGCCGGGCCCTGGACGAGCTGGAGCCGGACGTGGCGGTCGTGGACGTGCGGCTGCCCCCGTCCTTCAGCGACGAGGGCCTCCAGTGCGCGCTGGAGGCACGGCGGAAGCGCCCCGGGCTGCCGGTGCTGGTCCTCTCGCAGCACGTGGAGCAGCTGTACGCGCGCGAGCTGCTGGCCGACGGCAACGGCGGGGTCGGCTATCTGCTCAAGGACCGCGTCTTCGACGCCGACCAGTTCATCGACGCCGTGCGCCGCGTCTCCGAGGGCGGTACGGCGATGGACCCGCAGGTCATCCAGCAGCTGCTGACGCGCCGTTCGCAGGACAAGCCGATGGGGAACCTGACCTCGCGCGAGAAGGAGGTCATGGAGCTGATGGCGCAGGGCAGGTCGAACGCGGCCATCGCGGCGCAGCTCTTCGTGACCGAGCGCGCCGTCGCCAAGCACACCTCGAACATCTTCGGGAAGCTGGGCCTGCCGCCCTCGGACGACGACAACCGCCGCGTCCTGGCCGTGCTGGCCTACCTCGACAAGGGCTGACTCGGGCCCGTCCCCCCGCTAGCGTTCCCTCTCGTACGTGTCTTCGGTCACTTCCGACAGTGGGGGGACTCCATGCACGAGAACCACGAGGTCAACAGACGCACCGTACTCGGCACGACGGGGGCGCTCGGGGCGGGAATCGCGCTGGGGAGCGGGTACATCCCAGCCATGGCGGCGGACAGAACGACGGCGGCGGGCAAGGTCACGCACGCGCAGGAGGCCGTGCGGCGGCTTCTCCCCGAGCACCACGAGCAGATCACGCTCCAGGAGACCGGCGGCCCCGAGCGCTTCAAGGTGACGGGGAGCGAGGGCCGGATCCGGATCGCGGGCACGGGGCCCGTGGCCCTGCTGACCGGGCTGCACTGGTACCTGAAGTACAGCTGCGACGCGCAGCTCTCCTGGGCGGGCAGCCAGCTCGACCTGCCGGGGACCCTTCCGGCGCCCCGCGAACCGCACGGGCGGCGCGCGACGGTCCCGCACCGCTTCGCGCTCAACGACACGCACGACGGCTACACGGCGCCGTACGCGGACTGGCCGCACTGGGAGCGCTTCCTCGACGTCCTGGCCGCGCACGGCTGCAACGAGGTGCTGGTCACGGCGGGCATGGAGGCCGTCTACCACCGGCTGCTGAAGGGCTTCGGGTACAGCGACAAGGAGGCCCGCGCCTGGATCCCGCAGCCCTCGCACCAGCCGTGGTGGCTGCTGCAGAACATGGCCGAGTACGGCGGCCCCGTCAGCCCCGAGCTGCTCGCGAAGCGCACCGAACTCGGCAAGAAGATCATGGGCCGGATGCGCGAGCTGGGCATGCGGCCCGTGCTGCCGGGCTACTTCGGCACCGTCCCCGAGGACTTCGCGAAGCGGAACCCGGGCGGCCGCACCATTCCGCAGGGCACCTGGAACGGGCTGCCGCGCCCGGCGTGGCTGGACCCGCGCACGGCGGTCTTCCGCAAGGTCGCCGCCGCCTTCTACAGGCACCAGGCCGATCTCTTCGGCGAGATCGACCGCTTCAAGATGGACCTGCTGCACGAGGGCGGCGACCCCGGCGACGTGCCGGTGCCCGACGCGGCGCGCGCCGTGGAGACCGCGCTGCAGAAGGCGCGGCCCGGCGCGGTCTGGGTGATCCTCGGCTGGCAGGAGAACCCGCGCAAGGACCTCCTCGACGCGATCCGCGACAAGGAGAAGATGCTCATCGTCGACGGCCTCTCCGACCTGGAGCGGGTCACCGACCGCGAGAAGGACTGGGGCGGGGTGTCGTACGCGTTCGGCACGATCCCGAACTTCGGCGGACGGACGACGATCGGCGCCAAGACCCACATGTGGGCCGAGCGGTTCACCAAGTGGCGCGACAAGAGCGGCAGCAAGCTCGTCGGGACCTGCTACATGCCGGAGGCCACGCACCGCGACCCGGCCGCCGCCGAGCTCTTCTCCGAACTGGCCTGGCGCGAGGAGGCCGTGGACCGCGAGGAGTGGTTCGACGGCTACGCGAAGCTGCGGTACGGCGGGGAGGACGCGTCGGCCCGCAAGGCGATGGGGGCGCTGCGCGAGACCGCGTACGAGATCAGCAGCGCGGACGGGCGCCCGCACGACAGCGTGTTCGCGTCCCGGCCGAGCCTGACGGCCCGCTCGGGCACGTACTACGCGACGCACACCCCGGCCTTCGACCTGCCGGGCTTCGACGCGGCGCTCGCGGGCCTGGTCGGGGTCGCGGAGGGGCTGCGCGGCAGCGACGCGTACCGCTACGACGTGACGGACGCCGCCCGCCAGGCGCTCGCCAACCGCTCCTGGCTGCTGATCCCGCAGCTCCAGTCCGCGTACGAGCTGGGCGAGGTGGACCGGTTCAAGAAGCTGGCCACGCTGTGGCTGAAGCTGATGGGGCTGAGCGAGGAGGTCTCGGGCGCGCACACCGCGTTCCTGCTCGGGCCGTGGATCGACGCCGCCAAGCGGATGGCGACCGGGGACGCGGAGCGCGCGAAGCTGGAGCGCAGCGCGCGCGTGCTGGTCACCACCTGGGCGGACCGCGCGACGGCGGACGGCGGCCATCTGGCCAACTACGCCAACCGCGACTGGCAGGGCCTGATCGGGGACTTCCACCTCCCCCAGTGGAAGGCGTTCCTGGACGACCTGGAGGACGCGCTCGCGTCGGGCCGGGACCCGAAGAAGTGGGACTGGTACGCGGTCGAGGAGCCGTGGACGAAGGAGACGAAGGAGTATCCGCTGCGGCCGACGGGCGAGGCGTACGCGGTGGCCAAGCGGGTGCACGACACCCTCGCCAAGGCCCCGTTCCAGGGCTCGCTGGACCTGAGCGCCGAGCCGCCCGCGGTCCCGCCGGGCGGCGCGGTCACCGTCAAGGGCGTCTTCCGCAACGAGAACGGGCTGCGCGCGACCGGCGAGGTCGACTTCACGCTGAAGGGCCTGGAGGGCGCGGACCCGCAGGACCCGACGAGCCTGCCGTCGGTCGCCGCGGGCGAGCGCGCCACGGTCCGCTGGCGGTACACCACCCCGGACCGCGAGCTGGCCGATCCGCTGGAGCCGCTGCCGTTCACGCTGGCGGTGCGGTACGGGCCGGAGGGCGAGGACCGGGTGGTGACCGACCGCGACGGGCGGATCTTCCTCGCGGGCCCGCTGCCGGACGAGGTGAAGACGGCCACGAACAACGCCGCGGTCTTCGGGTACCTCGGCGGCCGCTGGGCGATCAACGGCGCGGGCGCCGACCTGTGGAAGAACACCGCCGAGTTCGGCACCGTCTACCGCCCGGGCGCGCTCCCCGACGGCGGCCGGATCACGGTCAGGGTCGCGGCGCAGGACGCGACGGGCCCCTGGGCCCGCGCGGGCATCATCGCCCGTAACGACCTGTCGTCGAAGACCGCGCAGGGCTTCATCAACCTCGCGGTGACCCCGGCGAACGGCGTCGTCCTCTCCTACGACACCGACGGCAACGGCACGCTGGACACCTACAAGCGGATCACCGGGGTCAAGGCGCCGGTCGCGCTGCGGCTCTCCCGGAGCGGCGACTCGTTCACGGGCGAGCTGTCCACGGACGACGGGGCGACCTGGCGCACGGTGGCAACCGTGACGACGTCCGGCGCGTCAGCCAGACTGGACGCGGGTCTCTTCATGACCGCGACGAACGGCGGAGGCCAGGCGCGGGGAACGGCCGAATTCGACGGCTGGCGGACCTCCACCGGTGGGTGAGTCCGGCCGGGACAGGAGAAGATAGCCGGGACCGATGGCCGAGGGGGAGAGGGCAGGCATGAGCACAGCAGAGGGACCGTCCGGGGAGCAACAGCGCACCGTCGCCGCGCAGACGCACGAGCTGATGCTCGCGATGATCCGCGGCCCGGTCCTGGCGGTCGTCTCCCTGCCCCTCTCCATCCTCGCCTTCGTCCTGACCGTCGTCTCGCTCGCGCTCATCCCCGTCGGGGTGGGCGTGATCACCACCCCGTTCGCCTTCCAGGGCCTGCGGGGATACGCGAACGGGCGGCGGGCCCTGGTGGACCGGTGGACGGGCCAGCCGGTGCCGGAGCCGTACCGGCCGTGGCCCAAGGACCTGCGCGCCGGTGTCGTCGGGCACGTCGAGCGGTGCCTGCTGCTGCTCAAGGACCCGGCGACCTGGCGCGACCTGGCGTGGACCCCGGTGGACATGACGGCGGGGTTCGTCACGGCCCTGCTCCCCCCGCTGCTTCCGGTCAATCTGAAGATCACCAAGTCGATGCTGAAGCCCACCCGCGAGATGCTGCTCGCGCGCCGTGTGGAGCAGCTCTACGAGACGCGGCACGACGCGGTCGACTCCTCGGCCGCCGAGCTGCGCCGCATCGAGCGGGACCTGCACGACGGGGCGCAGGCCCGGCTCGTCGCGATGGGCATGAGCCTGGGCACCATCGAGGCGCTGGTCGAGAAGAACCCGGAGAAGGCGAAGGAGCTGATCGCGCAGGCCCGGGAGAACTCGGCGGAGGCGCTGACCGAGCTGCGCGACCTGGTGCGCGGCATCCACCCGCCCGTCCTCGCCGAGCGCGGCCTGCCGGACGCGCTGCGCGCGCTGGCGCTGCGGATGCAGATCCCGGTCGAGGACGACATCGCGCTGCCGGGCCGGTTCGAGGAGCCGGTGGAGTCGGCCGTGTACTTCGCGGTGAGCGAGGTCCTCACGAACGCCGCCAAGCACTCGGGGGCCAGCCGCGTCTGGCTCGACGTGTCCTACTCGTTCGAGTCGGGGGGCATGCTGCGGGCCGTGATCACGGACGACGGCAAGGGCGGCGCCTCGGTCGACAAGGGCACCGGGATGCAGGGCATCGAGCGCCGCCTCGGCCAGTTCGACGGGATCCTCGCCGTCAACAGCCCGCAGGGCGGGCCCACGATGATCACGCTGGAGCTGCCCGCCGAGGTCCTGCCGGACCGGCAGCTCAGCTGACGGACCGGCAGGACCCGGGGGCCGTACGGGCTCAGGTGGCGCGGGCCACGCGGAGGTTGAGCGTGTAGTCGCCGTCGCCGTCGGTGAAGCGGCGGGTGACGTTGAACGACGAGCCCACGTTGGGCAGCTGCTTGAGCACCACGTCGCGGGAGAAGACGAACGTCTGGTCCGCGATGTTGTCGTCGTCCAGGAAGCCGAGCAGCCAGCCGATCGCCGCGCCGACCCCGGCGACGACGGCCGCGATCCAGGCGGCGACGCCGGTGGCGGCCAGCACGCCGGCCGCCGCCGCGAAGGCGACCGCGACCCCGGCGCGGATCTTCTCGCTGTTGCCCTCGTCGTGCTCCCAGAGCGAGACGAGCGAGCCGACCTCGCCGTCGGGGAGCGCCTGGGCCGCGCAGTTCTGGCCCCAGATGCAGCCGTCGGTGGCGGAGAAGGTGCGGGACTCGCCGCTGTCGACGTCCTCGAAGATCCGGGAGCGCGTGGTGACGGCCGTACCGCCGCCGAGCGAACCGAAGATCCAGTACGGCTCGTTGGCGGGCCCGAAGACGCTGTCGGTCTGCCGGTCGATGCACTTGAACGACGTCGCCTTGATGGTGACCCGCGAGGAGGCGGGCGCCGCGGCGGCGGCGTCCTGCTCCAGGGCGACCGTCATGCCGGACGCGTGGTCGCCCAGGAGCGCGCGCGGCGGCAGCCGGAAGTCGGCGAGGGTCGCGGTGCCCGCGTGGATCGCGGGGACGTCGATGTGGGTGACGGTGGGCATCTCCAGCACGGACTTCACGATGCCGGGCGCGTCCCGCTCCAGGTCCTTCATGGTGTACGACTGCTTGACGTCGAGCTGGGCGAAGCGGCGCGGGAACATCTCGTCGCGCAGTTGCTTGGGCACCTTCGCGTCGAGCTGCCCCTGCTGCTTGATCTCCTGGTCGGTGTAGCCGTTCTTGCGGAACGCCGCGACGATCGTGCTCTCCAGGTCGCTGAGCTTCGCGCCCTCGGCGTGCTTGGCGCAGCTGTGCAGCATGAGCGCGAGCAGCCAGTTGCGGTCCTTGTTGGCCACCAGCTTCCTGCGCTGGGGCGCACCCCGCCCCTTGCCCTGCACGAGATCGTCGAGAATACGGTCCGCTGACCGAGCTGCCATGATTTCTCCCCCTTGAGGTAGGACCTCCCATGACCTCCCGTTTCAGGACGTCCCTGCGAACGTCCTGCGGGGTACTTGCTCCGTCAACGGCCCGTACGGCACCTGTTGCGCGGGCGGTACCCGCCAGTACATTGACGCCATGTCTAATACGGCGTCCCGCACGACGACCGAGCTGAAGGCGCGGCAGGTCGCCTTCGACTGGTCGGACACCCCGCTGCACTGGCTGCCGGGCGACCCGGCGACCACCCACACCATCAATGTGCTGCACCTGCTGCTCCCGGCGGGCGAGCGCTGGTTCGTGCACGTCTACAAGCAGGCGCTGCCGCTCATCCGCGACGAGCGGCTCCGCCGGGACGTCATCGGCTTCATCGGCCAGGAGGCCGTGCACTCCCAGGCCCACGACGACGTGCTGCCGCAGCTCAAGCGGCTCGGGCTGGACCCCACGCCGTACACGGCGCAGGTCGACTGGTTCTTCGAGAAGCTGCTCGGCGACCGCACGCTGCCGCCCGGCAAGGCGCGCCGCTGGTGGCTGCTGGAGCGGGTCGCGTTCATCGCCGCCATCGAGCACTACACGGCGTTCCTCGGCGACTGGGTGCTCAACGCGGAGGCGCTGGACGCGCGCGGCGCCGACCCGGTCATGCTCGACCTGCTGCGCTGGCACGGCGCCGAGGAGGTCGAGCACCGCTCCGTCGCCTACGACCTCTTCCTCCACCTCGACGGCGGCTACCGGCGCCGGGCCCGCACCTGGGCCCTCGCCTTCGGCGCGCTGGTCTTCCTCTGGCAGCGCGGCGCCCGCTTCTTCATGGAGAACGATCCGACGCTGCTGGACGGCAGGGCGAGCTGGCGGGAGTTTTTGCGTGCCGGGCGCGAGGGCGTGCTGCCCTCGGCGGGCGCCATGCTCCGCTCGATCCCGACGTACCTCGGCCCGAGCTACCACCCCTCGCAGGAGTGCAGCACCGCGCAGGCCGAGGCGTACCTCGCCGCCTCGCCGGGCGCGAACGGGGTGGCCCGATGAGGGCCCGTACGGCGATGGCCCTGCTCGCCTCCGGCGCCGCGGCCGTGGCGGCCAAGCGCGCGCTGGCCCGGCGCGTGGAGCGCTCCCCGCTCTGGCCGCTGCCCGCGCTGGACGAGCCCGTCTCCGGCACGATGGGCCAGCGGCGCACGGGCCCGAGCCGGGCCCGCGTCCTGACCGTCCTGGACCGCGCCGAGCCCGCCGACGGCGTCGTACGGCTGCGGCTCGGCGGCGCCGGGACGCTCCCCTCCTGGCAGCCGGGCGCCCACGTCGACCTCGTCCTGCCCTCGGGCCTGGTGCGGCAGTACTCGCTCTGCGGCGACCCCGGCGAGGCCGACACGTACACGATCGCCACCCGGCTCACCGAGGACTCGCGCGGCGGCTCGCGCGAGGTGCACGAGGTGCTGCGCGAGGGCGTCCAGGTCGAGGTGCGCGGCCCCCGCAACCGCTTCCCGCTCGTCGAGGCCCCCGCGTACCTCTTCGTCGCGGGCGGCATCGGCATCACCCCCGTCCTGCCGATGGTGCGCGCCGCAGAGGCCGCGGGCACGCCCTGGCGGCTGCTGTACGGCGGGCGGACGCGGGCCTCGATGCCGTTCCTGGACGAGTTGGCCGAGCTGGACGGGCTGGACGGCGGCGCCGGGCGCGTCACGGTCGTCCCGCAGGACGAGGCCGGGCACCCGGACCTCGCGGGCGCGCTGGCCGGGATCCCGCCGGAGGCGGCGGTCTACTGCTGCGGGCCCGAGCCCCTGATGGACGCGGTCACCGCGCTGCCCGCGCCGCGCGGGGGCGTGCACCTGGAACGGTTCAGCGCGGCCCGTACACCGTCCCCGTCCGGCGACGACCGCGAGTTCGAGGCCGAACTGCGCCGCAGCGGCGGGACGGTGACCGTACCGGCGGGCACCCCGGCCCTGGCCGCGATACGCGCCGCGTACCCGGACACCCCGTACTCCTGCGAGCAGGGCTTCTGCGGGACCTGCCAGACCGGCGTGCTGGAGGGCGAGGTCGACCACCGCGACGAGCTGCTGACCGACGCGGAACGGGACACCTCGATGCTGCTGTGCGTCTCGCGTGCGCGTGGGAAACGCGTGGTCCTGGACCTCTGACCGGCGCACCGGCACGCCCCACGGCCAGCTGTACGGACACTTGTACGGATCGTTAGGGTGTCGCCCATGACAACCGGGGCGCGCCGCAGGATGGGCGTGGAGGAACGGCGGAAGCAGCTCATCGACGTCGCGCTGGAGCTCTTCAGCCACCGCTCCCCGGAAGACGTCTCCATCGACGACATCGCGACGGCGGCCGGGATCTCCCGGCCGCTCGTCTACCACTACTTCCCCGGCAAGCACAGCCTGTACGAGGCCGCGGTCCGGCGCGCGGCCGACGAGCTGGCGGGCCGGTTCGTGGAAGCGCACGAGGGCCCGCTCGGCTCCCGGCTGCTGCGCGTGATGAAGCGGTACTTCGACTTCGTCGACGAGCACGGCCCCGGCTTCTCCGCGCTGCTGCGCGGCGGTCCGGCGGTCGGCTCCGCCCGTGCCAACGCGATGATCGACGAGGTCCGCCGCGCGGCGTACGCCCACGTCCTGGACCACCTCGGCGTCGCCTCCCCCGGCCCGCGCCTCGCGCTGGTGATCCGCTCCTGGGTGGGGCTGGCCGAGACCACGGCGCTCACCTGGCTGGAGAAGCGGGCCATCCCCCGGGAGGAGCTGGAGCTCCAGCTCGTCCACGACTTCATGGCACTGGCCGCCGTGACCTCCGCGTACGACCCCGAGACGCGGGAGGTCGTACGGTCCGTCATCGCGCACGAGCCCGCCGACGGACCGCTGGGCGACCTGGCGGCGCACCTGGCGACGCTCGTGCCTGCGCGTAAGTGACCGATCCGTGAAGACGCGTGTGCCCAACTGGCCTATTGTGTGTGCGAGTTGAAAACGAGAGTATCGGTTCCGGTCGACGAGTGATCGCAACCGAAGGAATCCGCATGCCTGACACCAGCGAGACTCCGCTGTGGCTCCAAGGCCGTGAGGCCGTCATCGCCGCGACGGACCCGAGCGCATGGCGCGAGAAGGCCCCGGACTATCACCTCTCCCACGTGGTGATGCCGCGCGAACGGACGACGCAGCACGCCCCCGACCAGCTGGAGGCGATCGTCGAGAGCATCGTGCAGGTCTTCGAGATGGAGGTCTCCCACAAGAAGGACCCCGCGACCTGGGTCTCCATGGTCACCGAGACCTTCCGCACGCGGATCAACGGCGGCGAGTGGGCGAGCGCGGCGGACATCGCCGAACAGGGCTCGTACAACGTCCTGATCGGCGACAGCGCCTTCTACCGGCGCGAGGACGAGAGCTTCGCCTCCCAGCACCACGTCTTCCACACCGCCTTCCCCAACGGCTTCTTCTGGGAGGTGCAGGAGGTTCTCTCCCCGCCGCCCGTCGTGACCTTCAAGTGGCGGCACTGGGGCGACTTCACGGGGGCCTACAAGGGCTTCGCGCCCAGCGGTGAGCGCATCGAGATGTACGGCATGAGCGTCGCCAAGGTCAGCGACGACCTCCGCCTCGAAGAGGTCGAGCACTTCTACGACCCGAACGCGTTTCTGTCGACCCTGACGGGTGGGTGCCCGGTGGCCCATCTGAGCTGACGCCCGTCGTCGCCGGGGGTGCGCCTGCGGCGGGCTCGTTCCCCGATCCCGCCCCTCCCCGAAACTGGGGCTCCGCCCCAGACCCCCGGCCAACGGGCTGCCCCTTGCTGTGCGTTGCCGACTGCGCGTGCGTCGTGGCCGATCGCGCAGTTCCCCGCGCCCCTGACGGGGCACGTCTCCGCGCAGACCTCCCACCCCACTGTGCTTGGGAGGTCTGCGCTGGGGGTCCCCCCTGCTCGAAGAGCTTGGGGGAGCAGGGCTGGCAAGCGCAGCCCACCATGCCGGTCAGCTGCGCTTGAAGACGGCCACTGTGCGCCCTGGCACCTTGAAGGTGCCGGACTTGTATGTCGAGCCCCGTACCGTCGGGTCGGAGCCGTTCTTCTGGGTCGGGTGCAGCTCGTACCCCGTACCGGCGAGACCGGGGATCCGCTGCTCCGTCCCGCGCGGGGTCGCGTTGAGGACGAGGATCAGGTCGCCCACGCGGGCCGTGATCACGCCGGGGGTCTCCCCCTTCCCTGAGAGGGGGAACTTGACCCCTCGCTGGACCTCTTCCGTGCTGGAGAGGGCAAAGGCGGGTTCCGTTGCGCGGATCCGGAGAAGATCGCGGTACGCCGCGCTCGTACCGGAGATCTCCCGGCACCCGGGAGTAAGCCGCGGGTTGGTCAACAGGGGCTTGGCATAAGCCCACTTGGGCTTGTTGTCGGCGGCGGGCGGAAGGCCGCGCCCGAAGCCGTTGCCGCGGCGGCAGTCCCAGTTGAGGGCGTTGAACCAGTCGCCGGAGTCGAACGAGTTGCGGTCCAGGGACTTCGAGCGGAGCAGGTCCGTGCCCGCCTGGGAGAGCGAGGGCCCCTGCGAGAGCAGGGCGGCCGCCATGCCGACGACCTGCATCCGGCCCCGCTCCCCCGCACTCGCGGAACCCGGCAGTTTGAAGGCGAGCGCGTCGTACAGGGTCTCGTTGTCGTGGGCGTCGGCGTAGGCGAGGGCGTCGCCCGGCGCGGCGGCGTAACCGGCGGGCTGGCCGTTGTAGTCCACGTCGCGCCCCCGCACCCGCCGCCCCCGGCTGTCGGTGAAGGTGAAGTCCGCGAGGTTCCCGGTCAGGCCGACCTTGATCAGGTCCTGGTAGTGGAGGAGACGGGCGCGCTGCTCGGCGCGGGTCCCGTTCGCGGGCGAGCCGTTGGGCTCGTTCCACAGGCCGCTGGCAAAGCCCTGCACGCGCGGGTCCTCGTCGAACGGCGCGCCGCCGCGTACCGCGTCACGCGCCCGGTCGGAGAAGGTCGCGATGCCCGTGCCCGCCATGTTGCGCTGGGTGGCCTGCTCGAAGCGGGCGTCGTCGGCGACCTCGCCGAAGTTCCAGCCCTCGCCGTAGAGGATGACGGACTTGCCGTCGACCCCGTCCTTCTCCGGCGTCAGCGCGTCCAGCGCGCGCCGCACCGCGAGGATGTTGGCCTTGGGGTGGTGGCCCATGAGGTCGAAGCGGAAGCCGTCGACCTTGTAGTCGCGGGCCCAGGTGACGACCGAGTCGACCGTCAGTTTGCCCATCATGGCGTGCTCGGGCGCGGTGTTGGCGCAGCAGGTGGAGTCGGCGACGGAGCCGTCGGCGGTGAGCCGGTGGTAGTAGCCGGGGACGATGCGGTCGAGGACGGACTTGGGGTCCTGGCCGCTCGCGGCGGTGTGGTTGTAGACGACGTCCATCACGGTCCGCAGCCCGGCACGGTTGAGCCCGCCCACCATCTCGCGGAACGCCCGCGTACGGGACGGGCCTTGCGGATCGGAGGCGTACGAGCCCTCGGGCACGGTGTAGTGCAGCGGGTCGTACCCCCAGTTGAACGCGTCCTTGCCCGCCGTCTTCCCCACGCACTCCTGCTGCCGCGCGGAGTCCGGCGCGTACGAGCCGAGGTCACAGTCCGGCCGCTGCTGGTCCGCGCGGCGCTCGGGCGCGGTGGCGAAGTCGAAGGCGGGCAGCAGATGCACGTACGACGTCCCGGCGCGGGCGAGCTTCCGCAGGTGCCGCATGCCGTCGGAGCGGGTGTCGGTGAACGCGCGGTACGTGCCCGGGTGGCGGTTCGTCGGGTCGTGCGCGGAGAAGTCGCGGACGTGCAGCTCCTGGGTCCGCGCCTCGCGCGCGGGGCGCGCGGCGGGCTTGTCGAGCCGGTCCCATGCCGGGGGCTTGAGCCGGGGGTCGCGCAGGTCGGCGGCGACGCTGCGCGCGGAGTCGGCGGTGAGCGCGGTCGCGTACGGGTCGGTGACCTCGTTCGTCACCGTCTTCCCGGCGGAGGGCGCGAAGACGGTGACCCGGTAGCGGTAGGCCTCGCCCTTCCACGGGCCGCTCGCCCGCCATACGCCGCTGGCGTCGTCGCGGCGCATGGGCACGGTCCTGCCGCCGACCTCTGCGGCGACCCGGCGGGCGGTGGGCGCCCAGACGGCGAGGGTGGTGCGGCCCTTCTCGAAGACCGGGCCGAGCTTGGTGCGGGTGGCGCGGGCGGCGTAGAGGTCGTCGAGAACGCCAGGCGTCTGCACGCCGGTGGCTGCCGACAGCTCGTCCTCTCCGCCTGCGACGGCGACGATCTGCCCGCGCAGTGCGGTGCGGAGGGCGCCGGTGTCCTTCTCCGCGACCCGATAGACGTCGTAACCCTTCGCCAGGTGCGGGTACTTGGCACGCTGCGCGTCGCTGAGTCCGCCGGGTGCGGGTTCGAGGCCGATGTCCTCCCCCCGCCCTTCAAGCTGGTCGCCCTTCACTCGCAGCGATCCGTCGGCGCTCGCGACGAGCCGATGCGTCTCCTGGGGGTCTCCCAGCTTCTCCGGCCAGGCGACGGTCGTACGGTCGATCCACTGGACCTTTGCCTTGCCGAGGTCGAGTTCGGGGCCGTTGGCGGGTGCCGCGGCGGAGGGTGGGCCGATCAGCACGCCCACCGCGACCACTGCGCTGAACAGCGCGATTCTGCGCACGACTTGCTCCTCCAGACGTCGAGGGAACCGGCCCGGGCGGGCGGGCGCGTGGGGCCCGCCGAGGGGCGGCCCCCCGCCCGACCGGACCGGAGCGCTGGGAACGTAACAGCTTGCAGAAACTTGTGGAACCCTTTGCGACAGAGCTAGCGCCTGTCATCCCCACGGGCCTGTGTTTCCTTTGCGGCTCCGCCGCAGGGCGCGCCCGGTCACCACACCTCGGGGCTTGCCCCTTTGCCCTCAGGGGCGCGGGCCTGTATCTGATTTGCGGCTCCGCCGCGTGGGCGCGACGGGTCACAACACCTCGGGGCTTGCCCCTTCTCCCCAAGGGGCGCGGGGAACTGCGCGCCAAGCCACGACGCGGCGGCAGCCCGCGAACCACAGCCCGGGGCACCCCGAACCCGGCCCCGTTGCGCGGGACACCCGGCGCAGGGGGCTGCGCTTGCCAACCCTGCGCCTTGCGCAGACTTCCCAAGCACAGTGGGGCGGAGGGAGAGCCAGGGGCGCGGGGAACTGCGCGACAAGCCACATCGCAGCCGCAGCCTGCAATGCACAGCAAGGGGCACCCCCTGCTCAGCGCCCCCGAGGAGCCCTGTTCACTCTCTCCGTTGGGCCGTGGAGCCCCGTACCACCAGTTCCGGTTGGAAGACGAACTCCGTGTCCGGGACCGGATTGCCACCCAGCGCTTCCAGCAACGTATGGACGGCGGCGTTCGCCATGGCCCGAACGGGCTGGCGGACCGTACTGAGGGGCGGATCCGTGAAGGCGTTGAGCTCGGAGTCGTCGTAGCCGATGACCGAGACGTCACCCGGCACTTCGAGCCCCCGCTGCCGCGCGGCGCGAATCGCGCCGAGGGCCATCAGGTCGCTGCCGCAGACGATGCCGGTGCAGCCCTCGTCCAACAGAGAACCCGCCGCCGCGTGGCCGCCCTCGACCGTGAAGAGGGTGTTCCGGACCAGTCCCGCACCCTCCGTCGCCTCCGCGAAGCCCTCGGCCTTGCGCACCGCGGGCACGTAGCGGCTCGGCCCGATCGCGAGGCCGATCCGCTCGTGGCCGAGCTGCCGCAGATGCCGTACGGCCATGACCGCCGCCGCGCGGTCGTCGGGCGAGACGAAGGGCGCGCTGACGCGCGCGTTGTAGCCGTTGACGAGGACGTACGGCACGCCACGCCCCGTCAGGCGCGCGTAGCGGTCCGGGTCGGCCGACAGGTCCGCGTGGAGCCCGGAGAGGAAGATGATCCCGTCGACCCCGCGCTCCACGAGCTGCTCGACCAGCTCGTCCTCGGTCGCCCCGCCGGGGTGGTGGGTGCCGAGGACCGGGGTGTAGCCGTAGCCCGCCAGCGTCTGCTCTATGACCTGGGCGAACGCGGGGAAGATCGGGTTCGTCAGCTCGGGGATGAGCAGCCCGACGAGCCCGGCGCTGCGCTGCCGCAGCCGTACGGGGCGTTCGTAGCCGAGCACGTCCAGCGCCGCCAGCACCCGCTGCCGGGTGGCGGTGGCGACGCCGGATCTGCCGTTCAGCACCCTGCTGACGGTCGCCTCGCTGACGTCGGCGTGACGCGCGATGTCGGCGAGCCGGCCGGGCGCGGGGGTTGCCGTCATGCGCCGTCCACCGACCACCAGGCCGTGGTGTCGCCGGGCAGCTCCGCTCCCCCGTCGTACGGGCCGCTGGCAAGCAACAAGGCGCCGGGGACGGCGTCGAGCAGCGCCGCCGACTCCCCCGTGTTCGCCGTGCAGACGAACCCGCCGCGCCGGAACGCCAGGACGCCCTCGGGTGCGGGCAGCCACTCCACCGCGTCGCCCGCGCCCAGCTCGGGCCGCTCGCGCCGCAGCCGCAGCGCGGTGCGGTAGAGCTCCAGCGTCGAGTCGGGGTCGCCGGTCTGGGCGGCGACCGACAGCTCGCCCCAGCCCTCGGGCTGCGGCAGCCAGCTTCCGCCGTCGCCGAAGCCGTACGAGGAACCCGTACGCTCCCACGGCACCGGCACCCGGCAGCCGTCGCGCAGGCCGTCCTGTCCGGCGTCGCGGAAGAAGGAGGGGTCCTGGCGCGCGTGGTCGGGGATGTCGGTGACCTCGGGCAGGCCCAGTTCCTCGCCCTGGTAGACGTAGGCGGAGCCGGGGAGGGCCAGCATCAGCAGCGTCGCGGCGCGGGCGCGCGGGAGGCCGCCGCCGAGGCGGGTGCGGTGGCGTACGACGTCGTGGTTGGAGAGCACCCAGGTCGCGGGCGCGCCGACGGGGCGCAGCGAGTCCAGGGCCTCGTCGATCACGGCGCGCAGCGCGGCCGCGTCCCAGCCGGTGTTGAGGTAGTGGAAGTTGAACGCCTGGTGCAGCTCGTCCTCGCGGACGTAGAGCGCCGTACGGTCGGCGCCCGGGGTCCACGCCTCGGCGACGCCGATCCGCTGCCCCGGGTACTCCTCCAGGACCCGCCGCCAGTCGCGGTAGATCTCGTGGACGCCGTCCTGGTCGAAGAACGGGAGCCGCTCGTCGCCGAGGAGCTGGAGCTGCTGGGCCGTGCCGACGTCGGGCAGCCCGGCCGGCTTGACGAGGCCGTGCGCGACGTCGATGCGGAAGCCGTCGACGCCCTTGTCGAGCCAGAAGCGCAGCACGGAGCGGAACTCGTCCTGGACGGCCGGGTTCTCCCAGTTGAAGTCGGGCTGCTCCGGCGCGAACAGGTGCAGGTACCAGTCGCCGTGGGTACCGTCCGCATTCTTCGTGCGGGTCCAGGCCGGCCCGCCGAAGATGGACTCCCAGTCGTTCGGCGGCTCGGAGCCTCCGGTGCCCCGGCCCGCCCTGAAGTGGTACCGGGCCCGCGCCACCGGGTCCCCTTCCAGGGCCCGCCGGAACCATTCGTGGCGGTCGGAGGAGTGGTTCGGCACGACGTCGACGATCACGCGCAGCCCCAGCGCGTGCGCGTCGGCGATCAGCCGGTCGGCGTCGGCCAGCTCGCCGAACATCGGGTCGATGGCGCGGTAGTCCGCGACGTCGTATCCCGCGTCGGCCTGCGGCGAGGCGTAGAACGGGCTGAGCCACACGGCGTCCACCCCGAGGTCCCTCAGATACGGCAACCTCCTCCGCACCCCGACCAGGTCCCCCATCCCGTCGCCGTTCCCGTCGGCGAAGGAGCGGGGATAGACCTGATAGATGACGGCGTCCCGCCACCAACCGGCACTGTGCTGATTCATGTCACCTCTGCATGCGTTGTCGTTACGGATCCGGCGGGAGGGTTCAGGACTTCGTCGCGCCCGCGGTCAGGCCGGAGACCAGGTGTCTCTGGGCGAGGCCGAAGACCACGGCCGCGGGGACGGCGATGATGACGGCGGCGGCCGTCATGGAGCCCCAGTCGGCGCCGTAGCGGTTGACGAAGGTCTGGAGGCCGCCCGCCAGGGTGAGGTTCTCCTCGCCGGTCATGAAGGCGGTCGCGTAGGCGACCTCGGCCCAGGCCGTCACGAAGGTGTAGAAGCCCGTGACCGCGAGGCCCGGCCTGGCGAGCGGCAGGATGAGGCGCCAGAACGTGCCGAAGGGGTTGAGCCCGTCGACGCGGCCCGACTCGTCGATGTCGACGGGGATCGTGTCGAAGAAGCCCTTCATCATCCAGGCGCAGAACGGCACGGCGACCGTCAGATAGGTGATGATCAGGCCGAGCGGCTGGTTGAGCAGCCCCAGCTTCGCCATCGTGTTGTAGAGCGGCACGATCAGCACGGCCATGGGGAACATCTGCGTGATCAGCAGCACCCACATCAGCGGCCGCATCCCGGGGAAGCGGAACCGGCTGATCGCGTAGCCGGTGGTGGCGGCGATGAAGACGCCGACGACGGTCGTCCCGACCACCACGATCAGCGAGTTGGCGAACCAGTCGAGGAAGTGGGTGTCGTCGATGACGTGGCTGTAGTTGCCGAAGGTGAAGTTCCGGACGAGCGAGGCCGAGAAGGACTCGCTCTTCGGCTTGAAGGACGTCACCAGCAGCCACAGCGGCGGGAAGAGCGCGCAGACGGTGGCCACGACGAGGCCCGCGTGCAGGCCGAACGAGGCCAGCGGGGACCTTTTCCGGGTACGGGCCATGCTCACCACACCTCCCCTTGGCGGCGCAGCGCCCGCCGGTAGACGATCGTGAAGAAGGAGAGCAGCACGAGGATGAGCACGCCCCAGGCCGCCGAGGTCGCGAAGTCCCGGGGGCTGTTGACGAAGGAGAGCCGGAAGGCGTACGTCACGAGGATCTCGGTGGAGTCCTCGGGGCCGCCCTTCGTCAGCAGGTAGATGACCGGGAACATGTTGAACGTCCAGATCGTGCTGAGCATGACCACGGTCGAGGCGACCGTACGGACGCCCGGCAGCGTGATGTTCGTGAACCGCTGCCAGGGCCCGGCCCCGTCCATCTCGGCGGCCTCGTACAGCTCGCCGGGGATGGCCTGGAGCGCCCCCAGCATCGCGACGATCATGAACGGGACGCCGAGCCAGACGTTGACGGCGATGACGGCGACCTTCGCCCAGACCGGGTCGCCGAGCCAGGCGACGCCGTCGATGCCGCCGCCGTCCAGGACCTTGTTGAGCAGCCCGTTCTTCTCGTTGAAGAGCATCTTCCAGGCGAAGACGGAGACGAAGGCGGGGATGCCCCAGGGCACGATCATCGCGACGCGGTAGAACGAGCGGCCCTTGACCTGCCGGTTGAGCATGTTGGCGAGGGTCAGGCCGAGCAGGAACGTGACGCTGACGCAGCCGACCGTCCACACCACGGTCCAGCCGAGCCGGTCCCAGAAGACGCTGTCGGACAGGATCGCGGTGTAGTTGTCGAGGCCCTTGAACTCGTACGTGGCCGGGATCTTGTTGACCCCGATCTCGCGCTCGACGTTCGCCTCGTCGGCGTTGGTGAGCGAGAGATAGATCCCGCGGCCGAGTGGGTAGCCGATGATGAGGCCGATCACCAGGGCGACCGGCGCCACCATCGCCCAGGCGTACCAGTGCCGGGAGAGCCGGGAGAGAACCGCTCGCACTACTTGTAGTCCTTCAGGAGCTTGCGGAACTCGTCACCGGTCTTCTTCGCCGCGGCGGAGGGCGACTTGCCGCCCGCGAGCACGCCGTCGACGCCGACGCGGATGGGCTCGAAGAGCGAGTTGCCCTGGGCGATCCAGGGGCGCTGCACGGCCTTCTCGACGGCGGGGCGGAAGAACTCGACCATCTCGTTCTTCTTCACCGACGGCTCGTCGTAGACCGACTTGCGGGTCGGCAGCAGGCTGAGCTCCTCCGTGGTGCGCTTCTGCACCGCGGCGCTGCTCATGTACTTCACGAACTCCTGCGAGGCGCGCAGGTTCTTCGACCCGGCGTAGACGGAGAGGTTCCAGCCGCCCTGCGGGGAGCCCTGCGCCTTGCTGCCCGCCGGTACGGGCGCGACGCCGAGGTTGTCCTTCTTGTCGCCCTTGAACTCCTTGCCCTGGCGGGCGAGGGCGATGTCCCAGGGGCCGTCGACGATCATCGCGACCTTGCCCTCCTGGAACGCCTTGATGCCGTTCTCCTGGCCGTCGCTGGAGTCCGTGATCGCCGCCTTGGAGTCGACCAGGTCCTTCATCGAGGCGAGGGCCTTCTCGCCGGGCTTCTCGTCGACGGTGACCTTCTTGGCCTTGGTGTCGAGGAGGTCGCCGCCCTCGCCGTAGAGGTAGGGCAGGAACCAGTACGGGTCGTCGCCGCGGAGGTAGAGCGCGGTGGCGCCGGTCTTGTCCTTGATCTTCTTGGCGTTCTTCTTCAGGTCGGCGAAGGACTTGGGGACCTCGACGCCGGCCTCCTTCAGCAGCCGCTTGTTGTAGAAGAGGCCGAGGGTGTCGGTGACCTGGGGGGCCGCGTAGGTCTTGCCCTTGAACTTGCCGGAGCCCGCCGCCGTCTCCAGGTAGTCCGACTCGTTGTCGAGCGCCGGGGTGCCGTCGAGGGCCTGGAGGTAGCCGAGGTTGGCGAAGTCGGCGACCCAGGCGACCTCGGTGCGCATCACGTCGGGGGCGCCGGAGTTGCCGCCCGCCGCGTTCTTGAACTTCTGGTTGGCGTCGCCGAAGTTGACGTGCACGTACTTCACGTCGACCTTCGGGTGCTTCTTCTCGAAGTCCTCGGCGATCTTCTTGTAGGTGCCCTTCTCGCCGTCGTTCGAGGTGTCCCAGTAGGTCACCGTGCCCTCGACCTTGCCGCTCTGCTCGCCGCTGCCGCCGTCGTCACCGCAAGCCGTTGCCGCAAGCGCCAGTGTCGCCACCAGCGCGGTGGCACCTATGCCCCGCCGCATGCCACGCGTGTCCCGCCACATGTCCCGCCGCATGTCCCGCTCCCTCCGCAAGAGTGCGCCCGCGCCTCCAGCGGCGCTCGGCTGCGCAGGAACGTAACAGCGCCGCAATCCTTGCGAAAGAGCTTGCGGCAACTTTCTGCAAACGTAACTCGACGCTCGACGCGGCAGTTGGAGCGAACAGTCACCTCCGCGACGACAGGGACATCATGGACGCAGCAACACATAACGAAGGGCTCCCGGCCACCCGGGAACCGGCCGCCCCCGCCCCCGCCCCCGCCGCACAGGGCTGGTGGCGGGACGCCGTCATCTACCAGGTCTACGTCCGCTCGTTCGCGGACAGCGACGGGGACGGCGTCGGGGACCTGAGGGGGATCCGGGGCCGCCTGCCGTATCTGCGGGCGCTCGGCGTCGACGCCCTCTGGCTCACCCCGTTCTACGCCTCGCCCCAGGCCGACGGCGGCTACGACGTCGCCGACTACCGCGCCGTCGACCCCCTCTTCGGCGGCCTCGCCGACGCCGAGGCGCTGCTCGACGACGCCCACCGGCTCGGACTGCGCGTGATCGTCGACATCGTGCCCAACCACACCTCCGACCGGCACGCCTGGTTCCGCGCCGCCCTCGCCGGGGACCCGACGGCCCGCGCCCGCTACCACTTCCGGCCCGGCAAGGGGCCGGACGGCGCGCTGCCCCCGAACGACTGGGAGTCGGTCTTCGGCGGCCCCGCCTGGACCCGGACCGCGGACGGGGACTGGTACCTCCACCTCTTCGCGCCCGAGCAGCCCGACCTCGACTGGGACAACCCCGAGGTCCACGCCGAGTTCGAGGCGATCCTCCGCTTCTGGCTCACCCTCGGCGGCCGGGGCGTCGACGGATTCCGCATCGACGTCGCGCACGGCATGGTCAAGGCCCCGGGCCTGCCCGACATCGGCCGCAAGGAGCAGGCCCGCATGATCGGCGCGCAGGAGCTGCCCTTCTTCGACCAGGACGGGGTGCACGCCATCCACCAGGGCTGGCGGCGGCTGCTGGAGTCCCACGGCCCCGACCGCATCGGCGTCGCCGAGGCCTGGGCCCCCACCACGGAGCGCCTCGCGCTGTACGTACGCCCGGACGAGCTGCACCAGGCGTTCAACTTCCACTTCCTGCGCTGCCCCTGGGAAGCGGCGGCGATGCGCGCCGTCATCGAGGAGTCCATGGCCGCCACCACCTCCGTCGGGGCGCCGACGACCTGGGTGCTCTCCAACCACGACGTGGTGCGCCACCGCACCCGCCTCGGCAGCCTGGAGCGCGCCCGCGCCGCCGCGCTGCTCCTCCTCGCGCTGCCCGGCTCCGTCTACCTCTACCAGGGCGAGGAACTGGGCCTCCCCGAGGTGACAGCCCTGCCCGACGAGGCCCGCCAGGACCCGGCGTTCCACCGCGCGGCGAGGGACGGGGAGACCACGGGCCAGGACGGGCTGCGCGACGGCTGCCGCGTCCCCATCCCCTGGAAGCGGGACGGCGGTTCGTACGGTTTCGGCCCCGGCGGAAGCTGGCTGCCGCAGCCGCAGGAGTGGGGCGCCCTCTCCGTGGAGGCCCAGACCGGCGACCCGGACTCGACGCTGGAGCTGTACCGCACGGCGCTGCGCCTGCGCCGCGAGCTGCGGACGGACACCGGAGAGACCCTCGCCTGGCTCCCCGTACCGCCCGGCGTCCTCGCCCTCTCCCGCCCCGGCGGCCTCGTCTGCGTCCTCAACACCCGCGACGAACCGGTGGAAATCCCCGCCCCCGGCCGCCTCCTCCTCGCCTCGGCCCCGGTCGGGGAGGACGCCGGAACCGCCCGTATCGCGGCGAATTCATGCGTGTGGTGGGCAGCGTGAACCACGCCCGGTAAGGTCCGGTCCTGTGACCGCACGGCTAGCTGACATCGCAGCCCAGGCGGGGGTCAGCGAAGCCACGGTCAGCCGGGTGCTCAACGGCAAGCCTGGCGTCGCGGCGGCCACCCGCGAATCCGTTCTCGCCGCTCTCGACGTTCTCGGGTACGAGCGGCCCGTCAAGCTGCGCCAGCGCAGCGCGGGGCTCGTCGGCCTGATCACCCCGGAGCTGGAGAACCCGATATTCCCGGCCTTCGCCCAGGTCATCGCGCAGGACCTGACCCGGCAGGGGTACACCCCGGTCCTCGCGACCCAGACCCCCGGCGGCTCCACCGAGGACGAGCTGACGGAGATGCTGGTGGACCGGGGCGTCTCCGGGATCATCTTCGTCTCCGGGCTGCACGCCGACACCACGGCCGACACCGGGCGGTACGAGCGGCTGCGCGGCCAGGGCGTGCCGTTCGTTCTCATCAATGGGTTCTCGGCCAAGGTGCGGGCCCCCTTCGTCTCGCCCGACGACCGGGCCGCGATGCGGCTGGCGGTCACCCATCTCGCCTCGCTCGGCCACCAGCGGATCGGCCTCGCGCTGGGCCCGGAGCGCTTCGTGCCGGTGCAGCGCAAGATCGAGGGCTTCACCCGGTCCATGCGCGAGCGGCTCTCCGCGGACGACGCGTCGCTGGGCGAGCTGGTCGAGCACTCGCTGTTCACACTGGAGGGCGGCCAGGCCGCGGCGGCCGCGCTGCTGGACCGGGGCTGCACGGCCGTGGTGTGCGCCAGCGACATGATGGCCCTCGGCGCGATCCGCGCGGTCCGGCAGAAGGGGCTGACGGTGCCGGACGACGTCTCCGTCATCGGCTTCGACGACTCCCCGCTCATCGCCTTCACCGATCCGCCGCTGACCACCATCCGCCAGCCGGTGACCTCGATGGGACAGGCGGCGGTCCGGGCGCTGCTGGAGGAGATCGGCGGCACCCCTGCCCCGCACACCGAATTCGTCTTCCTCCCTGAGCTGGTCGTTCGCGGTTCAACCGCTTCCGGAACCCGGAGTCCGGGATCGGCCGTACGGAGTACGGAATCTGTCCAAGACCCGACCTCCGGATGATCGGCCGGGGGGCCATGTCTGGCAGACTGTCGCGCATGGGGGTACCGACCACGAAGACGGAAACCGAGAGCCGGCAGGACACCACCGAGGTCCCGGCGGAAGCCACGCCTACGCGGACGCCGTCGTCCCGGCTGGAGAGATGGCGGTCCCCCCGGCGCCCGCGCATCTGGTTCGAGATCGCGCTGATCGCGATCAGCTACTGGACGTACTCCCTGATCCGCAACGCGGTGCCGGAGCAGAAGGACGCGGCGCTGCGGAACGCGGACTGGATCTGGGACACCGAGCGCCTCCTGGGCGTCGCCTTCGAGCAGTCCGTGAACCACACGGTCAACGGCGTCACGTGGCTCATCATCGCGATGAACTACTACTACGCGACACTGCACTTCATCGTGACGATCGGCGTGCTCGTCTGGCTCTACCGCAGCCACCCGGGGCGGTACGCGGCCACCCGTCTCGTCATCTTCGCCACCACGGGCTGCGCCCTGCTCGGGTACTACCTGTTCCCCCTGGCCCCGCCGCGCCTGATGGACGGCAACCACTTCATCGACACCGTGCAGGTCCACGGGACCTGGGGCTCGATGGCCTCGGGCAACCTCGCGGACATGTCGAACCAGTACGCCGCGATGCCCTCGATGCACATCGGCTGGTCGGTCTGGTGCGGCATCACCATCGCGATGCTGGCCAAGCCGCTGTGGGCCAAGATCCTCGGCGCGCTCTACCCGGTGACGACGCTGCTCGTGATCGTGAGCACCGCCAACCACTTCTGGCTCGACGCGGTCGGCGGCCTCCTCTGCCTCAGCCTCGGCTTCGGGATCTCCTACGCCTGGTACGGCCGCCTCTCCTACAACCTGCCGAAGCTGGCCCCGGCCACCACCTGAGCCGTGTCCGGCGTCCGGCGCTACTGGGCAGGGGCTGCCCCGCCTGCTGTGTCGCAGACCGCGGGTTGTGGGTGGTTGCTCGCGCAGTTCCCCGCGCCCCTGAGGCCTCAGGGGCGCGGGGAACTGCGCGACAAGCCACGACGACGGCCGCAGCCTGCAACTCACGGCACGGGGCAGCCCCTGCCCAGCCCTGAGACAACGGCAGCCATGGTCCGGCGGGCGCTCACTCCGCGTCGTAGAACAGGCGGTCCACCACGGCTCGGGCCTGGCGCGTGACCCGGCGGTAGTCGTCGACCATCTCGCCCACGTGCCCGGGCTCGTACCCGAGGTAGCGCCCCACGGCCGCCAGCTCCCTCGGCTCCGAGGGGAACGTGTCGCCGGGGCGGCCCCGTACGAGCATGGCCGCGTTGCGCACCCGTGAGGCCAGGATCCACGCCTCGTCCAGGGTGTGCGCGTCCTCCTCGCCGACGAGCCCCGCCCCGAGGGCCGCCGCCAGCGCGACCCGCGTACGGGGCGTGCGCAGCTCCGGGAGCTCGTGGCCGTGCCGCATCTGGAAGAGCTGCACCGTCCACTCGACGTCCGTGAGGCCGCCCCTGCCCAGCTTGGCGTGGGTGGTCCGGTCGGCGCCGCGCGGCAGCCGCTCGGACTCCATGCGGGCCTTGAGGCGGCGGATCTCGCGTACCGCGTCCTCGTCCAGCCCGCCCTCGGGGTAGCGCAGCGGGTCGACCAGTTCCATGAAGCGCGCGCCCAGGTCCGCGTCGCCCGCGACCGGCTCGGCGCGCAGCAGGGCCTGGCTCTCCCAGACGACGGACCAGCGCCGGTAGTACGCCTCGTAGGAGGCCAGGGAGCGGGCCAGGGTGCCCGACTTGCCCTCGGGCCGCAGGTCGGCGTCCATGACGAGCGGCGGGTCGGCCGTCGGGAGCTGGAGGAGCCGCCGCATCTCGGTCGCCACGGCGAACGCGGCCTTGCCCGCCTCGTGCTCGCTGACGCCCTCGCGGGGCTCGTGGACGAAGAGGACGTCGGCGTCCGAGCCGTAGCCCATCTCGTGCCCGCCGAAGCGGCCCATGCCGATCACGGCGAACCGGGTCGGCAGTTCGTCGCCCCACTGGTCCCGTACGGCGGCGCGCAGGGCCCCGGCGAGGGTGGCGGCGTTGAGGTCGGTGAGCGCGTCGCCGACGCGGTCGATCGCGACGGCGGGGTCCTGCGGCTCGGCCCCGTCGGTCCCGTAGGCCCCGATGAGGTCTCCCGCGGCCGTACGGAACAGCTCCCGGCGGCGTACCCCGCGCGCGGCGGCGACGGCCTGCTCGGCGTCCGCGGCGCGGCCCACGGCGGCCAGCGTCTCCTGCACCAGCGCGGCCGGGTCGCGGGGGCGCAGCCCGCCCTCGTCGCCGAGCAGCGCGACGGCCTCGGGGGCGCGCAGCAGCAGGTCGGGGGCGAGGCGGCCGCCGGACAGGACCCGGGCCAGGTTCTCCGCCGCCGCGCCCTCGTCGCGCAGCAGCCGCAGGTACCAGGGCGTCTTGCCGAGCGCGTCGGAGACCTTGCGGAAGGCGAGCAGGCCCGCGTCCGGGTCGGCGGAGTCCGCGAACCAGCCGAGCAGCACCGGCAGCAGCGTCCGCTGGATCGCGGCCTTGCGGCTGACGCCCGAGGCCAGGGCCTCCAGGTGGCGCAGGGCGGCTGCCGGGTCGGCGTAGCCGAGGGCTTCGAGGCGCTGTCCGGCGGCCTTCGGGGAGAGCCGCACCTCGCCGACGTCGAGCTGGGCGACGGCGTCGAGCAGCGGCCGGTAGAAGAGCTTCTCGTGCAGCCGCCGTACGGCCGCCGCGTGCCGCCGCCACGCCTTGTGCAGCTCGGCGATCGGCTCGCTGCGGTACCCCAGCGAACGCCCCAGCCGCCGCTGGTCCTCCTCGGCCTCGGGCATCAGGTGCGTACGGCGCATCCGGAAGAGCTGGATGCGGTGCTCCATGGTCCGCAGGAAGCGGTACGCGGCGTCGAGCGCGGCGGCGTCCTGCCGCCCCACGTAGCCGCCGACGGCCAGCGCGTCGAGCGCCTCCAGCGTGGTGGGGCTGCGCAGCGAGGCGTCGCTGCGGCCGTGCACGAGCTGGAGGAGCTGCACGGCGAACTCGACGTCCCGCAGCCCGCCGGGCCCCAGCTTCAGCTCGCGCTCGACCTGCGCGGCGGGGATGCTGGCGATGACGCGGCGGCGCATCTGCTGGACGTCGGTCACGAAGTTCTCGCGCTCGGCGGCCTGCCACACCATGGGCGCGACGGCCGCCACGTACTCCTCGCCGAGCGCCGGGTCGCCCGCGACGGCGCGGGCCTTCAGCAGCGCCTGGAACTCCCAGGTCTTCGCCCACCGCTGGTAGTACGCGAGGTGGCTGCTCAGCGTCCGTACGAGCGGCCCGTTGCGGCCCTCGGGGCGCAGGTTGGCGTCCACGGGCCAGATGGTGCCCTCGGCCGTGGTGTCCGAGCAGATCCGCATCATGTGCGCGGCGAGCCGCGTCGCGGCCCGTACGGCCTCGTCCTCGTCGGTCCCCGCCGCGGCCTCCCCCACGAAGATCACGTCGACGTCCGAGACGTAGTTCAGCTCGTGGCCTCCGCACTTGCCCATCGCGATCACCGCGAGGCGGCAGCGCGCGGCGTCCTCGGGCGCGTCCGCCTCCGCGAGGGCGAGCGCCGAGCGGAGCGTGGCGGTGGCGAGGTCGGCCAGCTCGGCGGCGGTCTCCGCGACGTCGCTGGTCCCGCAGACGTCGCGGGCCGCGATCGAGAGCAGCGCGCCCCGGTAGGCGACGCGCAGCGCGTCGGGGCTGTCGACGTCCTGGAGCGCCTGCTCGAAGTCGGCCACGCCCGGGTGCAGGTCCGCGGCCTCGTAGGTGACCAGGGCCTGCCAGTCGCCCGGGTGCGTGGCGAGGTGGTCGCCGAGCGCGGCGGAGGCGCCGAGGACCCCGAGGAGACGGTCCCGCAGGGGCTTGGACGCCCGGAGGGCGTCGAGCAGCCGTTGGGTGTCCCCGCCGAGTGCCTCGACGAGCCTCAGCAGCCCTACGAGCGCGAGGTCGGGGTCGGCGGTCGCGCCGAGGGCGTCGAGGAAGAGGGTGTCGTCACGCAGCGGTGCGAGGGCCTCGCTGTCCAGCAGCCGGTCCGCGGATGCCGGATCGCTGAAGCCATGCCTCAGCAATCGCCTGACCCGGCTGTCCGGCCTGCCGCCACCTTGTGTCACGCCGTACCTCTCCGTTCCGCTCGCGCCCACTGGGCTGCCCCTCGCGGTACGTACGCGTCCGCGGGTGGGTCGTGGCTGATCGCGCAGTTCCCCGCGCCCCTTCGGGGCGCTCTACAGGACCGGCAAGGACTTGCGGAGCTCGAAGGCGGTGACCTCGGAGCGGTACTCCTCCCACTCCTGCTTCTTGTTGCGGAGGAAGAAGTCGAAGACGTGCTCGCCCAGCGTGGAGGCGACCAGCTCACTCCGCTCCATCAGGGAGATCGCCTCGCCCAGGTTCTGCGGCAGCGGCTCGATGCCCATCGCGCGGCGCTCGGCGTCGGAGAGGGCCCAGACGTCGTCGTCGGCGCCGGGCGGCAGCTCGTAGCCCTCCTCGATGCCCTTGAGACCGGCGGAGAGCAGGACCGCGTAGGCGAGGTACGGGTTGCAGCCGGAGTCGAGCGAACGGACCTCGATGCGCGTCGAGCCGGTCTTGCCGGGCTTGTACATGGGCACGCGGATGAGCGCGGAGCGGTTGTTGTGACCCCAGCAGATGTACGAGGGGGACTCGCCGCCCTCGCCCGCGGTGCGGTTCGCTCCGCCCCAGATGCGCTTGTAGGAGTTCACCCACTGGTTGGTGACGGCGGAGATCTCGCCCGCGTGGTGGAGGAGCCCGGCGATGAAGGAGCGGCCGACCTTGGAGAGCTGGTACTCGGCGCCGGACTCGTAGAAGGCGTTGCGGTCGCCCTCGAAGAGCGAGAGGTGGGTGTGCATGCCGCTGCCCGGGTACTCCGAGAAGGGCTTGGGCATGAACGTCGCCTGCACCCCCTGCTCCAGCGCGACCTGCTTCATGACCAGGCGGAACGTCATGATGTTGTCAGCCGTGGAGAGCGCGTCGGCGTACCGCAGGTCGATCTCCTGCTGGCCCGGCGCTCCCTCGTGGTGGCTGAACTCGACCGAGATGCCCATGGACTCCAGCATGGTGATGGCCTGGCGGCGGAAGTCCATGCCGACGTTCTGCGGGGTGTGGTCGAAGTAGCCGGAGGAGTCGGCGGGGACCGGGCGGGAGCCGTCCACCGGCTTGTTCTTGAGCAGGAAGAACTCGATCTCGGGGTGCGTGTAGAAGGTGAAGCCCAGGTCGGAGGCGCGGGCGAGGGTCCGCTTGAGCACGTAGCGCGGGTCGGCGTAGGAGGGGGAGCCGTCGGGCATGAGGATGTCGCAGAACATCCGCGCCGTCCCGGGGGCCTCGGCGCGCCACGGCAGTATCTGGAACGTGCCGGGGTCGGGCTTGGCGATCATGTCGGACTCGTAGACCCGCGCGAAGCCCTCGATCGCGGAGCCGTCGAAGCCCATCCCCTCATCGAAGGCCTGTTCGAGCTCGGCGGGGGCGACCGCGACGGATTTCAGAAAACCGAGGACATCGGTGAACCAGAGCCGGACGAACCGGATGTCGCGCTCCTCCAGGGTGCGGAGCACGAATTCCTGCTGCTTATCCATATCGACCCATCCTTGCTGGTCAAGCGGGTTGCCTAGCCCTCGGGGCGCACAAGCGTGCACCTCAGTATCACGCCGGAGGATTTCCGGCGCGTGACGCGCCTGGCCATTGTGGAACACGGACCCGCCCCGATGAATCCCGCCGTCCCGGCGGGTCTGCCATGGGGAAGGCCCAGCACACCGTCACCGGAGGAGAGATCCATGACCATCGGCCCCGTCACCGTCAGCCTCCCCATCGCCGACCGCCCCGTCTCGTACCGCTTCTACCGCGAGGCGCTCGGCTTCGAGCCGCTCGGCGAGCCCGCGGAGGACGGCGTGCCCGAGCCGCTCCAGTTCGCCGTCAACGACGGGCTGCGGCTGATGCTGATCCCGTCCGGCGGCTTCGGCTGGGTGATCGGCGGGCACGAGGTCGCGCCGCGCGGCCGGAGCGAGTGCCTGCTCGCCTTCGAGGCGGACGGGGAGGCGGGGGTGGACGCGGCGGTCCGGCGGGCGCGGGACGCGGGCGGCGAGGTCGTGACCGCGCCCGGGCCGCAGCCGTGGGGGTACGCGGGGGTCTTCGCGGACCCGGACGGGCACGTGTGGATGGTGACGCCCCGGGCGTGAGCCATCCAGACCACGCTGACCAGGGATTTCGGGCCCGGGAATGAGAACGGGGAAGGCGTGCGTTAGGGTAGTTGAACAGTCAACAACCCCCCTCATCAGCAGGACGGTGGGCCCCATGACCTCCATGCAGTTCGGAATCTTCAGCGTCGGCGACGTCACCACCGACCCCACCACGGGGAGGACGCCGACCGAGCACGAGCGGATCAAGGCGATGGTGGCCATCGCGCGCAAGGCCGAGGAGGTCGGCCTCGACGTGTACGCGACGGGTGAGCACCACAACCCGCCGTTCGTCCCCTCCTCCCCCACCACGATGCTCGGCTACCTCGCGGCGCGGACGGAGAGGCTGATCCTCTCCACCTCGACCACGCTGATCACGACCAACGACCCGGTCAAGATCGCCGAGGACTTCGCGATGCTCCAGCACCTCGCGGACGGCCGCGTCGACCTGATGATGGGGCGCGGGAACACCGGCCCGGTCTACCCCTGGTTCGGCCAGGACATCCGGCAGGGCATCCCGCTCGCCATCGAGAACTACGCGCTGCTGCGCAAGCTCTGGGACGAGGAGACCGTCGACTGGCAGGGCCGCTTCCGCACGCCGCTGCAGGGCTTCACCTCGACGCCCCGCCCGCTGGACGGCGTGGCCCCGTTCGTCTGGCACGGCTCGATCCGCTCGCCGGAGATCGCCGAGCAGGCGGCGTACTACGGGGACGGCTTCTTCGCCAACCACATCTTCTGGCCGACCGGGCACTTCCAGAAGCTGATCGACCTCTACCGCGACCGCTTCGCGCACTACGGTCACGGGACCCGCGAGCAGGCGTACGTCGGGCTCGGCGGGCAGGTGTTCATGCGGAAGAACTCCCAGGACGCCGTCCGCGAGTTCCGCCCGTACTTCGACAACGCGCCGGTCTACGGGCACGGGCCCAGCCTGGAGGAGTTCACGGAGGGCACGCCGCTGACCGTCGGCAGCCCGCAGGAGGTCATCGAGAAGACGCTGACCTTCCGCGAGTCCTTCGGGGACTACCAGCGCCAGCTCTTCCTGATGGACCACGCGGGCCTGCCGCTGAAGACGGTCCTGGAGCAGCTGGAC
The DNA here is from genome assembly GCF_043202595.1 of Streptomyces sp. NPDC048172. Lineage (NCBI taxonomy): Bacteria > Bacillati > Actinomycetota > Actinomycetes > Kitasatosporales > Streptomycetaceae > Streptomyces > Streptomyces sp. NPDC048172. The sequence goes on from NZ_JBIDAT010000004.1 coordinate 776,588, forward strand.
CTGCTCGGCGAGGAGGTCGTGCCGGTGCTCCGGAAGGAGATGGAGAAGGGCCGCCCGGCGGACACGGCCGAGGCGCCGACGCACGCGGCCCGCGTGGCCGCCGCGCAGGACGAGTCGCACGACAAGGAGGAGGTCTCCGCATGACCACCGCACCGATCAGGCTGGCCGTCGTCTCCGCGGGCCTGAGCGAGCCCTCGTCCACCCGGATGCTGGCCGACCGGCTCGCCGGGGCGACCCGCGACCAGCTCGCGGAGCAGGGCCACGAGGTCCGCGTCGACACCGTCGAACTGCGCGACGTGGCCACCGAGATCGCCAACAACTTCGTCACCGGCTTCCCGGGCCGCGCGCTGCGCGAGGCGCTGGGGACGGTGACGGAGGCGGACGGGCTGATCGCGGTGACGCCGGTCTTCACGGCGTCCTACAGCGGGCTGTTCAAGTCGTTCTTCGACGTCATGGAGAACGACGCGCTGAACGGCAAGCCCGTGCTGCTCGCCGCGACGGGCGGCACCCCGCGCCACTCGCTCGTCCTGGAGCACGCGATGCGCCCGATGTTCGCGTACCTGCGGGCGCTCACCGCGCCGACGGCCGTGTACGCGGCCACGGACGACTGGGGCGCCGCCGACGACGGCGTCTCCCCGTCCCTGCCGGGCCGTATCGCCCGCGCGGGGCGGGAGTTCGCGGGGTTGGTGCGCCCCTCCGGCACCCCGGCCGTACGGGACGCGGAACTGGTCCCGTTCGAGCAGCAGCTGGCAGCACTGCGCACGGAGGGCTGAACCGTCCGGACGGTCCGGACAGTCCGGACCGTCCGGACACCTGACAGCCGCGCCCGGTGTGTGGGGCACCGGACGCGGCTGCGGTTCTCAGGTGGTACGGATGACGCTGCTGGGGAAGGCGCTATCCGTTACTTGACGACGTTGAGCAGGAGGTTCGGCGAACCCTGGCCCGGGTTGCCGACGACGTCCTTGGACGCGCCGTCGGTCAGGGCCTTGGAGACCGCGTCCGGCTTGGCGTCCTTGTTGTCGGCCAGGTAGAGCGCCGCGACACCCGCCGCGTGCGGCGAAGCCATCGACGTACCGGACATCGTGGCCTCGCCACCGCCCATGCCCGCGCCGACGATGTCGACACCGGGGGCGTACAGGTCGAGGACGTCACCGTAGTTGGAGAAGTCCGCCTGCGCGTCCTTGTTGTCGGTCGCGCCGACCGTGATGGCCTCCTTCACGCGGGCCGGGGACTGCTCGTTGGCGTCGCCGCCGTCGTTGCCCGCGGCGAGCGCGTAGGTGATGCCGCCCGCGATGGAGTTCGCGACGGCCTTGTCGAGCGCCTCGTCCTTCGGACCGCCGAGCGACATGTTGGCGACCGAGGGGGCCTTGGCGTTCTTGGTCACCCAGTCGATGCCGGCGACGACCTGCTCGGTGGTGCCCGAGCCGTTGGCGTCCAGCACGCGGACGGCGACGATGTTCGCCTTCTTCGCGACGCCGAACTTCTCGCCCGCGACGGTCGAGGCCACGTGCGTGCCGTGGCCCTGCTCGTCGGTGGCGTCGTCGTCGTTGTCGATCGCGTCCGTGCCGCTCTTGGCCCGGCCGCCGAAGTCCTCGTGCTTGAGGTCGACGCCCGTGTCGATGATGTACGCCGTGGCGCCCTCACCGGCACTGTCCGGGTAGGTGTACTTCTTGTCGAGCTTCAGCTCCGGGGTGTCGATGCGGTCCAGACCCCAGGAGGGCGGGTCGGCCTGCTCGCCGTTCGCCTTGAACGTGTGGTTGGCGTAGACCTTGTCGACGGCCGGGTCGGCGGCCAGCTCCTTGGCCTCCTTCTCGGACATCTTCGCCGAGTAGCCGTTCAGGGCCGCGGTGTACGTTCTCTTGACCGTGCCGCCGTGCTCGGAGATCACGGACTTGCCCTGGGCCGCGGACGACTTCACGTTCACGGCGGACTTCTTCATCGTGACGATGTAGCTGCCCTTGACGACCTTGCCCGAGTCGGCACCGACGATCTTGCCTTCGGCGGGCGCCGCGTTCGCGGGGAGGGCGGCGAGCGAGCCGATGACCGCGGCGGCCACGGCCGCCGATATCCCGACGGCAACCTTCTTGCGCGCTACTGCCATTGCGAGGGTTCCTCCTCGTGTGGGGGGTGCGCTGTGGGGTGCGCGGTCCGCAGCTCAACACATTGACCCGGGCAGGACAAGAGACCCCGGGATTCGGGCTATTGCCTTACCGCCGAACATTCACCGCGGTTCGACCACCGCCCGACTGACCGTTCGTACGGGGCTCCGCGTGGCCATTCACGCCACCGTCCACGTCACCGTTCACCGCGCCGTACGCCCGCCCGTTGCCCGGCGGCTGGAGCACCCAGCCGAGGCTCGCCGCGCGCATCCCGAGCTGGAACCGGGTGGCGGCACCGAGCCGCTCCATCAGCCCGTGCAGGCGGCGCTGGAACGTCCGGTAGCTGATGCCCAGCTGACGGGCCATCACCTGGTCCGTCATGCCCGTCGTCAGCAGCGCCAGCAGCCGCGCCTCGTCGGGCGAGGGACCGTCGGAGGCGCCCGGCGGACGGCCCGCGAGATAGTCCGAGATCGGCAGCGCGCGGGCCCACAGCACCTCGAAGAACGCGCACAGCACCTCCAGCAGCCCGGAGGGGTGCACGACCACGCTGCTGACCAGCTCGTGCGGCGCCGCGCGCAGCGGGATCAGCGCGATGCGGTCGTCCGCGATCAGCATCTTCGTCGGCGTGTCCGCCATCACCCGCGCGTCCTCGCCGAGTTCGGCGGCGGCCTCGATCTCGGTGTCCAGGCGGCGTACGGTCGCCAGCCCCGCGGTGTCGTAGATGGTCCGGTAGCCGATCCCGCGCCGCAGCATCTGCTGCTGGACCGGCATCATCCCGGTCTTCGGGTCGAGCCGGTCCGGGTCGCTGTTGGCGTACGGGGGCCGGTCGATGCCCCGTATCTCCTTGCGGGCGCTGCGCTGCAGCTGGTCGACCTGGCGGATCACCGCCGCCCTGCCCGTCACGATCTCGACGAGGTCGAGCGGGTCGCGGCCCGCCGCGTTGGCGCGGAACCGGGCGGCGAGGAGCTGGATGTGACGGCGCGTACGGTGGATCTCCTCCTCCCGCGCGAGCAGCAGCGACTCGAAGGCGACCTCGGGCGCCACCGGCAGGTAGCGCTCCTCGCCCCGGCCCTGCTCGGCGGCGAACCGCCCCACCAGGTTGAGCTGTTCGAGCGCCGCCAGCGCGGCTCGCACACGGGCCGCGCTCAGCGCGAGTCCCGAGCGCAACTCGGAGACGGTGACGGCGCCGTCGACAAGCGCCTCGTAGACCTGTTGCTGGACAGGGTCGAGATCCAGGGCCTCCAACATGCTGCGCATCCTGAGTGCGGTGGCGAGTTCACGTCAATGACCGAAGCGTGCCAAGAGTGTGATGAGGCCGCACAGTGCATGTCCGGTCACGCGATGTGACCGATTCCGGGCTGCCGAGCGGGGGTGACGTCCGACGCGGGGGCCGCGTATACCCCCGGCGGGCATCCCGCTAGGGTGGCGGCGTGGACGTACGGCAGCGGCGCATGGCGAGGTGGGGCGGCAAGGCGCTCCTGCTCGCCGCCTTGCTGCTCGGCATCGTCACGATGCACACGCTCGGGCACCCGTCGCCCGACAGCGGCACCTCGGCTCCGCCGAGCCATGCGGCGCCGATGGCCGTGGAGGCGTCCACCACGACCCACCATGACGGCGGCGCCCACGGCGACACCGGCGGTCACGAGTCCGGGATGGACCCGATGTCCGTGTGCCTCGCCGTGCTCGGTGTGTGGTCGGCGGCGGCGCTGCTGGGCGTCGCCGTGCTGCTGGTCGTACGGCACCGGAGTGCCGTCGACTTCTTCGCGGCCGTACGCGCCCGGATACTTCTCGCGCTGCGGCCCCTCCCCCCGCCGCCCACGGCGGACCGTCTCGCCGCGCTCTCGGTCCTGCGGATCTAGAAACACCTCTTTCTCGCGCTCGACACACATCACCAGCGACAAAGCGACAAGAGGTGCTTCACCATGCGCAATTCCTCCCTGCGATCCTCCCTGCCCTCACGCCGTGGCGTGCTCACCGCGGGCGCCGCGCTCGCGGGCGGCGGCCTGCTCGCCGCCTGCTCGGACGACGGCGGCGGCAGCGGCGGCGGCAAGAGCGGCGACAAGGGCTACGTCGACCCCTCCGGCAAGGAGGTGAAGGCCGCTGAGGCGAAGCGCGCGGCCGGACGGACCGAGACGAAGAAGCTCACCGCCACCCGCACCCGGCTCGACCTCGGCGACGGCACGACCGTCCCGACGTGGGCGTACGGCGACGAACTGCCCGGCAAGGAGGTCCGCGTCACCGCGGGCTCCACGCTCGCGCTCACCCTCGCCAACAACCTCCCGCAGTCCACCTCCCTCCACTGGCACGGACTCGCCCTCCGCAACGACATGGACGGCGTCCCCGACCTGACCCAGCGCGCGATCAAGCCGGGAGCGGACTTCACGTACCGCTTCCGGCTCGCGCACCCCGGCACGTACTGGTTCCACCCGCACTCCGGCGTCCAGCAGGACCGCGGGCTCTACGCGCCGCTGATCGTGGAGGACCCGAAGGAGCCGCTGAAGTACGACGAGGAGTGGGTCGTCGTCCTCGACGACTGGGTCGACGGCGTGGACGGCTCGACGCCGGACGCCGTGCTCGCCGAACTCAGCAAGGGCATGGGCGGCATGGACCACGGCGACGGCGGTGGTGGCGGCGATGACAGCGGCGGTGGCGGCATGGACCACGACATGCACGGCATGGGCGGCCGCGCGGAGAAGAAGGACGGCAAGGACGGCCCTTCCCGCATGATGATGGGCGCGACCAGCAAGCTGCTCGGCGGCGACGCGGGCGACGTGAAGTACCCGCACTACCTGGTGAACGGCCGTACGCCGGGCGACCCCCGCACCTTCCGGGCCAAGCCGGGCGACCGTATCCGCATCCGCCTCATCAACGCGGGCGGCGACACCGCCTTCCGCGTCGCGCTCGGCGGCCACCGGATGACGGTGACGCACACGGACGGCTTCCCCGTCACCCACACGGAGACGGACGCGCTGCTGCTCGGCATGGGCGAGCGCTACGACGTCCTGGTCACCGCCAAGGACGGCGTCTTCCCGCTCACCGCCCTGGCCGAGGGCAAGAAGGAGACGGCCCGCGCCCTCCTCCGCACGGGCGGCGGCGCGGCCCCCTCCGCGAAGACCCGCCCCAAGGAGCTGGACGGCAAGCTGGTCACGGCGGAGAAGCTGAAGGCGGACGACTCGGTCCGCCTCAAGCAGGCCCGCCCCGACCGCACGCTCACCTTCAAGCTGACGGGCGGCATGGCGAAGTACGACTGGGCCATCAACGGCGAGAAGTACTCACCGGCTCAGCGCCACCCGGTCCGCGCGGGCGAACGCGTACGGCTGCGCTTCGTGAACACCACGACCATGTGGCACCCCATGCACCTGCACGGCCACACCTTCGCCCTCCCGGACGGCGGCCCCCGCAAGGACACCGCGATCGTCCTCCCGGGCAAGACCCTCACGGCCGACCTCGACGCCGACAACCCGGGCCTGTGGATGATCCACTGCCACAACGTCTACCACAGCGAATCCGGCATGATGACGGTCCTGGCCTACCGCCGCTGAGTCCCGCGATCTCCTCGCCCCCGGCTGGCGCCGGTGCCGTCAGTTGGGGGTGAGGGTGATCGTCCACGAGCCGGTCGCCTCGACCGAGAAGTAGTACTGACCGTCCAGGTCCTTCAGCGGCGCCTCGAAGGTGCCGCCGCTGGTGATCTCGTTGGCCAGCCCGGCCTCATCGGCCAGCCCGCTCTCGATGCCGGGCCCGTGTCCCGTCACGATGAAGTTGCCCTCCACCCCGTTCTGCAGGTTGCCCCGCACGGCCATCCTGGCCACGTAGTCGCCCGACAGCTCGGCCTTCCTGGTCACCTTCTTCCCCTGCCCGGCCAGCACGACGGGTTTGTCCTGCTTGGCCTCGGGCTTCGCCTTCTCCTTCTCCTTCTTCTCGTTCTCCGGCTTCGCCTTCTCCTCGGATGTCTCCTTCTCCGGCGTCTTGCCGGACGAGTCGTCCCCGCCCCCGGCGGCGTTGGCCACAGCCACGATGACGACGACCGCGAGGGCTGCGAGGAGGACCGTCAGGAACTTGTGCCGGGCGATCCAGGACTTCCTGGGCGGCTCGCCCTGCGGAAGGGGAGGCGGGCCTGGCTGGAGGTACTGATCGGTCATGGGTAAACCCCCCTCGTGCGGTGGCTCGGGCTCACCGCCCGCACGCGGCGAGCCTGGTCGCCAGGGTCCGGCTTCCCGCGGGTGTCACTCCAGGGTCCGAAAGGCCCTGCCAGGCGCTGCGAGGGACCAACGTCACTCACATAACGTCAGGCCGACGATTACACTTCAGGCGTGGCTCAACTACGTCTCGCCCTGAATCAGATCGACTCCACCGTCGGTGACCTCGAAGGGAACGCCGAGTCCGTCCTGCGGTGGACGCGGCACTCCGTCGAGCAGGGGGCGCATCTCGTCGCGTTCCCCGAGATGATGCTGACCGGGTATCCGGTCGAGGACCTCGCGCTGCGGGCGTCCTTCGTGGAGGCCAGCCGGGCCGCGCTGCGGGCGCTGGCGGGGCGGCTCGCCGAGGAGGGGTTCGGGGAGGTGCCCGTCGTCGTCGGGTACCTGGACCGCTCCGAGCAGGCCCAGCCGCGTTACGGCCAGCCCGCGGGCGCCCCGCGGAACGCGGCGGCGGTGCTGCACCGCGGCGAGGTCGCGCTCGCCTTCGCCAAGCACCACCTGCCGAACTACGGCGTCTTCGACGAGTTCCGCTACTTCGTCCCGGGCGACACCATGCCCGTGATCCGCGTGCGCGGCGTGGACGTCGCGCTCGCGATCTGCGAGGACCTGTGGCAGGACGGCGGCCGGGTCCCCGCCGCGCGCAGCGCGGGCGCGGGCCTGCTGCTGAGCATCAACGCCTCGCCGTACGAGCGGGACAAGGACGACACCCGCCTCGACCTCGTCCGCAAGCGGGCCCAGGAGGCGGGCTGCACCACCGCGTACCTGGCGATGATCGGCGGCCAGGACGAGCTGGTCTTCGACGGCGACTCGATCGTCGTCGACCGCGACGGCGGCGTGATCGCCCGCGCCCCCCAGTTCGAGCAGGGCTGCGTGGTCCTGGACCTGGAGCTCCCCGAGGCCGCTCCGGAGCCGCCCTCGGGCGTCGTCGACGACGGGCTGCGGATCGACCACCGGGTGCTCTCCGCCGAGCCCCTCGCGCCGTACGAGCCGGAGGTCACCGGCAGCGAGGCGCCCCGCCTGGAGGACGACGAGGAGATCTACACCGCGCTCGTCGTCGGCCTGCGCGCCTACGCCGCGAAGAACGGCTTCCGCTCGGTCCTCATCGGCCTCTCCGGCGGCATCGACTCGGCCCTCACCGCCGCCCTCGCCTGCGACGCGGTCGGCGCCGAGAACGTGTACGGGATCGCGATGCCCTCGCGCTACTCCTCCGAGCACTCCAAGGACGACGCCGCCGAGCTCGCCGAGCGCACGGGGCTGCACTTCCGCACGGTCCCCATCGGCCCGATGTTCGACACGTACATGGAGTCGCTCGGCCTGACCGGGCTCGCCGAGGAGAACCTCCAGTCCCGGCTGCGCGGCACCCTGCTGATGGCCGTCTCCAACCAGGAGGGCCACATCGTCCTCGCGCCGGGCAACAAGTCCGAGCTGGCGGTGGGGTACTCGACGCTCTACGGCGACTCCGTCGGCGCGTACGGCCCGATCAAGGACGTCTACAAGACGAACATCTTCCGCCTCGCGAAGTGGCGCAACCGCGCCGCGCTGGAGCGGGGCCACACCCCGCCCATCCCGGAGAACTCGATCACCAAGCCGCCGAGCGCGGAGCTGCGCCCCGGCCAGGTCGACACGGACTCCCTCCCGGACTACGACGTGCTGGACCGCGTCCTGAAGGGGTACGTCGACCGTGACCTCGGTGCGGCCGAGATCATCGCCGAGGGCTTCGACGCGGAGACCGTCCATCGCATCCTCGCGATGACGGACCGCGCGGAGTACAAGCGCCGCCAGTACCCGCCGGGCACGAAGATCTCCCCCAAGGGCTTCGGCAAGGACCGGCGGTTGCCGATCACGAGCGCTTGGCGCGAGCGCTGACCGCTGCGCTTCGCCTCGCCGGTGACTCCTTGCCCCTTGCTGTCGCGTCGCGGACTGCAGGCGCGCGGTGGCTTGGCGCGCAGTTCCCCGCGCCCCTGACGGGGCACCTTCCGAAGTGCCCGAACAGGGGCGCGGGGAACTGCGCGACCGGCCGCGACGCAGCCGCAGCCCGCGAAGCACCGGACGGGGCAGCCCGGACCCGGCAGTCCCGAAGGGCTCAGCTCGACGTCGTCGTAGCCACCGGAACCGCTTCGTTACGGGCGACGATCCGTGAAGCCCTCTTCTCACTACGGCCAGCCAGCATGGCGATCAAGAGGCCGATCAGGGCCAGGCCTGCCCCGACGAGAGTCGGTGAGGTCCAACCCCAGCCAGCGGCAATCACGGCTCCTCCCACCCACGCCCCACCCGCGTTCGCGAGGTTGAAGGCCGACTGGTTGGAGGCCGAGGCCAGGGTCGGCGCATGCGAAGCGGCCCGCATCACCAGCATCTGGATCGGGGTCGTGATGAGGAACCCGGTGACGCCGAGGACGACGACCATCACGAGCGAGGCCCACTTCGCCTGGGCCGCGAAGTGGAAGAGGACCAGCATCGCGGAGAGCCCGCCGAGACCGCCGTAGAGCGTGTAGCGCGGCGCGCGGTCGGTCAGCGGCCCGGCGATGAGCGTGCCCAGCGTCATGCCGACGCCGAAGAGCGCGAGGACGACGGTGACCGAGGACTCGGAGAAGCCGGTGACCTTGGTCATCATCGAGGCGAGGTAGCTGTAGACCGCGAAGATCCCGGCGAAGCCGAAGACGGCGGTGAGCAGCCCCAGCAGGACCTGGCGGTTGCCGAGGGCCCGGATCTCGTGGCGGATGCCCGCCTGCCCCTCGGCAGGCACCTGCGGGATCAGCGCCGCCAGCGAGGCGATCGCGACCAGCCCGATGCCGGTCACGACGAGGAACGTGGCGCGCCAGCCGAGCTGCTGCCCGAGCGCGGTGGCCGCCGGTACGCCGACGACGTTGGCGACGGTCAGCCCGAGGAACATCGTGGCGACGGCGCGGGCCGCGCGTCCCTCCCGTACGAGCCGGGTGGCGACGACCGCGCCGACGCCGAAGAACGCGCCGTGCGGCAGCCCCGCGAGCACGCGCCCGGCGAGCAGCGTGCCGAAGCCGGGGGCGAGGGCCGTGGCGAGGTTGCCGACGGTGAAGAGGCCCATCAGCAGCAGGAGCATCCGCTTGCGCGGGACGCGGGCGCCGAAGGCGGTGAGCAGCGGGGCTCCGATGACGACGCCGAGGGCGTAGGCGGAGACGAGGTAACCGGCGGTGGGCACGGAGGTGCCGAGGTCGTCGGCGACGTTGGGGAGGAGCCCCATCATCACGAACTCCGTGGTGCCGATGCCGAACGCGCTGACGGCCAGGGCGAGCAGGGCTATGGGCATGGGGCAGCGAGGACCTTTCCGCGTACGAGGGGGGAGGGCTGGAGGGGGCCGCGAGGCGCCGGTGCCTCAGCGGTAAGTTCTCAGCGAGAACAAAGTGGCAACAAAGTCTCGCAGCCCTCTGTTCCCCCACGCAAAAGGAAATGCCCCGCAGAGCTCAGAAAGGCTCAGAGGTCGAGCGACGCCGCGATCGGCAGGTGGTCGCTGCCCGTGGACGACAGGTTCCAGGCCGAGACGGGGTCGGCACCCTTGGTCATGATCTGGTCGATCCGCGCCATCGGGAACGAGGCGGGCCAGCTGAAGCCGAAGCCGTCGCCCGCCGCGCCCTGCGCCGAGCGCAGCTGCGAGGTGATGGGCGCGAGCGCGCGGTCGTTCATGGTCCCGTTGAGGTCGCCGAGGAGGACGACCTTGTCGGCCTTGTCGTGCGAGATGGCCTCGCCGAGCGCCTCGGCGCTGGCGTCCCGCTGCCCGGCGGTGAAGCCCGCGCGGAACTGGACGCGGACGGAGGGCAGGTGCGCGGCGTAGACGGCGACCTCGCCCTTGGGCGTCTCGACGGTGGCCCGCATGGCGCGCGGCCAGCCCATCTTGATGTCGACGGGCCGCACGTCCTTCATCGGGTACTTGCTCCAGATCCCGACCGTGCCGGTGACCTTGTGGTGCGGGTGCGAGGCGCCGAGCCCCTTCTCGTACGTCGCCTTCTGCCCGGCCGAGACCTCCTCCAGCGCGATGATGTCGGCGCCGCTCCCGGCGAGGTCGCGGGCGGTGCCGGAGGGGTCGGGGTTCTCCGCGTTGACGTTGTGCGTGACGACCGTGAGGTCGCCGCCCGTGCCGGACTTGCCGGTGAGCAGGCCGCCGAAGAGGTTGACCCACACCACGACGGGCAGCAGCAGCGCGATCAGCGCCGTGGCGGAGCGCCGCAGCACGGCCAGGACCAGCAGGACGACCACGAGGACGCCGCCCCAGGGGAGGAAGGTCTCCCAGAGCGAGCCGAGGTTGCCGATGGAGTTGGGGATCGAGGAGTGCAGCAGGAAGGCCAGCGCGAGGAGCAGCGCGCAGACGGCGAGCACCCAGCCCCGGCGCCACATGCCCTCGCCGCCCCAGCGGCCGAAGGCGCCGCGCGCCCGGCTGCCGGAGTGCCGCGACAGGAAGCCGCCCCGCTCCCGGTCGTCGGCGCCGTCCGCCGAGTGGTGGGCCTCCGGGGTGTACACGCGCGCCATCCGCCGTCCTCACTTGCCTGTGCTGGTGCCCGTTGAACGATAGGCGACAGCGGGGGATATCAGGAAAAACCGGTCACGAAGGGTGAGGGATTCGCCGAGGGGTGCCCCGCTCGTCTGGATCGTTCGGGTGTGCTGCGGTTCGCAGTGAACCCGTACGGGATGTGGGACGTGCGGAGAGGTGTGCCAGGTTCCGGCCGGTGGAGGGTGGATTTCCGGGTTCCGCGGGTTCCCGGAGCGCACCGTACGTCATGTCACATCCGGCCGACGCCCGGCTCACGGCTGGCTCACGGCTGGCGGCGTACGCCCTCCAGCACCCCGTCGACCAGCTCGCGGGGCAGCTCCTCGGGGACGTCGTCCCAGGGGCGCAGCACGATGCGGACCAGCATCGGCCCGGTGATCAGGTCGGCGAGCACAGCGAGGTCGAGGTCGTCCCGCAGTTCGCCGGAGGCTACGGCGCGCCGCAGCACGTCCTGGAGCATCTCGCGGCGGGCCTTTATCACGGTGTCGTGGTACTGCTCCCACAGCCGGGGATGGCTCTTGACGTGCCCGGTCATCGCGCGCAGCAGCGCCGACTCGCGCTTGGCGAGGGCCATCCGGCGCTGCCACTCCAGGACGGCGACGAGGATCTCGCGTACGGGCCCGTCGGTGGGCCCGTCGAACGCGGGCTCCTCCAGCTCGCGGAGCACCTCCAGCAGCAGCTCGTCCTTGCCGGACCAGCGGCGGTAGACGGCGGCCTTGCCGACGCCCGCCGTGCGCGCAATGCCCTCGACGGTGAGCGCGTCGATGGAGGTGCCCTCCTCCAGGAGGTGGAGCACGGCGTCGACGATGGCGCGCTCCACGGCCTCGCTGCGCGGCCGCCCCCGCCGGACGGGCGCCCCCTGGCCCCGCCGCGCGCCCGCGTCCGTACCCGCGCCCGCGTCTGCGTCTGCGCCTGCGCCCGCGTCTGCGTCGGGGCCTTCACCCGCTCCCGTGTCCGCGTGCTCGCCCTCGCCCTTCGCCGTACCGGTTCCGGTCACCGTCGTGCTCCCACTGGTTCCTCTGGTTCCTCGTCGTTCACCCCCCGGTTCTCCTCCGGGGTGGCGGCGGGCCTGCCGGGCAGCCAGACAGCCACGACAGCCGCGCCCACGAGGGCGATTGTGCCCGCCACGGCCACGGTGACGTGCATGGCGTCGACGAACGCGGCCTTCGCCGGGTCCACCAGGGCCCGCCCCGCGGGGCCGAGCCGCTGGGCGACGCCGAGCGTCGCCTCGATGGACTCGCCCGCCGAGTGCCGCGCGCCCTCGGGCAGCGCGGTGAGGTCGTCCTCGACGCCCGCGCGGTAGCGCGCGGAGAGCAGTGAGCCCAGGACCGCCACCCCGAGGGAGCCGCCGACCTGCCGGAACGTGTTGTTGACGGCCGAGCCCGAGCCCGCCTTCTCGGGAGGCAGCGACTGCATGATCGAGACGGTGGCAGGCGGCATGATGTGCGCCATCGACGTGCCCTGGACGAAGAAGATGACCTCCAGCACCCAGATCGGCGTCGTCTCGTCGAGCAGCATCAGGGCCCACATCCCGGCGGCGACACCGACCAGGCCCACCGCGCAGACGGCCTTGGCCCCGAAGCGGGCCACCACGCGCTGCGCGCGCGGCGCGAAGATCATCTGCGCGACGGCCAGCGGCACCATCAGCAGCCCCGCCTCCAGCGGCGAGAAGTCGCGCACGCTCTGCAGGTAGAAGGCGGAGAAGAAGGTCACGCCCATCAGCGCGAAGAAGACGAACGCGATGGCGGAGACGGCGGCGGAGAAGGCCGGGTTGCGGAACCAGCTCATGTCCAGCGCCGGGTGCGCGGCGCGGCGCTCGTAGAGCACGAACACGACGAGGACCAGCGCCCCGCCGCCCGCCGTCGCGAGCACCTCGGGGTCGGTGAAGTCGGCGAGCTGGCCGCCCTTGATGATCCCGTAGACGAGCAGCACGAGCCCGGCGACGGAGAGCAGCACGCCGAGCGGGTCGATCCGCCCGGGCGCGGGGTCGCGCGAGTCCGGGACCAGCAGGGCCATGGCGACCAGCGCGACGAGCACGATGGGCACGTTGACGAGGAAGACCGAGCCCCACCAGAAGTGCTGGAGCAGCAGGCCGCCCGTGACGGGCCCGACGGCGATGGCGAGCCCGACGCCGCCCGCCCAGACGCCGATGGCCTTGGGCTGCTCCTCGCGGGGGAAGACGTTCACCAGGACGGCGAGCGTCGCGGGCATCACGAAGGCGCCGCCGACGCCCATCAGGGCGCGGTACGCGATGAGTTCGCCCGGCGCCGAGGAGAGGGCGGCGAGCGCGGATCCGGCGCCGAAGACGACGAGCCCTGCCAGCAGCGCCTTCTTGCGGCCGAGCCGGTCACCGAGCAGCCCGGCGGTGAAGAGGAGCCCGGCGAAGACGAGCGTGTAGGAGTTGACGGCCCACTCCAGCTCGCCCTGGGTGGCCCCCAGCCCGGTGGGCCCGGGCTGCGCCATGACCCTCATGGCCACATTGAGAATGCTGTTGTCCAGCACGACGATCAGCAGGCCGAGCATCAGCGCGGCGAGGATCGCCCAGCGGCGCGGGTGTCCGGTGTCGGGTATGCGCGCGGCGTCGCCGCGCGTGGCGGAGGTGCTCATGCCGGGAGCGTAGCTCAATTTCGATACGGCACCGTTCCGTATCGAATAAAGCCTCTCCAAAGTCCTGGGGCCCTACCGGACGCCAGGGCGACGTGCCAGCATGGGCCGTGGATCCGGAGACGCCATCAGGGCGCTTCGAGACTCGACAACAGGAGCTTTCCGCTATGCAGCAGCAGTCGCGGCAGCATGCCCATGCTCAGAAGCAGTCCGACTCCCAGCAGCCCTCCGCCCTCTACGGCGGGAAGCGCAACCGGCGTGTGACGGTGCGCGATCTCGCCCTGGCGAAGGAGCGGGGCGAGAAGTGGCCCATGCTCACCGCCTACGACGCCATGACCGCGTCCGTCTTCGACGAGTCCGGCATCCCCGTCCTCCTCGTCGGCGACTCGATGGGCAACTGTCACCTCGGCTACGAGACGACGGTCCCCGTCACCATGGACGAGATCACGATGCTCACGGCGGCGGTCGTACGCGGCACGAAGCGCTCTCTCGTCGTCGCCGACCTGCCCTTCGGCTCGTACCAGGAAGGTGCCGTCCAGGCCCTCCGCAGCGCCACCCGGCTGGTCAAGGAGGCCGGGGCCGGAGCCGTGAAGCTGGAGGGCGGCGAGCGCTCGGCCGACCAGATCGACCTGCTCGTACGGTCCGGCATCCCCGTCATGGCCCACATCGGCCTGACCCCGCAGTCCGTCCACGCGATGGGCTACCGGGTGCAGGGCCGGGGCGAGGAGGCCTCCCAGCAGCTCCTGCGGGACGCCAAGGCCGTCCAGGACGCGGGCGCCTTCGCCGTGGTCCTGGAGCTCGTGCCGGGCGAGGTCGCCGCCGAGGTCACCCGCTCCCTGCACGTCCCCACGGTGGGCATCGGCGCGGGCGCCGGGTGCGACGCGCAGGTCCTCGTCTGGACGGACATGGCGGGGCTCACGCCAGGCAAGCTCCCCCGCTTCGTCAAGCAGTACGCGAACCTGCGCGCGTCCCTCTCCGAGGCGGCGGCCGCGTTCGCGGACGAGGTCGTGGACGGCACGTTCCCGGCGCCGGAGCACACGGTCAACTGAAGCCGTGCTGCCCGTGGTTCTTCACTGAGCCAGATATCCCCCGTCGACGGGCAGTACGGCACCCGTGACGAACGACGCGGCGTCCGACGCCAGGAACGCGATGGCCCGGGCCACCTCCTCCGGCTCCCCCAGCCGCCCCATGGGGTGCGCCCCGGCCATCGTCTCCAGGTACTCAGCGCCGCCCGGCTCCTCGCGCAGCGCGGCCACGCGCTCGGTACGGATCGTGCCGGGCGCGACCGCGTTGACGCGGATGCCGTGCGCCGCCCACTCGACGGCGAGGTGCTTGGTGAGGCCCGTCGCGACGAACTTGGCGGGGCCGTACGCCGCCTGGCGGGCCTGGCCCGCCAGCCCCGAGATCGACGACAGACACACGACGGACCCGCCCTTCCCCGTACGGGTCATCTCCTCGATGGCGTACTTGCAGGTCAGGAACATCCCCCGGCCGTCGATCCCCATGACCTCGTCCCACTCCTCCGGAGTGGTCTCTCGGATGTCCCCGAGCGGGATGATGCCCGCGTTCGCGACGAGGACGTCCAGGCCGGCGCCGTGCTTGACGCCCGCCTCGATCATGCGCCGGGCGTCCCCGTCGTCCGACACGTCCCCGACGACGGTCGCGACGTCGTCGCCCAGTGCGGCCAGCCCCCTGCCGTCCCTGTCCGTGGCGGTCACTCGCGCGCCGAGCCGCACGAACAACTCCACAGTCGCCCGCCCAATCCCACTCCCGGCCCCGGTGACCACACACGACTTCCCGCTGAGATCCATGCCCTCGACCCTATGGGCCCCTGCAGGGGAACGAGGCTGTGCTTGATTTGCGGCTCCGCCGCGGGGCGCGACCGGTCACGACACGTCGGGGCTTGCCCGATTAGGGGCGCGGGGAACTGCGCGACCAGCCACAGCGCGGCGGCAGCCCGCGAAGCACAGCCCGGGGCACCCCGAACCCGGCCCCGTTGCGCGGGGCACCCGGCGTGGGGGGCTGCGCTTGCCAACCCTGCGCCTTGCGCAGACTTCCCAAGCTTCGCAGGGGCGGAGGGAGAAGCGCAGACTTCCCAAGCGCTGCAGGGAGAGCCAGGGGCGCGGGGAACTGCGCCACAAGCCACTACGCAGCCGCAGGCCGCGATGCACGGTGCGCGGCAGGGCCTGCCCGGGCAGTCGGAGTGAGGTGGAGGCGGCTCTCCGGGAGGGCGAGGGACGGCGGCTGGCAGGATGTGGGAGTGGGTTATCGCTATCGCGTTCTGGGAGCCACGCGGGTCACCCGCGAAGACGGCACCGCCGTACCCGTAGGCGGCACACGGCTGCGCGCCCTCCTGACGGCCCTGGCGGCCGCAGGCGGCCGCACCGTCGGCACCGGCGAGCTCGCGGCCCAGGTGTGGGCGGACGAGGACGCTCCCGCGGACGAGACCGCGGCCGTCCAGGCCCTGGTGGGCCGGCTGCGCAGGGCACTCGGCAAGGAGGCCGTCACCTCGCACGACGGCGGGGGTTACCAACTGGCCGCCGACCGCGAGGACATCGACCTCTTCCGCTTCGAGCGGCTCGTCGACGAGGGCGCGCACGCCCTCTCCGACGGCGACCCCGCGAAGGCGGCCGCGCTGCTCGACGACGGCCTGGCCCTGTGGCAGGGGCAGGGGCCCGCGCTGAGCGATCTTCCGGACGGCGGCGGCGCCGCGGCCGTACGTGCGGAGGCCCGGCAGCTGGCCGCGCGCCGCGACCGGCTCGACGCCGCGCTCGCCCTCGGCGACGCGGAGTCGGTGCTCCCGACCGTACGGGCGCTCGCGGCGGAGCACCCGCTGGACGAGCCGCTGCAGGCGCTGCGGCTGCGGGCGCTGCGCGACGCGGGCCGTACGGCCGAGGCGCTCGCCGCGTACGAGGAGGTGCGCGCCCTGCTGGCCGACCAGCTCGGCGCCGACCCCGGGCCCCGGCTCCGCGCGCTGCACGCGGAGCTGCTCCAAGCCGAAACACCGGAGCTGGAGAGCGCGCGCCGTCCGGCACGGCCCGCCCGCGGACGCGGAAATCTGCGGGGGCGGCTCACCTCGTTCGTCGGGCGGGAGGAGGAGATCGCGGCGCTCGGCCGTGCCCTGGGCGAGGCGCGGCTCGTGACGCTGACCGGGCCCGGCGGCACCGGGAAGACCCGGCTCTCGCAGGAGGCCGCCGACCGGGCCCAGTCGGGCGGCGACGGTGACCGCTGGGGCGACGGGGTCTGGGTCGCGGAACTCGCGCCCGTACGCGGGGCCGAGCACACCGCCGAGGCCGTGCTCACCGCGCTCGGCGGCCGGGAGACCGTGATCCGCGCCTCGGCGGCGGAGGAGCTGCAGGCCGCCGCCGACCCGTACGCGCTGGACCCGCTCGCACAGCTGGCCGAGCGCTGCGCCGCGCGCGACATGCTGATCGTGCTCGACAACTGCGAGCACCTCATCGAGGAGGCCGCGCGGATCACGGAGACCCTCCTCGTGGAGTGCCCCGGCGTGACCGTGCTGGCCACCAGCCGTGAGCCGCTGGGCGTGCCGGGCGAGGTCGTGCGCCCCGTGGAGCCGCTGCCCGATCCGATGGCGCTGCGGCTGCTGGCCGACCGGGGCGCCTCGGCCAGGGCCGGGTTCCGTGTCGAGGACGACCCGGAGGCGTGCGCCGAGATCTGCCGCCGCCTGGACGGGCTGCCGCTCGCGATCGAGCTGGCGGCGGCCCGGCTGCGTTCGCTGACTCCGCGCCAGCTCGCGGACCGGCTCGACGACCGTTTCCGGCTGCTGACCAGCGGCAGCCGTACCGTGCTGCCCCGGCAGCAGACGCTGCACGCGGTCGTGGACTGGTCCTGGGAGCTGCTGGACGAGGCCGAACGGGCGGTGCTGCGGCGCCTGTCGGTGTTCTCCGGCGGCTGCGAGCTGGAGCAGGCCGAGCAGGTGTGCGGCGGCGCGCCGGGGGCGACCGCCGCGCTGCTGGGGTCACTTGTCGACAAGTCGCTCGTCGTGGCCGTACCCGTGGAGGACCCGGAGGATCCCGACGGCGCGGCGCGCGGGATGCGCTACCGGCTGCTGGAGACCGTCGGGGAGTACGCGGCGGAGAAGCTCGACACCGTCCCCGGCGAGCGGGCGGCCGCCGAGCGCGCGCACCTGGTGGCGTACCGCGAACTCGCCCGTACGGCCGATCCGTTGCTGCGCGGGCCCCGGCAGGGCGAGTGGCTGGAGCGGCTGGAGCAGGAGCACGACAACGTCCGCACCGCGCTGCGCCGCGCCGTCGCCGCGCGCGACGAGCAGGAGGCGCTCTGTCTGACGCTCTGCATGGGCTGGTTCTGGCATCTGCGTGACCACAGGGCCGACGTGCGCACCTGGGCGGACGCCGTCTCCGCGCTGGGGCCGGCGCCGTTCGCCTCGCCCGTCACGCCCGCGCCGCCCGTGTACGAGCACCACGCGGACGCGCCGCCGCCGATGAGCGAGGAGTTCCTGGCGGAGGCCCGGCGCGGGGTGCGGCTGATGTCGCTGGCCGACAGCTTCGAGGGCTCCGTGCTCGCGTCCCACGGCAAGCGCGACGAGCTGCACAACGTCACCGAGACGTACACCCCGGGGATGCCCCAGACGTGCCGCCTCCCCGGCTGCATGTGGACCTTCGCGTGGATCATGGACGGCCGCTTCGAGAAGCTGGCCGAGCTGACCGACGCGATGGTGGAGGGCTGCCGCGAGCTGGGCTACGAGTGGGAGCTGGCCTTCGCCCTCCAGCTCCGCGCCAAGCTCACCAGCGACCGCCCGGAGTACTGGGCGCAGTCGAGCCGGGACGCGGCGGAGGCGCTGGAGCTGTTCGTCCGGCTCGGTGATGCCTGGGGCGAGAGCGAGGCGCTGGGCGGCCGAGCCGAGGCGTACTGCATGGACGGGGAGTACGGGCGCGCGGCGGCGGACTACCGGCGGGCCATCGGGCTCGCCGAGCGGCTCGGGGCGCACAGCCAGGTGTGGACGCTCAAGTCCCGGCTGGGCAGCGTGCTGGTGGAGACGGACGATCCGGAGCAGGGCGCCGAGGGCGACCGGCTGCTGTGGGAGTCGTTCGAGGAGGCCGAGCGCGCGGGCGGCCACATGCTCAACTTCGCCGCGTTCCAGCTCGCGATCCGCCTCGGCCGCCAGGGCAGGACGGCGCGGGCGCGGGAGGTCCTGGAGCCGCTGGAGCGGGACTTCGACGAGCGGACGCCCCAGCTGTTCGCGGGCATGCTGCAGGGCGTGATCGCCTGGACGCACTGCCTGGACGGGGAGTGGGAGGAGGCGCTGCGGCTGGTGCGTGTGGCGCTCGGCAGGAGCGGCAACCTCCTCACGGCGGCCATCGCGCCGCACCTCGTCCTCGCCCAGATCCTCACGGCCGTACGGTCGTTCGCGCACCTCGGGGAGGCCGGGACGGCGGCCCGGCTGCTGGGCGCCTACGACCGGCTGACCCCCTCGCCCGTGGGCCACTTCCCGCACCCCGTCGAGCGCGACGCGCGGGCCGCCGGCGAGGAGGCGGTCCGGGCCGCGCTCTCCGCTGAGGAGTACGAGCGCGCGTACGCCGAGGGCGGCGGCCTCCAGCTGGAGGAGGCCGTCGCCCTGGTGACGGGACAGACGCGGCGGGATCCCTGACGGGGCCGACGGCGCGGGGCCCGTCAGGTCTTCTTGCGGAACTTCGAGATGGCCAGCGGCGCTGTGACCAGGGTGAGGCCCACGGCCCACACCACGGTCCACATGACCGGCGAGGCGACCGCGCCCTGGCCGAGCATCAGCCCGCGGGCCGAGTCCGCCACGTGGGTCAGCGGATTGACCTTCGTGAAGGCCTCCAGCCAGCCCGGCATGGTGCCCGTCGGCACGAAGACCGAGGAGCCGAACTGCATCGGCATCAGCACCAGGAACGAGACGCCCTGGACGGCCTGGGCCGTGCGCATCGTGAGGCCGAGCAGGATGAAGATCCACAGCAGCGACGCGCCGAAGAGCGCGGTGAGGCCGATGGCGCCGAGCATGCCGAGCCAGTGCCCGTGGATGTCGAAGCCGACCAGGAAGCCCACGGTCAGCAGCACGATCACGGCCACCAGCATCCGGCCGACCTCGACCACGGACTTGGCGATCAGCACGGACGAGCGCGCTATGGGCATCGACCGGAAGCGGTCCATGACGCCCTTGCGGAAGTCCTCGTTGATGCCCGTGCCGACGGCCATGGCGATGGACATGCCCATCATCCCCATCATGCCGGGGATCAGGTACTGGACGTACTGCTCACGGCTGCCGCCGCCTCCTCCACCACCGATGGCGCCGCCGAAGACGAAGACGAAGAGCAGCGTGAAGATGATGGGCATCAGCAGCGCGTCCATCATCGACTCGGGGTCCTGCTTGATCTGCAGCGCGTTGCGCCGCACGAGGGCGCCGATGTGCCGCAGGTTCGCGCGGATCCCTATCCGGCCCTCGTCCGTGCCGGGCTTGACCGGCGCCGCGCTCCGGCCGGAGTCCGTCGGGGACGGCGGCGCCTTGACGGTGGTGGTGCTCACGCGGCGACCTCCTCGATCTTCGTCTCTTCGTCCTCGTGGGTGGCGGTCTGGCCGGTCAGGGCCAGGAACACCTCGTCCAGGCTGGGCAGGTGGGTGGCGATGTCGGCGATCTTGAAGCCGCGCTCGCCGAGCAGGCCGACGACCGCGGTGAGCTGCTCGTCGCTGACGATCGGGACGCTCACGACGCCCGCGTCCTCGCTCGCCGTCGCCCCCGCGACGCCGTCGAGCCCGGCCTGCGCGATGGCGCCGACCATGCGGCTCAGCTCGCCCGGCTCCTGGGGGCGGATCTCCAGCGTCCGCCCGCCGACCTTCGCCTTCAGCTCGGGCACCCGGCCCTCGGCGATGATGCGGCCCCGGTCGATCACCGTCAGCTCGCTGGCGAGCTGCTCGGCCTCCTCCATGTACTGCGTGGTGAGCAGGACGGTGTTGCCCTCCGCCACGATGTTCTGCACCTCTTCCCACACCTCGTTACGGGTGCGGGGGTCGAGGCCCGTCGTCGGCTCGTCCAGATACAGCACCCGGGGGCGGCCGATCATGGAGGCGGCGAGGTCCAGACGGCGGCGCATGCCGCCGCTGTACTGGCTCGCGGGCTTCTTGGCGGCCTCAGTCAGCGAGAACCGCTCCAGCAGCTCCTCGGCCCGCTTGCGGGAGTCGGAGCGGGAGAGGTCGAGCAGCCGCCCGATCATGTACAGGTTCTCGAAGCCGGACAGCTTCTCGTCCACCGAGGCGTACTGCCCGGTGAGGCCTATCGTGCGGCGGAGCTGACGGGGCTGGCGCACCACGTCGTACCCCGCGACTGTCGCGGTGCCCGCGTCGGGCACCAGGAGCGTGGAGAGCATCCGGACGAGCGTGGTCTTGCCCGCCCCGTTCGGCCCGAGGACACCCATGACGGTGCCCTCGCGCACGTCGAGATCGATCCCGTCCACGGCCTTGGTCTCGCCGAAGTGCTTGACCAGTCCGCGGACCTCCACGGCATTCGTGGTCGTCTTCTGTCGCGTCATGTCCACAAGGTTCGCAGGCACCACCGACAAACGGCCTACATCCCACCTACAGCCCCACCTACAGCCCCGCCGACAGCCCGACCGACCGCCCGACCGACAGCCCGGCCGACCGCCACGGCTCAGACCCGCAGCCGCATGACCAGCTTCTTCAGGCGGGCCGCTCCCACGAGGAGGACCACCGACCCGACCGCCGTCAGGCCCCACGAGACCATGTCGCCCGGCCCGCCCCCGTCGACGAGGGTCAGGGCCACCCCGCCGACGACGAAGCCCACCGTCGCCACCGTGGCGAGCAGGTTCAGCCAGGGCAGCCAGCCGTACCGGTGGTGGTAGTGGAGCAGGAACCCCAGCCACACCGCGGCGAGCGCCACCGCGAGCGCCAGCTCCAGATCGCCGCTCAGCGTGCCCAGGGACAGCGTGCCCAGGGATCCGGAGCCGTGCCCGCCCAGCGCGGCCAGGGGCGTGGTGTCGGCGCCCGTGACCACGGCGGCGCCGTGCGCCGCCACCGCCGCCGCCCCCAGCGGGGCGGCGAGCAGCCAGAGCAGGCTGCCGAGCCGGTGCTCCAGGCCGACCGCCACGGCGAGGCCGCCCGTGTAGCAGGTGGCGAGGGCGAGGACGAGCAGGCCCAGGCCCGACAGCTCCGCCTCGGACCCGCCCGGCAGTCCCACCGTCTGGTCGACCAGGGCGAAGAACGGCAGCAGGGCCAGATATCCGTAGACCCCGCCCCACGTCCGGGCGCTCGAACCGGTGCGCCCGTACCCCCGGGCCGCCTCGGCCACCACCCAGTGGCCCAGGCACTTGGCCTCGCCGCCCGTGCGCGAGGTGGCCGTACGGCCGCAGGGCGACGTACGCGCGGGGTCCCGGGTGGTGGTGTACGCGCAGGTGAAGCCGAATTCCCTCATGCCTGGACCGCCTCGCGCGCCACGCGGGGGGTGAGCAGGGCGGCACGCTCGGCCACGACCTGCCGGTGCAGCCACTCGATGGCGGCGCGGCGGCTGCGCCGCCAGACCTGCCACCACGGCCCCTCCTCGGGCAGCGCCGTGAACCACGTCCTGAGCCCCTCGGCCGAGGAGCTGTGCCGCATCACCTCGGCCATGACCCGCCTGCGGCGCTTGGTCAGCCCCCTGGCCAGCACGTTCCAGACCAGCAGCAGCCCGAGGACCGCGACCAGCGTGACCGCCGACCACTGCGGCAGGAACGAGGGGTCGGAGCGGCCGGGCCCCTCCCCGTCCGCGGCGAAGAGGTGCAGCAGCATGCTGGTGAGGGCGGCCGCGAGCCCCGCGAAGAGGCCCGCCGTCACGGCGTACGAGCGGCGCACGGCCCGCCCGAGGGCGTTCCACCGCGCCTCGGCCCAGCCCGGGTTGTCCACCAGCCACAGCGCCCACTTGCTGAACCGGTCCCACTCCTGGGGCAGCATCGCGCGGTGCAGCCCGTCGCAGTTGTTCGCGTCGGAGGCGACGAGCACGTCGTGCCATGCCTTGCTCAGCTCGTCGTAGCCCAGCTCGAAGTGGGGGCGGCCCTCCTCCCAGTCCTGGAAGAGCTTGGGGTCGAAGGGCAGATGGTGGAAGTTCATCCCGGGACGGCCGTAGCCGGGGTCGCCCCAGTGCTGGATCAGGGCCTCGCGGCTCGGGACCCGGTTGACGACCGTCTCGACGCTCATCCGGTTGAAGTCGTCCACGGTCTGCGCGCAGTTGGCGAGGATCGTCTCCCGCTGGTCCTTGGCGCCCGCCCGCGCCGCCGCCACGACGACGGGGTGGTGGGCGGCGGCGAGGCAGTTGACCGCGAGGGGGTCGAACTGCGCGCCGCAGTCGATGACCACGCACGTCGCGCCCTTGCTGATGCCGCGGTCGAAGGCGGTGTCCAGGATCTCCCGGCACACCTCGTTGGACCGGCTGTCCTTGATCTCGGCGACCAGCTCGAAGACGAACAGCTTGTCGCTGGCGCGCGCGGCGGGCAGCAGCAGGATCTTCCCGCAGCCGTGCCGGCGCAGATAGTCCGGCGTGACGTCGATGAGGCCGTCGCTGAGGTCGCCCGCGGGCACGGCCGACCGGGCCCGCGAGAACGCCGCCACGTGGTCGGCGAACGTCCGCACCTTCCGTACCCCCGCGCGGGCGCGCTGGCACCACTCGCTGGTGCCGCCGAAGTGCGCGATGTCGGCGTCGAGGTACAGCACCGTGTTGCCGGACTCGGCGAGCAGCTCGGCGGTCATCATGGCGAGCGTGGTCTTGCCGACCCCGCCCGAGGTGCCGACGAACGCCCAGCTGGGCATCTGCGTGCGGTACTTGCCTGGAGAAACCACGGGAACACTCCCCATCGGGTCGATCACGGGCGCCGTCGCACGCGCGGAGACCGCCGCGAGCACGCGCTCCGCCTCACGGGCGTCGGGACGCTCCTCCGGCTCCTTGGCCAGCATCCGCGTGACCAGCCCGGAGAGGCCGGAGGGCAGGTCGTGGCAGAGGTCGTCGAGGGGCCGGGGCTCGGCATCGGCGTGCTGGCGCATCAGCGCCACGTCGGTGCCGTGGAACGGCTTCCGGCCCGCGAGCATCTCGTAGAGCAGACAGCCCATCGAGTAGAGGTCGGCGGAGGCCGCCGGGGGCTGGTTCGCGAACCGCTCGGGGGCCATGTACGCCGTCGTGCCGAGCGCCCCGGAGCCGGGCGGGGTCAGGCGCGTGGTGTCCTCGGCGAACTTGGCGATGCCGAAGTCCATGACCTTCACGTCGTCGCCCTCGGTGAGCATGATGTTCGACGGCTTGATGTCGCGGTGGATCACCCCGGCGCGGTGCACGGCCCCGATCCCCCGGCACACCTGCCGGGCGATCCCCACGGCCCGCTCGGCGGGCAGCCGCCCCTCGGCGCGCAGGAGTTCGGCGAGGGTCCGCCCCTCGACGAGCTGCATCACCAGGTACGGGACGGTGCCGTCCGCCTCGTCCTGGACGATCCCGAAGTCGTGCACCGCGACCACGTGCGTGTCGTCGAGCTGGGCGGCGGCGCGCGACTCGACCTGGAAGCGCCGGACCGCGTCGGCCGGCGGGACGCGCACCGTGGCCTGGAGCGTCTTGACGGCGACGGGCCGTTCGAGCACCTGGTCCAGGGCGCGCCACACCGTGCCCATCCCTCCGCTGCCGACGCGCTCCTGCAGCAGGTAACGCCCGCCCAGCACCATTCCCGGATTCGTCAACATCAGCTCCCCACGAGGTACTTGAGGCTGGAGCCGCGTCCGGTCCGCCCGGACCGCGGCGCAGCTCAGCCTGGTCGGCGGGGGACGCGGCGGCCATGGAGACGAGTTGGAATCCAGTTGGAAACCGAGGGGATGCCGGGGGGGAGGAGGAAGGTGCGGGAGGGGGCGGTTACGCGTCCTCGGCCGTGCGGCGGCCCGCCTCCTCGCGCAGGACCCTGACCGCCTCGACGATCGCCGGGCGGCGGGACGCCTCGCCACGCCAGACGGCGAAGAGCTGCCGTACCGGCTCCGGGGCGAGCGGCCGCAGCACGACGCCGTCCGGCAGGGCGCCCCGGCCCAGCCTCGGCAGCAGCGCGACGCCCAGTCCGGCCGCGACGAGGGCGACCTGCGTCTGGTACTCGCCGACGTGGAAGGCGACGTCCGGCTCCTGCCCGGCCGCGCGCAGATCGCTCAGCAGCCACCCGTGGCACACCGACCCCGGCGGCTGGCACACCCAGCGCGCCGCGCCCAGGTCCTCCCGTACGAGGGGCCGGTCCAGCGCGGCCAGCGGATGCCCCTCGGGCAGGAGCATGTCGCACACGTCCCGGCCCAGCGGTGTGCGGCGCAGGCCCTCCGGGGACGGCAGCGGCACCGTGTCCCAGTCGTGCGTCACGGCGAGGTCGATCTCGCCCCGCGCGACCATGCCCACGGACAGGTGCGGGTCCACCTCCGACATCCGCAGGTCGAGCTGGGGGTGCTCGGCGGCGATCCGCGCCAGCGCGCCCGGCAGCAGCCCGCGCGCGGCGCTGGGGAACGCGGCGACGGTCAGCCGCCCCGCGGGGCGCCCGCGCCGCTCCTCCAGCGCGATCTCGGCCTGCTCGGCGAGGGAGAGCATCTGCTCGGCGGCCCGTACGAGCATCAGCGCGGCGTCCGTCAGCGCCACGCCGCGCCCGCGCCGCTCCAGGAGCGTCGTGCCGGTCTCCCGCTCCAGCTTCGCGACCTGCTGGGAGATCGCGGACGGCGTGAAGCCGAGGGCCTCGGCAGCCGCGCCGACCGAGCCGTGGGTGCCCACGGCGTGCAGCGCCCTGAGCCGGGCGAGATCGAGCATGAGGGGACCCCGTTCCTGAGCGGCGTTCCTGAGCGGCACTCTTCAGTGTTGCTGCATCCAATGATGCAGAAAACATCGCTGGTGCTGAACGGTCGCCTGCCGTGAGGATCGCCGCATGTGACCCGTCCACGTCCTGCTCGCCCTCGCCGTCGCCGCCGTCTGGGGCGTCAACTTCGTCGTCGTCGAGATCGGCCTGTGCCACTTCCCGCCGCTGCTCTTCTCCGCGCTGCGTTTCCTCGCCGCCGCGCTGCCCGCCGTCTTCTTCGTACGCCGCCCGCGCGTCGCGCTCCGCTGGGTGGTCGCGGTCGGACTGGTGCTGGGCGTGGGCAAGTTCGGGCTGCTGTTCCTCGGCATGCGGCAGGGGATGCCCGCCGGGCTGTCGTCGCTGGTGCTCCAGGTGCAGGCCGTCTTCACGGCCGTACTCGCCGCGACGCTGCTGCGCGAGCGGCTGGGCGGCGTACGGATCGCGGGCATGGCCGTCGCGCTCGCGGGCATCGGCGTGGCCGCGGCGGGTCAGGGGACGACGGGACCGCTCGGCGCCTTCGCGCTGGTCGTCGGGGCCGCCGTGCTGTGGGGCGTCTCCAACGTGCTGACCCGCAGGGCCGCGCCGCCGGACGCGCTGAGCTGGATGATGGGGGTCTCCCCTGGTCGAGCGTAGCCGAGACCTTGGGGGAGGGTCAGCCTCGTGCCGCCGCTGCCGCTGCTCGCGCTCTCGCTCCTGTTCGAGGGCCCGTCGGCGGACCTCGACGCGCTGCGCTCCCTCGACCTGGGCGGCCTCGGCACGATCCTCTACGTCGCCTGGGTCACCACCCTCTTCGGCTTCGGCGCCTGGGGCTGGCTGCTGCGCCGCCACGACGCCTCGGCCGTCGCGCCGTTCTCGCTGCTGGTCCCGGTGTTCGGGATGTCCTCGGCCGCGCTGCTGCTCGGCGAGGGGATCACGCTCCTCGACGGGGTCGCGGCGGCGCTGCTCATCGGCGGCGTGACGCTCGTCTCGCTGGCGGGCCGCTTCGGCGGGGAGCGGCCGTCCGGGGAGCCCGCCGCCGAGCCCGGCACTGAGCCCGGCGCTGAGCCCGCCACGCGGCCCGCCGCCGAGCTGCCGCGCACGGAGGCGGAGTTCGCGAGGCAGCCCCGCTAGCGGTACGGTCAGGCGGCATGACCAGGACTTCCCCCCACCCTGAGCACCATCGCATCAGTCCGGTCTTCCTCGGACTCGTCGCGCTGATGGGGGTCTCGGGGTGGGCCGTCTGGTCCGGCTGGGCCGAGATCACGGGCGTCGCCGTCTTCTTGTTCGTCGTCTCCGGCTGGATCGTCTCGCTCTGTCTGCACGAGTACGCGCACGCGCGCACGGCGTTGCGCGCGGGTGACGTCTCCGTCGGCGCGAAGGGTTATCTGACCCTCAATCCGCTGAAGTACACGCACGCGCTGCTCTCGATCGTGCTGCCCGTGATCTTCGTCATCATGGGCGGCATCGGACTGCCGGGCGGCGCCGTCTACATCGAGCACGGCCGGATCCACGGCCGCTGGAAGCACAGCCTGATCTCGGCCTCGGGCCCGCTCACCAACGCGCTGTTCGCGGGCCTGCTCACCGCGCCGTTCTGGCTCGACGCGATGGGCGACGTGCCGGTCGCCTTCCGCTGCGCCCTCGCGTTCCTCGCGCTGCTCCAGGTGACGGCGGCGATCCTCAACTTCCTGCCCGTCCCCGGGCTCGACGGCTACGGCGTGATCGAGCCGTGGCTCACCCCCGGGATGCGCCGCCAGGCCGAACCGCTCGCGCCGTTCGGGCTGCTGCTGGTCTTCGGCTGCCTGCTGATCCCCTCGGTCAACGCGGTCTTCTGGGACGTCATCGACGCGATCCTGCGCGCCATGGGCGTCTCGGACCTGGAGACCTACTGGGGCCAGTCGTACTTCCGGTTCTGGGAGGGCGAGCCGGAGAACGTCTTCATTCCGGGGAGCTGAGGCGGGCGGCCCGGGACTTCTTCAGGTAGTACCAGGCCATGTTCGAGGTCAGGCCCGCGAGAAGGATCCAGACGACGCCCAGCCAGCTCCCGTGCAGGAACGAGACGACGGCGGCGGCCACGGCGAGCACGCAGACGATCAGCGCGTAGAGCCCGAGACCCCGGGGGGCGCGGGACGCGCGGGAGGAAGCGGCGGGCGCGGCGGCGGCCTGGTCGGCGGCCGGGGCGGAAGAGGGCTCGGCGGACATGGCGGCGGGTTCTCCAGTCGGACGTACGAGGGGGCGTCGCCCCTCATTGTCGCTCACCGCGTCACGCGCTCCGAGGCGCCCACCCTCCCGCTCCCCTTCCGGCCGCCCCTCCCCCGCGTACGCCGCTCGTACGCCACGTCCACCAGCGCGACCAGCAGTGCCGCGACGACGAAGCCCAGGGCCGTCAGCAGCCCGTGGTCGAGTGCGACGGACCAGTCGTGGCTGCGGGCCACCGAGGCGAAGAAGACCGCGCTGACCGCCGCGATGCCCGCCGCCGAACCGACCCGCTGCCCCGTCTGAAGCACGCCGCCCGCCGTGCCGCCCTGCGCGACGGGCACGTCCTGGAGGGCGAGGGTCTGGTTCGGGGCGATCACCAGTCCGGAGCCGATGCCCGCCACCAGCAGCGGCGCGAGCAGCGC
Organism: Streptomyces sp. NPDC048172; assembly: GCF_043202595.1. Classification (NCBI taxonomy): domain Bacteria; kingdom Bacillati; phylum Actinomycetota; class Actinomycetes; order Kitasatosporales; family Streptomycetaceae; genus Streptomyces; species Streptomyces sp. NPDC048172. The sequence goes on from NZ_JBIDAT010000004.1 coordinate 804,413, forward strand.
CCAGCCCACGCCGGGCCCGGAGACGGCCCGTACGACGAGGAACGTCGCCGCGAGACCGACCGTGACCAGCACCAGGCCCGCCGCGATGACGGGGCGGCCGACGCGGGTGACGTACCGCCCGCCGACGGCCGCGGACGCCGCCGAGCCGACCGCGAACGGGGTGAGCGCCAGCCCGGCCTGCAGCGCGCTGTAGCCCATGCCGTTCTGGAGGAAGAGGGTGTAGATGAAGAAGATCGTGGTGAACCCGGCGAAGTAGAGCAGGCCCAGCAGCGCGCCGAGCGAGTAGGCCCGGTTCTGGAAGAGCGCGAGGTCCACCAGGGGCGCCCGCCCGCGCCGTACGTACGCCCGTTCCCACACCAGGAACAGCACGACGAGGACCGCGCCCGCCGGGATCAGCAGCCACTTGCCCGCGCCCTCCCACTCGCGCTCCTCGACCAGCGGCAGCATCACGGCGAGCACCCCGGCGCCGAGCAGCAGCACCCCGACGGGGTCGAGGGACTGGCGGTGCGCGGTGTCGCGCGCGGCGCAGCTCGCGGGGACGAGGCGCAGCGCGAGGAGGAAGGCGAGGACGCCGATCGGCAGGTTCACGAAGAAGACCCAGCGCCAGCCCTCGTCGGCCCCGAACGCCTGGATGAGCAGGCCGCCGGTGAGCGGCCCCACGGCGGTCGAGATCCCGATGACGGTGCCGAGCAGCCCGAACGCCTTGCCGCGCTCATGGCCCCGGAAGAGCTGCTGGATCATGCCGGAGATCTGCGGGTTCAGCAGCCCGCCCGCCGCGCCCTGCACGAGCCGCGCGGCGACCAGCCACCCCGGGGTGGTCGCGAGGCCGCAGGCGGCGGACGCGAGCGTGAAGAGGACGAGCCCGGCGAGGAACGCGGTGCGCCGCCCGTACGCGTCACCGAGCCGCCCGGAGGGGACGAGCACGAGCCCGAACGTCAGCGCGTAACCGGAGACGACCCAGGAGAGCGCGGACTCGGAGGCGCCGAGGCCCTTCTCGATGGAGGGGAGGGCGACGTTCACGATCGAGACGTCGAGCAGCGCCATGAAGCCGACGACGAGACAGACGGTCAGCGCCTTCCACCGCTTCGGATCCGGCACATAGCCGTCGTCCCCTGCCGTGCCTCCGCCACCCATGGAACCTCCCGACGGCCCGTCGCCGTGTGGCCCGGGCCGCCCTCCCATCATGGGTTCAGATGTCGGTGAGGCGCACCCCGGCGTGGGCCTTGTAGCGCCGGTTCACGGAGATCAGGTTGGCGACGAGGGACTCGACCTGGTGCGCGTTGCGCAGCCGCCCCGCGAAGACGCCGCGCATCCCCGGGATACGCGCTGCCAGCGCCTGCACGATCTCGCAGTCGGCCCGCACCTCACCGAGGACCATCACATCGGTCTCGATCTCCTCGACCTCCGGGTCGGAGAGCAGCACGGCGGACAGGTGATGGAAGGCGGCGGTCACCCGGGACTCGGGCAGCAGCGCGGCGGCCTGCTCGGCGGCGCTCCCCTCCTCGGGCTTCAGCGCGTACGCGCCCTTCTTGTCGAAGCCGAGCGGATTGACGCAGTCCACGACCAGCTTGCCCCGCAGCTCCTCGCGGAGCGACTCGGCGGTCTTGGCGTGCCCCTCCCACGGAACGGCGATGATCACGACGTCCGCGCGCCGCGCGCACTCCGCGTTCGCGGCGCCCTCGACCCGGTGCCCGATCTCGGCCGCGGCCTGCTCGGCGCGCTCGGCGGCCCGCGAGCCGATGATCACCTTCTGCCCGGCCCGCGCGAGCCGGTAGGCCAGCCCCCGCCCCTGATCACCGGTACCCCCGAGCACCCCTACGACCAGCCCGGACACATCGGGCAGATCCCACGGATCCTTGGGCGCCTTCTTGGGGGCATCGGGCTGAGGAGCGGCAGCAGAAGTCATGCCCGCATCCTCCCACCGGCCCCTGCGAGCAGCTCGCACGGGCATACGTGAAGGTGATCACGCCGTTCACTCGTCGGGGTACGTACGCAGCCCGCTCGTGTCGATCGCCCACTCCCCGATCCGCACCACGTCCCCGAACGCGTAGTCGCTGCGGGTCCGGTACCTCGTCCCCGGTGTGCGCCACGAGCTCGGCGAGCTTCTCCGCGATCTCCTTCACCCTCGCGTGGTCCACGGTGCGCCTTCCGGGGCCTTGACTCACCACCGCGCCGTAGGCGGCGAGGAGAGCTGGTCGGCTAGGCGGGAGAGGCGGTCGCGGAAGCGGCGGCGGGGGGCCGAGGGGGCGGGGCGGGGGGTGGGGGTCTCGCCGGCCGCCGCGCTCACCAGGTGCTGGACCGTGTCGAGGTCGAGGGTCTCGTCGGCGGCGAGGACGTCGTGGGCCAGCTCCTCCATGGGGGCCGGGGGCGCGTCGGCCGAGGTGAGGGAGAGGAGCGTGGCGCCCGAGCGGCGGGCGTCGGAGAGGCGTTCGAGGAGGGCTTCGCCCGGGTCCCCGGAGCCGGTGACGACGAGCAGCGTCTCCCCGCGTGCCGCGCCCTCGATCCGGCCGAGGCCGACGGAGAGGTGGGCGGGCGCCGTGCGGGGCACCCGGTGGCGTACGAGGGTGGGCGACAGCTCGGGGAGGCCCGACCACGCCGCCTCGTCGTCCAGGTGCGCCGCGAGGTGCCACGGCTCGTACGTCTCCGTGCCGACCAGCAGCAGTCCGCCGCCCTGCGCGCTCACCGAGGAGCGCAGCACGCCTCCGAAGCGGCGGGTCTCCCGCAGCCACTCGCTCCCCGCGAGCACCTCGCGGATCGTCGCCACCTGTACGGCATCCATGGCCGGATTGTCACCCCGCGCCACGTCCCGCCCACAGCTCTCCCGCGTCACGTCCCCCGAAAGGAGTCGGACGGAGGGCGCGCCTACGCGTTCATGTCCCGTTCCTTGACGGCCCGTTGCCCTCTGCCTACCGTTCGCGACAGGACAAGGGACGTCCTACGTCTGGCAGTTGGGGGCCGCTCCATGCCGCACGACAGACTTGAGCACGACAGACTTGAAACAGCTGACACCCCGGACTCCGGGACCCTCGCCGACTCCGTGCCGTTCCGGGCCGGGAGCGAGGGGTACGCCAGCTTCCGCATCCCCGCCTGCGTCGGCCTGCCCGACGGGTCGGTGCTCGCGCTCGCGGAGGGCCGGGTCGACTCGTCGTCCGACAGCGGGAACATCGACATCGTCCAGAAGAGATCCACCGACGGCGGCCTGACCTGGGGCCCGCTCAAGGTCACCGCCGAGAACGGGACCGGCACCGCCGGGAATCCCGCGCCCGTCGTCCTCGACGGCGGGCGGCTGCTCCTCGTGTACGTACGCAACGCCGCCGGGGCGACCGAGGACCGGATCCGGCGCGGTCTCGTGTCCGCGGCCGACGGGCGCCGCGTCTGGGTGCGCCACAGCGACGACTGCGGCGAGACCTGGAGCGCGCCGCGTGAGATCACCGGGTCCGTGAAGGATCCCGCCTGGCGCTGGTACGCGACGACGCCGGGCCACGCGATCCAGCTCGCCGTCCCGCCGTGCACGGGGCGGATCGTGGTGCCCGGCAACCACTCCACGCCGCCCACTGTGCCGGGCGACAACGGCACCGAGGGCCGCTACAACGGCGGCCACGACCTGCTCTCCGACGACGGCGGCGAGACCTGGCGGCTCGGCTATCTCGACGACAACCCCGACGGCTGGGTCAACGTCAACGAGACGACCGCCGCCGAACTCCCCGACGGGCGCGTCTACTTCAACACCCGCAACGACGCCGACGCGCCCGGCAACCGGGCCGACGCGTACTCCACGGACGGCGGCGCCACGCTCGTCGCCCCCTTCCAGCCCAAGCCCGAGCTGATCACCCCCGTCGTCGAGGGCAGCGTCCTGGCGCTCCGCGACCCCGACCTGCTGCTCTTCTCCTGCCCGGGCCACCCCGAGACCCGGCACCGGATGACCGTACGGGCGAGCACCGACGGGGGCGTCACCTGGCAGGACGTGCACGTGGTGGACGAGCGCCGGGCGGCCTACTCCGACCTGGTCCGGGTGGACGACGCGACGGTGGGGCTGCTCTACGAGACGGGCGACACCAGCGCGTACACCACGATCACCTTCCGGCGGATCCCGGTCTCGGAGCTGGTCCCCCCGGAGGAGATGCCATGAACGACATCAGGAGGCGCACGCTGCTCGGCGGCGCCGCTGCCGCCGGGCTCTCCGGCTCCGTCCTGGCCGGATGTGGCGACGGGGACGACGGGGACAAGCCCGAGGGCCGTAAGAAGGGCGAAAAGATCAGCCTCACCTTCTGGACCTGGGTCCCCGGCATCGAGAAGGCCGTGGCCCTGTGGAACGAGAAGCACCCCGAGGTCCAGGTCAAGGTCGAGAAGGTCTCCCCCGTGGACGGCGCGCAGTACGCGAAGATGCACGCCGCGATCAAGGCGGGCAACCCGCCCGACCTGGGCCAGATCGAGTACCCCAACGTCCCCGGGTTCCTGCTCGACAACGGGCTGCTGGACCTCGCGGAGCACGGCGTGAAGGAGTCGGAGTCCAAGTTCACCGGCTGGCAGTGGAAGCAGTCCGTGTTCGAGGACTCGGTCTTCGCCGTCCCGCAGGCGTCCGGGCCCATGGGCCTCTTCGTGCGCAAGGACCTCTTCGACAAGTGGAAGATCGACGTCCCGCAGACCTGGGACGCGTACGAGGCGGCGGCGCGGAAGATGCGGGACGAGGGCGCGTACATCGAGACGTTCGCGCCCACCAACGGCAACCGCTTCGCGGGCTACGCCTGGCAGGCCGGGGCCCAGTGGTTCCGGATCAAGGGCGACACCTGGACGGTGACCCTGGACGACGGCCCGACGCGGAAGGTCGCCGACTACTGGGAGCACCTGGTCAGGGAGAAGCTGGTGCTGACCGAGCCCGACCGGCAGAACGCCTGGTACAAGCACATCCAGACCGGCAAGATCACCGCCTGGCTCGGCGCGAGCTGGGGCGACGCGCTGCTCGTCGGCAACGCGCCGAAGACCAAGGGCAAGTGGCGCGTCGCGCCCCTCCCCCAGTGGAAGAAGGGCGGCAACGTCCATGTGAACTGGGGCGGTTCGACCACGGCCGTCTTCAAGAAGACCGAGTACCCCGAGGACGCGCGGGAGTTCGCCGTCTGGCTCAACTCCGACCCGGAGTCCGTGCAGCTCCTGATCAAGGGCGGCGCGGGCTGGCCCGCCGCGAAGGAGGGCTGGGAGCCCTCCGACACGGAGAGCGCCCGCGACTTCTTCGGCGGCCAGCACTACAGCGAGGTCTTCGCCGCCGCCGACAAGGCCGTCGACACGAGCTGGCAGTGGGGACCCCAGATGGACACCGTCTACCAGCGCCTGGGCGACGCCTTCACCGACGCGGTCTCGGACAAGGGGACCTCCTTCCGCGAGGTCCTCAAGAAGGTCCAGCGTCAGACAGTGGAGGACCTGAAGGGCAAGGGCCTGAAGGTCAGTTCAGGATGAGACCTTCAGGGGCGCGGGGAACTGCGCGACGAGCCACGACGCGCCCGAGGACGCCGACGCGCAGAAGTCCCCGAGCTCGACGCGACCTCCTCTCCGCAGCGGGGTTCCTCGGCCCCTTCGGCCTCCTCTTCCTCCTCACCTTCGTCGCCCCCATCGGATACGCCGTCTACCAGTCGCTGCTCAAGCCGACCCGCTCGGGCCCGCTCGGCCTGGGCGGGTCGGGCGAGGCGTTCGCCGGGCTGGACAACTACCGGCACGCGCTGGAGGACGACCGCTTCCTGGCCGGATTCGCGCGCGTACTGCTGTTCGCGGCCGTGCAGATCCCGCTGATGCTCGTCCTGGCCACGGCCCTCGCCCTCCTCCTGGACGCCGCCTCGGCACGCTGGGTCGGCTTCTTCCGCACCGCGTACTTCCTGCCGTACGGCGTGCCCGGGGTGATCGCCTCGATCCTGTGGGGCTTCCTCTACGTGCCGGGGATCAGCCCTCTGGTGGAGCTGGCGCACGGCGTGGGCTGGGACGTGGACTTCCTGTCGCGCGGCACGGTGCTCTGGTCGATCGCGAACATCGTGACCTGGCAGTTCACGGGGTACAACATGCTCGTCCTGATCGCGCAGCTCAAGGCCATCCCGACCGATCTCTACGAGGCGGCCCGGATCGACGGCGCCTCGTCCTGGCAGACCGCGCGCCACATCAAGCTGGCGCTGATCCGCCCCGCGCTGGTCCTCACCACCGTCTTCAGCATCATCGGCACCATCCAGCTCTTCGCCGAGCCGATGGTCCTCAAGCCGCTCGCCTCGGCCATCGACTCCGGCTACACGCCGAACCTGCACGCCTACCACGAGGCCTTCAAGGGCAACAACCAGTACGTCGCCGCCGCCGAGGCCGTGCTGATCGCGACGGTCGCGTGCGTACTGTCGTTCGGCTTCCTGCGGCTGGTGGGACGGCAGCGGGAGAGGGACGGCGCCGGGTGAGGGGGGCGAAGAGCGTCCACGACGTCCCCGTCCGCCACCGGATCCTCACCGCCTCGCTCCTCGCCGTGGCCGCCCTCTACTTCCTGCTCCCCGTCTACTGGCTGGTGGTCTCCTCCACCAAGTCGAGCGGCGACCTCTTCGGCACGTTCGGGCTCTGGTTCGCCGACCCGCGCCCGTTCGAACGCCTCGGGGACATGCTGCGGTTCAACGACGGGATCTTCCTGCGCTGGACCCTCAACAGCCTGCTCTACGCGGGCGGCGGCGCCCTCGCCGCGACCCTCTTCTCGGCCGCCGCCGGATACGCCCTCGCCATCTACCGCTTCCCGGGCCGCGAGGCCGTCTTCAACACCGTGCTGGCCGGGGTGCTGCTCCCGCACACCGTGCTGGCGCTCCCCCTCTACCTCCTCTTCAGCGAAATGGGCCTGGTCAACACGTACTGGGCGGTCCTCGTCCCCAGCATGGTCAGCCCCTTCGGCGTCTACCTGTGCCGGATCTACGCGGCCGCCGCCGTCCCCGTCTCCCTCCTGGAGGCGGCGCGGATCGACGGCGCGAACGAGCTGCGGATCTTCCGTACCCTCTCGCTGCGGCTGATGTCCCCGGCGCTGGTGACGGTCTTCCTCTTCCAGTTCGTGCACATCTGGAACAGCTTCTTCCTGCCGCTGGTGATGCTCTCCGACTCCGACCTCTATCCCATCCAGCTCGGCCTGACGACCTGGCAGGGCTACGCGGACCGGCAGCCGGAGCTGTACCAGTACACGGTCGGCGGGGCGCTGCTCTCCGTCGTCCCGCTGATGGTCCTGATCGGCGGGCTCCAGCGGTACTGGCGGACGGGTCTCACGGAGGGCAGCGTCAAGAACTGAGCGTCGGGAACTGAGCCCGCGCCGCCGCGTAGGCTCGCGGGGTGAAGATCACCACCCGAAACGCCCGTTTCCAGCAGTGGCAGTCCCTGCTCGCCAACCGCAACAAGCGGCAGCGCGCGGGCGAGTTCCTGGTCCAGGGCGTCCGCCCGATCACCCTGGCGCTGGAGCGCGGCTGGCCGCTGCGCGCCCTGCTGTACGCCGACGGGGCGCGGCTCTCGCGCTGGGCCGCCGAGACCCTGGACACCGCGCCGCGCGGCACCGACCGGATCGCGATGGCCCCCGAGCTCCTCGCCGAACTGAGCGAGCGGGACGAGGCCGACGCCGAGCTGGTCGCGGTGGTGGAGACGCCGCCGGACGACCTGGGCCGACTCGACGTCCCCGACGACTTCCTGGGCGTCCTCCTGGACCGCCCCACGAGTCCGGGCAACGTCGGCTCGATCATCCGTTCCGCCGACGCCTTCGGCGCGCACGGCGTCGTCGTCACCGGCCACGCGGCCGACGTCTACGACCCCAAGTCCGTGCGCGCCAGCACGGGTTCGCTCTTCGCGCTGCCCGCCGTACGGGTGGGCTCCCCGCGCGAGGTGACGGACTGGCTGGAGGCCCACCCCGCCGTACAGGTCCTCGGCACCGACGAGCAGGGCGCCACCCGCCTCCAGGACGCGGAGCTGACGGGCCCCGTCCTGCTGCTGGTCGGCAACGAGACGACGGGGCTCAGCTCCTTCTGGCGCGAGCGCGCCGACGCCATGCTCAGCATCCCCATCCGCGGCGCGGCCAGCTCCCTCAACGCGGCGAACGCGGCGACGACGGTCCTCTACGAGGCGGCACGCCAACGCGGCACCGACGATCGGTAGGATCCCCAGAAACGGTCAAACGAAAGTGGGGCGGGGCGGGGATGCGGGAGTCGGCCGGCGTACGGCGCGAGCGGATAGTCGGGGTCGTACGGGCGCGCGGCGAGGTGCGGGTCAGCGACCTCGCGGCCGAGCTGGACGTCTCGGTCGTCACCCTGCGCAGGGACGTCGAGGAGCTGGCCCGCGAGGGCCGGGTGCGGCGCGGCCACGGCGTCGTACGCTCGCTGGACCCGGCCGGCGGCAAGGAGACCGCGCCGCTCACCGCCGGGGACGCGGTCGGGCTGATCGTCCCCGAGCACCACTCGTACCTCTTCGAGGCCGTACGGGGCGCCCGGGACGTCCTGGAGGCGGCGGGCGTCCGGATGGCCATGCACATCGCGGGCCACGTGCCGGGCGCCGAGCGCGCGATGGCGCGGCAGGCGCTGGAGCGCGGGGCGCGCGGACTGCTGATCGCGCCCCGCTGGCGCACGGCGGACTCGCCCGCGCTGGACGAGGAGTGGCTGGCCGGACTCACCGTCCCCGCGGTGCTGATGGAGCGCCGCCCCGCGCCCGGCAGCCCGCTGCACGCGATGGACTCGGTGCGCAGCGATCACTGGTACGGGGCGCATCTCGCGCTGGAGCATCTGATCGGCCTCGGGCACCGGCGCATCGTGCTGGCCGCCCGCGACGACAGCCCCACCGCGCGCACGCTGCGTGCCGCGTTCGCGGAGATCGCCGAGGCGCGGCCCGAGGTCGAGGACTGGACGGTGGTCCTCTCCTCGCGCGGCGCGGCACCGGTCCCGCCCGCCGAGGGCACGGGCGGCTCGGCGCCCCTGGTCGACCTCGGCACCGTACTGCGCGAGCGCCGCGCGACGGCGGCGGTGCTGCACGCCGACGTGGACGCGCTGATGCTGGTGCAGCAGCTGCAGGACGCCGGTGTGAAGGTGCCGGAGGAGTGCTCTGTCGTGGCGTACGACGACGTGGTCGCGGCGCTCGGCAGCACGCCGCTCACGGCTGTGTCGCCGCCGAAGGAGGAGATCGGCCGAGCCGCGGCCGAGCTCCTTCTCCGCCGGCTGGACCGTGTCCGGGGTGCGGCTCCTGAGGCGGTCCGCCGCCTCGAACTCCTCCCCGAACTAAAAGTCCGCGGCTCAGCGATTCCGGCCAAGTAGCCGAACAGGAGCTGCCCCAGCTTCTCCCTCCGCTCCTGCGGAGCTTGGGAAGTCTGCGCAAGGCGCAGGGTTGGCAAGCGCAGCCCCCCACGCCGGGTGCCCCGCGCACAAGAGCCGGGTTCGGGGTGCCCCGGGCTGTGCTTCGCGGGCTGCGGCCGCGTCGTGGCTTGTCGCGCAGTTCCCCGCGCCCCTAGGGAGAAGGGGCAAGCCCAGAGGTGTCGTGACCGGGCGCGCCCCGCGGCGGAGCCGCAAGACAAACACAGCCCCGGGCCCCTGAGGGAGAAGGGGCGAGCCCAGACGTCTTGGTGGGCCCTGGGGGCAAGTCGTGGGCTGGTGCGATCGTTTGACCGGGTTGGGTTTCTTCTGATCGATCCATTGACCCGATCCGGAAGAGCGATCAAGATGCCGGTGATCCCCCTCCAGCCCAAGGAGGCACCGTTGCGTCGACACAGCCGTCGATCGCTGCTCACCGCGAGCGCCGCACTTCCCCTTGTCCTCGTACCCGCCTGCTCGGGAGGCGATTCCGGCCGGGGCGAGGGCCGGGGCGGCGGTCCCGTCCGGCTCACCTTCTGGTCGTCGCTGCGCGGCAGCCAAGAGGTGGTCGACGCCTTCAACAAGAGCCAGAACCGCATCCGTATCGACTTCGAGCAGGTGCCGTCCGGCCAGCAGGGCGGTTACGCCAAGCTGAGCAACGCGGCCCGCGCGGGCAACGCGCCCGACATCGCGACCATCGAGTACCCCCAAGTACCCGGCTTCGCCATCGACGGCGTCGCCCGCGACCTCACCCCGCTCCTCGGCGAAGGGCTGCGGAAGAAGCTGCTGCCGCAGGCGCTCGCTCTGACGACGTTCGAGGGCCGTACGTTCAGCGTTCCGCAGGACGTCGAGCCGATGGTCTTCCTCTACCGCAGGGACCTGTTCGCCAAGTACGACGTCCGGGTGCCCCGCACCTGGCCGGAGTTCGAGCGGACCGCCCGTACGATCAAGCGGAGGGCGCTCGGCGCCCGTATCGCCACCTTTCCCACCGACGGCGGGCACCATCTCGCGGGCCTCGCCTGGCAGGCGGGGGCGCGCTGGTTCGACACCAAGGGCGGTGCCTGGACCGTGGGCATGACCGACGGGCCGACCCGCAAGGTCACCGCGTACTGGCAGCGCCTCATCGACGAGGAGCTGGTCTTCCTCAACCCCGTCGACACCCAGGCGGGCACGGCCCAGGTCGGCCGCGGCGACGTCTTCGGCAAGATCACCGGCGCCTGGGACGCGGGCGGCACGATGTCCGCGCAGCCCGGCCAGAAGGGCAAGTGGGGCGTGGCCCCGCTCCCCCAGTGGGACGGCGGGCGCCCCCGGCTCGGCACGCATGGCGGTTCGACGTTCGCCGTCACCAAGGACAGCCGGCACCCCGAGGAGGCCATGGAGTTCATCGAGTGGCAGGTCTCCAGCCAGGCGTCGTGGAAGGCCCGCCTCTCCAGCGGCATCAGCACCCAGTACCCGGCCGTCACCGAGCTCGTCCCCTTCCTCCGCAAGGCCATGGACACCAGCTTCTTCAAGGGCCAGGACATCTACACGCTCTTCGACGAGGAGGCGGGCCACCTCTCCGAGGAGTGGACCTGGGGGCCACGGATGACCGCCACGCTCAAGACCGTCCAGGACGGCCTGGCCCGCGCGGGCGACGGCGAGGGCACGGTCCTCGGCGCCGTCGAGGAGGGCCAGCGCGCCACCATGCCCGACCTCAAGTCGCTGGGCCTCAGAACGAGGGAGCGCTGACGATGACGACCACGACATCCGCGACGACGACCGTGCGCGCGGAGGACGAATCGGCCTCGCCCCGCGCCCGTACGGCGCCCAAGCGCACGGCCAGGCGGCGCGAACTCGGCGCCTGCGGGGCGCTGATGACCCCCTTCTTCGCGCTCATGCTGACCGTCTTCCTCATCCCGGTCGGCGGCGCCGTCTACCTCAGCTTCTTCAGCGACGACCAGCCCGGCCTGGGCTTCGGCCCCGAGCGCACGGTCTTCGCGGGGCTGCGCAGCTACGAGGCCGTGCTCTCCGACCCCACGTTCCTGGCGGGCCTCGGCACCACCGCGCTCTACTGCCTCTTCTACCTGCCGCTGCTCGTGATCCTCTCGCTCGCCCTCGCGCTGCTGCTGGACTCGGGCGTCGCCCGGCTGCGCCGTACGGCTCAGCTCTCGCTCTTCCTCCCGCACGCCGTGCCCGGCATCATCGCCGCGATCATCTGGCTGTACCTCTACACGCCGGGCCTGAGCCCCGTCGTCGAGCTCCTCAGCAAGGCCGACATCACCGTCGACTTCCTCGGCGTCCACACGGTGCTGCCCTCCCTGGTCAACATCGCCCTGTGGAGCAACCTCGGCTACAACGTGGTGATCTTCTACGCCGCGCTCCAGGCCGTGCCCCGCGAGGTCCTGGAGGCGTCCGTCGTGGACGGCGCGGGCCCCGTCCGCACCGCGCTCCAGGTCAAGGTGCCGCTGGTGCGGCCCTCGGGGGTGATGGTGCTGATGTTCTCCCTGATCTGGTCGCTCCAGCTCTTCACCGAGCCGATGCTGCTCAGCCAGTCCACGCCGATCGTCGGCAGCCGCTTCACCCCGAGCATGTACATCTACGACGCGGCCTTCACCCGCAACAACTACGGCCTGGCGGCTGCCGCCTCGGTCGTCCTGCTGGTCGTCACCATCGCCCTGTCCTACGGCGTCAGCCGCTGGACGAACCGGGCCAACGAGCCGGAGGAGGCCGTCCGTTGAACACCCGTACCCGTCGGCAGGGCCCGCGCGGTCTGCTGGGCAGGGGCGCCGTCAACGCCCTGGTCACCCTGTCCGTCCTCTACACCCTGCTGCCCGTGCTGTGGCTGCTGCTCGCCGCCACGAAGAACCGCGACGCGCTCTTCAGCGCCGACCTGCTCTCGCTGGGCGACTTCTCCTTCCTCGCCAACCTCTCCGACCTCTTCTCCATGGAGGACGGGATCTACGGCCGCTGGTACGTCAACAGCCTGCTGTACGCGGTGCTGGGCGCGCTGATCGGCTCCATGGTGAGCGTCGCGTGCGGCTACGCCTTCGACAAGTACCGCTTCCGGCACAAGGAGAAGCTGTTCGGGCTGGTGCTCGCCGGGGTCATGGTCCCGCCGACGGTCCTCGCGCTGCCCCTCTATCTGATGGCGTCCAAGGTCGGCGTCGTCAACACCTTCTGGTCCGTCTTCATCCCCGTCCTCTTCAACCCCTTCGGCGTCTACCTCGGCCGCATCTTCAGCCAGGGCTACATCCCGAACGAGGTCCTGGAGGCGTCCCGCATGGACGGCGCCGGCGAGCTGACGACGTACTTCCGGGTGTCCCTGCGGATGCTGGGTCCTGGCCTGGTCACGGTCTTCCTCTTCCAGCTCACCGCGATCTGGAACAACTTCTTCCTGCCGATGGTGATGCTGTCCGACCAGAAGCTGTTCCCTGTGAGCCTGGGCCTGTACGTCTGGAACAGCTCGGCAGTGGTGACCCCCGACTACTACCCCGCCGTCATCATGGGCTCCCTCCTCGCCGTCCTCCCCCTGATCGCCGCGTTCCTGCTGCTGCAGCGGTACTGGAAGTCCGGCCTTACGGCGGGTTCGGTGAAGTGACGGTGCCGTTTGCAGAGAGCGCCGCGCCTGTCCTGGCCCCCAACTGCCGCGTGCGGGCACGCTTGCGGCGGCCCAGCATCTGCCCCGCCGCCAGCCTTGCCGACTGCGGGTGCGTCGTGGCCGATCGCGCAGTTCCCCGCGCCCCTGACGGGGCACTTTCCGCGCCCGGCGGTCGCGCCCACGCGGCGGAGCCGCACATGGACACAGCCCCGCGCCCCTGATGGGGCACTTTCCGCGCCCGGCGGTCGCGCCCACGCGGCGGAGCCGCACATGGACACAGCCCCGCGCCCCTGACGGGGCACACCTGACTTCTCCCTGCTGCGCTTGGGCAGTCTGCGCCAGGGGCGCAGGGTGGGCAAGCGCAGCACCACCCACCGGGGCGCACCCGGCAACGCACCGCAACCCCAGGAGACCGATGACCGTCCGTCCTCGTGCCGCACTCGCCATGTCCCCCCGCGCCGCCGAGGCGGTGATGACGCCGGACGCCCGGGGGGCGTTGGGTGAGGTCACCGACCTCTCCCCCACCCTCCTCGACGACTTCCGGACCGACGAGGCGCGGCGGACGCTCGCCGATGTCGAGATCCTCGTCACTGGGTGGGGGTGCCCGCCCCTGGACGAGGCCGCACTCCAGCGCGCGCCCCGCCTGCGCGCGGTCGCGCACACCGCCGGCACCGTCAGGGGCCACGTCACCGAGGCCGCGTGGCGACGCGGCCTCGCCGTCTCCTCGGCCGCGTCGGCCAACGCGCTGCCCGTCGCCGAGTACACGGTCGCCATGATCCTGCTGGCCGGGAAGAGGGTGCTGGAGTCGGCCGACGCGTACCGTACGGCGCGCGCCCGCAGCGACTGGCTGCATCCCGATCCGCGGCGCGGCAACTACCGCCGTACGGTCGGCATCCTGAGCGCCTCCCTCATCGGCCGCCGCGTCATCGAGCTGCTGCGCCCGTACGACCTGACCGTCCTCCTCCACGATCCGTACGTCTCCGAGGACGAGGCGGAGAGGCTCGGGGTCGGCCTCGTCCCGCTCACCGAGCTGTTCGGCCGCTCCGACGTGCTCTCGGTCCATACGCCGCTCCTGCCTGCCACCCGCGGTCTCGTCAGCCGTCCGCTCCTCGCCGCGCTGCGCGACGACGCGACGCTGATCAACACCGCGCGCGGCGCCGTCGTCGACCAGGACGCGCTCACCGACGAGCTGCGCGCGGGCCGCCTCCGCGCCGTCCTGGACGTGACCGAGCCGGACGAGCTGCCGCCGGACCACCCCCTGTGGGAGTGCCGGAACGCGCTGATCACCCCGCACATCGCGGGCTCGCAGGGCAACGAGCTGGCGCGGCTCGCCGATCTCGCGATCGCCGAGGTGCGCCGCTGGGCGGCGGGCGAGGGCTTCGCGCATCCCGTGCACCACGACAGGCTGGAGTTCCTCGCATGACGTACGCACTCCGACTGCCGCCCGAGGACCGGGAGCTGAGCCCGTACACCGGGTGGACGCGCGCGCACTGGGAGGCCACCGCCGACGGGATGCTGCGGGCGGCGTGGCGGTGGGCGACGCCGGGTGGCGCGCTGCTCGACCTGCCGGGGCGGCCCTCCGTCTCCGGGGTGCGCTCGGACGGGCTTGAGGGGTACGCGCGTACGTTCCTGGCCGCCGCCTTCCGCGTCGCGGGAGGCGAGGGGCAGGACCCCGACGGGATGCTGGCGCGGTACGCGGACGGGCTCGCGGCGGGCACGCGCACGCCGGGGCGCGACGACGCCGAGTCGTGGCCGGTGATCCTGGACCACGCCACCGCCGGGCAGCCCATGGTGGAGTCGGCGTCTGTCGCGCTCGGGCTGCGGCTGACCCGGCCGTGGCTGTGGGACCGGCTCGACGACGGCGTACGGGACCGGGCCGAGGCCTGGCTGCGGGGCGCGCTGCGGCACACCCCGGCGCCGAACAACTGGTACCTGTTCCCGCTCACCGTCGCCGGGTTCCTGGAGTCGGTGGGGCGGGGGGACCGCGAGACGGCCGCCGCGATCGAGCGGGGGCTCTCGCTGCTGGACGGCTGGTACCGGGGCGAGGGCTGGTACGCGGACGGCGACGGGCGCGCGTTCGACCACTACAACGGCTGGGCCCTGCACCTCTATCCGCTGCTGCACGCCCACCTCGCGGGCGACGGGGCGCTGGCGGGGCGGTACGGGCCACGGCTGCGCGCCCATCTGGAGAGCTTCGGCCTGCTCTTCGACGGCAACGGCGCGCCCCTCCACCTGGGCAGGTCGCTCACCTACCGCTTCGCCGCGGGCGCGGCCGTGGGGCTGGGGGCGCTGACCGGGCACACCCCGCTCGCGCCCGGCGTCTCGCGGCGACTGCTGAGCGGGACGCTGCGCCACTTCCTGGACCGGGGCGCGCTCTCGGCGGAGGACGGGCTGCTGACGCTCGGCTGGTACGGGCCGCACGAGGCCTCGCTCCAGAACTACTCGGGCCCGGCCTCCCCGTACTGGGCCTCGAAGGGCTTCACCGCGCTGCTCGTCCCGGAGGACGACCCGCTGTGGACGGCGCGCGAGGAGGCCGCGCCGAGCGAGGGGCCCGACCGCGCGCTGGCGGTGGCGGCCCCCGGGCTGCTGGTCCAGACGACGCGCGGCGACGGCGGCCTGGTCCGGGTCCACAACCACGGCAGCGACCATGTCCAGCCCGACGGGGGCGAGTCGGCGGCGGACGAGCTCCCGCTGTACGCGCGCTTCGCGTACGCGACACGCACGGGCCCGACGGCCCGCGCGAACGTCGCCGACAACCATCTCGCCCTGGCACTCGCCGCGCGGCCCGGCGCGTGGAGCGTACGGCGCCGCATCCACCCGCTGGGCGCGGCGAGCGCGCCGGACGGCTCCTGGGGCTGGGCCGCGTCCTGGCACCGGCCCGCCTTCCCGGCCGGTACGCCGGGCGTGCCGGGCGTACGCGTCGAGAGCGTGACGTTCGTCCGGGGCGCGGACGAACTGCGGGTCCACCGCGTCGTCGGCGCCCCGCCCGGCACCCGCGTCCGGCTGACGGGCTGGGCGACGGCGGAGGACGTCGCGAGCACCCTCACCCCGCTGCGCGGCTGGGACGAGGGCGACGAGGCCGTCCTCCTGCGGGCCCCGCAGGGCACGGCCTTCGCGCGCTGGGCGGAGGTTCCCGCGCTGTTCGGCGGCGCCGAGGGCACGGGGGTGTGCGCGGCGCTGGCCTCCCTCTCGGGAACGGGAACGGGAACGGGATCGGGCACGGGCCGCGCGGGGGCGCTCCCGGACGTCGAGGGCGACGCGGACTCCCTGACCGCCGTCTGGGACGACGGGCTCCGCGTCCGTATCGCCTTTGTCCCGGAGCTGACGGTGACCGTCGGGGTGGCCGTCGGCCGGGCGTAATTCGGTTGCCGGGGCGCGCGGGGGCACCGGAGCATGGACGCTCGTGTCTCCTCGCGCGCTCCTTCCGGACCTGGCTCCATGGCGCTCTTCCCGTGACTTCCGGCTGCTGTGGTCGGCGGGTCTGGTCACGGTGTTCGGCAGCTTCCTCACGTTCGTCGCGCTGCCGCTCCAGCTCAAGGAGCTGACGGGCTCGACGGTGGCCGTCGGCGCGCTCGGCGTGGTCGAGCTGGGCCCGCTGATCGTCTTCGGGCTGTACGGCGGGGCGCTGGCCGACGCGATGGACCGCCGCAAGCTGATCCTGTGGAGCGAGGTCGCGCTCGGCCTGATCGCCCTGGGCCTGCTGGGGAACACGCTGCTGCCGCAGCCCATGGTCTGGCCGCTGTACGCGGCGGCGGCGCTGACCAGCGCGGTGACCGGCGTGCAGCGCCCGGCGCTCGACGCGATCGTGCCGCGCATCATCGCGCACGACCAGCTCAGCGCGGCGGCGGCGCTCAACTCGCTGCGCTGGCAGGTCGGCGGCGTCGCGGGCCCGGCCCTGGCGGGGCTGCTGATCGCCTACGCGGGCCTGGAGACGGCGTACGCGCTGGACGTGTTCTCCTTCGCCGGTTCGCTCGTCCTCTCCTGGCGGATCGCCCCCTCGCCCCCGGCGCACGACGCGCGCCCGCCCTCGCTGAGCGGCATCGCCGAGGGCGCCCGGTACGCGTGGAGCCGCAAGGAGCTGCTGGGCACGTACACGATCGACATCGCGGCGATGCTCTTCGCGTTCCCGCTGGCCCTCTTCCCCTTCCTGGCCGACCAGTTGGACGCGCAGTGGGCGCTGGGGCTGATGTACGCCTCGCTGCCGTTCGGCTCGATGCTGGTCAGCGGGACGAGCGGCTGGGCCTCGCGGGTGCACCGGCACGGCCTCGCGGTGGTGCTGGCGGCGCTGGGCTGGGGCGCGGCGGTGACGGTGGCGGGCCTCGTGGACAACGTGTGGCTGGTGCTGCTCTTCCTCACCCTGTCGGGCTCGTGCGACATGGTGAGCGGGATCTTCCGCTCCACGATGTGGAACCAGACGATCCCCGACGAGCTGCGCGGCAGGCTGGCCGGGATCGAGCTGCTGTCCTTCTCGGCGGGCCCGCACCTCGGCCAGCTGCGCGCGGGCGGCATGGCGTCCCTGACCTCGGTCCGCACCTCGGTCTGGGCGGGCGGCCTGATGTGCGTGGCGGGGGTGGGGCTGCTGGCCCTGGCGCTGCCGAAGCTGATCTCGTACGACAGCCGGACGAACGAGCACGCCCTCGCGAAGCGTGGCGGGCATGTTGTGCCGGGTGAGGACGCGGTGGGCAGTGCAGGCGGCGATGCCGCAGCGGGCGGCCGGCCGTAGCGGGCCGATGCGTGCCTCACGGCGCGGTTGCAGGACGTGTGTCCCCGGGACAACACATCTAGGGGGTGTCCTCGTTCCCCCTGGGGCTGCCGCTGCTCCAGCGCGGGTCGTTCTCCCATTCGGAGGTCCGCTCGCGGGCGGTGTCGAGCGCGTGCTCGGCCTCCTCACGGGTGGAGTAGGGACCCATCCGGTCCTTGCCGGGGGACTGCGGGCCTTCCTCGACCTGTCCCGTTTCGACGTTGTAGAAGAAGTCGCCCGGCTTGCCGATCAGCCGCTGCTTCCGCTTGAAGAGAGCCATGCCCCCATCGTCGCGCACCGTCCCGTGCGGCGCAGCACGCCGGGGGCGGCGCCATTAGACTCGCGGGCATGTCTGGCCAGTCGCTTCTTGTCCCCGGCACGGTCTCTCCCCGCCGTCCCGTGCCCCCGTCGATCGCCCGCCCCGAGTACGTCGACAAGCCCGCGCCCGCGCCGTACCAGGGGCCCGAGGTGCAGGACGCGGAGACGATCGAGCGGATGCGGACCGCGAGCCGGATCGCCGCGCGGGCGATGGAGGAGGCGGCGAAGCACATCGCGCCGGGCGTCACCACGGACAAGCTCGACGAGGTGGCGCACGACTACATGGTCGACCACGGCGCGTACCCCTCGACGCTCGGCTACCGCAACTTCCCCAAGTCGCTGTGCACCTCGGTCAACGAGGTCATCTGCCACGGCATCCCCGACTCCACGGTGCTGCGCGACGGGGACATCGTGAACCTCGACGTGACGGCGTTCATCGGCGGCGTCCACGGCGACAACAACGCGACCTACCTGGTCGGCGACGTGGACGAGGAGTCCCGGCTGCTGGTGGAGCGCACCCGGGAGGCGCTGAGCCGGGCGATCAAGGCCGTGCGGCCGGGCCGTCAGATCAACATCATCGGCCGGGTCATCGAGTCCTACGCCAAGCGCTTCGAGTACGGCGTGGTCCGGGACTTCACGGGCCACGGGATCAACACCTCGTTCCACTCCGGCCTGATCGTCCCGCACTACGACGACCCGCGCGCGACGACGGTGATCAAGCCCGGGATGACCTTCACCATCGAGCCGATGCTGACGCTGGGCACGTACGAGTGGGAGATGTGGGACGACGGCTGGACGGTCGTCACGAAGGACCGCAGGCGCACGGCGCAGTTCGAGCACACCCTGGTCGTCACCGAGACGGGAGCCGAGATTCTCACGCTCCCCTAGGTTTGAGCGGACCTCCTCTTTTTCCGACAGCATGTCGGCAACTGGTTGACTTAGGTAAGCCTAAGTAGCAGGATCGAGCATAGCCCGTCCTGCTCCGAGGAGGTCCGCCTTGTCCTCTCCTGCCGCCGATCCCGCAGCCGATCCCGCCGTCGACACCCCGTTCTCGACCCTGATCCGCACGGCGTCGCGCGACGCGCACACCGAGGCGCACGACACCGCCTTCATGGGCGAGATGCTCGGCGGCAGACTCGGGCGGGAGGCCTATACGCGCTACACGGAGCAGCTCTGGTTCGTCTACCGCGCGCTGGAGGGAGCGGCGGACACCCTGTCGGCCGACCCGGTCGCGGGCCCCTTCGTGCGCGGCGAGCTCTTCCGCCTGCCCTCGCTGGAGCGGGACCTCGACCATCTGCACGAGGGCACCGCCTGGCGGGACACGCTCACCCCGCTCCCGGCCACCGCGGCGTACGTGGACCGGATCGGCGAGGTCGCCGGGGGCTGGCCGGGCGGCTATGTCGCCCACCACTACACCCGCTATCTCGGCGACCTCTCCGGCGGCCAGGTCGTCCGCGACGTCGCGGAGAAGACCTGGGGCTTCGCGCGCAAGGGCGACGGCGTCAGGTTCTACGTCTTCGAGGACATCTCCAACCCGGCCGCCTTCAAGCGCGAGTACCGCGCGCTGCTGGACGCCATCGCGGTGGACGACCTGGAGAAGCAGCGCGTCGTCGACGAGTGCAAGCGGGCGTACGCGCTGAACATCGCGGTCCTCCAGGACCTCGACGTCCGCTTCAGCCTCTCAGCCTGACCTCCATCACGAAGCCGCCCTCCACGCCCGCCTCGGCGTCCGTACGGACGAAGCCGTGGCGGGCGTAGAGGCGCTCGGCGGCGACATTGCCCGTCGCCACGTCCAGGCTCATGGCCCTGAGGCCCCACGCACTCGCGCGGTCCAGGGCGAAGGTGACGAGCTGGTCGGCGGTGCCCGTGCCGCGGGCCTCGGGCGCCACCCACATCGAGACCAGGTGGCCGGTCAGGTGGCCGGCCCCTTCCGGCCCGTGCCGGAGCACTCCTGCGAGGCCGCGGGGCCCCTCGGGGCCCTCGGCGAGGAAGACCCCGCCGCCCGCCAGCCTTTCCCGCCAGCGAACGTCGGTGAACGCCGACTCGCGCGCGAGCGTCGAGCCGAACGCCTCGGGCGCGTCGGCGAGCGCGGCCAGCCGGACCCTCCGGTAGAGGGCCCAGTCCGCCTCGTCCAGCACCCGCACCGTGGTCGTCGTCATGGGACGAGCGTGGCAGCGGGGACGCGGGAGCGGCAAACGGGTTTCGCGGAAAAGGCGTTGCGGGTGCAGACGGCGCGCTGGGCACAATGACGGGGTTCTTGGAATTTCTCAGGGGGAGTTGACCCGTCATGTCTCATGTCGAGATGCCCGGCGCCAAGGTGCCGATCCGGATGTGGACCGATCCGTCCACCGTGGAGGACGGGGCACTCCAGCAGCTGCGGAACGTCGCGACGCTGCCCTGGATCAAGGGCCTCGCCGTCATGCCCGACGTGCACTACGGGAAGGGCGCGACGGTCGGCTCCGTCATCGCGATGCGGGGCGCCGTGTGCCCGGCGGCCGTCGGCGTCGACATCGGCTGCGGGATGTCCGCGGCGAAGACGTCGCTGACCGCGAACGACCTGCCCGGTGACCTCTCGCGGCTGCGCTCGAAGATCGAGCAGGCCATCCCGGTGGGGCGCGGCATGCACGACGACGCCGTGGGCCCCGACCGGGTGCACGGGCTCCCGACGTCCGGCTGGGACGACTTCTGGTCGCGCTTCGACGGCGTCGCGGACTCCGTGAAGTTCCGGCAGGAGCGGGCCACCAAGCAGATGGGCACGCTCGGCGGCGGCAACCACTTCATCGAGGTCTGCCTCGACGAGGACGGCGCGGTGTGGCTGATGCTGCACTCCGGATCGCGGAACATCGGCAAGGAGCTGGCCGAGTTCCACATAGGCCAGGCCCGCAAGCTGCCGCACAACCAGGGCCTGATCGACCACGACCTCGCGGTCTTCGTCGCGGACACCCCGCAGATGGCGGCCTACCGGCACGACCTGTTCTGGGCGCAGGAGTACGCGAAGCACAACCGCGCCCTGATGATGGGGCTGCTCCAGCAGGTGGTCCGCAAGGAGTTCAAGAAGGCGAAGCCGACCTTCGAGCCGACCATCTCCTGCCACCACAACTACGTGGCGGAGGAGCGGTACGAGGGCATGGACCTGCTCGTCACCCGCAAGGGCGCGATCCGCGCGGGCAGCGGCGAGTTCGGCATCATCCCGGGCTCGATGGGCACGGGCTCGTACATCGTGAAGGGGCTGGGGAACGCCGCGTCGTTCAACTCCGCCTCGCACGGCGCGGGCCGCCGGATGAGCCGGAACGCCGCGAAGAAGCGGTTCTCTGCGCGCGACCTGGCCGAGCAGACGCAGGGCGTGGAGTGCCGTAAGGACTCGGGCGTCGTGGACGAGATCCCGGGCGCGTACAAGCCGATCGAGCAGGTCATCGACCAGCAGAAGGATCTGGTCGAGGTCGTGGCGAAGCTGAAGCAGGTCGTCTGCGTCAAGGGCTGACGCCCGGTTCGCCGGGTACCCCTGTGCCGATTCCGGGGTGCCCCGTCCTGTGCGTCGCGGGCCGCGGGAGCGCGGTGGCTGGCCGCGCAGTTCCCCGCGCCCCTGACGGGGCGCTCCCGGAAGCGCCCCGTGAAGCGCCCCGAAGGGGCTGCTTCAGGGGCGCGGGGAACTGCGCGCCAAGCCACGACGCACCCGCGGCCCGCGACGCGCAGCAAGAGGCATCCCGGACCCGGAAGTTCAGGGAGCGGCGCTCTGCGCTCCGGTGCTGCTTGACTCTCCCACGAAGGGAGAGTCGAGAGTGGAGCACATGCGCACGGACGACGGGTCACGGCCCACGTGGAGCATCGGGGCCGTGGCACGGCAGACCGGACTGCCGGTGAAAGTGGTCCGGCACTGGTCGGACGTCGGCGTCGTGGCACCGGTCGGCCGGACCGCCGGAGGGTACCGGCGCTACGACACCGACGGTGTGGCCCGGCTGCACCTGGCCCGCACTCTGCGGGACCTGGGGATGGGGCTCGGGGAGATCCGGGCCGCCCTGGGTCGCGAGGACGGGCTCACCGAGGTGGCCGCCGCGCACGTCGAGGCTCTGGAGGCGCGGATCCGCCGGCTGCGGACCCACCAGGCCGTCCTGCGTACCGTCACACGTCGCACCACCCACGAAGGACTCGCCCTGATGACCCGTACCGCCCACATGTCCCCGGACGAACGTCGCAAGCTGGTCCACGACTTCCTCACCGACACGCTCGGCGATCTGGACGTGCCCCACTTCCGCGAGGGGCTCCTCGCGGCCGGGTCCGACCTTCCGGAGGATCCCACCGACGAGCAGGTAGAGGCCTGGCTGGAGCTGGGCGAGCTGGTCGCCGAGGGAGAGCTGCGTCCCGCCATGCGGCGCATGGCGGAGCACGCCGTCCGTCACGGGCAGGGAGAGCGGGCAGAGCGGGCAGAGCAAGGAGCACAGGGAGCGCAGGACGCTGCCGTGGCGGAGGAGATGCGCGCGCTCACGGGCGTCTGGACCGCGCACGTCCGCGAGGCGATGCGGGCCGGTGTCGCGGCCGACTCCCCGGCCGCCGACCAGGTCGTCGCCGACATCGTCGCCGCCTGGCTGCCCAGCCGTGCGAACGCCGGTCCCGCCGTGACCTCCGACGGCGCCGAGGCCCGCGGAATCCTGCGCGAGCAGCTCACCGCCGCGGCCGAGCCCCTCGTCGAGCGCTTCTGGCAACTGCTGTGCGTCCTCGGCGGCCGCCCCGTACCCGCCGGGATCGCCGAGGAGGGGCAGTGGCTGACCACCGCCCTGCGCGCCAACCCCGCGCCCGGCGCGCGCGACGTCCGGCTCGAAGCCCTCTACGCGGACGGCGCCGATCCCTGGCCGGGCGGTGTCCTGGAGGCCTTCGCGCGTGTCCAGGACACCGTCGGCGCGCTCGTGCGCGCGACCGCGCCGGACCGGTTCGGCCTGCCGACCCCCTGCGAGAGCTGGACCGTCCGGGACCTGCTCGACCATCTGGTCTGGGAGAACATCGCCTGGGGCGCGCTGGCTCGGGGCGCGCCCCCCGGCGAGGGCCACGACGAGGACCACCTCGGCGACGACCACGTCGCCGCCTTCGAGACCGCCGCCGCCAAGGCGCGCGAGGCCTTCGGGCAACCGGGCCTGCTGGAGCGCTCCTTCGGCCCCGCTCCCGGCCGTCGCCTGGTCGAGCAGCTCCTCGTGGAGTTGCTCGTGCACGGCTGGGACCTCGCGGCGGCGCTCGGCCGTGACCGCGACCTGGAGCCCGGCATCGCGCGCGCCGCGCTGCCGGTCGTCCGGGAGATCTACGGCGATCTGCCCCGCACCACCGGCGGATCCCTCGCCCCCGCCCAACCCGTCCCCGCCCCTGGGCGCGCCCCGGCTCTCGACCACGTGGCCGCGTACCTCGGCCGCCGCCTCCCGCCGCGCTGACCGGCGGCGCTCCTAGGCGGTTTCTGCCGCCGCAGACCTCAGTTCGCGGATCAGGGCCCGGACCAGGGCGGTGCGGGCCAGTTCCGGGGTGGTGACGTATCCGACGGAGCGGGTCGGGCGGTCCGGGCCGAGATCGGTGATCTCGACCGTGGGCGGTGCTCCGGTCAGGGAGAGCCGGGGCAGCACGGCCATGCCGTGGCCCCCGCTCACCATCGAGAGCACCGCTCCGTCGTCCTCGGCCTGGACCGTGGCCTTCGGGAGCCACTCCTGCCCGGCCCACCACGTACGCGTGTACGAGCTGCAGTTCTCGGCCCAGTCGACGAGCGGCAGCGAGCGCGGCGCGGGGTGGCCCGCCGGGTGGACCAGGGCGTACCCCTCCTCGACCAGCTCTCCCCCGAGCAGCCCCGGCGGCACGGGGGAGCTCGTGCCGAGGGTGGCGATGCCGAGGTCCGCGCGCCCCTCGGCGACCTCGCCCGCCGTGCCGGGCCCCAGTTCGCGCACCATCCGCACCTCGGGGGTGACGCCGGGGTGGCGGGCGCGGAGCGCCTCCAGCGCGGGCGGCAGCAGGTGGAGCGCCGCGCTGCGGAAGGCCGCGATCCGCAGCACTCCGGAGAGGGCCCCGGGTGCGGCGTCCCCCTCCGTCGCGCCCCGCACCTCGGCGCCCATGAGGTCGAGCAGCCGCAGCACGCGCCGGGCGTGCCCGACCGCGCGGGTTCCGGCGGCGGTAGGGCTCGCGCCCCGGCGGCCCCGCTCGAAGAGCACAGCGCCGAGCTTGCGCTCGCTGGTGCGTACGGAGTGGCTGACCGCGGACTGGGTCATGCCCAGCGTCGTCGCCGCCGCCGAGAAGCCGCCCTCCTCCGCGACGGCGACCAGGACGCGGAGTTCATGGGGTGCCAGGTCCGGCATCAGCGCTCTCACCTCGTGCTATGAGGACGATCGATGGTTTCGCCCGTTCCATCGACGCACCCTACTGCCCGGCCTCCGCGCGCCCGCCTAGCGTCAGCGCCATGAAGACCGTGAAGACCTCCCTCTCCGTCCAGCAGACCGCGCGGCCCGCCGGTTTCCCCACCACGGACCACTTCGCCTTCGTCGAGGGGCCCGTCCCCGAGCCCGCCCCTGGCACGGTGCTCGTGGAGAACGTGCTGTGGTCCGTGGACCCGTACCACCGCGAGATGATGGACGGCGACTTCGCGCTGAACGCCCCGCTGGAGGGCCGTACGATCGGCCGGGTCCTCGCCTCCCGCGCCCCCGGGACGGCGGAGGGCGACCTGGTCTTCCACCGTCAGGGCTGGCGCACCCACGCCGTGGTCACGCCCGGCGCGGACGGCGCGGACGGCGCGCGCAGGCTCGTTCCGCACGAGGGCGTGCCGCTCACCGCGTATCTGAGCATCCTCGGCGGCACCGGGCTCACCGCGTACGTCGCCCTCACCAGGACGCTGCGGCTGCGCGCCGGGGACGACCTGTTCGTCTCGGCGGCGGCGGGCGGCGTCGGCACGGCGGTGGGGCGGATCGCGCGGCTGCTCGGCGCGGGCCGGATCGTGGGCAGCGCGGGCTCGCCCGCCAAGGTCGCGCACCTGACGCGGAACCTGGGCTTCGACGCGGCGTTCGACCATCACGACGGGCCGGTGGGCGAGCTGCTGGCGAAGGCGGCGCCCGACGGGATCGACGCGTACGTGGACAACGTGGGCGGCGGCCATCTGGAGGGCGCGATCGAGGTCCTGCGCGAGTACGGGCGGATCGCGTGGGTCGGCGCGGTGGGCCAGTACAACACCCCCGGGGCCCCGGCGGCGCCGCGCAACCTCTTCGACATCGTCGAGAAGTCCCTGCGCCTGGAGGGCGTCCTGGTCCGCAACCACCGAGACGTGCGGGGCGAGTTCGAGGACTTCCTCGTCCCTCATCTCCAGAGCGGCGCGGTCGTCCCCGACACCACCGTCGTCGAGGGCTTCGAGCGGATCGTGGACGCCTTCCTCGGCATGCTGCGCGGCGAGAACGTCGGCAAGATGCTGGTCGCCGCCCCCACGGCCCCCTCCACGGTGGTCGGGTAACGTCCCCGGCATGCACGACGAGGCGGACGGCGCGGCCGAGGCGGAGGCGCGGGCGGAACAGGAGCGGCTGCGCGCCCTCGTACGGACGGAGTCCGCGCCGTGGCTGCGGCTGGACGGCGCCGTCGCCGGTGCCGACGTCGCGTACGACGACGAGGCCGGGGTGTGCGCGGCGGCGGTGGTCGTGCTCGACGGGCGCACGCTCGACGTGCTGGACCGTGCCGTCGCCGTACGTCCGGTCGAATTCCCCTACGTCCCGGGCCTGCTGGCCTTCCGCGAGGCCCCGCCGCTGCTGCACGCGCTCGACGGGCTGGGGGCGCGGCCCGACGTCCTGGTCTGCGACGGCTACGGGGTGGCGCACCCGCGCCGCGTCGGGCTGGCCAGCCATGTGGGAGTGCTCACCGGGATCCCGTCGCTGGGCGTCGCCAAGAATCCGCTGACCTTCGCGCACGAGGAGCCGGGCGAGGAGCGGGGCTCCTGGGCGCCGTTGACGGACGGGGAGAGCGGCGGCGAGGTGGTGGGGCGCGCGCTGCGCACCCGGGACGGCGTCAAGCCGCTCTTCGTCTCCGCCGGTCACCTCGTCGGCCTCGACGACGCCTGCGCCCTGACCCTGCGCCTCACGCCGCGCTACCGGCAGCCGGAGACGACCCGGCTGGCCGACCGGCTGTGCAGGGACGCGCTGAAATCAGGAATCCCGCGGTAAACGGAATTCCCGCGGAAAACAGAAACCTCGCGTGCCCCAATTCCCTCCCCCGGCCCGTGAGTTATACACCTTGACGAGCGGTCGTCACGTGAACCACCATGGTCGAATTGTGGTGAGCCAGCGGATCGACTGCATTCTCGTCGGAGACAACAACCTTCTCATCGCGTGCGCCGATGTCCTGCTGAATTCCGGTCACGACATCCGCGCCGTCATCACCTCGGACCCCGATGTCGCCGCGTGGGCCGAGGACCGGAAAATCGCGGCGGTGGCGCAGGGACCGGGCGTGACCGTGGACGTCTCCTCCCTCGATGCCGTCGACTTCCTTTTCAGCGTCGGCAATTACTTCATCGTCCCCGGGGAACTGCTCGCGCTTCCCCGTGAGTTCGCGCTCAATGTGCACGACTCGCCTCTACCTCGATTAGCGGGGCGCTATGCGACGAGCTGGGCGATAGCCGACGAGGAGAAGGAGCACGGCGTCACCTGGCATGTGATGGCGCCCCTTTTCGACAGCGGCGACGTCGTCAAGCAGTGCCGATTCCCCCTGGGTTCCGCGGAGACGGCGGCGAGCCTGGACATCCGGTGCTTCCTCACCGCCGTCACCCTTTTCGAGGAGCTGGTGGACGAGCTGGCGACCGGGCGGTACGTGCGCACGCCGCAGGACCTGTCCCGGCGCACCCAGCACACCCTGCGCGAACGTCCCGACTCCGTCATCTCCTGGGAATGGCCCGCGCGGCGCGTCGACGCGGCGGTGCGCGCCACGGATTTCGGGTCCCGGGACAATCCGTTCGGCGTCACCAGACTGCGCGCCGGTGACGCCTTCTTCATCCCGCTGCGCTCCCGGGTGGTGACCGAGGCGCCGACCGCCGCGCCCGGCACGGTGATCAGCGCCCGGGACGGCACCCTCGTCGTCTCGGCGGCGACCGGCGACGTCGCGCTCGGCCCCTTCGTCACCCTGGAGGGGGAGCCCGTGCCCGCGCTGCCCGGCGTCGCGCCGGGCGACCGTCTCCACGGCCTGACGGCGCACGAGCGGGAGGCCCTGCACCGGCTGACCCGCGCAGCGCTGCGCGCCGAGCGCTCCTGGCTCGCGGGTGCGGAGGAGGAGCACGGCGTGAGCCGCCCCCTGCCCGTCCCGGAAGGACTCGCTCCGCTCTTCTCGCCCCGGGGCCCGTTCCTCCGGGACAGGGCGTACCGGTACCGCTCCCGTTTCGCAGGGGGAGGCCGAGGCCGGTGAGGAGCGTGCTCGTGTCCGGTGCCTCGTCGGGGATCGGCGAGGCCGTCGCCGAGGAGTTCCTGCGGCGGGACCACCACGTCGTGGGGCTCTCCCGGCGGGGCAGCCCCGCGCTCGCGGAGAACCCCGCGTACCTGGACCTCCGGGCCGATCTGCGGGACGGGAAGGCCGTACGGGAAGCCCTGCGCCGTATCGACGGGGAGGTCGCGCGCGGCCTGCGCGCCGTGATCCTCAACGCCGGTACGTCACCGCCGGAGCAGCCCCTCACCGAGGTGCCGTGGAGCACGGCCGCCGAGGTCTACGCCTCCAACGTCGGCACCGCGCTCCACCTCGTGCAGGCGGCGGTCCCGGTGCTGCGGGAGAACGGCGGCGGCGCGCTCGTCTTCGTGGGGTCGAGCACCGCGAACGGGTTCGAGCCGGGGCGGTGGCCGTACGCCGCCAGCAAGGCGGCCATGACCTCGCTCATGCGCGCGTGCTCCGTGGAGTTCGCAGCGGACGGGATCACCTCCAACGAGGTGCGCCCAGGCCCCGTCGCCACACAGATGATCACGGACGGACAGGGGGACGGCGTGGACGAGAGATTCCTTCCGCTGCTCAACGCGGGCTACGGCACCCAGTGGCTGAAGTCCGCCCGTACGGCCGCCGGCTGGATCGCCGCGCTCGCGGAGCTCCCGTCCAACGGCCCGACCGGCCAGGTCTTCAACTACAGCCGCAAGGTCACCTGATGACCGGCGCGCTCTTCGACTTCCACGCCCCGGAGTTCCAGGCCGACCCGTGGGCGGTCTACCGCGCGCTGCGGGAGCGGGGGCCCGTCCACTACTCCGAGCCCGCCCGCTGCCATGTGGTCGTCGGCCACGCGGCGGTCCGGGACGGGCTCGTCCACGAGGACGTCGTCACGGACTTCCCGTTCCGCACGAGCCGCCGGACGTTCGGGCACAACCTGCTCGACCTCGACGGCGCCGCGCACCGCGAGTTCCGGAGCTACCTCGCCCCGCTCCTGGGGCCGCGCGCGGTCCGCGCGCTGCTCCGGCCGACGCTGCTCCCCCTCGTCGACGAGGTGGTGGACGGCATCGAGCCGGGGCGGGAGACGCCCGTGGTCGCCGAGGTGTCGGCGGTGATCCCGTACCGGCTGATGTGCGCACTCATGGGCCTGCCGCGCGAGGACGCGGAGTGGCTCTACGCGCGGATGCGCCCGATCGCCGGGACCCTCGACTATCCGCCCGACACCTCGGCGGACGTCGCGCGCGCGAAGGCGGTCGTCGAGGCGTACTTCCGGGGGATCATCGCCCACGACCGGGTCCCTCCCGACAGCATGACCCGCCGCATCCTCGACACGATGCGCACGGCGGAGGCGGGGTTCGACGTCACGGAGATCCTGGCGACCTTCCTCCTCGTGCTGCTGGCGGGCACGGAGACCGGCATCGCGGCCCTCACCACCGTGCTCCACACGCTGGCCACGCACCCCGAGGCGTACGCCCGGTGCCGCGAGGGCGACGGGGCGACGGACGTCGTACGGGAGGCCCTGCGGCTGCGGCCCCCCGTCCACTCGGTGCTGCGCTTCGCGCGGCGGGACCTGCGGCTGCACGGCGTGCCCGTGCGGCGCCGCGAGCCCCTCCTCTTCTCCCTCGCGAGCGCGAACCGGGACGGGCGGGAGTTCGCGGAGCCCGACGCCTTCCGCCCGCTGCGCGCCGAGAAGAGCTCCCTCGCCTTCGCCTCGGGCCCGCACGCGTGCCCCGGCCTCCACCTCGCCGAGGCCGAACTCGCCGAGATCTGTACGCGCGTGGCCCGGCGCTTCACGACCCTGACCGTCACCCCGGGCAGCGACAGGGAGCGGGGCCACTCGTTCCGGCACGCCCCGCATCTGACCATGACGTTCGCCTGACGGCACGACCGCACACGTCACGAAGGAGTGGACCATGTCCGGCCCTGTCATCGAGAAGCTCGCCACCTGGATCATCGAGAAGAACCCAGAGATGTCGGAGATCCCCGAGGACCTGGACATCGTGGAGACGCGTACCGTCACCTCGCTCCAGTTCGTGCAGTTCCTGCGCTACATCGAGGACCTGCGCGGCTCCCCCATCGACCCGGCCGACCAGGACATCGACTCCTTCCGCACGCTGCGCGCCATCGTGGACACGCACTTCGCGGGCGCGGAGGGATGAGCCCGCCCCCGGGAACCGCCAGTGCCGACGGGCTGCCGGTGCTGGGGAGCGCGGAGGTCTCCGTGATGACCGCCGTCGACACGCTCGTCTCGCGCCGGGCGCGGCACATGGGCGCCGAGGAGATCGGCCTCCCGGCGATGCTCGCCGCGCGCGACCTGGCCAGGATCGACTACTTCGCCAACTTCCCCCAGCTCGTCAACGTCGTCACCACCCTCACGCCCGAGGCGCACTCGGCGGTCACCGGAGACGTGATCCCGAGCGCACACCTGGCGCCCGCGGACCTCGTGCTGCCCTCCGCGGCCTGCTACGGCGCGTACTTCGCCCACTCCGGGCGCACGCTCGACGCACCCGTCCTGCTCACCACCCGCGCACTCTGCGCGCGCGCCGAGTCCCACTACTCCGGTCTCCGGCGGCTGCGCACGTTCCACATGCGGGAGATCGTCCACCTCGGCACCCGGGAGAGCGCCGAGCGCTTCGCCGGGGAGAGCCGGGAGTGGGTGGCCCGGGTCGCCGGACGGCTGGGGACCGAGGCCCGGCTGCTCCCGGCCTCCGACCCGTTCTTCGAGGCAGAGGGCTCGCGCGCGGTCATGCAGCGCATGTCCCGGCTCAAGGAGGAGCTGGTCTACGACGGAGACCTCGCCGTGGCCTCCGTCAACCAGCACCGCAACTTCTTCGGGGAGCGCTGCGGCATCCGCCTCCCGGACGGCGAGTTCGCGTACTCCGCGTGCTTCGGGGCCGGACTGGAGCGGTGGACGCACATGCTCCTGGACTCCTTCGGCGGGGACGCGGAACGGGCCGTGCGGGAACTGGGGCGTATCGACAGGATCGACAGGACCGACGGGATCGACGGGGAGGAGCACTGATGGAACACCGTCAGCTCGGCGCGTCCGGCCTGCGGGTGCCGGTCCTGGCCCTGGGCACGGGGACGTTCGCGGGGAAGGGCGAGCTGTTCGGGCACTGGGGCAC
Organism: Streptomyces sp. NPDC048172; assembly: GCF_043202595.1. Taxonomy (NCBI): domain Bacteria; kingdom Bacillati; phylum Actinomycetota; class Actinomycetes; order Kitasatosporales; family Streptomycetaceae; genus Streptomyces; species Streptomyces sp. NPDC048172. Next base: position 834,875 of record NZ_JBIDAT010000004.1, read on the forward strand.
GACCGACGTGGCCGAGGCGCGGCGGCTCGTCGGCATCTGTCTCGACGCCGGGGTCACCCTGTTCGACACGGCCGACGTCTACTCGGACGGCGCGTCGGAGGAGGTGCTCGGGCAGGCGCTCAAGGGGCGCCGCGACGAGGCGCTCGTCGCGACCAAGGCGGGCCTGCCCACGGGCGAGGGGCCGCAGGACGCGGGGACCTCCCGGGCCCGGCTGCTCACCTCGGTGGACGAGGCGCTGCGCCGCCTGGGCACCGACCGTATCGACCTCTTCCATCTGCACGCCTTCGACGCGGCCACGCCCGTCGAGGAGACGCTGTCCACCCTCGACGACCTGGTCAGAGCGGGCAAGATCCGGTACGTGGGGGTCTCCAACTTCGCGGGCTGGGAGCTGATGAAGTCGCTGGGGGTGGCCGAGCGGTACGGCTATCCGCGGTACTGCGCCCACCAGGTCCACTACTCCCTCGTCAGCCGGGGCTACGAGTGGGAGCTGATGCCCCTCGGCCTCGACCAGGGCGTGGGGGCCCTGGTGTGGAGCCCGCTCGGCTGGGGGCGGCTGACGGGGCGGGTACGGCGCGGGGCGCCGCTGCCGGAGCGGAGCCGGCTGCACGGGACGGCCGCGCTCGCCCCGCCCGTCGAGGACGAGCTGCTCTTCCGCGTCGTCGACGTCCTCGACGAGATCGCGGCGGAGACCGGGCGGACGGTCCCGCAGATCGCCCTCAACTGGCTGCTGCGCCGCCCGACGGTGGCCTCGGTCATCATCGGCGCCCGGGACGAGGAGCAGCTGCGGCAGAACCTCGGCGCGGTCGGCTGGAGCCTGACCGGCGAGCAGCTGGAGCGCCTGAACGCCGCGAGCCTCCGCACCGCCGCCTACCCCTACTTCCTCTACCGCGGACCGCAGAAGGGGTTCGCGCGCCTCAATCCTCCGGTCGAGGGCACGTAGGGGGTGCCTGGGACGGCTGCCGCTCAGCCGGAGAAGGCGGCCAGGCCGGTGCGCCAGGCCTTGTCGAGGTCGGCTCCGGGGGGAAACCGGCCGTGGATCTCCAGGGCCACCATGCCGTGCGCGAACGCCCAGACGGCGCGGGAGAGATGCTCGGACCCGTCGCAGACCCGCACCAGCGGCATCGCGGCGCGCTCCTCCAGCCCCTCGGGCAGCGCCTCGCGCGGCAGGGGGCCCTCGGTCGAGAGCCGGTAGAGATGCGGGTGCGCGAGGGCGTACGTCCGGTAGGCGGCGAACAGCTCCGTCAGCGGGTCGCGCGCGCCGGAGCTGTCGGCCTCCGCGGCCTCGGCGGCCTCCAAGGCCTCGGCCAGCTCCTCGAAGAGCAGGGAGATCAGCGCGACCTCGACCGCGCGCTTGTCCGGGAAGTGCTTGTAGAGGGACGGGGCCTTGATGCCGAGGCGGTCGGCGAGGCGGCGCATCGTGAGGGCACCCACGCCCTCCTCCTCCAGGAGCGCGCGGGCGGTCTCGACGATCTGCTGGGCGCGCGGGGAGCGCCCGTTGGTCTGGTCAGCCACGCTGGAAGCCTTCCTTGTTCCGCAGCCCGTAACCGAGCGCGCGGTCGTACGAGATGTGGGCCAGCCAGCCGCAGAACCCGGCGAAGAGCGGTGCCCAGTCGATCGGGGTGACCGTATAGGCCACGATCAGCGCGACGGGGACGAGGGCCCGGTGGGCCGCGTTGTAGAACGGCACCGCGCGGCGCGGGAGCTGGCCCCGCTCCGTACGCCCGTCGCCGTGGCCGATGAAGAGCGCGGCGTCGGGGGCGAGGAAGAAGACGATCGCGAGGACGACGGCGAGCCAGCCGTGGTTGACGCCCTCCAGGACCGCGAAGGCCGTCCAGAACAGGCCGTTGACCAGCCAGGCGCCGCGGCGGACGGCGGCGAGGGCGCCGATCCGGGGGTGGGCGGGGTGGGGGCTGGAGGCGGCGGGGGTCGCGGAGCTCATCGGGGGTCTCCTTCTCGGCTTCGTCGGGCTAACGTTGTTAGCTACGTCTACGACGGTACGGCTAACGCCGTTAGCCGTCAAGCCGCCCGGAGAGAAAGAAAGAGAGCGGGCCGTGCGCGCCGGTGGGGAGACCGGCGGGCACGGCCCGCTCCTGCGGAGAGCTGGACCGTCAGCTCTCGGTCGGGGCGGTCCTGGTGGCGCCGCCGTCGCGGCGGCGCGCGGCGAAGACGGCCGCGCCGCCCAGCACGGCCAGCGCTGCCGCGCCGCCCATCAGCGCGCCGGAGGGGATGTCAGCGCCGGTCGAGGCGAGGGCACCGTCGGTGCCGATGTCGCTGCCCGCCTCGCCCGAGCCGCCGACGGTTCCGGCGCCGCCGGTCGCGTCGCCGGACGCACCGCCGTCCTCGGAGCCGCCGCTCCCGGCCTGGGAGCCGGAGCCGGAGCCGGAGTCCGAGCCGCTGCCCGCGCCCGCGCCGGGCAGCTTGGCGTTCTCGTCGAGCGAGACGGAGGCGGTGACCGGGTCGAGCGTGTCGCCCGCCTTGTAGAAGCCGCCGAACGCCTTCGCGCCGCTCTTGGTGAGCGTGGCCGGGGCCTTCTTCACCGTGACGACGTCCTTCTTGGCGTCCAGCGCGCCGGACGGCAGCTTGAGGGTCGCGACGGTGAGGTTGTCGTACGTGGAGACCTTGCCGGTCTCGCGGTCCTTGGCCTTCACATCGGAGACCAGGCTCCCCTTGGTGCCCTTCGCCTCGACCTTGAGCTGCGAGAAGGTGAGGTCGAGGACGTACTCGCCGCTCTCCTTGTGGCCGAGGAAGCGCACGCCGCCCTTGAACGCGGCGTCGAGGGAGTTCTTCTCCGCCGTGCCGCTGCCCTTGGGGAAGCGGTAACCGCCGGAGGTCTTCTGCGCGCCGCCGGACAGCTCCGCCTTGCCCTTCGCGATCGGGCCGGTGATGTAGTCGCGGAACGACTTCTTCACGCCCCAGTCGAGATTGCCGTCGACGATCGAGCCGGAGGCGGCATTGCCGCTGCCGGACCCGCCAGTACCGCCGGAGCCGCCGGTCGAGCCGGAAGAGCCGGAACCGCCGGTCGAGCCCGAGCCAGTGGAACCGGAACCTCCGGTCGAGCCGGAGCCGTTGCCGCCCGTTCCCGTAGAGCCGCCGGTCCCGCCCGTACCACCGGTTCCACCGGTTCCACCGCCCGAACCGCCCGTGCTGCCGCCCGCGTCGGCGCGGACCGCGAGGGTGACCGGGTCGAGCTTCTCGCCCTTCTTGTAGTAGCCCTCGAAGGCGTCCGAGCCGCCCTCGGTCAGGGTCGCCGGGATGTCCGCGAACGTCATCGCGCCGCCCTCGCCCTGCCCCGGCTTGACCTCGGAGAGGTCGAGGGTGGCCAGTTCGACGTCGTTCTTCTTCTCCTTCGGCGTCGTCACATCGGCCGAGAGGGCGCCGCTCTTGCCCTTCGTGACCATCTTCAGGTCGCTGAGCTCGATGTCGAGCGCGCCCTTGTGGCCGTAGAGATGGACGCTGCCCTGGAAGGCGGAGTCGACCGCGTGCTCGCCCGTGTCGTACGAGCCCTTGCCGCCGGTGAAGCGGAACGAGCCGTCGGCGTTGGTCTCCGCGCCGTCGGCGACCGTGATCTTGCCGTCGGCTATCGGGCCCGTGAGGTAGTCGCGGAACGACTTCTTGATGCCCCAGTCCAGCGTGCCGTCCGTGAGCGGGATCCCGGCGGCGGGGGCGCCCGGGGCCGCGTGCACGGGAGGCGCGAACGCGGTGACGCCCAGGACGGTGGCCGCCGCCGTGACGACGGCGAGCGCGGCGGCGCGAGGACGGCGGGGACGGGGGCGAGCGGTGACGGTCATGGTTCGTGAGTCTCCTGACGGTGAGGTGGGAGGGGGTTGGGGGGAGGTTCAGTCCGTGGTGGACGGCGAGGCCGCGCGGCGCTTGCGTACGACCGCGAAGGTGACGCCCGCGGCGAGCAGGACGGCCGCTCCGGCGCCGGTCGCGACGTACGGGACGGCGGAGGAGCCCGCGGCGTTCTCGGTCCTGGCGGGCTTCTCCCGCTTCGGCTCCGGTTTGTCGTCCCCGGAGGTCCCGGAGGCGGAAGTGGAGCCGCTGCCGAGGTCGGGCAGCGCGGGGAGTTCGGCCTTGTCGTCGAGTGCGACGGCGAGCGAGAGGGGGTCCATCTTCGCCCCCTTCGCGTACATCCCGGCGAAGGCCTTCGCGCCCTCCGCCGTGAGCGTGGCCGGTGTCTCGCTGAGGGCGACGAGCCCCTTCTCGGGCTTCAGGTCCGCCTTCTTCGCCGCGAACGTGACCAGGGGCCGGGCCTTCTCCGTACGGCCCTTGGCGGTGACGTCGGCGGAGAGGGTGCCCTTGCCGTCCTTCACCGTGACGGAGAGGGCGGAGAGGGTGAGGCCGAGGTGCTTGCCCTCGAAGCGCACGGCTCCGGCGAAGTCGGCTTCGAGGGTGCCCTCCCGCTCGTCGTACTGCCCCGTGCCGCGCGGGAAGCGGAAGAGGGCGCCGCCGTCCTTCGCGCCGTCGGAGAGCTTCCACTTCCCCTTGGCGATCGGCCCGGTGACGTACTCGCGGAAGGTCCGGCGCACTCCCCAGTCGACGGCCGCGTCCTCGATACGCCCGCCACGGCTCTCCTTGCCGGGCTTCTCCTTGCTCTCCTCCTTGCTCTTCTCCTTCTCCTTCTTCTTGCCGGGCGCGGCCGGGCGCTGGACGTCGGCGGAGAGGCTGACGGGGTCGAGCCGCGTGCCCGCCTTGTAGTACCCGGCGAAGGACTTGGCGCCCTCCGCCGTGAGCGTGGCGGGGACGCCGGTGAGGGTGATCGGTCCGCTGCCGCCGCGCATGTTCACGCCGGAGAGGTTCAGCGAGGCGAGCGGCACCTGCGCGGTGTTGCTGAACTTCCCGGTGCTCTTGGCCTTGCTGCGGATGTCGGCGTAGAGGGTGCCGGAGCCCTTGCCGGAGATGCGGACGGTGGGGCGGGAGATGGTGAGGTCCAGCGCGTTCGTGCCGTTCCTGCGGTGCCCGGTGAAGTGGACGCCGCCGGAGAAGCCCGCGTCGAGGCTCCCGGTGTCCGGGTCGTAGCCGCCCTTGGCCGAGTGGAAGCGGAACTGGCTCTCGCCCGCCGTGGCGGCGCCACCGCTCAGCGTCCAGCGGCCCTGCGCGACGGGGCCCGTGACATAGCTCTGGAACGAGGACTTGATGCCCCAGTCCAGCCGCCCGCCGGAGACCGTACGTTCCGCCGCGTGAGCGGGCCCCGCCGGGAGCGCGAGCGGGAGCAGCGCGGCCGGGACGACGACCGCGAGGGCGGTCGGCAGCGGCATACGGGCGCGAGCGCGTCTGGCGTACGGCATCGATGTTTCTCCAGGGGCGGCCGGGGCTAGCGAATAAGGTAAGGCTAACCTAAGCTATTCCATGACTCGGCCGGAACCCCCCGGAACCGGCAACTCGCAGGAAAGGCCCATGAAGTGCCCCAAAGAGCCCGCACCGTCGGGGCGTTCGCGGCAGCGACCGCCCTCGCGCTCGTCCTCTCCGGCTGCGGCGGCTCCTCCACGGCGAGCGAGGGCGCGAAGAAGGACGGCGGCGCGAAGCACTCCTCCGTCGACCGCGCGGAACCCCTGTCCGGGGCGGCGCCGAAGCCCGAGCTCCCGGCGAAGGTGAAGTCGGCCGACGGGCGTACGGTCACGGTGCGCAGCGCCGAGCGGATCGTCCCGCTGACCGGCTCCCTCGCGGAGATCGTCTACAGCCTCGGGCTCGGCAAGCACGTCGTGGCCCGCGACATCACGGCGACCTTCGCGCAGGCCAGGAAGCTGCCGGTGGTCACCCGGGCCCACGACGTCTCGGCCGAGAGCGTGCTCTCGCTGAAGCCGACCCTCGTGCTGGCCGAGACCACCACGGGCCCGTCCGAGGCGGTCGACCAGATCCGCGACGCGGGCGTCCCCCTCGTCGTCCTCGACCCCGCGCAGGGGCTGGGCGACGTGGACGGCCGTATCGACGCGGTGGCCGCAGCGCTGGGCGTGACCGGGGCGGGCGACCGGCTGAGCGCGCGAACGGACCGCCGTATCGAGGCCGTTCGCGACCACATACCGGAAGGCGGCGCTCAACGGCCCCGCGTCGCCTTCCTCTACGTCCGCGGCTCCGCCTCCGTCTACCTCCTGGGCGGCTCGCGCTCCGGCGCGTCCTCCCTGATCGAGGCGGCGGGCGGCCGGGACGCGGGCAAGGAGTCCGGCCTGAAGAAGGACTTCACGGCCATCACCAGCGAGGCCCTGGCGAAGGCCGCGCCCGACGTCATCCTCGTCATGACGAAGGGGCTGGACTCCGTGAACGGCGTCGACGGCCTGCTGAAGATCCCCGGCGTCGCGGAGACGCCCGCGGGCCAGGACCGCCGCATCGCCACCATCGACGACGGCGTGCTCCTCAACTACGGCCCGCGCACGGACAAGGTCCTCAAGGACCTCGCCGCGCAGTTCCACGAGGGCGGCGGCAAGGGCGGCACCAAGTGACGGCACTCGCCGAGCGCGAGGCTCCACCGGTGAGCGGGGATGCCAGCAGCCGTACGCCGCCGCGCCGCAGGGGCGTGGCGGGCCTCCTCACCCTGGCCCTGACCGCCGCACTGCTCGTCCTCGCCGTCCTCTCCGCCGGGATCGGCGCGTACGCGATCCCCGTGGGCGACGTGCTCGGCTCCGTCCTGCACCGCGCGGGGCTCGGCGGCGCGGAACTGGACCGGGTCGCGGAGAGCGTGCTGTGGAACGTACGGCTGCCGCGCGTCGTCCTCGCCGCCCTCGTCGGGGCCTCGCTCGGGTGCGCGGGCGCGCTGATGCAGGGCGTCTTCGGCAACCCGCTCGCCGAGCCCGGCGTCATCGGCATCTCCTCCGGCGCCGCGGTCGGCGCCGTCGCCTCGATCGCGCTCGGCTTCAGCTTCTTCGGCAACTGGACGGTGACGGCCTGCGCGTTCGTGGCCGGGCTCGCGACGGTGCTCCTCGTCTACGCCCTCTCGCGCTCGGGCGGCCGTACGGAGGTCGTCACGCTGATCCTCACCGGCATCGCCGTCAACGCCTTCGCGGGCGCGCTGATCGGGCTCTGCGTCTTCTTCGCCGACAACGCCCAGATCACCCAGATCACCTTCTGGCAGCTCGGTTCGCTGGCGCAGGCCACGTGGCCGAAGGTGCTGGCCGTACTGCCGTGTGCGGTGGCCGGACTGCTGATCGCCCCCTGCTACGCCCGCCGCCTCGACCTGCTGGCGCTCGGCGAACGCCCCGCGCGCCATCTCGGCGTCGACGTCGAGCGGCTCCGTCTCGCGCTGGTGTTGGTCGTCGCGCTGCTTACGGCTGCCGCCGTGGCCGTTGCCGGGATCATCACGTTCGTGGGCCTGCTGGTGCCGCATCTCCTGCGGATGGCTGCGGGGCCGGGGCACAGGTTCCTCGTTCCCGGGAGCGCGCTGGGCGGCGCGGTGGTCCTGGTCGCCGGTGACCTGGCGGCCCGGACCGTGGCCCAACCGGCCGAACTCCCCCTGGGCGTCCTGACCGCCCTCCTCGGCAGCCCCTTCTTCTTCTGGCTATTGAGGAAAACCCGCCGCCGCCAAGGGGGTTGGGCGTGAGGGGGTGCGCCTATTCGCCGTTGACGGTGCGAGTGCGTCGGCGAGTGCGAGTGCGTCGTGGCCGCTCGCGCAGTTCCCCGCGCCCCTTCGGGGCGCTCCTGACGGGGCGCTCCTGACGAAGCGCATCCCCGCTTCTCCCTTCTGTGCTTGGGAGGTCTGCGCAAGGCGCAGGGCTGGCAAGCGCAGCCCACCACGCCGGGTACGCACACTCATTCACGGAGGTCAGCTCATGCTCAGGATCCGTCATAAGGGGGCGCCGCCCCATGTGGAGTCGGGGGCCGATGCGCTTGCGGAGGCGCTAGGGGTGAGCCTCTCGCTTGGGGGGAGCCCCGTTGTGCGGGACGTCGATCTGTCGGTCCGGCCCCGTGAGGTGCTGGCGCTCGTCGGCCCGAACGGTGCAGGGAAATCGACCCTCCTGGCCGCTCTCGCCGCCGACCTCCCCCTCACCTCCGGCGAGGTGAGAATCAACCGCCGCCCGGCGAAGGAGTGGACCGCGCGGGAGTTGGCGATGTTGCGGGCCGTACTGCCGCAGGCGGCAACGCTCGCGTTCCCCTTCACCGTGGAGGAGGTGGTCCGGATGGGCCGCGCCCCATGGGCCGGCACGGCGGAGGAGGACGCGGACGACGCGACGGTCGCGGAGGCGATGGAGGCGGCGGAGGTCGCCGCGTTCGCCGCTCGCCCCTTCTCCGCGCTGTCCGGCGGCGAGCGCGCGCGGGTCGCGTTCGCGCGGATGCTCGCGCAACGCGCCCCGCTCCTGCTGCTGGACGAGCCGACCGCCGCACTCGACCTGCGCCACCAGGAGCTGGTGCTGCGGGTCTGCCGGGACCGCGCCACGACGGGCGACGCCGTCGCCGTCGTGCTGCACGACCTCGGCCTCGCGGCGGCGTACGCGGACCGGATCGCGGTGCTGCACGAGGGGCGCGTGGCGGCGTACGGGACGCCGGGCGAGGTCCTGGACCCTGAGCTGCTCGGCCGCGTCTACCGGCAGCCCGTGGAGGTGCTCCCCCACCCCCGTACGGGCGAGCCGCTGGTCCTCCCCGTCAGACGGGCGGCGTCAGGTCGCTCTCGCTGAGGGTGTAGGTCAACAGGGGGTACGTGAAGTCCGTTTCCCTGTTCTCGCGGCCCCGCAGCCGGTAGAACTCGCGCCGCTGTTCCTCGTCCGCCGCCACGAGACGCGCGCCCTCCGGGAGGTACGCGTGTCCGTCGCGGAACCGGACGAGGGTCTTCGACGTACGGAAGGTCACGCCCAGCCACTGGTTGTCCGCCCTCGGGACGGACCTGTCCAGCACGATCTTGTGCTTGAACCGCCGGTTCGCCTCGACGGAGAACGCGACGACGCCGTGGTGGACGAGAGGGATCTCGCACCTCTCGCCCGCCGACGCGGCACCGTCCTCCTTCGATTCGACGACCAGCTTCCTCGGCGGGGAGCCCGCCTCGGGATGCTCGTAGCAGGAGAAGACGGCGATGAACGAGTCGTCGGCCAGGTCGAGGGCCTGGTCGGAATGGCTGCCCATTTTCGCGTAGGCGTTCGTGTAGCTCTCGATGAGGGCGTTGTCGAGGCCGACCGGAAGCGCCGCCCGCTCCTGAATCCGCCCCGCCAGCCGTTCGTGCACGGCCCGGAACCCTTGCGCCGGAATCTCGTAGCGCGTGGTGGTACGGACGAGAGGCACGCCGCCCGACTCCTCGCTCCTGGTCAGCACGGCGCCCCGGCGTCCTTTTCCCAGGTCTTCCCAGCGGACCGAGGCGGACAGCTCCGTGAAGAGATTCTCCTCGGCGGGCAGGGCGTACGAGACGAACTCGTCCGCGATCCTAGGTTCGGGGGGCAACGTAATCTCCCGTATTCATGCTGAAGAGGAATTCGTCGCCGTAATCGATGAAGGACGGGGACCTGTTCTCCTCGGCGTACAGCCTGCGCAGCTCGTCCATGCCCGCTGTCGTGGGCGGCCCCAGTTTCACCCGCTCCCCGCCCGTCTTGAGGAACGTGTGGCCGTCCTTGTGCACGGCTTCCGCGCTCGAACACCGCACCACGTATCCCAGCCGGGTCGGGAGCTGCGTGGCGTCCAGCGTCGAGGGCCGGATCTCGTGGGTGTACAGACGGTTGGTGGACAGCGGCATGAAGAACACGGAGCCGGGGTGGAGCGTCACGCTGAACTGTGCGGGGAGCCCGGCCCCTTCGCTTTCTGTCGCCGGTTCCTTGAGGCGGAAGCGGAGCTGGGTCAGCCCGCTGGTGCTCTTCACGCCGTGGTCGAAGGGGTCTCCGGCGAGGGGGCGCAGCTTGTCGAGCCCGTCGTAGAAGGTGCAGAAGGCCATGATGCCGTTGCCGGGCATGTCCTTGGTCTTGTCCGCGTGGGACGAGATCTTGGCCTTGGACTGTTTACGCCCGTCCGTGGCGCGGGTGTTGTGGTAGATCTGCGCGAGGACGTGATTGAGCGGTGCGTGGCCCCGGAATACGGAAGCGGCCTCGCGGTTCAGCGCCTCGACGATGCTCGTGTCGGTCGGGCCGAAGTTCTCGGTCGGCCCGGAGAGATTCGTGGAGCACCGGAGCAGGCGGAAATGCAGTTCGTCGCCGTCGCGCGTGACGGGCGTCAGATAGATTCCGCTGCGACGTGCCGTCCCCGGCTTGGTGGATTCCGTCAGGGACTGGAACGCGTGCTCCGCGCGGATCCGCCCGAAATGATCGGCGTCGGGGTCGAAGAACCGGCGGTAGTACACACCGGCGCCGTGCACGCGGAGGGGAAGTCGGCCGTGACCGACGGGAGTCCAGGAACCGCCGGTCTCCTCCCGGAAACCGTGCGCCAGTTCCCGGACGACGAACACCCGGTCCGCCTCCCGCAGTTGACGGCCGCCGATCGCGGACACGTCGCCGCACAGATAGACGGTCTTGCGCGCGAGGTCGGGCGGCGAGCCGGAAGCGAGGTCTTCGGGGGTGATGACGGACCCGAAGAAGTCCCTCACCCCGTCGTCGTCCCGCAGTTCCGGAGGCGCAACCAAGATGTTGCCCGCGTCCTCGATACAGGCCTCTGCCAGCCCCGTTGTACGCATCACCAGTCCCTGTCCCTCGCAGACGGCAACGGCCCCCCGTCGCACCCCGATGCTCTCACGGGGTCCGGGGACCGCGCCGCGCGCCCGCAGGGTAGGGTGCGTTCGCGCAAAGCCGCAGGGGAGGGCGGGGAGGCGGGGAGAGGGTGGAGTGCAGGTGAGTGTGGGCGTGGGTCACCGGGTGAAGAGCGTGACGCGGGGTGCTGTCCTGGCCGCCGCGCTGACGGCGTCCCTCGCGGGATGCGTGACGGTGCACGGCGAGACGGCGGTGGTCCCCACCGTCGACAAGGACGAGGCCGCGCAGGTCCTCAAGACCTTCACGGCGAAGAACAACCGGGCCAACCGGGCGTACGACACCGAGCTGAACGCCGCGATCGAGACGGGCGCGCTCGGCTCCATCGACCAGGCGGGCCTCAAGTCCCGCAAGGAGATCCGGCCCCGGGGCAACCCGGACTACCGGTTCCTGAAGCTGACGGACACCCGCTATCTGATCCCGGAGCAGGCGGGCTGGCCGAAGTTCTTCGTGACGGACTCGGCGAGCAACCGCAAGGGCTCGGGCCGCTGGCTCTTCGTCTTCCAGCGCGACAGCGCGGACGCGCCGTGGAAGGCGTCCTACCTCTCCATCGTCCAGCCGGACGCCATGCCGGAGCTCGCCACCGGCAAGGACGGCCACGTCGAGGCCGTCCCCACGGGCGCCGACTCGGGCCTGACGGTGTCGCCGGGCGCGCTGAGCAAGGCGTACACCCGCTACCTCCGGAACGGCGGTTCCGGTTCCGGTTCCGCTTCCGGCGCCGCCTTCGCGCCGGGCCCGCACACCACCGCGCAGCGCGCCCAGCGCGAGCGGCAGATGAAGCGGGAGAACGTACGGAACGAGTACGTGGACCAGCCCGCGCGGCCCCCGCAGTTCAACCCCTTCGGGCTGCGCACCAAGGACGGCGGGGCGCTGGTCTTCTTCTCCACGCTCCACCACCACAAGCAGACGCTGCCGCGCGGCTACAAACCGCGGATCAAGGATCCCCTGGTCAAGGCGCTGCTCTCGGGCACGCCCAAGCAGTCGGTGACCTTCGTCCGCACCGCCGAGCAGACGGTGACCGTCCCCCCGAAGAAGGACGGCGGCAAGATCACCTTCCTCAACCGCATCTCGGGCCTGACGTCGGCCCAAGGGCAGTAGAAGCGCCCCGTCAGGGGCGGACCAGCAGCGGGCCACCGGGGAAACCCCAGCGGCGCGTCATCGCACAGGCCAGGGCGCGACCTCTTCCACGCCGCCCTCGGCGGCGTACACGGCACACGCGTCAGTCAGCGTGGCCAGCAGCGCCAGCGGCTCCGGCATAGGCGCACCCGGCTCGGGCGGGCGGATCCAGCGGATCGTGGCGTCGGGCCCCTCCCCCGGCAGAACCGCCGGAGGCAGAAGCACATAGCTGCCCCGGCAGTGCCAGCGCAGCCCCGGGTGCTCGTCCATCGTCTCGGGGTGGCAGTCCAGCTCGCAGGGCCACCACTCGTCCTCGTCGTCGGGCGTGCCCCGCGTGGCGGTGAAGAAGAGCATCCGGTCGCCGCCGTCGAGCGCGACGGGCCCCAGCGCGGTGCCGTCGGCGCCCGGCCCCTCCGCCGCCTCGGCCGCCTCGAACTGGCCGAGCGCCGCGTATCCGGCCTCGGCCGGGACGTCCAGCACGTCGTGGGCCTGGCCGGTGGCGGTGACGAAGTTGGCCAGCGGCTCGGCGCGCAGCCAGCGCTCGATCTGCGCCCGGTCGGTGGTGGCCTGGGTCTGCCAGGCGAAGGAGACGGGATGTCGCCCCGGGGTGGGACAGCCGATGCGTACGCACGAGCATCCGTACCCGGACGGGTGCGCCGCGGGGGCGAGCGGGAAGCCCGCGGCCGCCGCGGTCAGCAGGAGCTCCTCACGGACACGCGCCGCCTCGGCGGCGCTCCCCGCGCCGCCCCGGGAGCGCCGCCCGGACCCCTCGGGCCGGGGACGGCCCCCCTTGCGACGCAGCCACTGGGCGAACCTGCTCCCGCTTTCCATCTACCGCCTCACTCCGCGACCGAGAACCGTGAATTCCGAGGGTACGCAGCAAAGGGCGCGCTCAGGCCGGAATCCACGGATCACGGATGTCCGTCCCCTATCCTGCGCCCCTTCCGTCACCCCTCTCCACGCGGGGGTACGCGGGCGGCACCGGCCCACAGGCCCCTGCTCACCGGCCCGCCACCCAACCGGGCGCCTCACAAGGCACGTCGGAAAATCGGCACTTAGCTTGGTGGGCATGGTCACAAAGGCGATTCTCGTCTCTCTGGTCACCCTGGCAACCGCCGCCTCGTCCACCACCGTCGCCACGGCCTCGTCCGCCTCGTCCTCCTCGGACGGCGCGCCGAGCGCCGAGGCCCTGCCGAAGGTCGTCTACACCGCGCACCGAGGGGGCGCGCTGGAGGTCCCGGAGAACAGCATGTCGGGACTGACCGCGACCTTCGAGCGGGGCTACGCGCCCGTCCTCGACATCGACATCAGGATGCTCAAGGACGGCACCCTGGTCGCCATGCACGACGCGACGCTGGACCGTACGACGAACATGAGCGGGCCGGTGAAGGCGCTGACGCTGCGGGACTGGCGGAAGGTACGCATCCGGCCCTCGCCCGCGCTGAGCGGGCGGTGGGTGCCCGAGCGGCCGCCGACCCTGCACGAGATCCTCAAGCGGTTCGGCGGGCGTACGCCCCTGATGCTGGAGCTGAAGGATCCCAAGGGGCTCGACCGGATGACGGCGATGCTGCGGGGCCGGAAGCTGACGCGTTCGGTCTACCTCAACACCAACCGGCTGCGGCTCGCGGTCCGCGCGCACCGGCGGGGGCTGCTGACGGCGGTGTGGCGCTCGGCCCGGCAGCTCCCCGGCGACCACCCGGAACGGTGGACGCGGAACGTGAACATACTGAGCATCGATTACCAGACACCGGCGCCGCACATCCGCAGGGCCGTGCGCTCGGGGATCCACCACATCTGGGCGCACACCGTGAACACCCCGGCCGACCGGGACCGGATGCTGCGGCTGGGCGCGCGCGGCATCGTCACGGACGTCCCCGGCCTCCTCGCGGGCCGCCCGGCGGTACGGCAGCCGCTGCCCCGCTGAGCCCCGGGCCCCGCTAGCCGTGGCGGGGCGGGGGCGCGAAGGCGCGCAGGGCCATCTCGACCAGGCGGTCGGCGAACGCGTAGCTCAGCTCGCCGTAGCGGGTGAGCCAGCGCTGCTGGAAGGGGCTGAGCAGGAACTCGACGGCGAACGCCACGTCGAGGTCCGGGTCGATCTGGCCGGCCTCCTGCGCGGAGCGGAGCCTGCGCTCGTAGACCTGCTGGCCGGGCTCGGACAGGCGCTCGTAGAACTGCGCGGCCAGCTCGGCGTCGGCGGCGCCCGCGATGGCGAGCGCGCGGTAGGGGGCCTCGAAGGAGGGGTCGGTGAACTCGTCCACGGTGGCGTACAGCACGCCCTTGAGGTCGGCCTCCAGGTCCCCGGTGTCGGGGATGCCCTCCGCGTACTCCTCCTGCGTCTGGTCGGTGGTCTGGGTGAAGGCGTCGAGGAGGACGGCGGCCTTGGAGGGCCACCAGCGGTAGATCGTCTGCTTGCCGACGCCCGCGCGGGAGGCGATGGCCTCGATCGTGAGCTTGTTGTACCCGACCTCGCCGACCAGCTCCATGCTCGCCGAGAGGATCGCGCGGCGGGAGCGCTCGCTGCGGCGGGAGGCGTCGGGGGGCGTCTTCGTGGAGGCCGCCTTCGCGGATGTCGTAGCCATGGCACGAATCTAGCAACGCGCTGAGACGAGACGAACCGTCTTGACAAGACGCACCGTCTCGCCGCATCCTCGATACATCGCAGCGAGACGAACCGTCTCGTTCGACCGACCCGAAGGGATCCCTCCATGAGCAAGGGCCGAGCCGGAAACATGCTGGGTGTGGGCGGGACGCGCGCCACCCTCTCCAAGAAGAAGCTGCGCGGCGCCGCCTCCCACGAGGGGTACGGGCCGGGCGGATCGGCGGACCCGGCCGCGCAGAAGCGCGAACTGCTCCGCAAGTTGCGGGAGTCACGGGAGTAATTCGTACCGGCCCGTGCATGACCGGCTATCGAAAATCCTGTCCGCATCTCGGCGAAAAGGCTCCTCACGGAGGACCATGGGCGCAGCATGCGCACCGACCCCGTGAGGAGCCTTCGTTGTACGTGCCCCGTCACTTCCTGATGTGCCCGCCGGAGCACTTCCGTGTCACCTACTCCATCAACCCCTGGATGGACCCCGGCAAACCGGTGGACCTCCCGCTCGCCCTGACCCAGTGGGAGGACCTGCGGGACCGCTACCGCGCCCTCGGCCATACGGTCGACGTCCTCGACCCCGACCCCGGCCTGCCCGACATGGTCTACGCGGCCAACGGCGCCACCGTCGTCGACGGCCGCGTCCTGGGCGCCCGGTTCGCCCACCCCGAGCGGGCCGACGAGGCCGCGGCGCACCGCGACTGGTACGCGGCCCGTGGCTATACGGACGTCCGCGAGCCCGAGCACATCAACGAGGGCGAGGGCGACTTCGCCGTCACCGCCTCCTGGCTGCTGGCCGGGCGCGGCTTCCGCTCCAGCCCGCTCTCGCACGGCGAGGCGCAGGAGTACTTCGGGCGCCCCGTCATCGGCCTCGACCTGATCGACCCGCGCTACTACCACCTGGACACGGCACTGTGCGTGCTCGACGCCGCGGGCGACGAGGTCATGTACTACCCGCCCGCGTTCTCCCCCGGCAGCCAGGCCGTGCTGCGCCGCCTCTTCCCCGGCGCCCTGGTCGCCGAGGAGCCCGACGCGCTCGCGCTGGGCCTCAACGCGGTGAGCGACGGCCACCACGTCCTGCTCCCCCAGGCCGCCACGGGCCTCTTCGACCCGCTCAGGGAACGCGGCTACGAGCCGGTGCCGATCGATCTGACGGAACTGCTGAAGGGCGGCGGCAGCGTCAAGTGCGTCACCGCCGAGCTACGGCCCTGACCCCGCACAGACCCGTACGGCCCCGGGGTGAAGGGGTCCGCCCCTTCACCCCCACGCATCGCCCCACTCCGCCTTGCGCGCCGCGCGGTACGCGTCGCCGTGCCGCTTGGTCACGGTCGTACGCTCCAGTCCCGCGCCGTCGCAGAGGTCCAGCAGCACCTGTCCCTTGCGGGTCTGAGGCCTGCGCACGACGCGCGCGTCCGCGGGCGTGCCGGTCACGCCGTCCCGTACGGCCGCTACGTAACTGAACTTCTCGTCCTCGTGGCCGAGTTCGCCGCCCTTCACCCTGCGGTGCAGGGAGGAACGGGCGACCCGGACCGCGAAGTGGCACCAGTCCTCGCCGACCACGATCGGGCACGTACCGCTGTGCGGGCACGGCGCGAGCACCCGCAGCCCCGCGCCGATCAGCGCGTCCCGCGCCTCGCGGATCCGCAGATAGCCGTCCGGGGTCCCCGGCTCGACCAGCACCACAGCGCCTGTGGCGGCGGCCGCCGCCGCGTCCACGGCCGCGCGGCGGTCGTCGGGGGCGAGCTCGCCCAGCACGTACGAGACGGTCACGAGGTCGGCACGCGGCAATGTGGTGTTTCTCCCCCTGCCCCTGAGCGAGCCCGGCACCCAACGGGCGTCGATCCCGGCCCCCTCCGCCAGCTCCCGCCCCAGGTCGAGCGCGGGCCCGGCCCAGTCCACGACGGTCGACGCCACCCCGCCCCACGTACCGGCCACGGCCCAGGTCGCGGCGCCCGTGCCGCCCCCGATGTCCAGGTGGCTGTCCGGCGCCCACGACGGCGCCCGCTCGGCGAGCGCGTCGAGAGCCATGCCGGCGGCGGCGTGGGTGGCGGGCATCCGGTACGCGGCGTACGCCACGACGTCCGCCCTGTCCCGCAGTACGGGTGCGTCGGTGGGCGTCTCGCCCCGGTAATGAGCGATCAGCCGCTCTACTGCGGCCGAGGTCTGAACGGCGGACAGCCCACCCAGCTGCCCAGCAAGAGCATCTCGAAGATCATACGAGGTCACCCCCCCTATCCTCCCTCACCCCACTTCTGGGCTTGCCCCTTCTCCCCAAGGGGCGCGGGGAACTGCGCGACAAGCCACGACGCGGCCGCAGTCCGCGAAGCACAGCCCGGGGCACCCCGTACCCGGCCCCGTTGCGCGGGGCACCCGGCGTGGGGGGCTGCGCTTGCCAACCCTGCGCCTTGCGCAGACTTCCCAAGCACAGTGGGGCGGAGGGAGCAGACTTCCCAAGCTCCGCAGGAGGGGAGGGAGAAGCAGGCTCAGGCGAGTACTGCCTCTGCTAGGTGGGCGGCGGCGGTGAGGCGGGGGGTGTTGTCCGCGGGGGTTCTCACGGGGTGGACCGTGTTGGCGAGGAGTACGAGGAACGTGTCCGTGACGGGGTCGAGGACCAGGCTCGTGCCGGTGAAGCCGGTGTGGCCCGCCGCCCGCCCGGAGAGGGACCCCGTGAACCATCGGGCACGGTCCCCCGCCGGGAGCCCCAGGCCCGGCGGCTCCAGCAGCAGTGCGACGGACGAGGGAGAGAGGATGCGGGCCTGGCCGTACGCGCCCCCGCTCAGCAAGGCGCGGCACAGCACCGCGAGGTCGTACGCGGTGGAGAAGAGCCCGGCGTGCCCGGCGACGCCCGCCATCGCGTAGGCGTTCTCGTCGTGGACGCGGCCATGGACGAGGCCCCGGTTGAGCTTGGCCCAGGGCTTGCGCTGGTCCTCGGTCGCGGCGATCCGGGCTCGCCAGCCGCGCGGCGGGCAGAAGCGGGTGCGGTCCATCCCCAACGGGCGGGTGATGCCGTCCCGGACCAGGACGTCCAGCGGCCGTTCCGTCACCCGCTCCAGGATCCGCTGGAGCAGCAGCGGATTGAGGTCGGAGTAGCGGTACGACTCGCCGGGGTCGGTCAGCGGCGGTTCGCGCCAGAGAAGCTCGGCGTGCTCGGCGGTGTTGTACTCGTACAGCGGCAGCTCGGCGCGGAGCCCGGAGGTGTGGGCGAGGAGGTGCCGGACCGTGATGCCGTGGTCGGGCGCGGGCACGCCGTCCTCGGCGTACCGCGTGACCGGCGCGTCCAGCTCCAGCGTGCCGCGTTCGATCTGCTGGACGGCCGCGACGGCGGTGAAGACCTTGGTGATCGAGGCGAGGTCGAAGACCGTGTCCGCCCCCATCGGCAGCCACTTCTCGCGCGGCAGCTCGACGCCGCGCCCCTCCCCGTCGGCCGCCTCCGGGTCGTACGAGCCGTAGCGCAGGGCCCAGCCGGTGGCGTGTTCGAGTGCGATGTACGGGCCGCGCCCGGCCAGCACGACGGCGCCCGCGCACCATCCGGCGGCGGGCAGCCCGTCGACGTCGGCCGCGAGCGCGGTCAGTTCTCCCCCGTCGAGTCCGGCCTTCTCCTGGAACCGCCGCAGCGCGGCGGCGCCGGAGGAGGCCGGTCGTCTCAGTCGCGTGCGCGCCATGGGCGGCAGAGTGCCACGAACGCGAGTGCCGCGATGAGTACCGCGCTGGCCTGCGTCAGCGCCATGGGGACGGCGGTCTTCTCGCCCGCGATGCCGACGAGCGGCGAGGCGATGGCGCCGACCAGGAACTGGGAGGTGCCCAGCAGCGCGGAGGCCGAGCCGGCGGCGTGCGGGGTGCGCATCAGGGCCTGGGAGTTGGCGTTGGGCATCACGAGGCCCATGCCGGACATCAGTACGAAGAGCCCGGCGGCGAGCGGCACCAGCCCGACCTTGCCGAAGACGCCACTGGTCATGACGACGAGCGCGGCGGCGGCGAGCCCGATCTGGCAGAGCCCGAAGGCGATGACCCGGTCGAGCGGGACCCGGCCGACGAGCACCTTGCCGTTGAGCTGGCCGAGGGCGACGAGGCCGATGGAGTTGACCATGAACAGCAGGCTGAAGGTCTGCGGCGAGGCCCCGTAGATCTCCTGCACGACGAAGGGCGAGGCGGAGACGTACGAGAAGAGCGCGGCGAAGGTGAAGCTGGCCATCAGCAGATAGCCGGTGAAGACGCGGTCGCCGAGGAGGCGGCCCATGGTGCGCAGCGCGTCGGGCAGCCCGCCGGTGTGCCGGTCCTCGCGGGCGAGGGTCTCGGGCAGGGCGCGCAGCACGACGAGGACCAGCGCGAGGCCGATCACGGCGAGGACGAGGAAGACGCCGCGCCAGTCGGTGAAGCGGAGGACCTGGCCGCCGAAGACGGGCGCCAGGATCGGCGCGACGCCGGAGATCAGCATCAGGGTGGAGAAGAACCGGGCCATCGCGAGCCCGTCGTACATGTCGCGGACGACGGCGCGGGCGATGACGATGCCCGCGGACCCGGCGAGGCCCTGGATCAGCCGGAAGACGGTGAGGGTCTCGATGGTGGGCGCGAAGGCGCAGGCCGCGCTGGCGACGACGTAGCCGCTCATGCCGATCAGCAGCGGGCGGCGGCGGCCGAAGCGGTCGCTCATCGGCCCGACGACGAGCTGCCCGACGGCGAGCCCGAGCAGGCAGGCGGTGAGCGTGAGCTGCGCCGTGGCGGCGGGGGTGTGCAGGACGCCGCTGACCTCCGGCAGTGCCGGGAGGTACATGTCCATGGAGAGCGCGGGGAGCGCCGTGAGGCCGCCGAGTATGAAGGTGAGGAGCAGTCCCGTGCGGCGGCGTCGGGTGAGGGTCGGCTCGGAGGCGGGTGTGGCGGAGGCGGGTGTGGCGGAGGCGGGTGTGGCGGGGGCGGAGGCCGGGGGTTGTTCGGACATGGCGGCCGGTCGCGGTGGGCCGGGGTTGGTCATGCACCTCTCCAGGAGATTGTCAGCGGTGTGAACATTCTCCCAGGAATTCCACCCCCGGCCCAGGGCTTTACGGTGAGCGACCGATCACTCCTCAGGCGCCCTGTCGCCACGCGTCACACCGGCTTGAGCCCCGGATCGCCCTTGAGGGACTGGAAGGAGGCCGCCGTGGTGACCGGCGCGCCCGGCGTCGTCACCTTGCTGACCGTGCGGTAGTCGGCGCGCAGCTTCTCCGCGTCGAGGGTGACGAGGACGTAGCCGCGCCGCCCGTCGTAGAACTTCATGTGCGGGTTGGCCTTCGTCTGGGCCTCCCAGTCGTCGGGCTTCTCCGCGCCGTCGCCGCCGCTGGCGATGGAGGTCGCGACCAGCTCGACGCCGTGGTTCTTGGACTTCGGGTCGTCGAAGTCCTGCTTGATGTCGAACGCGTAGGCGACATGCACATCGCCCGTGAGCACCACCAGGTTCTCCACGGGCGTGGCCTTGGCGGCCTTCAGGAACCGCTCGCGCGCCGCCGGGTAGCCGTCCCAGGCGTCCATCGAGACCTTGTGCGGAGTCGTGCCGTCCGCGTACCGGCGCGAGAGGACGACCTGCTGCGGCACCAGGTCCCACACGGCGTCCGACGCCTTCCAGCCCTCCGCGAGCCAGCTCTCCTGCGCGCTGCCCAGCAGGGTGCGCTCGGGCCGGTTGGTCTCGTCGCTCGGGACCTTCCAGCCGTCGCCGTTGGACTGGTCGTCGCGGTACTGGCGGCTGTCGAGGACGTGGAGCCGCGCGAGCGTGCCGTAGCTCAGCCTGCGGTGCAGGGTGAGGTCGGGCCCGTCGGGCTTCTGCGGCGGGCGCAGCGGCATGTTCTCGTAGTACGCCCGGTACGCGGCGGCCCTGCGGATGAGGAACTTGTCCTTCGGGTCGTTGTCCTGGGAGACGTCCTTGGCGTAGTTGTTCTCGACCTCGTGGTCGTCCCAGGTGGCGATCCACGGGTGCGCGGCGTGCGCGGCCCGCAGGTCGGGGTCCGCGTGGTAGAGCGCGTACCGCAGCCGGTACTGCTCCAGGCTCACGGTCTCCGCGTTGTGCGCGGCGGGGAGCTTGAGGTCGGGGTCGTGGCGGTCGCCGCCGTCGGGGGTGACCGCGTTCTCGTAGATGTAGTCGCCGAGGAAGACGACGGCGTTCACTTCTTCCTCCGCCAGGTGCCCCAGCGCGGTGAAGTAGCCGCCCTGGAAGTTCTGGCAGGAGAGGAACGCGAAGCGCAGCGAGTCCGGCGCGGCGTCGGCGGCGGGCGCGGTGCGGGTGCGCCCGGTGGGACTGGTCCACTCGCCGGTCTTGAAGCGGTACCAGTACGCGGTGTCCGCGTCGAGCCCCTCGGGGACGACGTGGAGACTGTGCTTCCACTCCGGGTGCGCGATCTCCTCACCCTCGGCCACCACGGTCCCGAAGTCCTTGTCGCTCGCCAGCTCCCAGGTGACGGTGACCGGTTCGTCCGTCATCCCGCTGTCCAGCGCGTACGGTTCGGGGGCGAGCCGGGTCCACAGCACGACGGAGCCGGGCTGCGGATCACCTGAGGCGACACCCAGTCTGAAGGGGTCCTTGTCGATTCTCTTGGCTCTCATGGAATCGAGTTTTTGCACAGCACTGGCAGTGTTGGGAAGGTTCGTGCCGAACGCGAGCGCGGCGGCGGCACCGGCGACGGTGAGAAAGCGCCGCCGGTTCAACTTCCGTGCCCCGGCGCGTAGTTCGAGGTCTGCTTTCGATGCGTGTGCCATGCACATGAGTACACGGTGCACAGACGGATACGCGTTGGCGTGTA
Organism: Streptomyces sp. NPDC048172; assembly: GCF_043202595.1. Lineage (NCBI taxonomy): Bacteria > Bacillati > Actinomycetota > Actinomycetes > Kitasatosporales > Streptomycetaceae > Streptomyces > Streptomyces sp. NPDC048172. Next base: position 855,988 of record NZ_JBIDAT010000004.1, read on the forward strand.
CTCGACACTCACATGTCCATCGGATGGCGGTCAGTTCATGCCCGGGTCGCCCCGACCGGCCGCCCGCCGTACGCATACGCTGCGCGCATGGCGAGCGAGATCGAGGAACACGGGGAGCACGGCGAGCACGAGGTGCCGGAGCGGCGTACGGCGCTCGTCACCGGGGCCGGGTCCGGCATCGGACGGTCCGTCGCGCTGACGCTCGCCGACGCGGGCTGGTCCGTCGTCCTCGCGGGCCGCCGCCCCGCACCGCTGGAGGCCACCGCCGGGCTCGCGGGCAACGGGGTCTCCGTACTCGCCGTCCCCACCGACGTCACGGACCCGGACGCGGTGGCGGCCCTCTTCGCCGCCGTCCGCGAGCGGTACGGCCGCCTCGACCTGCTCTTCAACAACGCGGGCGTCTTCGGGCCCAAGGAGCCGGTCGCCGACCTCGCCTACGAGGACTGGCGGCACGTCGTCGACGTCAACCTCAACGGCGCCTTCCTCTGCGCGCAGGCGGCGTTCCGCCTGATGCGCGACCAGCACCCGGCGGGCGGCCGGATCATCAACAACGGCTCGGTCTCGGCCCACTCGCCGCGCCCCGACTCGACGGCCTACACCGCGACCAAGCACGCGATCACGGGCCTCACCAAGTCCCTCTCCCTCGACGGGCGCGCCCACGGGATCGCCTGCGGCCAGATCGACGTCGGCAACGCCGCGACGGACATGACGGCGCGGATGCCCGAACCGATGATGGACGCGGGGGATGTGGCCCGTACGGTCCTCCACATGGCCGAGCTTCCGCTCAACGCCAACGTCCAGTTCGCCACGGTAATGGCCACCACCATGCCGTACATCGGCCGAGGCTGATCCTCCGCGTCCGACACTCCTCCCGCCCCCCTCCTCCGGGCGGAGCCCTGCCCCCTGTTCCTCCCTTCGCCCCGCTGCGCTTGGGCCGCGCGGCGCGCTGGAAGAGGGCTGCTCTGCTGCTCCCTCCGCCCCTGCGAAGCTTGGGAAGTCTGCGCAAGGCGCAGGGTTGGCAAGCGCAGCCCCCTGCGCCGGGTGCCCCGCGCACGGGGCCGGGCTCGGGGTGCCCCGGGCTGTGCTTCGCGGCCTGCCGCCGCGTCGTGGCTTGTCGCGCAGTTCCCCGCGCCCCTGAGGGGGCAAGCCCAAAAGTCTTGGACCGGTCGCGCCCACGCGGCGGAGCCGCAAAGCAAGCACAGGCCCGCGCCCCTAGCGGAGAAGGGGCAAGCCCCAAGGTGTCGTGACCGGGTGCGCCCCTGAGGGCGAAGGGGGCAAGCTCCGGTTCGTGGTGGGGCGGGAACAAAACTTGGGGAGGGAGAAGTTGGGTTCGGCATGACAGACGTGCTGCGTTATACCGCCTTCTCCGCCACCCCCGAAGGGGGCAACCCCGCCGGCGTAGTGCTGGACGCACAAGGCCTGGACGACGCGCGGCAGCTAGCGATCGCCGCCGAGGTGGGATATTCGGAGACCGCGTTCCTCGTCCCCTCCGACACAGAAGACACCCGAACCTTCGGCATCCGGTACTTCAGCCCGGAGGCCGAAGTCGCCTTCTGCGGACACGCGACGATCGCGACGGCCGTGGCACTCGCGGAGCGCATCGGCCCCGGGGACGTGCTCTTCGAGTCACCGGCCGGCCCCATCCCCGTCTCCGTGACGCGGGACGCGGAGGGGACGCCGCTCGCCACCCTCTCCAGCGTCGCGCCGCACAGCGCCCCGCCCGAGCGCGCGGATCTCGACGAGGCCCTCGCCGCGCTCGGCTGGAAGGAGGACGAGCTGGACCCCGACATCCCGCCCCGCGTGGCCTTCGCCGGGAACAACCACCTCGTGCTCGCCGCCGCCACCCGCGAGCGCCTCGCCGCGCTCGACTACGACTTCGAGCGGTTGAAGTCCCTGATGGTGCGGCTCGACCTGACCACCCTGCAGCTCGTGTGGCGGGAGTCGGCGGACGTCTTCCACGTACGGGACCCGTTCCCGGTCGGCGGGGTCGTCGAGGACGCGGCGACGGGCGCGGCGGCCGCGGCCTTCGGGGGGTACGCGCGCGAGAGCGGCCTCGTCCCCGAGGACGCGCGGCTGACGCTCCACCAGGGCGACGACATGGGCCGCCCCGGCGTCCTCACCGTCGAGCTCCGCCCCGGCGACCCCCGCGTGCACGTCTCGGGCACGGCGACCCGTATCGCCTGAGCGGCGGGCGAGGCAGACTCTCCGCGGAGCGCCACGCCTCCGTCCGCGACCCGCCCGCCGCCCCCGAAAGGAACGCCGTGACCGCGCAGCCTGACCTCACCAACTGGGCGAACTACCAGAACGAGATCTACCTCCATGGACTGGAGGGCCGCGTCCCGCCGTTCACCACCGACCTGACCGCGCTCGGGGCCTCGGCCCGCGACCATCTGGACTCCGGCGCCTTCGGTTACGTGGCGGGGGCCGCGGGCTCCGGAGCGACGCACCGCGCCAACCGCGAGGCGTTCGACCGGCGGCGGCTGATACCGCGCATGCTGGCCGACGCGACGGCGCGCGACCTGCGTACCACCGTCCTCGGGACCGAGCTGCCGACGCCCGTGCTGCTCGCGCCCGTGGGCGTGCAGTCGATCGTGCACCCCGACGGCGAGCTGGCCACGGCGCGCGCCGCCGCCTCGCTCGGACTGCCGATGGTGCTGTCGACCGCGTCCTCGTACACCCTCGAACAGGTCGCCGAGGCGAACGGCGAGGGGCCGCGCTGGTTCCAGCTCTACTGGCCCAACGACGACGAGGTCTGCGTCAGCATCCTGGACCGGGCCCGTGCCGCGGGCTTCCGTACGCTCGTCGTCACGCTCGACACCTGGACCCTGGCCTGGCGGCCCCAGGACCTCGACCAGTCCTACCTGCCGTTCATCCGGGGCGTCGGCACGGCCATCCCCTTCTCCGACCCGGCGTTCCGCGCGGGGCTCGCCAAGCCGCCGGAGGAGGACCTGGACGCGGCGGTGCTGCGCTGGGTGCCCATGTTCACCGGCACGGACAGGTCCTGGGACCGGCTGCCGTTCCTGCGCGAGCACTGGGACGGGCCGATCGTCCTCAAGGGCGTCCAGCGCCCCGAGGACGCGCGCCGCGCGGTGGACTCCGGGGCCGACGGCATCGTCGTCTCCAACCACGGCGGACGCCAGGTCGACGGCGCGCTGGCCTCTCTCGACGCGCTCCCGCCCATCGCCGACGCGGTCGGCGACCGTACGGAGATCCTCTTCGACTCCGGCATCCGTACCGGCGCCGACGTCCTCAAGGCCCTGGCGCTCGGGGCCCGCGCGGTGCTGGTGGGGCGCCCCTTCGCGTACGGGCTCGCTCACGCGGGTGAGGACGGTGTCCGGCACGTCCTGCGCAGTCTCCTTGCCGACCTGGACCTCACGCTGGCCCTGTCGGGCCATCGCACCCCGTCGGAGCTGACGCCCGACGACCTCTGGTCCCGCTGACCAGGGGCAGCCACGTGAGGTGCGTCGCAGACTGCGCCACCGCTGTGCTTGCTCGCGCAGTTCCCCGCGCCCCTAGGAGTGGAGCTCCGCTCCGGGAAGCAGCCCCGAAGGGGCGCTTCAGGGGCGCGGGGAACTGCGCGGCCAGCCACGATGCAGCCGCGGACTGCGACGCACCTCACGGGGCACCCCCTAAGCAGCCCCCGCCCGGCGCGGACGCCGCAGCAGCAGGCCCGCGGCACCAGCCGTGAAGTAGACGACGATGCCGTACACCGCGCTCGGCACCGCCATCTCCGTGCTGTCGAGGAGGGAGGGGCCGAGGGCGATGGTGAGGGAGAGGGAGGTGTTGTGCATGCCGATCTCCATGCATACGGCGACGGCCTGGGCGTGCCCGGCACGGGCGGCCCGTGCCGCCGCGTACCCCGTCGCGAGGGAGAGCGAGCTGAAGACGAGGGCCGCGAGGCCGATGTCGAGCAGGTACTCCCCCACGTTCCCCGCCTCCGCGGCGATCGCGCCGACGATGATCAGCGCGAGGATCACCAGGGAGAGCACCTTCACCGGCCGCGCGGCCCGGTCCGCGAACCCGGGGCGCCGGGCGCGAGCCCACATGCCCGCCGCCACCGGGATCAGCACCAGCGCGAACACCTGTACCGACTTCTCGAAGCGCAGTCCGACCTCGCGCCCGTCGCCCACGTCGAAGTAGGCCGTCGAGAGGTTGACGACGAGCGGCAGCGTGAAGACGGCGAGGACCGAGTTGATCGCGGTGAGCGTGATGTTGAGCGCGACGTCGCCGCCGAAGAGGTGGCTGTAGAGGTTGGCCATGGTGCCGCCGGGCGACGCGGCGAGCAGCATCATGCCCACGGCGAGCTCGGGCGTCAGCCCGAGGAGCAGCACCAGTCCGAAGCAGACGGCGGGCAGGAGCACGAGCTGGCAGCCGAGCGCGACGGCGACGGTGCGCGGGTAGGCGGCCACCCTGCGGAAGTCGTCCACGGTGAGGCTCAGCCCGAGCCCCAGCATGATCACGGCGAGCACGGCGGGCAGCATGACGGTCACCAGGGGCGAATCCACGCGCACAGGGTGGGGGCGGGCGGCGGAAGAGTCCATCGCCGTGCACGGTTAGGATGGCGGGACGGCGGACGAGCCGGCCGGGCGGCCGCGTCGGGTGCCCTCAGGGGTGCCCGCCGAGGAAGGTCCGGGCTCCACAGGGCTGGATGGTGGGTAACGCCCACCCGGGGTGACCCGCGGGACAGTGCCACAGAAAGCAGACCGCCGGGGCCGTATCCGTACGGCACCCGGTAAGGGTGAAACGGTGGTGTAAGAGACCACCAGCGCCCAGGGTGACCTGGGCGGCTCGGTAAACCCCATCCGGAGCAAGGTCAAGAGGGACCGCGGATCCACTGGGTCCACGGTCCTGCGCGGACGTTCGAGGGCTGCCCGCCCGAGTTCGCGGGTAGACCGCACGAGGCCGGTGGCAACGCCGGCCCTAGATGGATGGCCGCCACGCCGGGTGCCGCGAGGCTCCCGGGTGACAGAACCCGGCCTACGAGCCGACTCGTCCGCCGCCCTCTCCCCTGGCCCCACCCGTCCCACCCGTGGGCATACGTGTTCGCTACTCCGTATGCCTGTGCGACATGGCCGACCCCCGGCAGCGATGAGACGTTGCGAGTGACGCACCCCGTCTCACCGCTCCGACCAGGGAGAATCCGTGACCACCACCATCGTCGTCGTCGCGGTCGCGTTCGTCGCCGGCCTGGCCCTCAACCGGACGCTGAAGCGCCGGGCCCTCGGCGAGGACGCGCCCTCGCTGGGGATGCAGGACCTCGTCGGCCCCCTTCTGACGCTCGCCGTCCTGCTGCTGGCCTTCGTGCTGGTGATGGGCGCCGGTTCGTACGGCGAGGCCGAGAAGGCGGCCCGTACCGAGGCGGGGGCCGTCGAGCAGCTCTTCGAGGTCTCCGGGTACGCGGCCCGCTCGCACCGCGAGGAGCTCCGGTCCGACGCGGTCTGCTACGCCCGCGCCATCAACCACCTGGAGTGGAAGGCCATGCGCGACGGGCAGCGCTCGGGGGCGGCGAGCGTATGGACCGTGAAGATCCGGAACCAGTTCTCCCGGATGACCGACGACCCGCAGTTCGGCACGCTCGTCTCGGCGAACAAGGAGCGCGCGGCGGCCCGGCGGGACCGGCTCTCGCAGTCCGCGCCCACGATCCCCCGGTCGCTCTACCTGTTCATGGTCCTCGCCGTGTCGGTCGCGGTGCTGGTGCTCGCCTTCTGCCTGCCGTTCCGCGGCGGCTACGCCCAGATCGTGACCCTCTTCATCCTGACGGGGCTGCTGACGCTCTCGCTGCTCCTCATCAAGGACCTCGACCGCCCCTTCGCGGGGGCGATCAAGGTGGAGAGCACCAACTCGATGTCCGTGACGGAGAACGACATCACCGCGATCTTCGCCGAGCAGTACGGCAAGAAGGCCCTCCCTTGCGACGCCGACGGCCGCCCCCTCTGACGGTCATTTCTTGCAGGTGGAGTACGTGTCCACGTCGTCCGCATCGGGACGGAACCGGTTCTGCCAGTCGGGGTACGCCTCGGTCAGCGCGCCGAGCTGGGAGGCGACATCGTCCTCCCACTCCTCGTCGAGATAGTCGCGCAAGGCTTCCCGGAGCTCCTCGCAGTCGCCCTTCCGCCCCTCGCCCGTCCGTGCGCGCGTCACGGACCCGCGAGGCCGCCCGCCCGAGCCATGCCCTCCCCCGCGACGCCCGTGCGCCGGTGAGGGCACCGCGGGCCCGCGAGGCGACGCGGCCCGACCACCCGGGACGTCGTAAGCCGCTGTCGTCCGTCGGTTCGCTGCCCTCTCGCTCGCCCGTGTGCCCCCGGTGGCATCACCCGCCGCGGAATTCAGCATACGGGCGAGCCCCGAGGGCACAACGCCGCCTCTCTCAGGGGCAGTTGGGGCAGCGGACGCGGGTCAGCGGATGGAGCTGGTGGAGGGGAGGAGCGGCTCCATGTCGTTCCAGCGGCTGATCTGGCAGCCGTCCGTACGGTCGTAGCGGGCGTCGACCGGGCGGCCCGCCCAGCGGCCGGTGACGTGGGCGGTGGCGGGGCCGCCGTACTGCTTGGTGCAGGCGGAGTCCCGTGGGACGGGCGCGAAGGGGTCCTTGCCCCACCTGGTGGCCTTTTCGAGGGTCTCGCAGGCACCGGACGGGTCCGGGTGGTCGCCCGCCGCGGGGTGGCAGTACAGCTCGTACGTGCCGTCGCGGGACGGGTCGCCGGAGTCCTTGACGGTGACGGTGAGGTGGTCGCCGTGGACGGCCGGGGACACGGCCGAGACGGCCGGTGCCGCGGTGACGGTGGAGGCCAGGGCGGCGAAGGACAGCGCCAGGGTGGCGGTGATACGGGACATGTGTGCGTGCTCCGAGTCCTGATCCAGGGCCAGACCGAATGTCTGAACCGAATGTCTGACTCCCTGATCAACCCCTTTCGCGCCGATACGTCACGCCGGACTCGGTTCCGTGGCCGTGGCCTCCGCCGCGCGCCGCAGGCCCGGCGTCAGCGCGAGCGTGATCGCGAGGGAGAGCGCCGCCGTCACCGCCATCGCGGTCCCGGGCGAGGTGCGCCCGGCCAGGGCGCCCGCGAGGGCCGCGCAGACGCCCTGCATCGTGAGCATCCCGGAGGAGTGCAGCCCCAGCGCGTGGCCGCTGAGCTCGTCGGGGGTGAGCGCCATGAGCCGCTCCTGGAGCAGGAGGCTCGCGCCGAAGCCGACCGTCGCGAGGACGACGGCGACGACCGCGACGCCGAGCGCGGGCCGTACCGCGAAGACCAGGTACGGCGCCGCCAGCAGCACCAGCAGCGGCACCGCCAGCCCGGCCCGCCGCGCCTTCGGCACGAACCGTCCGACGTACACGTCCCCCGCGAGCATGCCGAACGCGCCGACGGCGAAGAGGAGACCCGCGTGCGCGGGGGCGTAGGGGACGTAGAGGGACTCGCAGCCGACGACCAGGCCGTTGGGGAGCCACAGCGCGAGGTAGACGGTGCGGCGGGGCCGGGAGGACCACAGGAGCGCGTTGTTCCGCCAGGTCTCCGCGACCGAGGGGCGCCCGGCGGCGCGCGGCCCGCGGCCGGAGAGGCCGAGGAGGGCGCAGAGCGCGGCGGCGGCGTAGAACCCGGCGCCGACGAGCAGCGTGCCGTGCGCCGAGAACGCGGTGACCAGGATCCCGCCGAGCGCGAAGCCGCAGATCTGCGTGCCGCCCGAGGCCATGTTGAAGACCGAACGGCCGAGCAGATAGCCGTCCTTGGTGAGGATCTCGTTCAGCAGCCCGTACCGGACGCCGCCGCCCAGCGACGCCAGCGCGCCCACGGCCAGCAGCAGTCCGAAGATCCCGGCGATCGGCAGCCCCTCGACGGCCTGGGCCGCCGTGCCGAGCGCGAAGGCGAGGGAGAGCACCGTGAGCGCGGCGCGCGGCGCGAGCCGGTCCGCGGCCGAGAGCAGGAACGTCGCGCCGATCACCTGCGCGAGCGAGGTGCCGAACATCGCGAGGGACGACAGCAGCGGCGAGCCCGTCGCGGAGTAGACGAGGGTGCTCAGCGCCAGCCCGCTCACGGTCTGCCCCGCCACGTGGCAGGTGTGGGTGAGGAAGAGCGGCGTGAACTCCCGCGCCCGGAAGAGATCTTGATAGGTGCGCATGGACGGAGTCTCAGGAGACGCGGGGCCGGGCGTTACTCTTTCGCGGGGAGGCGAAACATGGGGTGGTGGCAGGTCGACGCGGACACGCTCGCGGACAGCCGGTTCGTCGTCTCGCCGCTGGCCGAGACGACGGCGGCGCTGAAGGTCCTCCACCGCGCCTCGGGCACGCACCCCGGCGAGCGCGCCTGGCTGGCCGCGCACCTGCCCGCCTACCGCGCGCTGCTCGCGGACGACCCGGTCAGCGCCGCGCTCGTACGGGCGGCGCTGGGCGCCACCTGGAACGCGGACTACCTGACGCCCACCCCGCACGGCGAAGACAGCGGGGACGGCGGGGACGCCGACGACGCCTCGTTCGCCCAGGAGGTGGCGCGGGTGCGCGCGGCGCGGCCCGAGGAGGCCCGCGCCGATCTGACCGTCTCCCTGCGCGGCCCGCTGCCGCCCGCGCTGCGCCGCGACGACCTGCCCGAGCGCACGGCGCGCGTCCTGGAGTGGGTGTGGCACGAGACGGTACGGCCGACGTGGCGGCGCCGACGCCGGATCGTCGAGGCCGACATCGTCGCCCGTACGGTGCGGCTGGGCCGGAACGGCTGGGCGGCGGCCCTCGACGGCATGCGCCCCCACCTGCGCTGGCTCGGCGGCAGCCGCCTCCAGATCAACGCGTACGACTACCCGCCCCGCGACCTCTCCGGCACCCGCCTGCTCTTCGTCCCGGTCACGCCGAGCACGGGCTGGGTCGCCTGGGAGGAGCCCGACGGTGCGCCGCACCGCTCGCACCGCTCCGCCGTGATCTACCCCTGCGCGGGCGCGCTCTCCGCCGGGGCGGAGGTCACGCCCGTGCCGCGCGCGCTCGGCACGCTGCTCGGCTCCGGACGGGCCGCCGTCCTGGTGCTGCTCGACACTCCGCTGAGCACCACGCAGCTGGTGGAGCTCACGGGCCAGGGCCTCGGCTCGGTCGGCCGCCACCTGCGGGTGCTCCGTGAGGCCCGCCTCATACAGCGGCGCCGTGCGGGCCGCTCGGTGCTGTACGACCGCACGGCGGTCGGTGACGCCGTGGTCGCCGCCCAGCGCGACGAGGAGGCCTGACGGCTGCTGGGCAGGGGCTGCCCCCTCTTGCACGTCGCAGGCTGCGGGCCGTGGCCGGTTGCTCGCGCAGTTCCCCGCGCCCCTGACGGGGCACTCCGAGGAGCGCCCTCAACCTCTAGGGGCGCGGGGACTGCGCGGCCAGCCACCGCGCACCCGCGGTCCGCGAAGCACGGAACGGGGCACCCCGTACCCGGCAGTCCCGGACACGGCCTAGACGTGGAAGGACGTGGTCGCGGCGAGGGCGGCGCGGCCGGAGGGCACGTGGTTCACGGGGGCATTCTCGTCGGCGTACCCGAAGGAGACGCCGACGAGCAGCTTGCCCTCGGTGACGCCGAGTTCCGCACGGACGGTGTCGGCGTAGAAGCTGAGCAGGCCCTGCGGACAGCTCGCCACCCCGTACGCGGTCATGGCCAGGAGCAGCGTCTGCAGGTACGCGCCGACGTCGGCGGCCAGGCGGGGCCCGCCGTCGCCGGTGACGAAGAGGAACGCGGCGTGCGGCGCGCCGTAGAAGCGCAGGCTCTCCGCGTCGTAGGCGGCACGGGCCGTGTGGTCGTCGGGGCCGATGCCCAGCGCCCCGTAGAGCCCCGCGCCGAACTCGGCCCGCCGCTCCTGGTGGACGGGCGCGTACATGTCCTCGCGGTAGGGGAAGTCGGCCGAGGTGCGCCGCGCGGCGTGGGCGGCCACCAGGGCCTCCGCCAGCCGGTCGCGCCGTGCGCCGCCGACGACCTCGACCCGCCACGGCTGCGCGTTGGAGTTGGACGGCGCGGTGCCCGCGAGGGAGAAGACCGCGCGCAGGGTCTCCTCGGGCACGGGCTCGGGGCGGAACGCGCGCGTCGCGCGGCGGCCGCGGATCAGCTTCTCGGCGTGGTCCTGGTCCATGGGTCGCTCCTTGACGGTCGACAACTTAGATAAACGGTCGCGTTTACTTCCGTGAGCGTAGCAAGCCGCCCGGCCTTAAGTAAACGAACGCGTATACTTCCGCCATGAGCACCGAGACCACGGCCTCCCCGCGGCGCGGCCGCGGCGGACGCGAGCGCGTCCTGGCCGCCGCCGCCCGGCTCTTCGCGGCCCAGGGGATCAACGCGACCCGCATGGAGCAGGTCGCCGAGCAGGCGCCGGTGTCCAAGCGCACCCTCTACGCGCACTTCCGGACCAAGGACGAGCTGGTCGTCGCCCATCTCCACGAGCTGACCGCGACGGGGCACACCCTGGAGAGCGCACTGAGCCGCGAGGACGTCCCCGCGCGCGAGCGGATCCTCGGGCTCTTCGGCCCGCCCCCCGCGACCGGCGGGGCGCCGGTGCGCGGCTGTCCGTTCATCGACGCCGCCGCCGAGTTCCCCGACCCCGCCGGCGCGGTCCACTCCTACGCCCGCGAGCAGAAGCTGCTGATGGTCCGGCTGGTCACGGCCCTGGCGGAGGAGCTGGGCTGCCGCGAACCCGCCGCGCTCGCCGAGCAGTTGGTGACCCTCGCGGACGGGGCCGCCAGCCGCGCGATGGTGCTGGACGACCCCGACTACGGACGGCACGCGCGGGCGGCGGCCGAGATCCTCCTGGACCACGCGCTGCCGGACTGACGAGGGCGGCCCGGCGAGGCGGGCTACGTCCGGCGGGCCATGAGGAGGAGGCGCGCCGTGGACTCGCCGTGCAGGCCGGACACCCGGTCGGCGCGTTCCTCCACCACCTCGAAGCCGTGCGCCCCCAGCATCGCGCGCAGATGCTCCGGCGGGTGGTGCCGGAAGTACCCGCCGTCGGGCGTGCCGAAGAGGCCGTACGGGGCGGTGCCGCCCGCCTGCCGCACGGAGCGCGCGTGCTCGTCGTACCGCCGTACGTGGAAGTCGTCGCCCTGGAGCGGCACTTCGCTCACATGGAGCACGCCGCCCGGCCGTACGACGCGGGCCAGCTCGGCGAGGAGGGCGTGCTGGGCCGCGTCCGTGGGGATGACGTTGAGGATCACGAAGAGCAGCGCGGCGTCGAAGTGCCCCTCCCCGTACGGCAGCGGCAGCTCGGCGTGGTGGACGAGCGGCAGCCCGGGGTGCTCGCGGTGGCCGCGCGCGATCAGCGCCGCCGAGGGGTCGATGCCGACGACGTCCGGGTAGCCCAGTTCCGTCAGCTCGGCCGTGAGGCGGCCGTAGCCGCAGCCGTAGTCCAGGACGCGGGCCGTGCGCGGCACATGGGCCTCCAGCAGCGCGCGGTCGAGGGTGTGCGTGAAGGTGTGGCCGGTCCCGGCGCCCGCTCCCTCCCAGAACGGGTGCGGGCGCACCGGCAGCACCGGCTCGGCCAACGCCTCGCGCAGGAAGTCCAGTTGGTGGGTGAGCAGCCGGGTGACGGCCGTCGCGTCCCGGGGCGCGTGCGCGGCGCCCGAGAGCGGCAGCACACGGTGCGGGCGGCCCGCGGCGAGCAGCGCGGCGGACATCCGCAGGGTGTGGGCCACCACCACGTTGTCGTCGGCGAGGCCGTGGACGAGGAGGAGCGGGCGGGTGAGCGCGGCGGCCTCGGTGATCGGCGACGAGCGCGCGTACGCCTCCGGGTTCTCCTCGGGGCGGCCGAGGAAGCGCTCGCGCCAGTGGGTGTCGTACAGCCGCTGGTCGCTGGGCGCGGCGCCGGAGACCGCGGCGTGGAAGACGTCGGGGCGGCGGAGCACGGCCGCGGCGGCGAGGGTGCCGCCGTAGCTCCAGCCCCGTATCGCGACCCGGCTCAGGTCGAGGCCGGGCCCCGGGCAGTGCGCGGCGGCGGCGCGCAAGGCCTCGACCTGGTCCTCGACGACGGGCGTGAGCGTGTCGCCGTGCACCGTCTTCTCCCACGCGGGGCCGCGCCCCGGGGTGCCCCGCCCGTCGGCGATCACCACGGCGAAGCCGCGCTCGGCGAACCACTGCGCCTCGCACATCCACCAGCCGCGCGCCCGCAGCACGAGCCGCATCGCGGGGCCGCTGTACGGGTTCATCAGAACGGGGAGTTTGCGACCCACCTTCTCGTACCAGGAGGGCAGGAACAGCGCCGTACGGACGCCGTGCGGTCCGGCCTCCAGCCAGGTGACGCGCGGGGTGACCAGCGGCTCGGCGTCGTACGAGGCGATCGGCGACTCCGTGCCGTCCTGCCGTACGAGGGCGAAGCGGCGGCCCTCCTCCGTGTGCGAGGCCATGACCAGCGCCCCGTCGGCCGCGAGCGACGCGCCGTGCAGGCCAGGCCCCTCGCTGACCCGCACCGCCCCGTGCCCGGCCGCGCAGCGCCAGACGTGCTCCTCGGTCGGCTCGTCGGACGCCGTCACGTACACGGACTCGCCCACGGCGCCCAGCACTTCGCGGATCTGGAGCCCGTCGGGTGTCACGGGCACGCCGTCCACGGTCAGCCGCCGCGTCCCGCCGTCCGGGTCGTCCGCGACGTGGACGAGGGCTCCCGCGGCCGTACGCCGTGGGGCGCCGGGCACCAGCTCGACCCACGCCGGGTCGCGCTGCTCGTGGAGCGTGGTGGTGGCGCCGGTGTCCGGGTCGGCGGCGAGGACGCGCAGCGTGCGCTGGTCGCGGGACTGGACGGAGAGCAGCGGCCCGTGCGCGTCCCAGGCAGCCGAGGCCAGGTACTCGAACGCGCCCCGGTCCCACACCACTTCGGTGCGCGCGCCGCCCTCGGCCGCGAGGACGAAGAGGGACACGTCGGCGTTGGCCGTACCGGCGGCCGGGTAGCGGATGGCGCGCGGCGGGCGGTCCGGGTGGGCCGGGTCGGCGATCCACCAGCGCTCGACCGGCCCGTTGTCGACGCGCGCGACGAGCAGCCGCCGCCCGTCGGGCGCCCACCAGAAGCCCGAGTGCCGGTGCATCGACTCGGCGGCGACGTGCTCCGGAAGCCCGTACGTCACCTCCTCGCCCTCCGGCGCGGCGAGCACCCGCGTGGTGCCGTCCGCCACCTCGGTGACGTGCAGCGCGCCGTCCGTCACGTACGCGACGCGAGTGCCCGTCGGGTCGAGGTGAGGCGCGGCGACGGGCCCGGGCGCGTGCACCGCGCGCGGCCGCCCCTCCCCGGTGTCCGTGACCCACAGCCCTCCGTCGAGCGCGAAGGCGACGGTGGTCACGGCCGCGTCCGCCGAGTACGCGACAACGCCGGTGGCCGCCTCGCGGGCCCGCTCCCGGCGCACGCGCTCGGCCTCCGGCAGCTCGCCCCCCGCCTCCCCCAGCCGACGGGGGTCGACCAGCAGCCGCTCCTTGCCGTCCCCCTCCAGGAGCCAGAGGCAGGAGACGGGGTCCTCTCCGTCGCGCGTACGCAGGAAGAGCACGCGCCCGTCCCCCGGGGAGACGGTGAAGTCGCGCGGGACGCCCAGATCGAAGCGGCGCGTGCGCGCGAACTGCCGTGGAAACGCGGTCGGGTCGGTGTCACTTCCGGTGTCGCTGTCCATGGGAAACATGGGCATACAGTCCTCCATCCATCCGTGATGTTCGTCGTCCAGGGCCGCGAACGCGCCACCCGATCGGGCGAGCGCAGCTCGGCGCGGGCTGGGTACGGCCTCTGTGCGCGCGGGCGACGACGTCCGCGCGATCTCCGCGATCCTTCTGTGAGAAGCGAGAAGAGGCTCGATGTATCGCACAACTCTTGCCGCCACACTGCTGGCCGGTGTCGTCGCCCTGGGCGCCGCCGCACCGGCCGTCGCCTGCCCGCCCGACCACGACCACCAGGGCACGCAGGGCACCCAGGGCACCCAGGGCTCCCAGAGCGCCCCGCACTCCCACCCTCAGGGCCAGTCCGCCGAGCCCATCCAGGCGCACACGGACCCGCTGAAGGTCTCGGACCCGGTCCCGGCGATGCCCGGGCTCGGCCGCTGACGCGGTAGCGCGGGTGAAGGCGCGGCCAGGACGTCCTGCTGGCCGCGCCTTCCGCATGTCACGGTCGTACGCTGGAGGTATGACGCCTCCGATCGTCGTCCATCCGCCCGCTCCCTCGGGCGAACGGCGGGTGACGGCGCACACCGAACTGCTGGGCATGGCCCACAGCGCGCAGGACGTGGTCGATCTGCTGCGGCGCGCGGGGCTGAAGCCGGAAGAGATCCAGATCGAGGATCCCGCCCTCATCGAGTGGCGCGGCGGCGGCCCCGAGACCTGGGGTTCCACGCCGGGCGGCTGAGCGGGTCCCGGGATTCTACGACGCCCCGGCGGGGTTCCGCAGGCTTTCAGCGGGCCTTGGTCACGGTGACGTTCTCGGGCGGGCACTCGGCGGCCATGTTCTTCAGCGCCGCCCTCTCCTTCTTGTCCGCGCTGAGGCCCCAGCGGTGCTTCACGGCCGCCCACTCCGCGACGTACCGGCAGTCGGCGCCGTCGTCCGAGGGCTCCCAGCGGGCCGGGTCGCTCGTGTCGCCCTTGGCCCGGTGCTCGGCGGCGGTGACGGCGGCGAGGGTGCGGGGGTCGTCGACGTCGTTCGCGTACGCCTCGCGCTCCTCGGGCTTCCAGGAGCCGGCGCCGCTCTCCCACGCCTCCCCCAGCGGCACCAGGTGGTCGACGGCGAGGGCGTGCGCGCCGGTGTGGTCCTTCTTGTCGTAGTACGAGTGCCACTTGCCGCCCGTCACCGTGCACCGGCCGTCCACGGCGGGCGGCGTGGTCGCCTCCTCGATCAGGACCTCGGCGCGCGTCGAGCAGCCGTCCTGGTCGGGGTCGCTCCAGTGCGCGAACTTCTCCCGCGCGAACCCCCGGGGTTTCTCCCCCGCTACGGGCAGCGAGGCGACGGCCCGGGAGAGGGAGACGGTGCGGGAGTCGCCGGGCGCGGCGGGTGCGCCGGGAGCGGCGGACGTCGCGCCCGTGGAGCCGAGCAGGGCCGCCACCATCACCGTGACCGTGACCGTCAGTGAACCGGAGCCGGGTCCGCGCATGCCGGGACCTCCTTGCCGTAGAAGCCGTAGAAGCCGTTGGAGCCGCAGAAGCAGAACGGGACCAGTGGTAGCGGCAGCGGGCGTGACCGGCGGCCCTGCCCCCGGGGAGTTCACCCGCACGAGACCGGGTGTGCGGTGACGGATCGTGCCGGAGTACCGTCATACGGACCCCGGGGTCCGTAGAGTGAGGGAGTTTGATCGCCGATGCCGACTACGTCGACGGAGGGACCGCAGGCGCCGCAGGAGGGCCGTACCGCCCTCGTCGAGGACCTGATGGAGCGCTTTCCGCACATTCCGCGGGAGGCCGTGATCAAGGAGGACCTGCTCAGGGGCGGGATGGCCTTCGACGACTCGGCGCTCAGCGGCAATGAGGACGGGGACGTCAAACCGAAGTCGTACTTCATCTTCTCCTTCGACCACCGCACCCTGCCCGAGCTGGGCGAGGCCGCGCTGCGGCGGCCCCCGGAGGAGATCGTGCTCACGGGCGGCGCGTACGACCTGCGCCGTACCGTCGTCTCCGTGCGGGTGAACCCGGACTCGCCGTACCGCGTGCGGGCGGGCGAGGACGGCGCGCTGGGCCTCTACCTCGACGGGCAGCGGATCGCGGACGTCGGGCTGCCGCCCATGCCCGACTACTACCGGCACACGCTCGCCAACGGGAAGTCGGTCATGGAGGTCGCCCCCACGATCCAGTGGGGCTACCTGATCTATCTGACGGTCTTCCGGGTCTGCCAGTACTTCGGCGCCAAGGAGGAGTGCCAGTACTGCGACATCAACCACAACTGGCGCCAGCACAAGGCGGCGGGACGCCCGTACACCGGCGTGAAGCCGGCCGAGGAGGTGCTGGAGGCGCTCCAGATCATCTCCGACCACGACTCGCTCGGCGCCTCCCGCGCGTACACGCTCACCGGCGGCTCGATCACCTCGCAGGTGCAGGGCCGGGACGAGGCGGACTTCTACGGGCACTACGCGAAGGCCATCGAGGACCGCTTCCCGGGCCGCTGGACCGGCAAGGTCGTCGCGCAGGCCCTCCCGAAGGCGGACGTGCAGCGCTTCGCCGACTACGGGATCAAGATCTACCACCCGAACTTCGAGGTCTGGGACAAGCGCCTCTTCGAGCTGCACTGCCCCGGCAAGGAGCGGTACGTGGGCCGCGAGGAGTGGCACCGCCGCATCCTCGACTCGCGCGACGTCTTCGGCGCGCGCAACGTGATCCCGAACTTCGTGGCGGGCATCGAGATGGCCGAGCCCTTCGGCTTCAAGACGGTGGACGAGGCGATCGCCTCGACGACCGAAGGCCTGGACTTCTTCATGGGCAACGGCATCACGCCGCGCTTCACCACCTGGTGCCCGGAGCCGACGACCCCGCTCGGCAAGACGAACCCGGCGGGCGCCCCGCTGGAGTACCACATCCGCCTGCTGGAGGCGTACCGCGACGCGATGGCGCGGCACGGCCTCTCCTCGCCCCCCGGCTACGGCCCGCCCGGCGCGGGCAACGCCGTCTTCTCGGTCAGCTCCTTCATGGACACGCTGCCCGAGGACGCGACGATCGAGGCGAACGCGGAGACAGCGGAGAGCGCCCAGGGCGTCCGCGCGTAGTCCGCGCGCACTTCCCCGACCGCCGACCGATGACTTCCGGTCCTCCCCCCGGTCCACCTCCTGTCAGCACCTGACGGACGACCGGGGAGGACCGGAGCAATGGCCAAGGTCACCATCACCACGTTCCTGACACTGGACGGGGTCATGCAGAGCCCCGGCGCGCCCGAGGAGGACCCCGGCGGCGGCTTCGACCTGGGCGGCTGGCTCGCGCCGTACGCGGACGAGGACATGGCCCGGCACATCGCCGGGTGGTTCGACCGCGCGGACGCCTTCCTGCTGGGCCGCCACACGTACGAGATCTTCGCCGCGTACTGGCCCCATGTGAGCGACGACGAGGACCCCGTCATCGCCAAGCGGCTCAACGGCCTGCCCAAGTACGTCGCCTCGACCACCCTCGACCGGCTCTCCTGGAACAACTCCACGCTCCTGAGCGGCGATGTGGTGGACGCCGTCCGCAAGCTCAGGGAACAGCCGGGCCGCGAGCTCCAGATCCACGGCAGCGGCGCCCTCGCCCGCTCCCTCATGGCCCACGACCTCATCGACGAGTACCGCCTCCTCACCTACCCGGTGATCCTCGGCAAGGGCACCCGCCTCTTCACCGAGGGCGCCGTCCCCACCGCCCTCCACCTCACCTCCTCAGCCACGACCCGCTCCGGCATCGCCCTCCACACCTACGAACTGCGGGGCAGGCCGACGTTCGGCTCGATGTGACGGGCAAGAGCCCAGCTTCACCGTTCCGGCCGGGGCTGTGACACCAACGCCTGCAAGCCGATCTTGTTGGCGGTGTCCGCACGTCCGCCGATCCGGCTGACGACGGCCCAGCGGCCGTCGTCCCGCACCGCCGCGAACGTGGCGTAGCCTCCCGTGGATCCGTCGTGCCAGTACCCCGGTCCCGAGCGGGTCCAGGACAGTGAGGGTTCGCCCAGCGTGCGCCGTACCAGCAGGCCGGTCACCACCTCGGCCAACGCACGCGGAGTGGCCCACAGACCACCCGCGGGCAGGACGGCGCCGCTCATGGTCCAGGCCGAGCGACGACGGCCCCACCGGCCACGTGGCGGCAGGACGGCGTCCCCGGCCGGGGGCCGGGCGGTGACCCGGCCGTCGTCCACCCCCAGGGGGCGCAGGACGTGGGTCCGCAGCAGTTCCTCGTACGTGTCCTCGCCCGCCGCCTCCAAGGCGGCACCGAGCACCGCGTATCCGAAGTTCGAGTACTCCTCCTGGGCGCCCGGAGGGCGGAGCACGAGGGAGGAGAGCCGGGCGATGCCGCCGCCGCCCAACGCCTCGGCGTCGAAGGCCGCATACGGGTCGGCTCTGCGTCCCGGCACCTGCGGAGGCAGCCGGGGCAGGCCGGAGGTGTGCAGCGCCAGGTGCCGCAGGGTGATGCCGGTACCGGACGGCGCGTCGAGCCACTTCTCGACGGGATCGTCCCACCCGATACGGCCCGCGCGGGCGAGGCAGGACAGCAGCGTGCCCGTGAGGGGCTTCGTCAGTGAACCGATCTGTACGTAACGGTCCGGGTCATGGCCGTGTTCGGCCCGCACCGACCGCGGGGTGTGCACGCACAACGGGAGCCGCAGAGGCATGGGCCAGGAGTCCCCCGTCACGGCTGTCCGTAGAAGTGCGCGACGGGAGCGGTCACCAGCACCGCCAGCACCATCATGAGCAGAGCGGACCACACGTACGCACCACGGGTTCTGATCTCGTCGGGCCGGAAGTTGCTCAGCAGCTCGGCAAGCAGAAGCATCATGCGGGAAACTCCGATTCGCGGCGGGCTACAGGACGTGCATGGGGCTCGTTGCCACTCCCAAGAGGCGGAAGCTCCCGGGGTTCTGCCCGTCCGTGCCTGTGTGCACTCTCCGTTGCCGGTAGGGCCCGGCGTTCCCAAGACGTGACCTGCGGCGGGCAACCGCACACCTGTCCGTGCCGTCACCCTCACTGCCGGGGCGGGATGTGACCGAGTCCGCTTCTGGGACGTACGGGACTGAGGGGAACGTCGGGGATGAGTGCGGCGATTGGGCGGCGGGGGCTGGTGCGGGTGGGGATCGGGGCCGGGATCGCGGTCGCGGGAGGGGGTGCGGCTGTGTCGGGTTGGGCTGCCACCGGCGCGACGCGGGACTCCGCGTGGACCGCGCTCGGCAAGGGGCTGGACGGTTCGCTGGTGCGGCCGGGGGACCATGATTACGGCGCTGCCAGCAAACTGTTCAATCCGCGGTTCGACGGGTCGAGGCCCGCGGGGGTCGCCTACTGCGCGGGACCGCAGGACGTGCGCGAGTGCCTGGAGTTCGCGCGGCGGCACGAGATACCCGTGGCGATACGCAGCGGCGGCCACTCGTACGCGGGCTGGTCCGGCGGCAAGGGGAAGCTCGTCGTCGACGTGCAGCGGATGGCGAAGGTGCGTGCCTCGGGGCGGCGCGCGACCGTGGGCGCCGGGGCCAAGCTGATCGACGTGTACGAGGAACTGGCCGCGCACAAGCGGACCATTCCCGCCGGTTCGTGCCCGACCGTGGGCGTCTCGGGGCTCGCGCTCGGCGGTGGCGTCGGGGTCGTGGCGCGGGCGTACGGGCTGACCTCGGACAGCGTGACGGGGGCCCGCGTGGTGACCGCCGACGGGAAGATCCGGGACGTGGACGCCGAGCACCACGCCGACCTCTTCTGGGCGCTGCGCGGCGCGGGCAACGCGAACTTCGGGGTCGTCACCTCGCTGGACTTCACCACGCATGTGGCGCCGTCCTGCGTCACGTTCTTCCTCTCCTGGCCCTGGGAGCGCGCGGCGGCCGTGCTGCGCGAGTGGCAGCGCTGGGCGCCCACCGCGCCGGAGGAGATCTGGGCGAACCTGCACCTGTCCGCGCCCGTCGGGGGACGGCCGGGGAAGGTGACGGTGGGCGGGCTCTCGCTCGGCGCGCGCTCGGAGCTGGAGAACCAGCTCGACCGGCTCGCCGACCGTATCGGCGCCCCCGCCTCCTCGCTCTCGGTGCGCCCGCACACGTTCATGGACGCGATGAAGATCATGGGCGGGGTCTCCGGCTGGTCGGTCGCGCAGGCGCACCAGAAGGGCACGCTGCCGGGGCGTACGGCGTCGGGCAAGGTCGCCCGTGAGTCGTACGCGGCACGGTCCGACTTCTACACCCGGAACATCCCCGCCGACGGCGTCCAGGCGCTGCTCGCGCGCGTGGAGCGGCTGGCGAAGCTGAGCGGGGGCGGCACGGGCACCGTCGCGCTGGACGCGCTGGGCGGGGCCGTGAACCGGGTGAAGCCGGAGGCCACGGCCTTCGTGCACCGCGACGCGCGCTTCCTCGCCCAGTACCTCGTCTCCTGGCCGGACAGCGCGCCCGCGAAGACGGTCGCCGCGCACCGCGCCTGGCTCGACGACACGCACACGGCGATGCGCCGCTGGGCCAGCGGCTTCGCGTACCAGAACTACGCGGACCCGGCGCTGCGGAACTGGCGGCAGGCGTACTACGGGAAGAACGCGGCCCGCCTCGCGGAGGTCAAGAAGGCCTACGACCCGAAGCGGGTCTTCTCCTTTCCGCAGGCCGTATAGGGTCCCCCGGCACCTCCGGGCCGCTCCCGCTCAACCGCCGCCCAGGACCCGCTCGATCTGGTAGTCGAGCAGGGCCTCGGCGGCCTCGCGCGTGCGGTGGCCCAGGGCGAGGTCCACGCCGAGGCTGGTGGCCAGCGCCCAGCAGATGTCCGCGTCGAAACGGTCGACGCCGACAGGGGAAGCCGACGCCCCGCGCTCCTCGCGGGCCCCCGCGATCATCCCGGCGGTGAAGTCGAGCAGCGCCTCGTCGCCGGGCGCGAGCACCTTCGCCATCGCCGGGTCGGAGATCACCCGGCCCATCACCGCGACCGAGAAGCGCAGCAGCCGCACGCTCTCCTCGTCGGGCGCGACCATCGCGCGCAGGCAGGCGCGCAGCATGCCCTCCGCGCTCGTCGCGCCCTGCTCCGCGATGGTGGCCTCGATCTTCGCGTTGAGGGCCAGCACGGAACGGTCGAGGGCGTCGCGGACCAGCTCCTGCATCGAGCGGTAGTAGTGCTGCACCTGCCCCATCGACACCTCGGCCTCGGCCGCGACCCGGCGCAGCGTCACCCCTTCGAGGCCGTCGCGGACCGCCAGCGCCCATACGGCCTCGACCAGGCGTTTCCTGCGCGCCTCGTGATCCACGACCTTCGGCACGTCCGCAGTCCTTCCCCTCACGGCTCTCTTCGCAATGCGCTCGCATTGCTTCCTTCCCCCTCCCGCCTTTACGATGCAGGTGCATTGCGAAAGGTGCGAGGCGGCTCGGACAAGAGTGCCAGCCTCCCGGAACCGGAAGGGCACCCCGTGAAGTACGACCTCCTCCAGATCCTCGGCATGGTCCTGTTCGCCGTGGGCGCCCAGGGCGCGATCCGGCTGCTGATCGACTCCGGCGACACGGGGCTGCTCGGCCCGCTGCCCGGCGGCTTCGCCGCGGCCCTCGTGGTCTACGTACTGGTGGCAGCGGCGGCCGCCGTCCTCGCGGGCCGGGCCCACGACAGGGCGAAGGCGCTGGGGCGGCGGAAGTAGGGCACGGGGAAGCAGACCGTGGAGGGAGCGGGCCGCACGCGTAACCTGGCGTGCGCAGTTCCCACCTCGCGCGCCACCAAGGAGAATCCGTGCTCGTCCTCCTCCCCCCGTCCGAAGGGAAGTCCGCAGGCGGCAGGGGCAAGCCCCTCGATCTGACCGCGCTCTCCCTGCCCGAGCTGGGCGCCGCCCGCGCCACGGTGCTGGACGAGCTGGTGGCCCTCTGCTCGGGCGACGAGGACGACCGGGAGAAGGCCCGCGAGGTGCTCGGCCTCAGCGAGGGGCTGCGCGGCGAGGTCGGCAAGAACGCGGCGCTGCGCACGGCGCCCGCGCGCCCCGCCGGGGAGATCTACACCGGGGTGCTCTACGACGCGCTCGGCCTCGCCACCCTCTCCCCCGCCGCCAAGCGCCGGGCCGCGCGCTCACTGCTCGTCTTCTCCGCGCTGTGGGGCGCGGTGGGGATCAAGGACCGGATCCCCTCGTACCGCCTCTCCGGGGGCGTGAAGCTGCCGGGGACGGGCGCCCTGGGCACGTACTGGCGCGGACATCTGGACGCCGCGCTCCCCGAGGCAGCGGGCGGCGGGCTGGTGCTCGACCTGCGCTCGTCCGCGTACGCGGCGATGTGGAAGCCGAAGGGCGAGCTGGCGAAGCGTACGGCGACGGTGCGGGTCCTCCAGTCGAAGACGGTGAACGGGGTGGAGAAGCGCTCCGTCGTCAGCCACTTCAACAAGGCGACGAAGGGCCGCATCGTCCGCACGCTGCTGGAGGAGGGCGCCGCGCCGCGTACGCCCGCGGCGCTGGCGGCGACGCTGCGCGACCTCGGGTACGCGGTGGAGGAGCCGTCCGCGACGGGGCTCGACGTGATCGTCACGGAGTTGTGAGCACGGAGTTGTGAGGCCGTGCGGTCGGTGTGAGCCTGGAGACGTCTCGGGGACGCCGCAGCACCGCACCCAGGAGCCGCACCGTGAGCACCTCCGTCCTCCGCCCCTCCCACCCCGCCGTCCGCGCCTTCGTCACGGCCGTCAACGCGCACAACAGGGACGCGTTCCGCGCCGCGCTCACGCCGGACGCGACGATGTCCGACGACGGCTCGGAACGCGATCTGCACGACTGGACCGAGCGGGAGATCTTCTCCTCCAACGGCCAGATGGACGTCCAGTCCGAGTCCCCCGACGGCCTCTCCCTCACCGTGCTCTACAGCAACGACACCTGGGGCGCGATGCGCACCGCCTGGCGCTTCACGGTCGACGAGAGCACCGGCAGGGTCAGCCGCTTCGAGACGGGCCAGGCCTAGCTTCCACTACTCCTCGAACCACACCGTCAGCCGGACGCCCGCGTCCCCGTGCACCCCGGCGAGCGCGCGCATGACGTCCCACACCGGCCGCCAGGGGCCGTCGGCGGGCACGGCGTCGCGGCGCCGCTCCCGCTCGACGCGGAAGACGGTGGTACCGGTGTCCCACTCGGTGCCCTCGTCCCACAGTTCGCCGACGCGGTCGGGGGAGACGCTGAGCGTGTCGACGCCGCTGGCGCGGGCGAAGCCACGGCTCCAGTCGTCGCGGTGCGCCAGCTCCAGCACGCCGTCCGCCGTGCCGTCCGCGCGGCGCCGGTAGCGCGCCACGGTGGTCGCCCGGGGCAGCGCGGGCTCGTCCCAGTCGACGGCCAGCACCTCGTCCCAGCCCAGCCAGGTCGCGCCGAACGCCGCCGCGCCCCACGAGGCGTACGCCGTCCACGCGGCCTCCGAGGCGTCGGCGGGCAGCCCGCGCCCGGCGGCCACCGGGCGCCACAGCCCCTCGGAGCCGCGCACTCCGAAGAGACAGGCGAAGGCCGCGTAGTCGCGCGTGACGCCGAGCAGGGACAGGTCCACGGCGGCGTGCCAGGACTCCCCCGCGAGGCACTCCACGAATCCCCGGATGTCCGTTCCCACGCGAGGGATTGTGCCAGGCCGCCACCGGCACCCATTGCGACATACGCAACGCCCGTTGCGCAAGGCATGTCCGACCCGGCAGGATACGGAGCATGACCACCTCCGTGCTCGCCCTCGCCCCCGTCGTCCCCGTCGTCGTGATCGAGGACGCCGCGGACGCCGTACCGCTCGCGCGGGCGCTGGTCGACGGAGGGCTGCCCGCGATCGAGGTCACGCTGCGCACCCCCGCGGCCCCCGACGCGATCCGGGCCATCGCCGCCGAGGTGCCGGACGCGGTCGTCGGCGCCGGGACGGTGATCTCGCCGGAGGGCGTACGGACGGCCGCCGCGGCGGGCTCCCGGTTCCTGGTCAGCCCCGGCTGGACGGAGACGCTGCTGGGGGCCATGCGGGACTCGGGGCTGCCGTTCCTGCCCGGCGTCTCCACCACCTCGGAGGTCGTGGCGCTGCTGGAGCGGGGCGTGACGGAGATGAAGTTCTTCCCGGCCGAGGCCGCCGGTGGCACCCCCTACCTCAAGTCCCTCGCCTCGCCGCTCCCCCAGGCCCGGTTCTGCCCCACCGGCGGCATCGGCGCGGAGAACGCGCCCGCGTATCTCGCGCTGCCCAACGTCGCCTGCGTGGGCGGCACCTGGATGCTCCCGAAGGACGCGCTCGCGGAGCGCGACTGGGATCGTGTACGCCGTCTCGCCGCCGAGGCCAAGGCGCTGGGCGGGGCCTGATCGCCACCCGCTAGCGTGCCTCCATGGCAACTGATGAGACGGCGCGGCCAGTTGGTGTGATATGTCCGCGCTGCGGGGGTTCCGAGGCCCGTCCGGTCGCGGAGGCGCGGGGCGGCAAGGGCGCGTTCCGCAAAGAGCTGGGCACCCGGCTCCAGAAGAGCCCCGAGAAGTCCGGGGACGGCTGCCTCCACTTCATCGAGGGCATGGTCCTGACCGGCATGGGCGCCGCCCTCGCCTACACGGGCGTCGACCAGGAGAAGCCGCTCTATCTCGCGGGCGGCGTGGTACTGGCGCTGATCTGCTTCTTCGGCACGATCGCGGTCGTACGGGGCGACCGGCGCGAGAAGGACGCCGAGGAGGACGGGCTCGCCAAGGCCGACTGGCTCTGGGAGCCCGCCCATTACTGCTACGGCTGCGAGGGCGTCTTCTGCCCCGGCGGGACGCCCTGGCTGGGCGTGCTGGACACGGACCAGTTCAAGAAGATGGTCTGGACGGAGGCGGGCTACGGCGACCAACTCACCGACAAGTCCAAGAACGCCGAGGTCCCCCCAGGCACCTTGCCCTGGTACTAGCCCCGCACCCCTCCAGAGCCACGGGCCTGTGTCTGTTTTGCGGCTCCGCCGCGTGGGCGCGACCGGTCACAACACCTCGGGGCTTGCCCCTGCTCCCTAGGGGCGCGGGGAACTGCGCGACAAGCCCCGACGCGGGCGCGGCCCGCGAAGCACAGCCCGGGGCACCCCGGGCGCGGCTCTTGCACGCGGGGCACCCGGCGAAGTGGGCTGCGCTTGCCAACCCTGCGCCTTGCGCAGACTTCCCAAGCGCTGTGGGGCGGGGGGAGAAGCGCAGAGCTCCCAAGCACAGCGCAGCCGAGGGAGAAGCGCAGGCCTGGCAAGCACAGCGCAGCGGAGGGAGGAGCAGGGGTCTGCCTCGGCAGGGGTCAGCGCAGGTGGGCGGTGTCGTTGAGGAGGCGGAGGGAGGCGTTGCCGTCTGCGTAGTAGGCCACGGCCGACAGCGAAGCTGCAGACAGCTCCATGCGGAACAGCGACTCCGGCGGAGCCCCCAGCGCGAGCCGGACCAGGGTCTTGACCGGCGTCACATGCGTGACGAGCAGCACCGTACGGTTGGCGTAGCGCGCGAGGATCTTGTCGCGGGCCACCGCGACCCGGTGCGCGACCTCGGCGAACGACTCGCCGCCGCCCGTCGGACGCGCGTCCGGCGAGGCCAGCCACGCCGCCAGGTCCTCCGGATACCGCTCGCGCGCCTCGGCGAACGTCAGCCCCTCCCAGGCCCCGAAGTCCGTCTCGCGCAGCCCCTCGTCCGTACGGACGTCGAGGCCGAGGCGGGCGGCGACGGCGGCGGCCGTCTCCTGGCAGCGGCGCAGCGGCGAGGCCACGACCGCCTGCACGGTGCCGCGCTCGGCGAGAGAGGCGGCGACGGCCTCGGCCTGCTTGCGCCCGGCCGCAGAGAGCTCGGGGTCGGTGCCGGAGGCGCCGCTTCCGGAGAACCGCTTCTCGGGCGTGAGCGCCGTCTCGCCGTGCCGGAGCAGCACGAGGGTGGTGGGCGTGCCGAGATCGACGGCCCAGCCAGCGGTGGGTGCGGCGGGAGCGGGGGCCAACTGCTCGGGACCGGAGTCGGGTTCGTCCACCGGCGCGGCGTCCAGCTCAGCGGTGGAGGCCCCGCCTTCCCACTGCTTGCCCGCCTTGCCCGCGTCCATGGCCTCGTTCGCGAGCCGGTCCGCGTGCTTGTTCTTCTCGCGCGGGATCCACTCGTACGAGACGGCCCCGGGCGGGAAGATCCCCTTGGC
The DNA here is from genome assembly GCF_043202595.1 of Streptomyces sp. NPDC048172. Classification (NCBI taxonomy): domain Bacteria; kingdom Bacillati; phylum Actinomycetota; class Actinomycetes; order Kitasatosporales; family Streptomycetaceae; genus Streptomyces; species Streptomyces sp. NPDC048172. The sequence goes on from NZ_JBIDAT010000004.1 coordinate 881,614, forward strand.
CTCCGTCGCGAGCGGGCGCATGTCCGGGTGCTTGATCTTCCAGCGCCCGGACATCTGCTCGACGACCAGCTTGGAGTCCATGCGGACCCGCACGGTGGCGTCCGGGTCGAGCGCGTGCGCGGCGCGCAGCCCGGCGATCAGGCCCTTGTACTCGGCGACGTTGTTGGTGGCGTGGCCGATGTACTCGGCGGTCTCGTGCAGCGTGCCGCCGTCGGCGTCCATGACGACGGCCCCGTACCCGGCGGGCCCGGGGTTGCCGCGCGAACCACCGTCGGCCTCGACGATGAAAGTACGACCGCTCACAGGCCGGACTCCGGCGTACGGACGAGGATCCGGCGGCAGTTCTCGCAGCGGACGACCGTGTCGGCGGGGGCCTCGCGGACGTCGTTGAGCTCCGTGATGTTCAGCTCCAGGCGGCAGCCCTCGCAGCGGCGCTGGTAGAGCTTGGCGGCGCCGACGCCGCCCTCGCGCTCGCGGATCTTGTCGTAGAGCTTGAGGAGTTCGCCGGGGACGACGCCCGCGATCGTCTCGCGCTCGCGGCGGACGGACTCGGCCTCGCGGTCGATCTCCGCCAGCGCCTCGTCCCGGCGCGTGGTGGCGGCCCCGGCCTTGACGCCCACGGAGTCGACCCGCTCGGTCAGCTCGGCGGCGCGCTCCTGCGCGGACTCGCGGCGCTCCATGACCTCCAGGACCACGTCCTCCAGGTCGCCCTGGCGCTTGGCCAGCGAGGCGATCTCGCTCTGGAGGCTCTCCAGGTCCTTCGGGTTGGTGACGGCGCCGGAGTCGAGGCGCTTCTGGTCGCGCGCCGCGCGCTGGCGCACCTGGTCGACGTCCTGCTCCGCCTTGGTCTGCTCGCGGGCGGTGTCGCTCTCCTCGGTCTGGGCGGCCACCAGCAGGTCGCGCTGCTGCGCGAGGTCGGCCTCCAGCCGCGTGATCTCCTCGTGCTCCGGCAGGTTCTTGCGCTTGTGCGCGAGCTGCGTCAGGCGGGTGTCGAGGGCCTGGACGTCGAGAAGTCGGATCTGGTCGGCGGGCTCGGCGTTCAGTTGGGGGCTCCCGGGGTCATGTCGGTGTCGGAAAGGGAAGTCGAGGGGGTGGCGGCGGCCGGGGCGTGCGCGGTCCACGGGTCGGTGACCGTACGGGACACGTGGGTGCGCAGGTCCCAGCCGTTGCGCTCGGCGACGGCGTCGAGCTCGGCCGCCGCCTGCTCGCACCACGGCCACTCCGTGGCGTAGTGCGCGGCGTCCACGAGGGCCAGCGGGGAGTGCTCGCGGGCCTCGGAGGCGGGGTGGTGCCGCAGGTCGGCGGTGAGGTAGGCGTCGACGCCCGCAGCCCGTACGTCCGCGAAGAGGCTGTCGCCCGAGCCGCCGCACACGGCGACGGTGGAGATCCGCGCCTCCGGGTCCCCGGCGGCCCGTACGCCCTGTGCGGTGGCGGGCAGCCGGGACGCCGCGCGCTCGGCGAACTCCGCGAGCGTGAGCGGCTGGTCGAGCGCGCAGACACGGCCGAGGCCGCGCCGCCCCTCGGGGTCGGTGGCGTCCGGGACCAGGGGCCGCAGGACGCGCAGGCCCAGGGCGCCGGCGAGGGCGTCCGAGACGCCGGGGTCGGCGCGGTCGGCGTTGGTGTGCGCGACGAGCAGCGCGATGTCGTTCTTGATCAGCGTGTGGACGACGCGGCCCTTGAAGGTGTCGGCCGCGACGGTCGTGGTGCCCCGCAGATAGAGCGGGTGGTGCGTGACGAGGAGGTCGGCGCCGAGGGTCACGGCCTCGTCGGCGATCTCCTGGACGGGGTCGACGGCGAACAGGACGCGGCCGACGCGCGCCTCGGGGTTCGCGACGTCGCCGCAGACCGGGCCGACGGCGTCCCACGCCTCGGCGCTGGCGCGCGGCCACAGGGTGTCCAGGGCGGCGAGGACCTTGGGGAGCGTCGGCGTTTCGAGCACGTGGCAAGGCTACCTGGGCCGACCTGACTAAAGAGCTCGCCCCATAAGGGGCGCGAGGAACTGCGCGCCCAGCCCCGACGCGGGCGCGGCCCGCGAACCACAGCCCGGGGCACCCCGGACGCGGCTCTTGCACGCGGGGTGCCCCGCCAGGGGCGCGCCCGGTCACGACACCTCGGGGCTTGCCCCCTCAGGGGCGCGGGCCTGTGTTCGCTATGCGGCTCCGCCGCGCGGGCGCGACCGGTCACAACACATCGGGGCTTGCCCCCTCAGGGGAGCGGGGCTGTATCCATTTGCGGCTCCGCCGCGTGGGCGCGACCGGTCCAAGACTTTTGGGCTTGCCCACTCAGGGGCGCGGGGAACTGCGCGCCCAGCCCCCACGCGGCCGCAGCCCGCGAAGCACAGCCCGGGGCACCCCGAACCCGGCTCATTTGCCGGAGCACCCGGCGCAGGGGGCTGCGCTTGCCAACCCTGCGCCTTGCGCAGACTTCCCAAGCTTCGCGGAGGGAGGAGCAGGGGGCGGGGAGGTGTGGGGCGGGCGGGCCCCGGGCCCCGGGGGTGGGGTTACTTTGAGAGGTAGGTCTGGAGGTCGTCCAGGACTATGTTCGCGGCGGTGACGCCGAGGCCGAGGTACCAGGTCTCGTCGTCGACGTCCTTCGCCTGCCCGTCCTCGACAGCCCCCAGCTTCTTCCAGAGGGGACTGTCCTGCGCCTTGGCGCGATCCGTCTCCTTGGGATCGCCATAGGCACCGGTGAAGATCCAGTCCGCGTCGGCCTCATCCATCCGCTCGGGGCTGATCTCCGTCGCGAGGTCGTCGACCTGCTGGTTCTTGGGGCGGGGGACGCCGACGTCGTGAAGGATGGTGCCGATGAACGACGCCTTGGCGTAGAGCCGGATGGTGTCCGGCATGTAGCGGACCATGGAGACGGTCGGCTTGTTCTTCCCAAGGTCGTCGCCGAGCTTCGCCGCCTTCTTCTCGTACGCGCCCAGCTCGCTCTTCGCCCGCTTCGTACGGTCGAGGGCCGAGGCGTTCAGGAGGTAGTTCTCCTTCCAGGTGAAGCCGGGGCGGATGGAGAAGACGGTCGGCGCGATGGCCGAGAGCTGCTTGTACTTGTCGGCGGCGCGCAGCTGGCTGCCCAGGATCAGGTCGGGCTTGAGCGCGGCGATGGCCTCCAGGTTGAGGTTGTTGATCGTGCCGACGTTCTTCGGGTGGCCCGCCTTCTCCTTCAGGTAGGAGGGGATCCCGTTGTCGCCCTCGGTCGGCGCGAGGCCGACGGGCTTGAAGCCGAGCGAGACGGCGTTGTCGAACTCGCCGACGTCGAGGACGACGACGCGCTTGGGCTGTTCCTTGATCTCCGTCTTGCCCATGGCGTGGGTGACGGTGCGGGGCCACTCGCCCGCCTTCGCGTCCGTGCCGAAGGAGGCGGTCTTCTTCGCGGCGCCCGCGAAGTCCTCGCCGCCCTGGGCCACCTTCTCCTTGGCCTTGCCGCCCTTGCCGCCGGACCCGGCGTCGCCGTCCCCGCCGGAGGAACCGCAGGCCGTGAGGGCCAGCGCGGCGGCGAGCGGGAGGGCGACGGCTGCCGTCGCGCGCTGTCCGCGACGGCTCGGGCGTATCGACATGAAGGGCTCCGGGTGCAGAGAATGGTCCACTTAGGCGAACCTTACTTCACTTTTCAGCCAGCCCGGACGGTTACCCAGCGCGACGACGGGGAGCCTCCCGCCGTGCCCGTCGCGCACCGTTCCGCCGGCCGGACCCCGGGTTCCAGCCGGGCTCCGGTCCGGTTCCGGCCTCCCGGCCGCCGCGCGGCAGCACACCGGGGCCCCTGCGTCCCGCGATTCCGGGGGCCCGTCACCCGTACGCGTGAAGCGCTTCAACTCACGTTGTTCGTCTGCGAGTACGAGCCCTAGCTTCGTCACTGGAGGTGATCGTGGCATGACCGGCTGTGCCATGGATGACGGCTTCACGGTCGCGGCGGACGGTTCGTACGCGGCGCGGCTCAGCTCAGGGCCGGGTTCCGGCGGCGCCGCCTGGTTCCCGGAGCGCTGGACGCTGGAGGGCCCCGAGCCGTACGCCGTTCCGCTGCCCGGCGGGCAGCCCGAGGAGCCCGACAGTCAGGTGCTGCCGCTCGCCGACGGGCGCGTGCTGATCGCGCGCCGCTCCGGCGACCGGCAGCTGCTCGCGCTGCTCTACCCCTCGGGGGACGGCACGGGCGAGCTGGACCTGGGCGCCGTGGAGGCCGAGCGGCTCGCGCTGCTGCCGCCCGCGCCGTGCGGGACACGCGCTTACGGGACGGCGCCCGCGGCGGACGGGCGTTCGACCGGGATCTGGCTGCTCGCGGGCGGCTCCTCCGGCGGCCCGGAGCGCGTGGCGGTCGTGGACGGACGGTGCGCGGGCGGCGCCTGGCTGGACCGCGAGGGCCGCCTGCTGGCCGTGGACCGTACGGAGAGCGGGGAGGCGGGGCGCACCAAGACCGTCGTGGTCGACCTCGGCCGGGGTGGCGAGATCTCGCCGTTGCTCCAGATCACCGAGGAGAGCAACGACCGCCTGCTGCGGGCCGATCCGGACAGCGGGCTGCTGCTCGTGCGCTCGGACGCGCCGGGCGAGGACCGGCTGGGCTGGGGCGTGCTGGGCAGCCACCGGCCCGTCCGCTTCCCGGAGGTGCTGCACCCGGCGCAGGCGCGGCTCACGCCGTTCGCCGTGCAGCCCCGGCAGATGCTGCTGCCGGAGAGCTGCGCCGTCGCGCTGCGGGTGGACGCGGCGCAGGGCACGTGGCTGGCCGTGTGGCGGCCGGGGCTGCGGGAGTTGCGGCACCTCGCGGCGCCGCCGGGGTGGCTGGCGGGCAAGGGCCTGTGGACGGAGGACGGCGAGCTGCGCGTGCCGTACTCGACGCCGGGCACCCCGTGCGGCCTGGCCCGGCTGCGGGCCCCGCTGCCGGAGCCGGAGGGCGAGACGGCGCGGCACCCTGCGCCACCGGCCCCCGAACCGCGGCCGGGAGCGCAGCCCGAACCGCCGACGCCGCGCGAACCGACCGGAGGGGACCAGGCGCAGCCCGTACGCCAGGAGCCCACGCGGCAGGAGCCCGCGCCGCAGACGCCCGTACGCCCCGAGTCCGCCCCCCAAGAGCCCGCCTGGCACGAGCCCGTGCGCCCGGAGCCGCCCGGGGTGAAGCCCGAGGTTCCGCCCGCGCGGAGGCCCGATCCGCGGGCCGCCTTCGAGCGCGAGCGCGAGCCCGGGCCCGAGCCCCGGCCCGAGCCCGGGCCTCAGCGGGGCGGCGCGGTCTCCGACACTCCGTCCGACGTCACGTCTGTGCAACATCGCGGTCACGCCGCGAAGCCTTCCGCTTCCGGGTCCGTGCCGCCCCGTGCCGCCGCACAGCCCGCCGGGGGCGGCTTTTCCGCAGGCAGTACAGGGGTGTTCGGAGCGCTCGCCGATCCGGTGTCGAAACCCGTGCCTCTGCAGCAGGCTCCGCTCGCCAGCGGAACGGCGTGATCCGCGTCTCGAACCCCGTGATCGTAGATCCGTATCGTCGTTAAACTCCGCCGGGTACGACGGCAGCAAGAGATTCACGGAGTTACTTCGCGATGTCCGACACCCAGACCGAGACGCCCAGCGACGAGCAGACGGCCGGCCAGGGGACAGGGGGGAAGCACAGGGGGCAGGCAGCCGTCTCCGAGGAGAAGAAGGTGCCGGCACAGGGCCGCCACCGCCGCCAGACCAGCGACTGAGCAGCCCTGACCAGGCCGGTACCGAGGAATACGTACTGGGGCTCCCCTCCCTCCGGGGAAGGGAGCCTCACTCCTGCTCCTACGCCTACTCCTTCTTCAGGCCCAGCACCTCGCTCGCCGCGAAGCCCTCCTGGGGCGGGCGCTCCGCGAAGTACGGCGTGAGCACGCCGTCCAGCTCCTCCGCCGTGAAGAAGTCCTTGGCCGTGTCGAACTTCGCGGCCACGCGCGGGCGTTCCATCAGTACGACCGTCCCGCCATGGACGACGAAGAGCTGGCCCGTGATCCGTTCGGCCGCCGGTCCCGCGAGATAGCCGACCAGGGGCGCGACGTGCTCGGGGGCGAGCGGGTCGGGGCCTTCCTCGGGCGGGGCGAAGCCCTGGAAGACGTCCTCGGTCATCCGGGTGCGGGCGCGGGGGCAGATCGCGTTGGCCGTGACCCCGTACTTGGCGAGGGCCAGGGCCGTCGAGGTCGTCAGGCCGACGATGCCGCCCTTGGCCGCCGCGTAGTTGGGCTGGCCCGCGGAGCCCGCGAGGAAGGACTCCGAGGACGTGTTCACGATCCGCCCGTGCACCGGGCCGCCCTCGCTCTTGGACCGTTCGCGCCAGTGCGCGGCGGCGAAGCGGGTGGTGTTGAAGTGGCCCTTGAGGTGGACGCGGACGACGGAGTCCCACTCCTCCTCGCTCATCGAGAAGACCATGCGGTCGCGCAGGATGCCCGCGTTGTTGACCAGGACGTCGAGCGAGCCGTACGTGTCGAGGGCGAGCCGGACGAGCTGTTCGGCCTCGCCGAAGTCCGCGACGTCGCCGGCCCGGGCGAGGGCCTCGCCGCCCTCGGCGCGGATGGCCTCCGCCGTGGACTCGACCTCCGCGTCGAGGTCGTTGACGACGACGCGTGCGCCGAGGCGCCCCAACTCCAGGGCTTCCGCCCGGCCCAGTCCACGGGCCGCACCCGTGACGAGAGCGGTCTTGCCGTGCAGAGACATACGGATCCTCTCCGGGGGGGGATGAGCGCCCCGCAGGGGCGCGGGGAACTGCGCGACAAGCCACGACGCGCCTCCGCAAGCGGCAGCGAGCAGAGCCCTACAGCGAGATGCAGGTCCTCAGGGCTTCGCCGGACCGCATCTGGTCGAGGGCCTCGTTGATCTCCGGGAGCGTGACGCGGTGCGTGATCAGGCCCTCCAGGTCGATCCGGCCGGCCCGCCACAGCGCGATGGCGCGGTCGTACGCGCGGAGCACGTCGCCGCCGCCGTAGAGCGAGGGCAGGATGCGCTTCTCGTCGAAGAACAGCTCGAACATGTTCAGCTGGAAGTGGTCGTCCGTCGCGCCCGCGCCGACGACGCAGAGGGTGCCGCCGCGCCGCGTGGCGTCGTACGCGGTGCGCGCGGTGGCGGACTTCCCGACGACCTCGAAGACGTAGTCGAAGCCCTCGCCCGCCGTGATCCGCTGCTTCGCGTCGTCCAGTCCGTCGGGGGCGACGGCCTCCGTGGCGCCGAACCGCAGCGCGGACTCGCGCCGTCCCGCGACGGGGTCGACGGCGACGATCTGGGCCGCGCCGCAGGCCCGCGCGCCCTGGATCGCGCTGATGCCGACGCCGCCGCAGCCGAGGACGGCGACCGAGGAACCGGCCTCCACCTTCGCGGTGTTGAAGGCGGCTCCGAGGCCCGTCGTGACGCCGCAGCCGATGAGCGCGGCGATCTCGAACGGCACGTCGTCGGGGATCGGCACCGCGCAGGGCGCGTCGACGACGGTCTCCTCGGCGAAGGTGCCGGTGCCCGCGAAGCCGAAGACGTCGGTGCCGTCGGCGGCGCGGACGAAGTTGGGGGTGCCCGCGTTCATGAAGCCCGTCAGGCACAGGTGGGGCTGGCCCCGGCGGCAGGACGGACAGGCGTTGCAGGCCGCGAGCCAGCAGACCAGCACCCGGTCCCCCGGCTTGACGGCGGTGACGCCCTCGCCGACCTCCGTCACCTCGCCCGCTCCCTCATGGCCCGGGATGAACGGCGCGGGCTGCGGCAGCACCCCGCTCATGGCGGAGAGGTCGGAGTGGCAGAGCCCGGTCGCCCGGAGCCGGATGCGGACCTTGCCGGGGCCGAAGCCCGTCGCCTCGATCCCGTCGACGACATCGAGCTTGTCCTGCCCTGTCTCGTGCAGTACGGCGGCGCGCATGTGCGGACTCCTCTCGAACGGATGAGCTCGGGTGCGGATCAGGTGTGGTGCACGAGCCCGTCGGCCAGTACGGGCGCGTCGTCGCGCTCCGCCGCCGACGCGGTGAGCTGGAGCGAGCCGTCGTCGAGGCGCCACATCCGCACGCGCAGCGTCTCGCCGGGGTAGACGACGCCCGCGAAGCGCGCGGTCCAGCGCCGCACGCGGGCGACGTCCCCGTCGAGCGCGGTGTCGACGGCGGCCTTGAGCGTCATCCCGTACGAGCACAGGCCGTGCAGGATCGGGCGGTCGAAGCCCGCGAGCTTCGCGAAGTCGGGGTCGGCGTGCAGCGGGTTCCAGTCGCCGGAGAGCCGGTAGAGCAGCGCCTGGTCCTCGCGGACGGGGCGCTCGGCGGTGAGGTCGGGCGCGCGGTCGGGGAGTTCGAGCCGGGTGGAGGGGCCGCGTTCGCCGCCGAAGCCGCCCTCGCCCCGTACGTAGATCTGTGCCTCGCCGGTCCACAGCGGGCCCTCGGCGTCGGCGACGTCGGTACGGAGGACGAGGATCGCGGCCTTCCCCTTGTCGTACACGGCCGCGACGCGGGAGGTGGAGGTCGCGGAGCCGCTGACGGGGAGGGGGCGGTGCAGCTCGACCGACTGGCTGCCGTGCAGCACGGCGGCGAGGTCGACCTCGATGCCGGGTGCGGAGAGGCCGCCGACCACGCCCATGCCCGCGCCCGCGACGGTGGCGAAGGAGGGGAGGACGTGGAGCCTGCTCTCCAGCGTGTACCGCAGCTCGGCCGGGTCGGTGGCGGGGATCCCCGCGCCGATGCCCAGGTGGTAGAGCTGGACGTCCTTGTGGTCCCAGGCGATCTCGGTGCTCCGCGGCTCGGCGGCGAGGGCCTTCTGGGCGTCGATGGGCATGGGGGCGTGGCTCCTCGGGGGCCGTGGCGTGCGTGCCGTGGCGTGCGTGCCGGGCGTGCGCCGCCGGTGAAGACCCCGGCCCGGCCGTCCGCACCGTCGGCCGGACCGGGGTCGCTGGCGACCGGCCGAACAGGCTGGAACAAGAACACGTTCTAACCGATCGGCTACCTGTATAACGCACGCCCCCGCACATGGGAAGTCCCCTGACGCCGCGTCAGATCCGGTGCCGGTCTCCCGCCGGGACCGGTGACATTTGTCCCGCCGCACTGTCCACATCCGCCCCTGCCGGGGCCCCCGGCACCGGTTCTACGGTGAGGGGCATGTCAGTGAGCAAGCGCCTGAAGCGGTTCGCCGAGCGGGGGGCACCCGGGTACGGCCCGGCCAAGTACGCCTTCCTCCCCTGGCTCATCATGGGCGTGGGCGCGCTCTCCCACGTGCTCCAGGGCAAGGCGGGCAACCCCTGGCTGAGCAGCGCCGCGCTGCTCGTCTTCAACTCGCTCTACATCTCGGTCGTCTTCTCCGCCTTCGGCACCCGCCTCCCCCGCCGCCAGATCCCCCCGCTGATCGCGCTCGCGGGGATGACGGCGGTGACCTTCGCGGTGACGCTGGCCTACGGGAGCTCCTGGACCCTGTTCTTCCCCCTGCTCTCCCTCGCCTCGGGGACCGTACGGCAGCTGCGCGGCAAGCCGTTCCTCGCCTGGCTGGTCACGCTGAGCGTCGCGGCGGGCGCCATCGCCTCCTGGCAGAACGGCGCCTGGAGCGGCTACAGCATCGGCTACGGCACCCTCATCTCCGGCATGGTCACCGCGGCCGTGCTCAGCCTCTTCGACACCGTCGCCCAGCTCGACAAGGCCCGCGAGGAACTGGCGCGTGCCGCGGTGGAGAAGGAGCGCACGCGCTTCTCCCGCGACCTGCACGACCTGCTCGGGCACACCCTCTCGGTGGTCGTGGTCAAGGCCGAGGCGGTACGCAGGCTGGCGCCCGGCAACCTCGACGGGGCGCTCGCGCAGGCCGCCGACATCGAGGCCGTGGGACGGCAGGCCCTCACCGAGATCCGCGAGGCCGTCACCGGCTACCGCGAGGACAGCCTCGCCACCGAACTCGACCGCGCCCGCTCGGTGCTGGAGGCCGCGGGCATCGAGCCGGTCGTCCGCCAGTCGGGGCCGCCGCTGCCGCCGCAGGCCGAGGCGCTGCTGGGCTGGGTGGTACGGGAGTGCTCCACGAACACCGTCCGGCACAGCGGAGCCGCACGCTGCGAGATCGAGGTCCGCGCGGCCGACGACCGCGTCCGTCTCACGATCACCGACGACGGACGCGGCCCTGGACCCGCCCGGGGGACGGGACCAGGGCCGGGGGGCGGGACCGGAAGGGGAGCCGGTCCCGGAACCGGCCCGGACCCGGCCGGGGGGCACGGGTCCGGGCCGGACGGCGAACAGCGGCTCGGCGAACAGCGGCTCGGCGAACGGCCGCTCGGCGGCACCGGGCTCAAGGGGCTCGGCGAGCGGCTGGCGGCGAGCGGCGGCACGCTGGACCACGGCCCCGACGGAAGGCGGGGCTTCCGTGTCGTGGTGGAGTTGCCGGTGGACACGGAGGAGACGGCGGAGACGGCGGAGACGGCGGAGACCTCGGAGGCGAAGGGGGCGGCCCTGTGATCAGGGTCCTGCTGGCGGAGGACCAGGGCATGATGCGCGGCGCGCTGGCCCTGCTCCTGGATCTGGAGGACGACATGGAGGTCGTCGCCCAGGTCGCGGCGGGCGACGAGATCGTCCCCGCGGCGCTGGAGCAGGCCCCCGACATCGCCCTGCTCGACATCGAACTCCCGGGCCGCAGCGGCCTGGACGCGGCGGCGGAGCTGCGCGAACGGCTGCCGGGGTGCGCGGTGCTGATCCTCACCACGTTCGGCAGGCCCGGCTATCTGCGCCGGGCGATGGAGGCCGGGGCCTCGGGCTTCCTCGTCAAGGACCGCCCCGTCGAGGAGCTGGCAGGTTCGATCCGCCGCGTGCTGGACGGCGAGCGCGTCATCGACCCGGCGCTCGCCGCAGCGGCGCTCAGCACGGGGCCCAACCCGCTGACCCAGCGCGAGCGCGAGGCGCTGACCGCGGCGGTCGACGGCGCGACGGTCGCCGACATCGCGGGCAGGCTCCACCTGTCCCAGGCCACCGTCCGCAACTACCTCTCCGCCGCCATCGGCAAGACCGGCACCCGCAACCGCATGGAAGCCGTACGCGAGGCCCGCCAGAACGGCTGGCTGTAGCCCTACTTGGGCCGTGCGGTACGCGGCAGGGCGAAGAACATCAGGACCACGCAGGTCCCCAGCACCCCCGCCCCCACCTGGAACGCCCGCGCGTAGCCCGCCGTCAGGGCCTCCGGGGTCTCCTCCCCCGCGATACGGGAGGCGGCCGCCGTCGACAGTACGGCGAGGCCGAGGGCCCCGCCCATCGTGCGGGCCGTGTTGAACAGCCCCGAGACCAGCCCCGCGTCCCCCGGCTCCGCGCCCGCCGTGGCGATCGACGCCAGCGGCGTCGCCGCGAGCCCGGCGCCGAGCGCCATCACGATCCCGGGCCCGAGCACGGACCCGGTGTAGCCGCCCGAGACATCCATGGTCCCCTGCCACAGATAGCCGAGCCCGGCGAGCGCCGAGCCGGTCATCGCGAGGGAACGGGCGCCGACCCGGGCCATCAGGCGCGGCGCGAGCTTGGAGCCGAGGACGATGCTCAGCGAGTGCGGGACGAGCGCGAAGCCGCCCTGCAGCGGGGTGTAGCCGAGCACGTTCTGGGTGTAGAGCGCGAGGAAGTACCACATCGCGAACATCGCCAGACCGTTGACGAAGATCGCGACATTCGCGGCGGAGACCGAGCGCCGCGCGAAGAGCCGCAGCGGCACGAGCGGCGCCGCCGTACGGGCCTCCACCGCCACGAAGAGCCCCAGCAGCGCGAGCCCGCCGAACAGCGGCAGCAGCGCGCCCGGCGCCGACCAGCCCGCCGACTCGGTCCGCACGATGCCGTACGCGACACAGCCGAGACCGGAGGTCACCAGCAGCGCGCCCGGCACGTCGAGGCGCCGCCGGGCCCCGCGGTCCCGGCTCTCCGCGAGCCACAGCGCGGCGCAGACCAGCACGAGGGCGCCCACGGGCACGTTGATGAGCAGGACCCAGCGCCAGGAGAGCGTGTCGGTCAGCACGCCGCCGACGAGCCCGCCCGCGGCGCCGCCGCCCGCGCCGACCGCCGTCCACGTCCCTATGGCCCGCGTCCGCGCGGGGCCCTCCGGGAACGACGTCGTCAGGATGGTCAGCGTCGCGGGCGCGAGCACGGCGGCGCCCATGCCCTGCACGGCGCGGGCCGCCAGCAGCTGCCAGGGCTCCTGCGCGAGCCCGCCCGCCAGGCTGGCGACCGTGAAGAGGGTGAGCCCGACGAGGAACATCCGCTTACGGCCGAAGAGGTCGGCGGCTCTGCCGCCGAGCAGCATGAAGCCGGAGAAGGCGAGCGTGTACGTGTTCACGACCCACTGCAGGCCCGTGCCGCTCAGGCCCAGGTCTGCCCTCATCGATGGCAGCGCGACGTTGACGACGGAGACGTCGAGCACCACGAGGAACTGGCCGGCACATGCCGCCAGCACGACTGCCCAGAGCCGGGGTTTCCTGGCTTCGCCGGATATGTCGACGTCTGAGGCAGCGGGGGCAGTCATGCCCGCCATAATCCCACCGTCCCCGGCCCGGACACTCCGCCCCACGGACCCGCCCGATCCAAGACTTCGGGGCTTGCCCCTGTTCCCTCAGGGGCGCGGGGCTGTGTCTGATTTGCGGCTCCGCCGCGTGGGCGCGACCGGTCACGGCACGTCGGGGCTTCCCCCTTCTCCCTCAGGGGCGCGGGGCTGTGTTTGTTTTGCGGCTCCGCCGCGTGGGCGCGACGGTCACGGCACGTCGGGGCTTCCCCCTTCTCCCTCAGGGGCGCGGGGCTGTGTTTGTTTTGCGGCTCCGCCGCGTGGGCGCGACCGGTCACGACACCTCGGGGCTTGCCCCTTCAGGGGCGCGGGGAACTGCGCGACAAGCCACGACGCGGCCGCAGCCCGCGAAGCACAGCCCGGGGCACCCCGGGCGCGGCCCTTGTACGCGGGGCACCCGGCGAAGGGGGCTGCGCTTGCCAACCCTGCGCCTTGCGCAGACTTCCCAAGCTCCGCAGGGAGAAGCAGGGGCGCGGGGAACTGCGCGACTAGCCAGGGCGCAGTCGCAGGCTGCGAAGGCGGGGCGGGGCTTCCTCTTGGCAGCCCCTACAGTCGGCGCAGCGCCGTGACCACGGCTGCGCCGCCCAGGCCGATGTTGTGGGCCAGCCCCACGCGCGCACCCGGGACTTGGCGAGGGCCCGCCTCGCCGCGGAGTTGCCAGGCCAGCTCGGCGCACTGCGCGATGCCCGTCGCGCCGAGGGGGTGGCCCTTGGAGATGAGGCCGCCGGAGGGGTTGACGACCCAGCGCCCCCCGTACGTCGTCGCCCCGTCGGAGACCAGCTTGCCCGAGGCACCCTCGTCGCACATGCCCAGCGCCTCGTACGTCAGCAGTTCGTTGACGGAGAAGCAGTCGTGCAGCTCGATGACGTCGACGTCCTCGATGCCGAGGCCGCTCTCCTCGTACACAGCGAGCGCCGCTGCGCGGGACATCGGACGGCCCACGACATCGACGCACGAGCCGGAGGCGAAGGACTCCTCCGTGTCCGTCGTCATCGCCTGGCCGACGATCTCCACGGCCCGGTCCGCCAGGCCGTGGGCGCGTACAAAGCGTTCCGAGGCGACGACGGCCGCCGCCGCGCCGTCCGAGGTCGGCGAGCACTGGAGCTTGGTGAGGGGCTCGTGGATGGTCCTGGACGCGAGGATCTCCTCGTGCGTCCAGACGTCCTGGAACTGCGCGTACGGGTTGGCCGCCGAGTGCCGGTGGTTCTTCTCGCCGACGGCGGCGAGCTGCTCCGGCGTGGTGCCGTACCGCTCCATGTGCTCGCGGGCCGCGTTGCCGAAGATCTGCGCGGTGGGCGGGGTCATCTCAAAGCCGTGCCGGGCGGCCATGACCCCGTAGTGCCGGGCGACGGGGGACGTGGAGAAGTCGTCACCCCCCGAAGCACCACCCAGTGCCCCCTTCTTCATCTTCTCGAAGCCGAGCGCGAGCACGCAGTCGTTGAGCCCCGAGGCCACGAACTGGCGGGCCATCATCAGGGCCGTGGAGCCGGTGGCGCAGTTGTTGTTGACGTTGTAGACGGGGATGCCGGTGAGGCCCAGCTCGTAGACGGCGCGCTGGGCCGCGGTGGAGGCCTGGTAGCAGTGGCCGACGGGTGCCTGTTCGACCAGGCCGTAGGCGATCCCGGCGTCGGCGAGCGCCGCCTCGCCCGCCTCCTTGGCCATGTCCCAGTACTGCCAGTCCCGCGACTCGGGCTTCTCGAACTTCGTCATGCCGACGCCTACGAGGAATGCCTTGCCGGTCATCCGTACCTCCGACGGTCAGTCGATCAAGGGGCGGGGTTCAGGGTCCCTGGGCAGGCCCAGCAGGCGTTCGGCGATCACGTTGCGCTGGATCTGGGTGGTGCCTCCGGCGATGGTGAGGCAGCGGGACATCAGGAAGCCGTGGACGGCGCGTTCGCCGGGGCCCTCGCGCAGGGCGCCCTCGGGGCCGAGGAGTTCGAGCGCCAGCTCGGCGAGCTTCTGCTGGTGCGGGGTCTGCACGAGCTTGCGGATGCTGGCCCCGGCACCCGGGTCGAGGCCCTCGACGCGCTGCAGCGTGGTGCGCAGCCCGATGCAGGCGAGCGCGTGCGCCTCGGCCGCCAGGCCGCCGACGCGGTCCCTGACCGTGCTGTCCGCGTCCCGCGAGCGGGCGATCAACGCCTCCAGGCCGGTGTCGAAGGTGATCTGGTCGGCCATGTGGACGCGCTCGTTGCCGAGGGTGTGGCGGGCGACCTGCCAGCCGTCGTCGACCTCGCCGACGACCGCGTCGGCGGGGAGCAGGACGTCGTCGAAGTAGACCTCGCTGAAGAGCGCGTCGCCGGTGATCTCCTTGAGCGGGCGTACGTCCACGCCCGGGGTCTTCATGTCGAGGACGAAGAAGGTGAGCCCCTGGTGCTTGGGCGCTTCCGGGTCCGTACGGGCGAGCAGGATGCCCCAGTCCGACCACTGGGCGGCCGACGTCCACACCTTCTGGCCGTTGATCCGCCAGCCGCCGTCGTCCGTGCGCTCGGCGCGCGTACGGAGCGAGGCGAGGTCGGATCCGGCCTCGGGCTCGGAGAAGAGCTGGCACCACCGGACCTCGCCGCGCAGGGCCGGGCCGAGGTGGCGGTCGCGCTGGGCCCCGGTGCCGTAGGTGATCAGCGAGGGCACGACCCAGGTGGCGATGCCGAGGTCGCTGACCTTGATCCCGGCGTCCTTCATCTCCTGCTGGACGGCGAGCTGTTCGACGGGCCCGGCGCCCAGGCCGTACGGCGCGGGCAGGTGCGGGGCCGCGTAGCCGCTGGGCGCGAGGGCGCGGCGGGCGGCGGCGGGGTCGAGGCCGCGCGCGGGGGCGAGGGCCTCGCGCGCCCGTTCCCGGTACGGCTCGGCGGCGGGCGGCAGCTCCATCCGCAGCTCGCGCCGGGCGCCCTCGGCGGCGAGGCGGGCGGCGCGCAGCCGGTGCGCGGCGCCGGTGCCGAGGAGCTGGCGGGCCACCAGGGCGCGCCGCAGATAGAGATGGGCGTCGTGCTCCCAGGTGAAGCCGATGCCGCCGAGGATCTGCACGCAGTCCTTGGCGCACTCGTACGCCGCCTCCAGTGCGGCGGAGGCGGCGAGCGAAGCGGTCAGTCCGCGCGGTCCCGGCTCCGTCTCCTCTCCCGCGGCACGGGCGGCGTCCCAGGTGAGGGCGCGGGCCTGCTCGACGCGGACGAGCATGTCGGCGCAGAGGTGCTTGACCGCCTGGAACTGCCCGATGGGCCGCCCGAACTGCTCGCGCGTCGTGGCGTACTCGGTGGCCGTCTCCAGCGCCCAGGCGGCGGCCCCGCACGCCTCGGCGGAGAAGAGGACGGCGGCGAGGTCCCGTACGAGTGCGCTGTCGAGGGCGAGTTCGCGTCCGCCGGGGACGGTGACGCCGTCGGCGGTGACCTCGGCGGTGGGGCGGAGCGGGTCGGCGGACTCGTGGGCGCGGACGGCGAGCGGCGCGGTGTCGGCGGCGAGCCAGACCGTGCCGGCGGCGGTCTCGGCGGCGAGCACGACGAGCCCGGCCTGGGACGCGCCGGGCACGGGCGGTGCCGTGCCGTCCAGCACGTACCCCCCGCCCTCGACGGCGACGGCCGTCAGCGTGCCGGTCTCCAGGGCGACGGCCCCGACGGTCTCCCCCGTCGCGAGGTCACGGGCGAGGTCCGGGAGGCCGCCCCTGTGCAGGAGTTCAGCGGCGAGGACGTGGGGGAGGAAGGGGCCGGGCAGCACGGCCCGGCCGGTCTCCTCCAGGACGACGGCGAGGTCGAGCAGCGAACCGCCGCCTCCGCCCGCCTCCTCGGGGAGGTGGAGCCCGGTCAGGCCCTGCGCGGCGAGGCCCTCCCAGTACGCGGGCGGGCCCGCCTCGGTGCCGGGCGTGTCCAGCAGCTTGCGGGCCTCTTCCACGGGCACGGCACGCGCCACCCAGCCCCGTACCGCCCCGGCCAACTCCCGCTGCTCCTGCGTGATCCCGATGCCCATGCGGGGCACAGTAGAACACGTTTCAGAAAGAGGGAACCCGCACCTTCAGCTCGCCGCAGCCGATCCGCTCGGCCTCCTTCTCCACGTACGCCGGGAGCAGGTCGGGCGCGAGGCGCTGGCGGGCCACGGTGTCGCCCTGGGCCACGAACGCGACGTCGCCCTTCCCGCAGCGGGCCACGTACACCGCGACGTCACCGGCGACGGTCCCGCGGTCCTTGTCCTTCCGCTCCTTCCGCACCGGGGTGACCGGCACGGAGCCCTGCTGGAGGTTCTGGGCGTAGAGGTGCGCGAGGCGCTCGTTCCGCAGGGTCATCAGGCGCAGGTCGCCCTGGTCGAGGTACTGGCCGACGTCGCAGATCCTGGCGTCCTTGGTCGAACCGGCGGCGAGGCGCTCGGAGTACGCGTACTCCTTCGAGGGCCTGGCCCGCTCGGGCAGCCGCAGCCCCCGCACTCCGCACAGGCTCTCCGCGCGCTTCCCGTCGAGCCGGTGGGAGTCGGCGAGCGCGGGCAGCGCGTCGGTGTCGGGGTCCGGGTAGCTCTTCTCGCAGCCGCTCCTGTCCATCACGCCGTTGGCGAGGTGGACGACCGCACGGGCGAGCGCGGCACGGTACGTACGGGCCTCGTCCGGGTCGTTGTCGCGCGCCGAGGGACCGCCGGAGGAGAGGGAGACGACGGAGGGCGTCTGGTAGCCGAGGTCGTCGTCGCCGCTGCAGCTCTTGGGGAGGGCCACCCAGGCGCGGGACGGGGAGACCATCCCGGTGACCCCGCCGCCCAGCGGCACCATGCGGGAGGAGAGGAACTCGGTGGGCCACTGCCGCAGGTCCTCGTTGGCGTAGCTCCCGAGGTCACGGACCTCGGCGGTGACCTCCCAGCGCATCTCGTCGTCCTCGTACCGCTGCAGGCTGCACTGGGTGACGCCGTTGTCGTCGCTGGTGACCGCGTGGGAGAAGGGCAGTTCGTGGGCGCGTATCTCCCCCTCGTCGGAGAAGAGCCCGGACACGTCGTCCTCGGACAGCGCGCCCCAGCAGCGGTCCTTCGGCAGGAACGGCAGCGCGTCCGCGCGCCACGCCATCAGCCCCGCGGCGACGAGCGCGCCGACGAGCAGCCCCGCGAGCGCGGCGCCCGGCCGCCCCCGCAGCAGACGCACCGCGCGGGAGGAGCGCGCGGAGGGGCCCACCGGAGTACGCGCCTCCGGCCGTTCTCCCGTGGCCGTTCCGTCGGACATCCCGCGCCCCTCTCTGCTGCGTTCGCATGCGGGGGCGTCGCGACGCCGGGCCTCCGACGTGGCGTTCTTCACACGCCGCCGTCCCCCGAAGACCGGCAGCCAGGGGAGCGTACCCGCCGGTCCTTCCGGCACGATGACCCCCATGACGACTGCATCCCGCCCCAGCCCCACCACGCTCGCCGCGTTCGGGAGGGCGAAGGGCTTCATGCCCGTGGACGAGGGCCTCGCCCTGTACGGGGCGGCGCGGGAGGCCGCGGCGCTGGGACTGCCGCTGCTGGAGGTCGGCACGTACTGCGGGCGCTCCACGCTGCTGCTCGCGGACGCGGCGCGCGCCGCGGGTGTGACGGCCCTCACCGTCGACCACCACCGGGGCAGCGAGGAGCAGCAGCCCGGCTGGGAGTACCACGACCCGCAGGTCGTGGACCCCGAGGTGGGCCGGATGGACACGCTGCCGACGTTCCGCCGCACGCTGCACGCGGCCGGGCTGGAGGAGCACGTCGTCGCGCTCGTCGGCCGCTCGCCGCAGGTCGCGGCGGTGTGGGGCGGGCCGCTCGGGCTCGTCTTCATCGACGGCGGGCACACCGACGAGCACGCCACGGGCGACTACGAGGGCTGGGTGCCGCATCTCGCGCCGGGCGGGCTGCTGGTCATCCACGACGTCTTCCCCGATCCGGCGGACGGCGGCCAGGCGCCGTACCGGATCTACCTGCGTGCCCGGGAATCCGGTGATTTCGTGGAGACATCCGTCACGGGCTCGCTGCGCGTGCTCGCCCGCAGGCCCTAGCATCGCCACTCGTGTTCAACGGAAGCCGTCTCGGCGGAACCCTGATCGTCGTCCTCGCCGCGCTCGTCCCCGCGTGTTTCGCGGGGTGGCTGGTGTGGCAGTCGCTCGACGGCTCGGGCGAGCCGGACGAGAAGACCGCGACCGCGCCCGCGCACACGGGAGAAGGAAAAGGGGAGAGCGAGGGGGACGGGGAGAAAAGGGACGGAAAGCACGGGGAGAAGCCGGACGGGAAGTCCGGCGGGAACGGGCGCCACAAGGAACCCGCGAAGCCCCTCACCGGGATGACCGTGGTGCTGGACCCGGGCCACAATCCCGGTAACCGCGAACACCCGGACAAGATTTCGCGCCGCGTCGATATCGGCACGGCGAAGAAGGAATGCGACACCACGGGCACAGCCACCAATTCCGGTTATCCGGAGGCGAAGTTCACGCTCGACCTCGCGCGCCGCACCCGTACGGCGCTGGAGGCCCGCGGCGCGCGGGTGCGGCTCACCCACGAGGGAGACGTGCCCTACGGCCCGTGCGTGGACGAGCGCGCCAGGAAGGGGAACGAGGCGAAGGCCGACGCGGTCGTCTCGCTCCACGCGGACGGCGCGCCGAGCGGAAGCCGGGGGTTCCATGTGATCCTTCCCGGGTCGGTGCGGAAGGGGGACGCCGACACGCGGCACATCGCCAAGCCCTCCCGCCGCCTCGGCGGCGACCTGCGCGACGCGTTCCGCGAGGCGACGGGCGAGCGCCCCGCCAACTACCTCGGCGACGGCGAAGGACTGGACACCCGCGAGGATCTCGGCGGTCTCAATCTGAGCAAGGTCCCCAAGGTGTTCCTCGAATGCGGCAATATGCGGGACGCGCGGGATGCTTCCCGGCTCACTTCCACGAAGTGGCGTACGAAGGCGGCGGACGGGATCACCCGGGGGATCGAGTCTTTCCTGACGGGGAACCGGTGAGAATCGGTGAGATCCCGTGAACAGGAAACCAAGAAGCGAACCCGCCGGACCAGCCCGTAGTGTCATCCGTACGATGGGGTGCCCGCCCCGGCAGACCATGACCATGACGACATCGATTAAGGACCCCACGTGAACATCCGCTCGCTCACCCGCGGCGACGGCGTGGTGATCGGGGGAGCAGTGCTCCTCGTGATCGCCTCATTCCTGCCGTTCTTCCAAGTCGAAGGCGATTGCTCCGGCGACTACTGCTCGTTCAACGTCTGGGACCCCGCTCTCTTCCCGACGCCGTTCGTAGTCCACCTGCTCGCCGTCGGCGTGGTCGTCCTGCTGCTCGTGGGGCGTTCCATGGGGGACCGCAACGTCCTCGGACTCACGCTCGCCCAGTGGGGCACCGCGTTCGCCGTGATCGTCGGCTGGGCCACGATCTGGACCGTGTTCTCCAACCTGATGCCGGAAATGGCCGACGGGATGGACGCGAACGACAAGCTGGAGAACGGCTTCGGCACCTGGCTGACCCTCCTCGGCGGCCTCGCCGTCGCCGCGGGCGCCCTGCTCAGCAACGCCATTCCCGCCTTCAAGGCCCCGCTGCTGCCCGCGGGGGGCCCGCAGCCCGGTCAGCCCGGCGGATTCCAGGGCCAGGCACCGGGTGGCTACGGCTACCCGGGTCCGCAGCAGGGCCAGCCGGGACAGCCCGGTCAGCCCGGCCAGCCGGGCCCGTTCGGCGGCCCGCAGCAGGGCCAGCCGGGGCAGCCGGGCCAGCCCGGTCAGCCCGGTCCGTTCGGCGGCCCGCAGCAGGGCCAGCCGCAGCCGCAGCAGGCCCAGCAGCCGCAGCCGGGTCCGGCGGCGCCGGGCCCGCAGGACGCCAACTTCCAGCCGTTCTGGTTCGCCGTCCCGGTCGCCCGTCCGCTCTTCGCCGAGGACGGTTCGCCGCAGCCGGTGGCCGAACTGGCGCCGGGCACCTGGTACCTGGCGGTCGAGCAGCGCGGTCAGGCGCTGATCGCCCAGACGCAGGACGGCCGTCGCGGCGTCCTCCAGGACACCTCGGGCATCCAGCGCGGCTGACCCGCACGGGATCGTCCCCCGGCCCCTCGCCCTTCCGGGCGGGGGGCCGTTCCCGTACGCTGACGCCCCGTCAGTCACCGGCTGAAGGGACCCCACATGCGACTCGGCCTCGCGCTCGGCTACTGGGGACGCGGCCCCGATCCGCGCCACGTCGAACTCGTCCGCGAGGCCGAGGACCTCGGCTACCACTCGGTGTGGACCTCCGAGGCCTGGGGCTCCGACGCCTTCACGACGCTCACCTGGATCGCCGCCCACACCAGCCGTATCGGCCTGGGCACGGCCATCGTCCAGATGGCAGCACGCACGCCGACGGCCACCGCGATGCACGCCCTCACCCTCGACCACCTCTCGGGCGGACGCCTCCTGCTGGGCATGGGCCTCTCGGGCCCGCAGGTCGTCGAGGGCTGGTACGGCCGCCCGTTCCCCTCCTCGCCGCTCACCCTCACCCGGGAGTACGTCGAGGTCGTACGCCAGGCCGTGCGCCGTGAAGCCCCGGTGCGGCTCTCCGGGCGCTACCACTCGCACCCGTACGAGGGCGCCGACGGCACGGGCCTAGGCAAGCCCCTGAAGCCCATCACGCATCCTCTGCGGCCCGACATCCCCGTCCTGCTGGGTGCGGAAGGGCCGAAGAACATCGCCCAGACCGTACGCATCGCCGACGGCTGGCTCCCCCTCTACTGGTCGCCGGAGCGGGCCCACCTGTACGAACCGGCGCTGGCCGAGGCGGCCCCGGGCTTCATGGTCGCCCCCCTGGTCCACGCGGCCGTCTGCGACGACGTCGCGGAGGGGCTCCTGCCCGTGAAGGCCATGCTCGGCTTCTACGTGGGCGGCATGGGCCACGCCACCCGCAACTTCCACGCCGACCTCATGGCCCGCATGGGGTACCCGGACGAGGCCGCCCACGTCCAGCGGCTCTTTGCCGAGGGCCGCCGTGACGACGCGATCGCCGCCGTACCCGACGCTTTCGCTGACGAGATCTCTCTGGTGGGCCCGAGAGAGCGGATCGCCGAAAAACTCACCCTCTGGCGCAAGGGCCCCGTAACAGACCTCCTGATCACCTCCCCCGACCCCAAAACCCTCCGCACACTGGCCGCCCTGACCTGACCGCCCCACTGGGGCGCGACCTGTTCAAGACTTCAGGGCTTGCCCGTTAAGGGGCGCGGGGAACTGCGCGCCAAGCCACGACGCGGGCGCGGCCCGCGAAGCACAGTCGGGGCTCCCCGGGCGCGGCCCTGTACGCGGGGCACCCGGCGAAGTGGGCTGCGCTTGCCAACCCTGCGCCTTGCGCAGACTTCCCAAGCACAGCAGGGAGAAGTAAAGCGCAGACTTCCCAAGCTCAGCGGGAGGGAGAAGTGGGCTTGCCCTCTCAGCAGCAGGTGGGGTCCAGGCCTGTGGGGAGGGGATCGCCGGAGAAGATTTGGACTGTGGCGTCGTCGCCACCGAGGGCGGCGACGGCGAGCAAGAGAGAGCCCGCCGTCCAGGCGGTCCGCTCGCGAGGCCAGATCGCGTCGTCCTCGAAGACGTACCCCGTCCAGTACATGCCGTCGTCGGCACGCAGATGCTGGATCCACTGGAGGATCGAGAGCGCACGATCCGACTCGCCCACGGCCCAGAGCGCGAGGGCGAGTTCCGCGCTCTCGCCGCCCGTGACCCAGGGGTTGGGGACGACGCAGCGTACGCCGAGGCCGGGGACGACGAAGCGGTCCCAGCCCTCCTCGATACGGGCCTTCGCCTCGGGCCCGCGGAGGGCACCGCCGAGGACGGGGTAGTACCAGTCCATCGAGTAGCGGGACTTGTCGAGGAAGCGCTCGGGGTGGCGGCGTATGGCGTGCCCGAGGAGACCGACGGCCAGCTCCCAGTCGAGCTGGGGCTCCTCGCGGTGCTCGGCCAGCGCCAGAGCGCAGCGCAGCGCCTGGTAGACGGAGGACGACCCGGTGAGCAGCGCGTCGGCGCAGGGCGTGCCGTCGGGCTCGCGCTTCCAGCCGATCTGGCCGCCCGGCTGCTGGAGGCGCAGCACGAACTCGACGGCGGCGAAGACGGTGGGCCACATGCGGTCGGCGAAGGCGTCGTCGCCCGTGGAGAGGTAGTGGTGCCAGACGCCTACCGCCGCGTACGCGCAGAAGTTGGTCTCGCGGGCCCTGTCGGCGGGCGCCGCCGCGTCGCCGTCGGTGTAGGCGGCGTACCAGGAGCCGTCGGGCAGCTGGTGGTCGGCCAGCCACCGGTAGGCCGCCTCGGCGCGCGCGTGCTCGCCCGCGGCGTCGAGCGCCATCGCGGCCTCGACGTGGTCCCAGGGGTCGAGGTGGTGGCCGCGGAACCAGGGGATCGCGCCGTCCTCGCGCTGCTCGGCGGCGATCCCGGCGACCGTACGGGCCGCTTCCTCGGCGGTGAGGACGCCGCCCAGGACCAGCCGTTCCGTCCTGCCCGGGCTCGTCACTTGGCGCCCGGCGCTGCCGAAGCGCGCAGGTGGGGCTTGGTCGCGTACGCCACGAAACTCTTGCCGATGACCGGGTCGAGCGCGCGCTCCGCGAGGCGCGTGGCCAGCGGTTTCTTCATGATGTCCCAGACCAGCAGCTTGTGGTACGCCTTGACCGGCAGCGCCTTGTCGTTGTCGACGCCGAACGCGCACTTCAGCCACCAGTACGGGGAGTGCAGCCCGTGCGCGTGGTGGGTCCCGTAGGGCCGGAGCCCGGCCTCGCGCATCCGGCCGAGGAGTTCGTCGCCCCGGTAGATGCGGATGTGGCCGCCCTCGACCTCGTGGTACGCGTCGCTGAGGGCCCAGCAGACCTTCTCGGGCCCGTAGCGCGGGACGGTCACGGCGATCCGGCCGCCCGGCTTGAGGACGCGGACCATCTCGGCGAGCACGCCCTTGTCGTCGGGGATGTGCTCCATGACCTCGGAGATGATCACGACGTCGAAGCTGTCGTCGGGGAAGGGCAGCGCGAGCGCGTCGCCCTCCATGGCCGTGGCGGTGGCGCCCTCCGGGGCCTCCCCGGCCTCCTTCATCGCGGCGAACCAGGTGGCGACCTCGCGGATCTCCTCGGCGTTCCGGTCGAGGGCGACGACGCGGGCGCCGCGCCGGTAGCACTCGAAGGCGTGCCGTCCCGCTCCGCACCCCAGGTCGAGGACGCGATCGCCGGAGGCGAGCGGGAATCGGGTGAAGTCAACGGTCAGCACGGGGGTCAGCCTTCCGGCGGGAGGAGGTGCGGGTGGAGAGGGAGGGGGCGGTCAGCGTCCGTCGGCCACGGCGGAGGCCACATCGGCGGGTGGCCGCGCCACCGGAGAGGGCACGGGGGCCACACCGCGGGCCCCCTGGGCGGCACCACTCTGGGCCGCACGCGCGCCACGCGCGTCCATCGCGGCGCGGTACCGCTCCACCGTTCCGACCGCGGCCCGCTCCCAGGTGAAGCGGGACAGCACTCGCGCCCGCCCGGCCGCGCCGAGCCGCGCCCGCAGCCCGTCGTCCCCCAGCAGCCGTACGAGCCCGGCGGCGAGCGCGCCCGCGTCGCCGGGCGGCACCGCGAGGCAGGTCTCGCCGTCGCGCCCCGCGACCTCGGGGATCGCGCCGCCGGTGGTGGCCAGCAGCGGGGTGCCGGTGGCCATGGCCTCGGCGGCGGGCAGCGAGAAGCCCTCGTAGAGCGAGGGCACGCAGGCGACCTGGGCGCCGCGCACGAGGCCTGCGAGCTCCGCGTCGCTGATGCCCTTGACGAACTCGACGGCGCCGCCGAGTCCGTACTGCTCGATCGCCGCCGCCACGGGCCCCTCCTCGGGGCGCTTGCCGACCACGACGAGGTGGGCCTCGGGGCGCTCGGCGCGGGCCTTGGCGAGGGCTTCGACCAGGTGCACGAGGCCCTTGAGCGGGACGTCGGCGCTGGAGGTGGTCACGATCCGGCCCGGCACCTCGGGGACGGCGGGGTCGGGCGAGAAGAGCGCGGTGTCGGCGCCGATGGGCACGACGTGGACCCGGTCCTCGCGCACGCCGAGGTCGTCGACGATCTCCTGGCGGGAGGAGCCGGAGACGGTGAGGACGCTGGGCAGGCGGCGGGCGACGCGCTTCTGCATGCGCGTGAACCCGTACCAGCGGCGGACCGAGGCGCGGCGGCGCCAGCCGTCGGCGGCGTCGAGTTCGAGACGGCGGTCGACGGTGATGGGGTGGTGGATCGTGGTGACGAGGGGCGCGCCCAGGGCGCGCGCGCCGCCGAGCAGCCCGTATCCCAGCGTCTGGTTGTCGTGGACGACGTCGAACCGGCCCCGGCGCGCGGCGAGATGGCGGCGGGCGCGGAGCGAGAAGGTGAGCGGCTCGGGGAAGCCGCCCGTCCACATGGTGCCGACCTCCAGCAGGTCCACCCAGTCGCGGTACTCGTGCGGCTTGGGGGTGCGGAACGGGTCGGGTTGCCGGTAGAGGTCGAGGCTGGGCAGCTCGGTCAGGGTGACGCCCTCACCGACGGCGTCGAGCACCGGGTACGGCTGCGCGCCGATGACCTCGACGGTGTGCCCGAGCCGGGCGAGCTCGCGGGAGAGGTGACGCACGTAGACGCCCTGGCCGCCGCAGAAGGGGTTGCCCTTGTACGTCAGCATCGCGATACGCAGCGGACGTTCGCGTACGGCCTCCGCGGTCACTCGCGTCCCCCTTCATCGCTGCGCTCCCGGCGGAGCGTAGCGGCTCGCGCTAACCTAGAACAAGTTTCACGAACGACCCGGCTCACGAGGTCCTGCCGTCCACCGGCTACGAATTTACCGGCCAGTCACTTCCGGCGAGCAGCCGGAAGCGGTGATTCGCGCCACCCCGGAGCCGCCTGCCACAATGCACGGCTCGCACGGCTCCCAGCAGGCCGAACCCGCTGAGCCAGCCACGGAAACGGGATTCATGAGGACAGAGTCGACACCTCCGGCACAGCACACGCCGGCCCTCGCGCCGGCGTCCCGCACCCAGGGCTCCTCCGCGGGCTCCTCCCCGCCGCTCACCGAGCGGCAGGAGGCGCGGCGGCGCCGCATCCTGCACGCGAGCGCGCGGCTGGCGCGGCGCGGCGGCTTCGACGCCGTGCAGATGCGCGAGGTCGCGGAGACGTCGAACGTGGCGCTGGGCACGCTCTACCGCTACTTCCCCTCCAAGATCCACCTGCTGGTCGCCACCATGCAGGACCAGCTGCAGCAGATGCACGAGACGCTGCACAAGCGCCCGCCGTCGGAGGACGGCGCGGCGGCCCGCGTCGCCGAGACGCTGATGCGCGCCTTCCGCGCGATGCAGCGCGAGCCGCATCTCGCGGACGCGATGGTGCGGGCGCTGACCTTCGCGGACCGCTCGGTGAGCCCGGAGGTCGACACGGTCTCGCGGCTGACGACGACGATCATCCTGGACGCGATGGGCCTGGAGGCGGCGCCGACGCCCGAGCAGCTCTCGGCGGTCCGCGTCATCGAGCACACCTGGCACTCGGCGCTGATCACCTGGCTCTCGGGGCGGGCCTCGATCGCGCAGGTGAAGATCGACATCGAGACGGTCTGCCGCCTGATCGACGTGACGGATCCACGCGGCTGAGGGAAGTCGAGGTGCGGCGCGTTCCGCACGCCCCATGCGTGCGCCCCTTGTGCTCCCCCGTGGCCGGTTCTCGGCCCTCGCACTACCCCTCCCGTCCAGGTATGAAGGACAGGTACTGAGCGCGCGTCCATAGGCCGGGGGAGGCCGCGGAGGGATGGAAAGCGTGATTCGGGTGCTCATCGTGCACGATCTCAGGCTGCTCAGATTCGGCCTGGCCGAGTTGCTCGGCAAGGCCCATGACATGGCGATCAGGACCACTCCCTGGAGAAAGGCGCTGTCAAGCATGCGGGCCTCGCCCGCCGACGTATGCGTCGTGGACGTCGACTCGGCCGACGGTCCCGAGCTGGAGGAACTGGCCGTACCGAGGCGCACGGCCCAGGCTCCGCCCAGCAGACTGCTGGCCCTGGCCAGCGCGGACCACCCCGGCGCTCTGCGCAGGGCGCACGCCGCGCGGGCGCTCGGCTACGTCGACAAGAACGCGACACCGGAGGTGCTGCTCGCCGGTGTGCGCCAAGTGGCACGCGGCGAGCGGTTCGTGGACGACGCGCTCGCCGTGGCGTTCCTGCGGGCCGAGGCGGTGCCGCTCACCCCGCGTGAACTGTGCGTGCTGTCAGTCGCCGCCGAGGGCGCGTCGATCGCGGAGATCGCGGACCGGCTCAGCCTCTCCGACGGCACGGTGCGGAACTACATGTCGGCCATCACCCGCAAGACCGGTGCCCGCAACCGCATCGACGCCATCCGTATCTCCCAGGGGGCGGGCTGGCTGTGACGACCCTGGCTGCGAGGCCCAGATTCCGGTCAAGTCGCGGTAGAGAGGAGAACGTTCGGCCACCTCCCGGTGCGTGCCCGTGACGGCGTGGGCGCCGTCCAGGACCAGCACCCTGTCCGCCCTGCGCGCGGAGCTGAGGCGGTGCGCGACGACGATCAGCGTGCCGCCCTCGCGCCGCGCGAAGGCGAGCTCGGCGCGCTCCTCGGCGGCCGGGTCGAGGTGACAGGTCGCCTCGTCCAGCACGGCGAGGGGCGCGGGCGAGAGGTGGGCCCGGGTGAGCGCCAGCAACTGGCGCTCACCCGCGGACAGGGCCCGGGGATCGACGTCGGCGTCCAGCCCGCCGAGCCGGGCGACGAGCGCGTCGGCGCCGACGGCCCGCGCCGCGGCGTGCACCTCGTCGTCGCCGCGAGGCCCGTAGTACGTGAGGTTCTCGCGCACGCTCCCGCCGAACACGTACGCCTCCTGCGGGATCAGCACCCTGCTTTCCGCGGGCGCGCGCGAGGCGGGCACCCCGTCGACGAGCAGCTCACCGTTCCCGGGCTCCAGCAGCCCGGCGACGAGCAGCGCGAGCGTCGACTTCCCGATCCCACTCGGCCCCACGACGGCCAGCGAACCGCCACGCGGCACGACGAGATCGAGCCGGTCGAGCACGGCCCGCGCCCCGCCCCCGTACGCGAAGGAGACCCCACGCGCTTCCAGGGCGGGGGCGCCGTGCCGGGTGGCGTGCGGGCCCGGTTCCGGCGGTGGTTCGGGGGCTCCCGCGGCGTGGGTCAGGCGGGCGATGACGACCGTCAGGCGGGCGCCCGCGCTGCCGAAGCCGTGGACGAGGCT
The DNA here is from genome assembly GCF_043202595.1 of Streptomyces sp. NPDC048172. Lineage (NCBI taxonomy): Bacteria > Bacillati > Actinomycetota > Actinomycetes > Kitasatosporales > Streptomycetaceae > Streptomyces > Streptomyces sp. NPDC048172. The sequence continues at coordinate 909,159 of NZ_JBIDAT010000004.1, forward strand.
CTGCAGGGCGGGGAGCAGGGCCTGTGTGAGGTACGTGAGGGCGGCGGCGAGGGCACCCGCGGAGACACCGTGGGCCAGGAGCCAGGGGGCGAGCACGATCAGCAGGACGACGGGGAGACGGCCGCCGACGCCGACCGCGAGCGCGCGCGAGACGCCCCAGCGGGCCAGCGAGTCGGCCGCCCGGCGCTCCGCCTCGATCCGCTCTCCGGCCCGCTCCCCCACGGCCTCCCGCGCGCCCGCCGCCGCGACGTCCCGCAGCCCGCCGACCGTCACGCCCAGCTCCTCCGCCAGCTCCTCGTCGGCGACGAGGAGTGCGCGCTGGCGGCGGGCGAGCGGGCGCAGCGTGGCGAAGAAGAGCGCGAGGCCGAGCAGCAGCGGCGGCAGGACGACCAGGAGCAGCGGCGGTGCCAGCGAGGCGAGGCCGACCAGCGCGCCGAGCGCCGTGAAGACGAAGGAACGGGCGACCATCACGACCCCGGCGAAGCTGTCCCGGGCGATCTCCACCTGGTGCGTCAGCCGCGAGACGACCGCGGCGTCGCCCGTACCGTCGCGCAGCGCGGCGCCCAGTCCGCGCGCGACGACCCGCCGTACGAGCAGATCCCGGAAGGGCTCCGCGAGCGCCGCCAGCGCGCGGTAGACGCGGGCCGTGCCCAGCGCTCCCGCGAGGGCCCCGGCCCCGGCGACGGCCAGCCAGCCGAGGCCCGTCCCGGTGCGGCCCGCGAGGAACCCGTCGTCGAGCGCGCGGGCGAGCGCGAACCCGAGGGCGAAGGTCTGCGCCGACTCCAGCAGCGACCACCCCACCAGAGCCGCCACGGCCCCGCGACGTCCCCACAGGAAGCGAAGCCCCGCCGCGAACATGCCGCTAGTCCTCCTCGCCATCGGCCGCGAACAAGCGGCGGTACGCCGGGTGTTCCGCCCACAGCAACGCGTGCGGGCCCAGTGCGCGGACCCGGCCGTCGTCGAGCCACACCGTGAGGTCGGACCGGGCCGCCGTGGAGGCGCGGTGGGCCACGACGAGGCGGGTACGGGTGGTGCCGGGGCCCAGCAGGGTCCCGGAGACGCGGAGTTCGGTGGCCGTGTCGAGGCTGGACGTCGCGTCGTCGAGGATCAGCAGCCGTCCGTCGTGGGCGAACGCGCGTGCCAGGCCGAGGCGTTGGACCTCGCCCCCGGAGAGCCTGGCGCGGGCGCAGGGCGTGGCGTAGCCCTCGGGGAGCGTACGGACGAAGCCGTCGGCGCAGGCGGCGCGGGCCGCCTTCCTGATCCGTTCGGGGCCGGGGCCCGGGTTACGGGGGCCCAGGGCGATCGTGCCGCCGAGGGTGCCGCCGAGCAGGGCCGGGCGTTCGAAGGCGTAGCCGACGGCGTGGCGCAGCGCGTCGCGGTCGAGGGTGGCGAGGTCGACGCCGTCGAGCAGGACGCTGCCCTCGTCGGGGTCCTCCAGCCGCCCGGCGAGCGCGGCCAGCAGGGACTTGCCCGCGCCGGAACGGCCGACGACGGCGACGGTCGCGCCGCCGGGCACGGTGAGGTCGACGCCGTCGAGCACGGCGGTGCCTCCGCGTACGGCGCGTACACCGCGCAGTTCCAGCCGCCCCGGCCCTTCGGGGAGCCCCCCGGAACCGTGCCGGAAGGGCGGTTCGGCGTGCACCTCGTGGAGGCGGCGCGCCGCGCCCGTACTGCGGACGAGCCCTTCGAGGTGGCCGACGAGCCCGCCGATGCCCGCGGCGAGGACGGCGTAGCGCGCGGCGGCGACGAGGCCGCCGACGCTCAGTTCGCCGTGCGCGACGAGCAGTCCGCCCACCGCGACGACGCCGACCTGGAGCAGCGGCACGAGGACGGCCGCCTGCGCGGTGGACCGGCCCTGGACGCGCCACATCCGGTGGCCCTGCGCGCTGAGCGCGGGCAGCGGGCCGAGGATCCGGTCGCGCTCACGCCCGTACGTCCGGGCCGCCGCGACCGTACGGGCGCCGCCCAGCACCTCCACCAGACGCCCGGCGATGCGGCCCTGCTCCTCCTGGTAGCGGGCGACGCAGTCGGAGGTGGTGCGCAGGAAGGCGCGCAGCACCAGGCCGAGCAGCGGCGCGCCGACGAGGAAGACGGCGGCGAGCCGGAGGTCGAGCAGGGCGAGCGCGGCGATGCCGCCGAGCGGCAGCGCGAGCGCGGCGAGGGTGGAGGCGGCGGCGCTGGGCGCGTTCCCGGCGTGGGCGGCGTTGGCGGTGCCGCGCGTCACGAGGTCGCCGTCGCTGAAGCGGCGGGCGCGGGCGGGCGCGAGGGAGAGCAGGTGGTGCACGAGCCGGGTGCGCAGCCAGGCGGTGGTACGGGAGTTGAGGGTGCCGGTGAGGACGGTGTCGGCGGCGTCGAGCAGCACGGCGGCGAGGCTGAGGACGGTGCTCAGCAGGAGCCAGCGGCCCGCCCCTCCCCCGTCCCCTCCCCCGTTCGCGAGCAGCACGTCGAGGGCGCGGCCGAGGACGGCGGGCAGCAGCAGCGTGGCCGCCGCGGCGGAGGTGCTGACGAGGCCGAGCGTGAGGGCGCGCGGGGCGCCGTGCCGGGTCGCGGTCACCAGGAGCCGCCGGGCGTCCTTCGGCGTGCTCGTCACGTGGCTCGGTCTCCTCACGCGAGGGATGCGGCCCCGGGAGAGATGGCTCCCCCCGGGGCCGCGGGTCATCGGGTCACACCTGTCAACAGGTGATGACGCTCAGACCGCTGTTGCCGCAGAGGAGGAGGCTCGCGTAGCTGACGTCGCCGCCGCCACCGGTCATTTCCTCTTCGGCTTCCATCGTCTGCAGGTCGAGGAGTGCCATGTCGGTGTCCTTTCGCTCGGATGTGGGGACTGTGGTGCGGTTTCTTTCTCACGACCCCGCGAGGGGGCCGGTCTCGGAGCCGTCCGCGGGGGACGGCAGGAAGGGGAGGGCCGGGTGATGCCCTCCGTACGGGTCGTGCAGGGCCGCCGCGGCGGCGCCCGCCGCCAGCAGGCAGCCCGCCGTGCCGGTGGCCAGGTCCATGGAGAGCCGCATCATCTGCTCGCCGGGGAAGGCGAGTCGGCCCCGGTGGTCGATGCCGTACCAGGACAGCCCGTCGAGCTGCGCGGCCAGGTCGGCGGGCGTGACGCCGGGCGTGGCCGTACGGGCGAGGTGCAGCAGCAGTCCGGCGCGGCCCCGGAAGAGGCCGGGTTGCGCGCAGTAGCGGACCTTGGCCGCCGGGAGGACGGCCGCGCGGGCTCCGGCGAGGTCGTCGTCGAGGGGCGCGTGGCGGGCGTACTCGTCGAGGACGGCGGCGATGCCGACGCTGCCCTCGCCGAGGTACGGCATGAGCCGCCGCCCCTCGTCGACCAGCAGGGTGCCCGCGCCGTCGCGTACGCAGCGCGCGAGGTCGGCGCGGAGCGCGCCCGCCGCCGCTTCGCGCAGGGCCGTGTCGCCCGTACGCGCGTGGAGGCGGAGGAAGAAGAGGGCCTCGCCGGACGAACCGTGCAGCAGTCCGGCGCGCGCCTTCGCGCTGTCAGCGTTGCCGTCGGCGGGGGTGCGGGGCGCGGCGAGGAGTTCGAGGGCGCGGGCCGCGCCGTCCCGGAACGCCGTCTCGCCCGTCGTGTCCGCGAGGTGGTCGAGCGCGAGGCCGATGCCCGCGAGGCCGCCGTGCAGGGCCGGTCCGAGCCGCCGCCAGTTCTCGTGCTCGTCGGTGACGATCCCGGCGAGCGCGACGGCCCGCTTGGTGTGCCCGAGCCGGTCGAGGACGCAGGCGGCGCCGAGGAGTCCGTCGTAGAGGCCGAGCGGGGTGCCGCGCGGCGGCGGGTCGGTGCGGCGCAGCAGCCACTCCTCGCCGTCGGGGTACGGGGCGGCGCCGGTCTCGGCGAGGGCGTGCAGCACTCCGGCCGCGCCGTGCGCGAGGCCGAGTCCGCCGCCGGGGCCGAATTGGGTGATGTCGCCGGGGAAGAGCCGGTCGTCGCGCTCCGGGGTGGCTGAGGCGAGGATCGCCCCGGCCATGGCGTCGCGGGAGCGCGGCCAGTCGGCGGGCTCGGCGGGGAGGTGGCGGCGGGTGCGGCGCGTACGGGACGGCTCGGGGCCGTCTTCTCCCTCGATCGTGGCGACGGCCTCGGCGAGGAACTCCGCGGGCACGTCGGGGAACTGGGCCGCGGCGATCTCCGCGAGGTGCGCCGCCTTGCCGCGGTCGATGCCGAGGACCGTCGTCATCGGGATGAAGAGCGCGAGGCGCAGGCAGGCCAGCGCGTACTGGTCGACGGCGAAGCCGGTGCGGCCGGGCGGGGCCATGAAGCCGGGGTGGGCGACGATCTGGCGCGGGTTGTCGACGGCGCGGCCCGCGGCCTCGAAGTCGAGGAGAGCGACGGACTGTTCGTCGGGCGCGACCATGATGTTGTACATGTGCAGGTCGTTGAAGACGATGCCCCGCCCGTGCACGGCGGCGACGGCCTCCTCCACGAGGCGGTGCACGCGCAGCGCCCAGCGCGTGTAGCCGGCGACGGCCTCCGGGTCGGGGTCGGCGGTGAGCAGCGGGTGCCGCTGGGCGAAGAAGGAGTTGAGGGTCTGGCCCGGCAGGTGGTCCATGACCAGGAAGCGGTGCCCGTCGAGGGTGAACCAGTCGCGGACGCCGGGCGCGCACTCCAGCCCCTCCAGCGCTTCGAGCGCGGCCTTCTCGCGCTCCAGCCGGGCGACGGCGTCGGCGCGGTCGGCGGCCAGTCCGGCGTGCGGCCTGCCCTCCTTGAGGACGACGCGCTCCCCGGTCCGGGTGTCGGTGCCGCCGTACACGCCGCCGCCGTTGGAGAAGTGCAGGGCGCGCTCGATGCGGTACGGGAGGTCGCCGACGGTGGCGGCGGAGCGGGCCTCCAGGTGCGGGCGGAGGAACTCCGGGAGCGTCACCCAGTCGGGGACGTGGAACGCCGGGTCCTTGCGGTCGGGGACGAGGTCGCCCTCGGCGTTCTGGACGGCGGGGACGAGGGTGCCGTCGGGGGTGGGGACGTAGCGCGGGGCGAAGCCTCCGTAACGGACGTAGAGGGGCCCTTCGCGCCAGCGGAGGTCGGTGAGAACGTAGGGGCCCGCTTCTCCCGCGAGCTGTTCGCCAAGTTCTGTGAGAATTGTGTGAAGTTGGTCTTCACTGCTCGGATAGAGGGTGCTGAATTTCCCGCTCATGGCACGGGAGGCGTATTTGGCATTACGTAAGTAGAGCAGCGTACGAGCAGGGACGAACTTGAAGGGAATTCCGCGCGGAATGCAGTGCTCCCAGACGGCCGCGGCTATCCGGTCGGCATTCTCCAGGCACGCGGAGACATGGATCTTCCAGCCCTGCTCGGGGAAGTCGCCCTGTTCAGGGCGGTGTTCGAGCCAGTCGCCGGTGCGTGAGCGGCGCCATCCGGCGGGCACGGGGCGCCGCGCCGTGGACAGGGTGTCGTCGTCCCGATTCCCTTGAGGACCCTCGGACTCCGCCCGTTCGGACAAATGTTCCGGACTCTCGTAGAAGAACTTGTCGGCCAGGCAGAAAACCTCGTACCGCTTATCCATCGTCCCCCCTCGGGAAGCACGGAATTGAGGCTGCCATGCCATTCGCACGGAAAACAGTCACGTTTGTCACGACGCGGGTATGAGAAATGCATGGCCGAGACGCGAAGCCTGGTCCGGACCAGGGGCGTTCACGGAGCGCGAGGCTCTCAGGAGGGGATGAAACGCACCGGAGTGCCGGGCGGGGCCTGGGCCGCGGCGGCGAGCGCGGGCTCGGGGACGACGCCGATCACCGGGTAACCGCCGGTCGTCGGATGGTCCGCGAGGAAGACCACGGGGCGCCCCTCGGGCGGCACCTGGAGCGCGCCGAGCGGCATGCCCTCGGAGAGCAGTTCGCCCTCGACCGCGCGCTCCAGCCGCGGGCCCTCCAGGCGCAGGCCGATGCGGTTGCTCGCCGGGGAGACGCGGAAGGTGCCGCCGGTCAGGGTCCGCAGCGCGCCGGGCGTGAACCACGCGGTCCGGGGTCCCGGCACGACGGGCAGCACGAGTTCGCGGGGCGGCGCGAGCCAGGGGGCGGCGTCGGGGCCGGGGTCCGGCTCTCCCGTACGGGCGTCGCCGAGGGGCAGCGTAGCGCCGTCGCGCAGCGGGTCCGGGCCGAGCCCGGAGAGCAGGTCGGTGGCCCGGCTGCCGAGCACGGGCTCCACGGCGACGCCGCCCGCGAGGCCCACGTACGAGCGGACGCCGTGCGTGGCGGCCCCGATCTCCAGCACGGACCCGGCCGGCACCCGTACGGGTACGCCCCACGGCGCCGGGCGCCCGTCGAGCCGGACGGGACAGGGCGCGCCGGTGACGACGGCGGTCACGGCTCCGCCCTCCGCGGCCTCCGCACGCAGCGCGCAACCGGTGACGGTGGTCTCCAGGGTGGCCGCGCCCTCGTCGTTCCCGAGCAGCCGGTTCGCGAGCCGGTGCGCGGCCTCGTCCAGCGCGCCGGAACGCGGCACCCCGAGGTGCGCGCACCCGGTCCGCCCGAGGTCCTGCACGGTGGTGAGCGCCCCGGCGCGTACGACGGAGACGGAGTTCGGGGCGGAGACGGAGGAGGGGCCGGGGGTCATGCTCGGGACCCTTCCTGCGGGACGAAGCGGACGCGGGTGCCGGGGGCGAGGAGCGCGGCGGGGGTGCGGGCCGGGTCCCACAGGACGGTGTCCGGCGCGGTGCCGATGAGCTGCCAGCCGCCGGGCGAGGAGCGCGGGTAGACGCCGGTGTAGCCGCCCGCGAGCCCTACCGCGCCGACGGGGACCTTGGTACGCGGGTTGGCGCGGCGGGGCACGTGATACTTCTCGTCGAGCCCGGTGAGATAGCCGAAGCCGGGCGCGAAGCCGCAGAAGGCGACCCGGAACTCGGTCGCCGCGTGCACCCGCCCGACCTCGTCGGGCGTGACGCCCCACAGCGCGGCGACCTCGGCCACGTCGGGCCCGTCGTAGCGGACGGGGATCTCCAGCGCGCCCTCCGTCCCGGCGACGAGCGGCGGTATCCGCCAGCGCGGCAGCTCGCGGGTGAGCCGCTCGGGGGCCTCCAGCCCGTCGAGCAGTACGGTCCGCGCGCCGGGCACGATCTCCCGTACGGGTGGCAGGCTGCCGTCCGCGCGGCGCCGCAGCACCTCGGCGTGGAACGCCTCCGTGGCCTCGGCCGTGGGCAGTTCGACGAGCAGCCCGTGCCGCCCGACGGGGAGCACGACGAGGTCCAGCCCCCGTGGCGGTTCGGTGGTCATGCGAAGGCCTGGACGCCGACCCCGGCGGCGGCCAGCTCCTCCCGCACCCGGCGGGCGAGCCGCGCCGCGTCGGGGGTGTCGCCGTGGACGCACAGGGAGCGGGCGCGCACGGTGACCGTACGGCCGTCGGCGGCGGTCACCTCGCCGTCGCGCGCGAGCCGTACGGACCGCTTGACGACCTGGTCGGGCTCGGTGAGCACCGCACCCGGCTCGGAGCGCGGTACCAGGGTGCCGTCGGGCTGGTAGCCCCGGTCGGCGAACGCCTCGGCCACACACGGAAGCCCCGCCTCGGCCGCCGCGGCGTGCAGCTCGGAGCCGGGCAGGCCGAGGACGGGCAGGGCGCGCCCGGTCGCGGCGCGCGCGAGGCGGACGCCCTCGGCGACGGCGGCGGCCTGCCCCGCGTCGCGCACGGTCCGGTTGTAGAGCGCGCCGTGCGGCTTGACGTACGTCACACCGGTCCCGGCGGCGCGGGCGAAGATCTCCAGGGCGCCGATCTGGTACGCGACTTCGGCGGCCAGCTCGTCGGCCGGTACGTCCATGGCGCGGCGGCCGAACCCGGCCAGGTCCCGGTACGAGACCTGGGCGCCGATTCGTACGCCCCGCTCGGCGGCCAGCTCGCAGACGCGGCGCATGGTCGCGGGGTCGCCCGCGTGGAAGCCGCAGGCGACGTTGGCGCTGGTGACCGAGGAGAGCAGGGCCTCGTCGTCGGTGAGGCGCCACCGCCCGAACCCTTCGCCGAGGTCGGCGTTGAGGTCGATCGTCGGCGCGACCGCGGAGGCGACCGCGGGCGCGACCGCAGGGGCGCTCTGGGAGTCGGTCATCTGGTCCATCGTCAGCAACGTACGGGATTGTTGAACAATCCGGCAAGACCGTCCTTGATCCCGATTCCCTTTCACCGCATTCTCGGATTGACTGGCCCCACCACCACCCCGGGGGGAGATCACGATGACCGCGGACACGTCCCTCGTCCTCACCGACGCGCTGTCCGAACTCGCGGCGGACCGCGCGCTGCTCGGGCGGACGAGCACGGCGGAGCGCGTCGCGGCCATCCTGCGCGAGCGGATCGCGCGGGGCTCCTTCCGGCCCGGCACGCGCCTCTCCGAGGAGCGCATCTGCGGCGCGCTCGGCGTCTCGCGGAACACGCTGCGGGAGGCGTTCCGCCTCCTCACCCACGAGCGGCTGCTCGTCCACCGGCTCAACAAGGGGACGTTCGTCCGGGTGCTCACCGCGGCGGACATCGTGGACATCTACCGCGTAAGGCGCCTCGTCGAGTGTGCGGCACTGCGCGAGCTGGGCGAGCCGCCCTACCGGGTGCGCGAGGTCAGGGCCGCCGTGGAGGCGGGCGAGAAGGCCGCGGCGGCGGGCGTCTGGCACGACTGCGCGACCGCGAACATCCGCTTCCACCAGGCCCTCGCCGGGCTGGCCGAGAGCCCGCGCACCGACGACCTGATGCGCGGCGTGCTCGCCGAGCTGCGGCTGGCGTTCCACATCATGGACGACCCCCGCCGGTTCCACGAGCCGTATCTCGCCCGCAACCGGCAGATCGTCCGCACCCTGGAGGCCGGGGACGCGGCGGGCGCCGAGCGGCTGCTCGGCTTCTACCTGGAGGACTCGCGGCGGCAGTTGATCGAGGCGTACCCCGAGCAGCCCGTCGACTGACCTCCGGGGAAATCATCCCCTTCACCCCTTTTCGCCCCGTTTTGCCGCTCCGCACACAGCGGCGAGGCGGGGCGATTTCTCTGCTGCCCATGCCCTTGTCGGATCGTTGAACGATCCTCTAACCTCCCGTGAAACTTGCTTCACGGGGACCGCCTCCGCACCGCCGGACACGGCCATGGACACGGGCACCCCTGACGCTCCCCTCTCGCACAGGCACAGAAGGCGGAGACGACATGATCGTTCTGCTCGGCGTCCTCGTGGTGGTCCTCGGATTCGCGACGCGCCGCAACCCCCTGCTCGTGGTCGGGGTGGCCGGGATCGCCACCGGACTGCTGGGCAAGCTCTCCCCCGTCGAGATCCTCCGGACCTTCGGGGAGAGCTTCGCGTCCAGCCGTTCGGTGACGATCTTCGCCATCACGCTTCCCGTGATCGGCCTCCTGGAGCGCAACGGCCTCCAGCAGCAGGCCCGCACCCTCATCGGCAAGTTCGGCAACAAGCTGACGACGGGCCGCTTCCTCACGCTCTACCTGCTGCTGCGCCAGCTCACCGCGGCCGTCGGGCTCCAGACCATCGGCGGCCCCGCGCAGAGCGTCCGGCCGATGATCGCGCCGATGGCCGAGGCCGCGACCGAGCGCCGCAACGGCGGACGCCCGCTCCCGGAGAAGGTCCGCGAGAAGGTCCGTTCGCACTCGGCGGGCACCGACACGGTCGGGCTCTTCTTCGGTGAGGACTGCTTCCTCGCCATCGGCTCCATCCTGCTGATCACGGGCCTGGTGAACAGCACGTACGACACCCACCTGGAGCCCCTGCACCTCGCGCTGTGGGCGATACCCAGCGCCGTCTGCGCCTTCTTCATCCACGGCGGCAGGCTGCTGCGGCTCGACCGGCAGCTCGAACGCGAGCTGGTCACCGGCAACGCCGAGATGGCCGTCGGGGACGACACCAAGGACGCGCAGAACGAGGCGGGTGCCAAGTGATCAAGTCCGAATGGTTCTTCTGGCTGGTCGGCGCCGTCTTCATCCTCATGGCGCTCCAGATGGTGAACGACCGCAGCAACCCCAAGCGGCTCGGCACCGCCTCCTTCTGGGGCCTGCTCGGCGCCTGCTTCTTCTACTCGACGTGGGTCGTCGACAAGTCCCTGCCCGCCGAGCCCCTCGGCGTCGCCGTCCTCGCCCTCATCTGCATAGGCGGCTTCAACCGCACGGGCAAGGGCACGCCCGAGACCACCACCGAGGAGAAGCGCGCGGCCCTCGCGGCCCGCTTCGGCAACAAGCTCTTCATCCCCGCGCTGACCATCCCGGTCGTCGCCATGCTCTGCGCCGTCCTCGTCTCCAAGTGGAAGATCGGCGGGACGCCCGTACTGGAGAAGGACAGCGAGACCATCCTCGGGCTCGGCCTCGGCGCGATCGTCGCGCTCGGCGTCGGGATGTGGATCCTGCGCGAGCGCAAGGTGAGCGTGCCGCTGCACGCCGGGCGCGGGCTGCTGGAGTCCATGGGCTGGGCGCTGCTGCTGCCGCAGCTGCTCTCCGTGCTCGGCGCGATCTTCCAGGCGGCCGGGGTCGGCACCCAGGTCGGCAAGATCACCGAGCAGATCCTGCCGGACGGGCAGAAGCTCGCGGCCGTCGCGCTGTTCTGCGCGGGCATGTTCGTCTTCACCCTGATCATGGGCAACGCCTTCGCGGCCTTCCCCGTGATGACCGCGGCCGTCGGCTGGCCCGTCCTCGTCGAGCAGATGGACGGCAACCCGGCGGCGATCCTCGCGATCGGCATGCTCGCCGGGTTCTGCGGCACGCTGTGCACCCCGATGGCGGCCAACTTCAACATCGTGCCCGCCGCGCTGCTGGAGCTGAAGGACCAGTACGGCCCGATCAAGGCCCAGGCCCCGACCGCCGTCGCGATGCTCGGCTGCAACATCGCGCTGATCTACTTCTTCGCCTTCTAGCGGACGGGAGCCGCACATGCCTGACGTCACGAAGGTCCTGCTGACCGGCTTCGAGCCGTTCGAGGGCTACGGGGACAACCCCTCCTGGACAGCGGCAGAACAGCTCGCCGCCGAGCCCCCGGAGGGGCTGGAGGTGAGCGCCGTCCAGCTGAGCTGCGTCTACCGCAGGTCGCTGGAAGAGCTGCGCACGGCGGTGGAGACGCACCGCCCGTCACTCGTCCTGGCCCTGGGCCAGGCGGGCGGCCGTCCCGACCTCACCGTCGAACGCGTCGCGATCAACGTCGACGACGCGCGCATCCCGGACAACGCCGGGCAGGAGCCCATCGACGAGCCCATCGTCCCGGGCGGACCGGCGGCGTACTTCGCGCCGCTCCCGGTGAAGGCGTGCGTGGCCGCGTCCCGCGCCGCCGGAATCCCGGCCTCCGTCTCCCAGTCGGCGGGCACCTTCGTCTGCAACCACGTCTTCTACGGCCTCGCGCACCTCCTCGCCACCGAACACCCGGACGTACGGGGCGGCTTCGTGCACGTCCCCTTCGCCCCGCACCAGGTGACGGCGCTCGGCGCGGCGGGCGCGGGCAAACCCGCGATGTCCGTACGGGACATGGCCACGGGCCTCGGCGCGATGCTGGAGGCGGCGGCCACGACGGCCACCGACATCCGCGAAACGGGAGGAGCGACACATTGAGCACCGAGCCGAGCACCGAGCCGAGCACCGAACGGAATCCCGTACTGGCCGACAGGGCAGGCGTCTTCGCCGAGCTGGCCCGCGCCAACGTCACCCGTGAGTACCCCAACGCCCCGCAGCACCTCCTCGCGGGTCCGGACGAGCTGGTCGCGCCGCGCACGTACCACCCCGCGTTCTACGGCGCGTACGACTGGCACTCGTCCGTCCACATGCACTGGCTGCTGGTCCGCCTGCTGCGCCGGTACGGGACGGCGTTCGACTCGGGCGCCGCGGTGGAGACCCTCGACGCCCACCTCACGCCGCAGTCGTTGGCCGTGGAGGCCGACTACCTCCGCCGTCACCCCTCCTTCGAACGCCCCTACGGATGGGCCTGGTTGCTGGCGCTCGCGAGCGAGAGCGCCGCTCTCGGTTCGGAGCGGTGGTCCCGGGCGCTGCGCCCCGCCACCGAGGCCGTCGCCGAGCTGACGCTCGCCTGGCTGCGCAAGGCCACGTACCCCGTACGCCACGGGACGCACGCCAACAGCGCCTTCGCGCTCGGACTGATACTCGACAGCGCGGAGGGCGCCGAGGGCGCGGGCGTACCGGAGCTGCGCGAGGCCGTCGCCGCGAAGATCCGCGAGTGGTACGTGCCGGACCACGGCGCGGCGAGCCGCTGGGAGCCCTCGGGGCAGGACTTCCTCTCGCCGTTCCTCGCGGAGGCGGACGCGGTGCGCCGCGTGCTGCCGTCCGGGGAGTTCGCGGGGTGGCTGACGACATTCCTGCCCGAACTCGACGCACCGGCGGGCGCGAAGGGCGACTTCATGCCCCCGCCGCGCATCTCCGACCCCGCCGACCCGCAGATCGGCCACCTCTTCGGCCTCTGCCTCAGCAGGGCCGCCGCGCTGCGCAACCTCGCCGGGGCCCTCCCGGAGACGGACCCCCGCGTCCGTACGCTCACCGCGTCCGCCGAGGCCAACCTCCAGGCAGCCCTTCCGGCCACCACCTCGGGCGACTTCACCACCGACCACTGGCTGGCGACCTTCGCCACGCTCGCGCTCGACGGTGGCGTCCGGTGAACCCCGGCACCTCCGGCTGACCCCACCCCGGGCCTGGTGCTGGCGGGATGGCCGTGCGGGGGCCGGGCCCGGGACCCTCGCTGCATGGACACAACACCCGTACAGCGCAGGCGGATTCCGGCCCGGACCCGCGTGATCGCCACCTGCTGCGTGCTGGCGGCGGCCGTGACGGGCACGCTCGCCGCCGGGCCCGCACCCGCGTCGTCGTCCCGGCCGGACGACAGGCACGACCGGCACGACCAGCTCCAGCGGGCCGTCGAACGGGCGCGCGAGGACGCGGGCTTCGTCGGGCTCTCCGTAGAGGTACGGGACGGTGAACGCCGGGACTGGGCCGGAGCCGGGGAGGCGAAGCTCGGCACGGGGAAGCCCGTACCGAGGAACGGCTCACTGCGCGCGGCCAGCGCCACCAAGAGCTTCACGGCGGTCGTCGTGCTCCAGCTCGTCGCCGAGGGGAAGCTGTCGCTCGACGACCCGGTGGAGAAGTGGCTCCCCGGCGTCGTCTCGGGCAACGGCAACGACGGGAACCGCGTCACCGTCCGCCATCTGCTCCAGCACACCAGCGGCATCTACAACTACGACTTCCTCGAAGACACGGAGCACGGTGGCGGGAAGGACGGCGACACGAAGAAGGCGTTCGAGCGGACCCGCTTCAACCGTGTCACCCCCGAGGACGGCGTCACCGGGGCCATGCGCCACAAGCCCGACTTCCCGCCCGCCGCCCCGGACGACCCCGAGCCCGACTGGAACTACTCCAACCCCAACTTCCTGCTGGCCGGAATGCTCATCGAGAAGATCACCGGGCACCCGTGGGACCGCGAGGTGAGGCACCGCATCACGCACCCCCTCGCCCTGCGCCACACCTACGCCCCGGCCCCCGGCGACGCGTCCCTGCCGGAGCCGCACGCCCGTACGTACCAGACCTACCGCGACGCCAAGGGCTGGACGGACACCACGGTGCGCACCGTCGGCCACGCCGGCGCGGCGGGCTCGCTCATCAGCACCGAACGCGACCTGGAACGGTTCTACACCGCGCTGATCCGCGGCAGGCTCCTCCCGCCCCGCCAACTGGCGGAGATGCGCCGCACGGTGCCGGTGAACGAGAGCTTCCAGAAGATCTTCCCCGGCATGGGGTACGGGCTCGGCCTGATGCGCAACAACCTGAGCTGCGGGGGTCGTTACGTCGGCCACGGCGGCGACCTGGAGGGCTTCTACCTCTGGAGCGGCGTCACCGAGGACGGCCACCGCTCCCTCGTCATCAACGCCACCGGCAAGAGCCACGACCCGAAGAAGGACTTCAAGGCCCGCCGCGCCCTGAACAAACTCACGGACGAGGTCCTCTGCCGCTAGGCCGTTTCTGATGGCTCTTGGTCGGCCGGCGAGGAGATCATCCGGCCTGCGCGAGCGGCCTCACGTGGCGCTGATGGATTCGCCAATCACGTCCACGGCAACCATCGGACGGTTTCAAGAGCAGCAGGAAGCGCCCTTAGGCGTGAACAAGCATTAGCTCATCTCACCCTGTAACCCTCTCGTAGCTACTTCTGGAACCGCAGCACCTACAGAACCGGAGTCACTCTCTGCGCATTTCACAGATATTGACTCGCGGAAGGGTCGAGAGTACGAATAATGATGCACAGGGGATTGACAACGGAAGGTCGTATCCGCTCACGTGGTGTAGCGGATCACATTCCGCTTAGGAGTAGAACTCCCACGACCAGCACGTTGGCGTGTGAGGGGCTGGAGATACAAGATCGCTTACACCGCTCTGCGGGACACGACCCAACGGAAAAACCATGCATGCGATTGACCCACTCGGTTAATCCCCTAACTTCGCCGCCTCGGGGGTGCAATGAGTACTAGAGCTGCCAGGAAACTCATAACCATACCGCTGACGCTTTTACTGCTTGCTGGATTCCTTGCGGCACAGAACTGGTCGAACCCAGCGGCAGCACTACCAGCATCAGTCGTGCCATCCGATCCAACACCCTCCGACAAAACCCCAAGAAAGTCTGTGACAGCAGATTGCCCAGCAGGTCACTCTGTACTTGGAGGGGGAGGTGATACTCTCCCGGAAGGGGGAAAGGTCATGCTGAAAAGCCTCATCCCCTATAACACGGGAGAGGGCGTCCAAAAGACTGGTCACTACCGGGCCGAAGCTGAAGCACCTCCGAACTATGCCAAAAATTGGCAAATGGTGGCATACGCTATATGCGTTCCGATAGATCCGCCCGGGTATGAAATCGTCAGCAACTCAAGCCCCCCGGGGAAATCTGACACATTCCAGCCCGTGGCTGTCGACTGCCCCGGCAGCAAACAGGTCCTCGGTGCTGGCGCAAGCACTATCGGAGATTCAGCGCTACAACTCGTCCGATCCTCACAGCCACGGGATATAGCCCGGGCCACGGGTCGGGAGTATCAGCCCTACGGGGACGACTGGCAAGTCACCGCTATCGCCGTTTGCTCGAACCGTCTCCAAGGTGCAAAGACTTATGCAAACGTTAAGGACAGCGCTTTGGCTTCCACCGTATGCAAGGGTGGGCGACTAACCCACGGGGCAGGTGGCGGAGGCAGCATCATCGACTCCGGCCCAGCATTCCTAAGCCGACTGCAACCGTACCCAGGCGGCACAAACGTCTGGATGACTCGCAAGCCGACGGGCGGCACGGTGGCCCAAGCGATTTGCGTGCCGTTCCCGTAGAAGCAGGGCAACTCAGGCAAAGCCGCTCACCCTTGGTGCTTGACTTCGCCTCTAGTACTGCAACGGCGTTTGAGGTGACGGGGCGGCAGTCTGCTCGTTGAGTTTTTCGTGGGTGGGGACGTTGATGTGGTGCGGTGGGCGGCTGG